>CAWBBO010000016.1:0-276818 GCA_963787085.1 uncultured Gaiellaceae bacterium | reverse complement strand
ACCCGCGTCGACCTGATCGAACGGCAGGACTACCGGTTCCAGTTCGGCGAGCAGGTCAACGATCCGTCGCTCGTCGGAGCTTCCCGAACCATGCGTTGCGAAGCATGTCACCACAGGATGGGCCACGCGTCCAGCCTAGTCGGCGCGCTCACGAATCTCCCTCGACCGTTGTCGCCCAGTCCTCAACCTCCACATGTTCGAGTCGTTAGTCGAGACCGCGGAGCGTTCGCCATGCGGGGCGGACAGCGCGTTGTGCGATCACGATCGGCGCCCCGAAGAGCGCAAGGAACAAGACGATATGCTGATCTGCCCACTCGACGATGCGGGACGGGAGCCGCCGCCGGTGGTCGTAAAAGCGGCATAGAGGAGACGTATCGGTGGTGGGGGAAACTTCGTCAGGCGGATGGCGACCGGCGACACCTCCCGAATACGGCGAATCTCGGCAGGCACGCACCCTTCGCCCAAGATATCGAGCGGCTCACCACTCCGATAGTCGATGCCGAGGCGACGGCATCGCTGCATGTGCGCGGGCGCCGAGACTCTCGGGGCAGAGAGCTCCACAGCAGACAAACTCGACAACTTGCCTCCAATCCAGCTCACGTCTCCAATGTCGCTCAGGTGCCAGCCTCCGTCCGCAATGCTCGCCGGATCAGAGACTCTCCCCCAGACGGCATCTGGGTGCCCGAGTAGTACGCCAAGCGCCAAATGATCACGATCTCGCCATCGGAATGCTTCCGTCCCATCGGTCCACCGCTGCCGTCGAACCGTGTTCGCCCAGTACACCGCGTGCATCATGTGCAGGCGGGTTGGAGGATGGACTTCTTCTGCGAGACGTCGGACGACTGTTGGGAACGGCAACTCATCGCAGTCTCCGACGAGCACTAGATCGTCGTCAGAGGCATCTCCCAGATTTGCCGAGAAAGCCCGATGCTGCTTGCGCTGCCGCTCCCATGATTCCATTTCATCTCCCAGATCAACCACGACGTGGCGAATCTGTTGCTGCCAATCGCGAAAGCGTGCACGGTTATTGGTGTAGTGGAGCGGTTTCTTTCTTCCCTGAAAAGTCGTGTCTGCTTCGACGACTACGAATGTCGTTACCACATCTGCAAGTGTTTTGAGGCGATGCTTGAGTAGGTCCAGTTCATCGTTGAAGAGAAAGCAGTCGAAGACTCTTACCATGGCGATCCATTATGTTGACGTGGAATGTTCACCCGTTTGCGGTGACTGGCGATCCTCCGAAGCCAGTCTATTTGGTGCCAACGTTGCGGCTCTGCGATCAGGCTCGGCGTCTGTGACCATCGTGTTGGCTCTGCAACAGGGTCTGGTAGACCTCCAATCTGCGTCTCGCATTCTCGTTCCAGCTGAAGGTCTGTGCTGTCGCGTGGGCCGCTTCGCGGAGACGCATCAAGAGGGTTCTATCCGTGAGGAGTGGCTCAGCGCACCGACTAGGGCGTCTGCGTTTGCCGGCGGTACGAGAAAGCCATTCTTGCCGCTCACCACGAACTCGGACGGACCGGGCGTGGTAGTCGACACAGCGGCCAGGCCGCAGGCCATGCCTTCGAGTAGGGCTCTCCCGAACCCCTCGGACAGCGTCGGAAGGAGGACGATGTGGTGTCCATCGAGGAGTCCGGGAAGGTCGGGAAGATCAAAGGCCTCGATGACACGTATCCGATCATGATGCTCTTGGTTAAAGTCGGCGAGTACGGCCTCGCGGGGGCGCAGCGTGCCCAAGAACGTGGCTGTGAGTTCAGGATGTCTAGCCATGAGTTGGTTGAGGGCCGCTGCAGCCCAAACGGTCCCCTTTTGGTGAATATACGTACCGATCTGTGCGATACGGATCGTGTCGTCAGGAGACGGCTGTGGTGGGGCGGGAGGCCGAGGAACTCGGGAGAGAGGCCGTAATGCAGAACGAATGCCCGTGATGACGAAAGACCAAGCCGAGCCACGGCGTAGTCACGATCCGACTGGTTGAGAAAGAAGGACGCATCCGAGCGCCGAAGTGTGATCCCCACCTCGCGAAGCCTCCACCCGCCATGGTAAATGGGGTACTTACGTGAAAGGATGACGCGGCCTGCGTCAACTTCCTTCATCAATGCCGTGTGAGCGGCATGCTCAAGGCCGTGGCTTTGAATCGCCAGACGTGGGTCGTCACGCCGTCGAAGGAGCGACCACACCCACGCATCCCCGGCGCCGGTGTCGACTACGTCAAATTCGCGCCCGTGGCGCATTAGGAATGACGGGTACCCACGGGTACGCGACCATCTTGCGGCGTTCAGACCATGACTGAGGCAGGTCGTCGAAGGAGTGCATGACCGACGGTGTCCAAGCTCAGCAAGCGCCGCGGCAGCCGCCATCTCATCTGCGGGAGCGCCCGCATTCGGATCGCGCTGATGATGAATGGAAACGATGACCTTCATACCGGAGACGACTTGAGGTGATTTGGCGTTGTGGCTTTCATTTTGCCCGCTCTCGAAGGCCCGCCTCTAAGCGGTTAACAAGCGGAGCAGAACAAGCGTGGTAGCCCGAGCAGTTCATAACCGTTGATTACCGTGCATCAGGGTATGGCGATACACCTCCATGACCTGTGCTGCCACGTTCTCGGGTGTGAAGCTTCGCGCCTTGGCCGCTGCAGCTTGGCCAAGGCGCGTTCTGAGGTCAGCATCAGCGGCAAGTTGGCGAAGTAGGCGAGCAAGCGAATCAGCATCGCCAGGAGGATAAAGGAGTCCGTCTATGCCGTCGTTTATGAGCTCCAACGGGCCACCCGCGGCTGACGCAACGACGGGCAGCTGCGCCGCCATTCCTTCGATGATGACCTGGCCGAACGGCTCCGGCTCGACGGACGCGTGCACGAGTACGTCCAGCTGAGTGAGTTCCGCAGCGACGTCTCTCACGAAAGCCGGTGAAGAGTAGACGGTCTCCGAGACCCAGGCGGTCGCCCAGCGCCTGAACCTCTTCGAAATACTCCTCTTCGGCGCTTCCGAAGAGTGGTGCGCCGATGATCGAGGCTTGTTCAGCTCCGTCGGGAAAGGCACGTGCGAAGGCCTCGACGAAGACATGCTGGCCCTTCCAGGGAGCGATTCGGCCGACCATCCCAAACCTCAGTGGCTTCGAATCGTCGGCGCCCGATCTCTTATGCGGCTGCGGGAGGACGGCGTACGGCACGACAAACGCGTGCTCCCGCGCTGGAAGGGTCTCGAGTGTCGCCCGTGAGTTGGCGATGACGGCCGTCGGCAGTACACGGATGAGAGTCCTCACGATCCGCACCGTCTTCGCGGGAAGGTAACCGTCGGCGATCCGATCGTGCACGTGCCAGATCACGGGCACTCTCGCTAGGCGCGCGGCCGCGCACCCGTAGATTCCGGCCTTCAACGAGCTCGTATGAACGATGTCCGGCCGCAACTGGCGAAGGCGCCGGGCGAGCCGCACGACGTAGGCGGCCGTTCCCGGCGCGGCTCGCCAACCGATCGCGTCGCGGGCAACGCCTCTTGCGGGTTCGCTCATCGGGAGCACCTCGACGGAGACGCCGGCCTGCAGTAGACGCGAGGCCAGTGGGCCGTCTTCGGCGAGAATCACATGAGGGTCGACGCCTTCGGTGAGGGCCGGAAGCATGCGGAGTAGTGCAAGCTCCGCGCCAGACAGGCGCGCCGTGTGTGTGAGGTAAACGACCCGCTGCTTTCTGGCGGCCTCACCCGTGCGAAGGGCACGATGGTACACACCAACGTGCTCCCGGGCGGCACGATCCCACGAATAGAGTGATGCGTACTTTCGGCACTCGGCGCTGCTCGGAACCTTTCCTGCATGAGCCTCTACGAGGCGTTGCGCGAGAGCGAACGCGTCGCCGGCCGGCGTGACCAGATCCAGGCCAAGGCCAGCTACTGCTTCCGGAAGACCTCCTGCGTCGCTTACGAGCACGGGTGTCGCGCACGCCAGCGACTCCAGCGCCACTAGGCCGAAACCCTCGAGGGAAGTGGACGGAACGACGCTCACGTCGGCAGCGCGGTACAGGTCCGGGAGGTCTGGCTCAGCCAGCCGACCTACGAACCGCACCGACTCGGAGAGCCCGAGTCCGCGCCGCGAGCTCTTCGAGCCGTTCTCTGTCGGCCCCTCCCCGCCGATGACGAGGAGGCCGGGCGCGATCCTCGCTCCGGCCCATGCGCGGAGCAGCACGTCGAGCCCCATGCGTGGGACGAGCCGTCTCACCGACACGACGATCCAAGTGTCCATTGGAAGACCGAGGCGCTCTCGTGCGCGAACGCGGTCTGCGGGGGAAAACTGGAGCAGGTCGACCCCAGGAGGGATGACCGACACGATCCATGGCGCAACGCGGTAGCGCTCGACCAACAGCCGCTTGAAGGCTCCCGACAGGACGACTATCGCGCAGGCTCGGGAGTAGACCGCCCGCTCGATACGTCCCTTGATCCATGCAGCCGTCGCAGAGGTTCTGCCGGCTGCACGGCTCTCTGCGGACCACGGGCCGTGGAAGTGCACGACGAGAGGCACGCGCCGTCTCCTTCTCGACAGTGCCGGTCTAAGCGCGTAAAGGGCAAAGTGCGCATCCAGTAGGTCGCGCATCCGACAGCGCGGCCCGCCCCATGGCGGTCGATCCGATCGCGCAACGGCATCGAGCTCTCGGCGACGACCACAACGTCTGCGGGCACGTCGTTCGCGGGCCCGAGCACCACCGCGTCCGCGGCCACCCCTTCGCGGACCAGTGCCTCGAGGAGCGATCGGACGTACCGATTGAGCCCTGAAGGGCTGTCCGGAAACCATCCGTCGCCGAGAAGGCGGACGCGAAGGCTCACGCGGGGCTCTCGTCCACGGCCCGATCAGAGCCGGCGTTGACGCCGATCGCCTCGGGACGATCGGCCCAGCCGAGAATGAGCCACGGCAAGAACGCGATCGCATACTGTCCGCCGTTGAGCCAGGTGAGTGCAGTGGCGAGAACAACGATGAGAGCGGCCGTCGCAAGGGCGTCCCTACGGCGAGCCGCAGCACGGTACACGGCGAGGAAGCCGCTGATCGCTACGCAGAGATACGCGATCAGGCCGGGCAGCCCGAGTCCGACTGCCGCGTTGGACGGGTCAGACTCGGCCCCATAGTTGTTGCCGCCCAGCTTCGCTGCCTGCGTAACCGCCCCGGTTCCCGCCCCCGCCGGATGCGTGAAGGCTGAGGTCACCCCATCGACAAGTTGAGAGAGATGCCCAGGCCCGGTGGACTGAGAGCCGAACGGGTCGGCGATCCCTTGCACCTGATGTGCAACGAGGCTCGATGCCTGGCCGGGAGAGGCGCTAACCGCGAAGCGGCTCGCCACGAGAGAGACGAGGACGAGGGCAACCGCACCGGAGATGAGCGCTGTGGGTGGACGCACACCGCGGTGCGCGGCGAATGCGATCCCGAGCGCCGCAACGAGGAGCAATGCGACCAGCCGTGCGCTTTCGTAGACCAGGGCAACTCCCAGGAACGTCACGATCGGGACGGTCACCGGTAGTCGACCGAGGGACAGACCGAAACACAGCCAGACCCCGATCGCGACGGTCAGGTAGAAGCCAAACTCGGCCGGAGAAGAGAACGACGAGAACGGCCGGACCGTGTCGTTGATGTTCAGCGCGACGAAGTTGGAATCCGCGATCCACGCTGAGTCCCATGCGGGAAAGCCTGCGAATGTCTGCCATAGGCCGTAGGCCGCCGCGGGCACGGCGAGCCCGGCTACAACGAGAAGCACCAGGCGCAGGAGCCGGTCATCAACCAGAGCGCGACCCACCCAGAAGGAGAGCATGGGGATCATCAGCAGCAGCACCCCTCCGAGGCCCACGTGTAGGCCGCCCTGCAGCGGGTTAAAGGCCCCGAGCAGGGCGACGGCGCTCAGGGCGATCACCGACTTCGAGAGGGTTGTGAGGCGCTCGAAGGCTCCTGCCTTCGCCGCGACGAGAAAGAGCGCCACAAGAGCAAGTGGACCCACCAGGAGCAGGAAGTCCGTCCCGGTTGCCGTCGATCCTTGCGTGACGATGCGGCGCAACAAGCCGAGAGCAGCCAGCCAGCCGACGAGAACGATGAGGAGTCCTCTCGGGGCCCGAAATGCCAGCCCGGCGACGAACGAGGCAGCAACGAACACAACCGCGAGCCGTAATGACGTCGGACTCACGGCCAGCCGCGCCACTAGGACGGAAGCCACAATGACCAGAGCAAAGAGGCCGAGGCCGTGAACGACGTATCGGGAGCGCTGTTCGAGAACTCCCGCTTCCCAGATCACGATTGTGCGCCCCCGTTCTTTCCGAGCACGAGTTCGTCGTACGCCCGAAACACGATCGCTGTGCGACGCGTCCCAGGTGTAGTGCTCGACACGCCGCCGCGCGGCCGAGCCGAGTCGCTTGCGGAGCGCAGAGTCGCAGGCCAGCCGCGCAAGCGCCTCACCGACATCCTTTGGAGCGCGCTGCACAAGTATCCCTGCCTCGTCCTCGCCGACGAGATCGCTGATCCCGTTGACCGGCGTGGCGACGACCGGCAATCCAGCCGCGGCCGCCTCGAGCCCAGCCAGCGGATAAGCCTCGTACAGGCTGGGCAGGCAGAAGATATCCGCTGCGGCATAGAAACGCTCGGTATCCGCCCTCCGGCCGAAGAAGCGCACGCGGGCGCCGACGCCGTGCTCCCGAGCGAGTTTCTCAAAGCGCGTGGTATCCCCGGGGCCAACTACCCATAGGTGCACGCCGGCGGCGTGGGCCAGGGCCGCGATAGCGATCGGCAATCCCTTCCTGTCCCAATCGCCACCCACGAAGAGCGCGACGACATCCGCATCGCCGAGTCCCACCTGATCCCTGATCCTGCGACGAAAAGCAGCGTCGGGCTTGAAACGGACAAGGTCAACACCGTTCGGCGCCACGACGACCGGAATGCCCGGGTAGTGACGGGCGAGCTCCGAACCGATTCCGTGTGAAACCGCGACGAATTGCCTGAGCCGGCGCGGTTTGTAGCACCACCGCTCAGCGGAGAGTGCTAGTACTCGAGCCAACGCCGTGTTGATCCTGCGCAACGGTGGCGCGTCCATCGGAGCAAACCGACCGGTTGCCGCCAGGAATCCTGCATCGCAGAACTGAACCTCCACTGCATCGGCGCGATTCGGCACGATCGCCCCAAGCGTGTGGATGAGATCCGGCCTGATCCGGCGCAGGGCGATGCCTCCGAGCACGAAGAACAAGAGGATGCGGAGCGGGACTGGCCGCCTGGGAACAGGAACGTGTCGCCATTCGACGAGCGGCCGAAGCGACGGCGCGAGCTCGGACGAGATGACGATCGCTCGGTAGCGGGAGGGCATCCGGCGAACGAGCTCCGCGTAGGCTCGTTCCATCCCTCCGTCGTCGTGGACGCCGTGCGCGACGAGGGCGATCGTCCTCGGGGCTGTCTCGGGCCTGCCGACGCTCATGCCGAAGCCTTCCCATTGGCTCGAGATTCGCGCGAAGCTCTGTGCAGTTCGCGAGCCACGGGTCTCGTGACCCCGAGGCAAGGCGGACAAGAGCTAGCGCCGTTCCCCAGAGGCTGGGTACGAACCGGCGAAGCACCTCACGCTCGCCTCTGCAAACCGCCAACGCTGCGCGGGCGATACCCGGCGCATCCCGACTGCCGAGCGCGAACGCGTAAAGCACCTGTCGTGGGAGCCGGGACCGTTGCAGCGCGGTGGTCGCCACCAGGAAGTTGCGAGCTGCGTCCCTGACGGCAGCCGGCGCTGGACGCCCGCGGCGATCCAGCCCGACGCGCTCCGCACCGACATGGTCGACCTCGACAGCCGGGTCGTAAAGAACCCGCCAGCCACTGTGCTTGGCCCACTGCGTGCAAAGCACCTCGAAATGAACCTCGGCACCGTCGCCTCGGAGCACGCCCGGTCGTGGAAGCGCAAGGCATTCCGAGCGGAACGCCATGTTCACGCCCTTCAGGACGTCGACCTCCCGCGGTGGGCCCACGCCTCAGATGATGGTTGCCGACAAGCTTGCCGTAGCGCGTCAGACTGCCGACCTCATGCCGACGCGGCTCTGTCTGGCCGGCGATGACATCGCGGCCGCCAACCGCCCCCACACCAGGCTGTAGCAGCAGGGCCAGCAGTCGGCCGAGCCATTCACGACGCGGCTCGGCATCGTCGTCTGTGAACGCCACGACCTCGCCGTGCGAGCAAGCGACGCCGGCTCTCATGGCGGCAAGGACCCCCGGCTCGCCGACGAACACCGGACGGAGTTTGTCCCAGGCTTGCTCGCGAACGAGCTCCCGCGACGCGGCATCGGACTCACGCATGACGACGATCACCTCGTCGGGCGGCCGCGTCTGTTCCCGAAGCGCGGCGAGGCAGCGCCGAAGGAGGTGTGTACGGCGGTAGGTCGGGAACGACGACGCTCACCGTCACTGCGCCGCGCACCTGGGCTGCATGGAATCGCTCCGCGCGTCATCGACCGACTGCCGGTCACGCCGCTAGCTCCGTCAGCGCGACCGCGAGCGATTCTCCGACCCGGCGAGGATCGAAGAGCCGCTCGGCCTCCGCTCTCGCGCGGAGCGCAAGACGCTGCCCATGACCTTCCTGGATCTCGCGGACGAGGACGCCGAACCTCGCGCTCGAGTGCGGCGGCATCGCCGACCGGCACGATCCGCGCGCACTCCTTCGAGACGTCCTCGGCTGCCCCAACTTCGTCGGTTGCGACCACGGGAAGCCCACTGGCCAGCGCCTCGCCGACTGCCAGACCGAACGGTTCGTACTTGCTCGGCTGTACGAGCAGATCGGCACCAGCCATCAGCGCTGGCATGGCGTCACCTTCCACGTGCCCGAGATAGGAGGCGATCCGCGGATCGAGGCCCGCGAGCAAGCTCCGGTAATCCGACCACTGTGTCCGGTCACCGACGACGTCAAGCACGACGGCTCCGGCAAGATCCGCGAGCCGCCGCGACAGCTCGACGACCACCTCGACTCCTTTTCGGACGGACATGCGGCTCGACAAAGAGCACCCGCACCGGTCTCGGCACCGCGGTGTGGTCGTGGCGTGGTCGGAACGATCGGAGGTCGATCGGATTCGGAACCACGCGAGTCAGCCCCGGGTCGACCTCGTAGTCGGCGCAGAACGTACGTTGGAACGCGCGGCTCGGACAGACAAACCCAGCCGGCAGCCGCGCATGCCGACGCTGTACGGCTGCGCGACTCGAGAGGATCGCCCTTGCTGCAGTACGCCGGTAGGCGGGCTCGCACTGCTGCGCCAGAGGCCGCTCGATGTCGAACCAGCGCAACTCCCCGGCTGCGTGCGTTTCTGGGTGCACAATGAGTGGCGGAGCGCCCGCGCCTGCCAGGTTGAACACCTCGACGTGGGAGAACTGGTAGACGAGGTCGTAGGGATGTATGCGATGTCGTGAGGCCAGCCCTTTGGCGAGACGCCGCTCCGTCATCGCGCGCATGACCTGGCCGCTCACGAGCTTTGTCAACTCGGTGCGGCTGTACCAGGCGCCGTAGCGAAACCGTGAACCGCCGTCGATCAAGATGAAGCCCGGCTGCTCGCGGAGCGCCTCGGGCAGGGACGTCTCAAGCTGGGAGACATAGCAGTCAATCTCGTGGTTCATTGAGACCAACTGCTCCAGCAAGAGTGCGGCAACGCCTGCGACGCCGCCACCCGTGCGCGGCGAAGGACCCAAGTACGCAACTCTCATCTGACGCATAGCCCTGTGTCTGCGGCGCCGATTGGTGCTTCGACACATTGCTGTGCCCAAGGCGGGCAGCGAACACTGACGAGGTGGCTGGCGACCCGCCGCCACTGACCGGCGACGGTGTCGGCGGTTGGAAACGGTCCGCGACTGTGCGGGAATCGCAGCGGTGAACGCACCTGGCTCATGTCGCTCGTCAAGAACGCCGCTCTGCTGTTAGGAGCACGCTTGAACGAGTGTGGTGGTTTTCTCGGCTCGTTTGGTAGGGCTGGTGGGGGTAGTGTCGAAGGTCTCGGGATGGCCGAGATCGATCAGTCTGCGATTGCTGAGCGGTGGCGGTTGATGGAGGGTGCGTTCGGATGAGCGTGGTCGTCGTCGTTGGGCGGCGGCGGAGGCGCGTTCGCATGGGCGGGGCGGGATCGCCGCGGTGGTGCAGGCGACGGCGGTGTCGGAGTCGACGGTGCGGCGCGGGCTTTCCGAGCTCGATTCGGGTGCGCCGCTCGACCCGGTCGGGTGCGCCGTCCGGGCGGGGGCCGCAAGCGGATCACGGTGGCCGACCCGACGCTGGTCTCGGATCTGGAGCAGCTGGTCGAGGCGGGCGTCGCGGTGGTCGCGGACGGCCGTTACGGTGGAGCTCGAAGAGCGGCGCGAAGCTGGCCGCCGCGGTTGCGTGAGCAGGCCGCCGGTCGCCGACACGACGGTGCTGAAGATGTTGAAGGACTGGGCTATGGCTTCCAGGCGAACCGCAAGACGAAGGAGGGCTCCTCGCATCCCGATCGTGACGCCCAGTTCGGCTGCATCGACGTCGCCCGCCGAAGCGTCCTCGCCGCGCGGCGAGCCGGTCATCTCGGTCGACACCAAGAAGAAGGAACTCAGCGTTACGACGCCAGCGCGTGGCGGCCCAAGGGCGAACCCGAGCTGGTCCGCAGCCACGACTTCGCGGAACCGCAGCTTGGAAGGCGATCCCCTACGGGATCTACGACCTCGCCGACGACACCGGCTGGGTCAACGTCGGCATCGACAGCGACACCGCCCATTTCGCGGTCGCGTGCATTCGCTCCTGGTCGCCGCACCTCGGGTCAGACGCTACCCAACGCCGCCGCGTTCCCGATCACCGCCGACTGCGGCGGCAGCAACGGCAACCGCAGCCGTCTCTGGAAGCCCGAACTGCAACGTTCGCAGACGACACCGGCCTCGCGATCCAGGTCCGCCACTTCCCCGCCCGGCACCAGCAAATGGAACAAGATCGAGCACCGCCTGTTCAGCTTCGTCTCCAGACTGGCGCGGCGAACCCCTCGCCGGCCTTCGAACTCGTCGTCGACCTCATCGGCGCCACCGCCGCCGCCTGGCTCGACGTCTACGCCTGCCTCGACCAAACGCCTACCCAGGCCGCCAAGTCACCGACAAACAGCTCGCCGCAGTCAACCTCACAGGCGCCGCTACCACCCCGACTGGAACTACAACATCAACCCGTCACTTATAAACGCGTGATCACTTCGTCGACGACGTTCGTCCATTACTCCGGCACCTCTCCACGTCTCTTCGCCATCGTCATTGGCGCGCGTCGGTCCGTTGACCAGGTACCCGTGGTGTGGATTGCATTTCTGTTTTGAACGCATTCCAGCGCGTCAGGGTGACCCAAAGTGCCACGCCGAATTCGCCACAAGCAAGACCAAGGGCGCGAACCTCGCGTTTCAAGCCCCCTGCTCCCACCCGCTCCGACAGGAGTAGGCGACTCCAGCGCCTAGCGATCCCGATCAGCGGCCCCCAACGCATGGGCACCCTGGACGATCGCGTTTCGGGGTGCTTCAGGTGAAAGACCCACTCGCCCTCAACGAGCTTCCCGCGCGAGATCGCTTCGGCTGCGCGCACACGCCGCGGGGGATGGGTAACCGCCATGCCCTCGACAAAGACAACAGGCCCTCGACGAGTCAGTCGGCGCCCGACGTCAACGTCCTCTAGGGCAGCAAACCGAAACCGCTCATCGAGGCCCCTCGTCCAGAAGCGTACGACGGCGGTAGCCCACGTTGCACGTTACGAAGCCGCCAGGAGTGCGACTAGTGACGGCATGCTCATACAGCATGTCGAATCCCGGGCAGGTAACAGGACCCTCAACACCCACCGCATCCGATCTGGTGTCAAGCGCCCGCGAGGCCGCCTCGATCCAGCCTTCCGAAACGATTGTGTCGTCGTCCGTAAAGAGGATGATCGGCGCCGTGGCCGAGCGAATACCGACGTTCCGAGCGGCTGCTGGCCCTCGGCGGGGGCCGGCGACGACTCGAACTCGGCAGTCCGGCGGCACACGAACCGCCGTCGACGAGCCATCGTCAACAACGATTACCTCGAACGGCCTCGTCGTGCGCTGCGAGAGTATGAGCCTCAAGACATCTCTGCAGCATCGCAGGGCGATACTCTGCTCGGGACTACGACCGCCACCGCAGCGGCAGCACCGCGATGCCGAACGCGGGGCGTCACGTCGTTTGCCTGGATCATGCAGCTAGCCTCCTTGGAGGGCTTTCACGACGCGGTGAGATTGACGAAGGGTTCTTCCTCCTCGGGCCTTGAGCTCTGATCCAGTTCGGGCACAGCCCTCCACACCTGCTCAACGCTGCCGTTCGCCCGGACCGCTCCTCCCTCAAGGTAGAGAAGCCGATCACAGTGCCGCACACTTGCCGGGCGATGCGTGACGATTACCATCGTCACGCCTCCACGAAGCGCGGCGAGCGTTTCGACGATCCGGCCCTCAGTTTGTCGGTCAAGGTTCGACGTTGCCTCATCCAACACGAGGACGCTGGGTCCGTGTACAGGGCGCGTGCGAGGCCGATGCGCTGCCGTTGACCGCCCGACATCCGTACACCCCGCTCGCCGACAACGGTCTCGAGGCCCTCCGGCAGCGCCGCTACAACTTCTTCGAGGCCTGCAAGGCGCATCGCTTTGACAACCCTGTCTTCGTGAATCTCGTGTCCGGTCGCACCCGAAGGCGATGTTCGCGCGCAGCGAATCGTCAACGAGGTAGACATCCTGGGGTACGTAGCCAAGTGCGCGCTGCCAACTCTCCTGCTGCTCGGAGAATGGTCGTCCGTCGATGGTCAACTGCCCGCTGTCCGGCTTGAGAACGCCAAGAATGATGTCGAGCAGCGTGCTCTTGCCAGAGCCCGTCGGGCCAAGGATGCCGAGCGACTCCCCTGGTCGCAGGGTGAAGCTGACGCCCCGAAGTACCGGAACAGCCCGACTTGGATAGTGAAATGTCACATCCTGAAGAGTGAGCTCCCGTTTGAAGCACAATGGGGACTCGCGCGTCGGAATCGGCGAGGGCCCGTCGGAAAACGCTCCGAAGACCCGCAGTTCGTCTTCGACGAAACCGGTTGCGGACTTGTTGAACTGGACCAGGTTAGTGAGGAACAACACCTGGTTGAGCGCGGGGAGCAAACGGAAAGCTGCCGCGAGTACCAGTCCGACCGCAGCAAGAACCGAAGTCCGGCCGCCTGTGAGTTCCTGCAACAGCCACCACCAGCACAGCGCCAACAACGAGAAGATCGAGCAGGTAACGCAAGCTGTTGTTCACAACGTTTGCTCCGCGCATCGCCGCGTTGATCCCGCGCGTGCTGTCGACCGCCTCGTCGGCGTAAAAGAGCGAACGTCCCCGAAGCTGCAGCTCCTTCGCGGCGGCGATTGCCTGCATCACGAGCCGATAGCGCTCCTCCTGCAGCTCCTGCACACGTCGCCCGCGCCGGGCGAGTCCGCCGCGAACGACGCGGATCCACGCAACCGCAATGAAGAGAAAGTAGACGCTCACAACCAGAGCGATCGGCGGACTTGCGAGCACGAGACCGACCACGACAGCCAGCACGACGGCACCGTTCGAGACGAGCGACACGGAGGACTGCACCACTCCAAACACAACCTGGTCGACTGAACCCAAGACCGTCCGAAGAGTCTCCGACGAGTTGCGCTCTAGCCTCGTGAGTTGGGGCGCCCGAGCATGGCCGACCAGTAGGCGTGAGACGATATCCGCCTGTGCCGCATTCGCAGCTCCATAGGTCAGCCAGAGGCCGAAAATGGACAGAAGGCTGCGGGCGACAAATAGCCCTGCGGCTACGCCAAGCAGTACCAGCGCGAGATGGTAAGGATCATGTCCGCCGTGATCCCGGATCAGGCGGCCCGGAAGCCGGCGATCGCCTGGTTGTTCAGAAGGTTGATGAGCACGTAGACGAGGATCAGCGCGACGGTGTCGAGCACCGCAATGACCACCCCGTAGAGCGCGACCAGCCGCAGGCGCTTCCGCTCGCGCGACCCGACTAGCGCCCATGCCTGGCGAATCCCGCGAACCAACTGTGAGCCTCTGGCCGACGAATTCATGGTCACCGGATATGCGGTGATCGAGCAGCCCCATGATGAGCGCTCGCAGCTGACGCTCCATCCCTCCCGCCCCCTCGACGTCGTGGGCCACGATCGTCGTCGAGGGGCACATCTAGGCCTCGCTGCGACGCATCACCGGCACGGTCTGGAGCATCAGCTTGAGGTCGTTCGCGAGCGACCAGGTCGTGACGTAGCGGTAGTCGAGCCCGACCATCTCCTCGAACGGGATGTCGTCCCGCCCGAGCACCTGCCACAGTCCGGTGATGCCCGGCTTCAGGTCGAGCCGCTTGCGTGCCCAGCCGTCGACGTGCCGGTGCTCGTCGAGGATCAGCGGCCGCGGGCCGACGAGGCTCATCTCGCCGCGGAGCACGTTGACGAGTTGCGGCAGCTCGTCGAGCGAGTAGCGGCGCAGGAAGCGCCCGACGCGCGTCACGCGCGGGTCGTCGGGGATCTTGAACATGCGGTCGTCGCCGTCGAGGTGCTTGTTCAGGTGTGCCACCTCGGCCTTCTGCGCATCGGCATCGGCGGTCATCGTGCGGAACTTCAAGATCGTGAACGTCTTCGCCGCCGCGGCCCATCCGCACCTGGCGGAAGAACACCGGCCCCGGCGAGTCGAGCTTGATCGCGACCGCGACGACGGCGAAGAACGGGGCGAGCAGCACGAGCGCGAGACCCGAGACGGCGAGGTCGAGCGCGCGCTTGAGGAACAGCGACGAGCGCGACAGCCGCGCCGGCGCGCAGGCCGAGCAGCGGCAGCCCCTCGGCCGCGTGCACGCGCATCTGCGGGCCGAGCACGTCGAACAGGCGCGGCACGACGTCGACCTGCACGCCCAGCTCGTTCAGGCTGCGGATCAGATCCAGCGTCTCGTCGTGCGGTGCCTGCGAGAACGCGACGATCACGCGCTCGACGTCGAGCGCCTCGACGAGCTCGGGCAGGTCGCTCGGTGCGTCCGAGCACCGTGAGCCCGCCGAGCCCTTCCTCGCGCGCTCGCGGATGCTCGTCGACGAAGCCGACGACGTTGACGCCGTACTCGGGGTGCTGCAGGAGCTTGCGGGCCACGCGCTGCCCGACGTGGCCGGCGCCGACGACGAGCGTGTTCTGGATGTACGCGTCGGTACGACGCACGAGCGCGCGCGCGACCGTGCGACCGATCACGACGAGGACGACGGCGAGCAGCCAGAAGAGCCCGAGCTTCGGGAAGCTCGGGTTGGCGAACTCGAGACAGGTAGGCGAGCGCGAAGAACAGCCACGCGCCGACGGTGAGCATGTTGAAGACGCCGAAGAAGTCGTCCACCGTCGAGTGGTTCGCCCGCTCCTCGTCGCCCGAGTAGAGGCCGTAGAGCCGGCCGAGCACGATCCACAGCGGCAGCGTCAGCGCGAAGAGCACGATCTCGACGACCGGGCTGACGCGATCGCCGGCGATGTCGTTTCCGGCGAAGGCAAGCTGCGTCAGCGAGAAGGCGAGCAGGATGCCGGCGACGTCGGCAGACGCCAGCGCGCGGCGCATCGACCCAGCCGCGCGGATGCCCGTTCCCCGCGCGGCGCTTCTCGAGCAGCGCGCGCGTGCGATCGTCGAGCACGCTCTCGACAACTGCCGGCGACGCCGTGTGCCGTCGACGGCGAGCGCGGCGGAGGTGCCGGGATCGTCTGCTCGGCCCGGCTCACGTCCGGTCGACCCTTCCCGCGGTACGCTGGCGGCTGCGGCCTTCGCGCTTCGTGTCTTGTCGGTCTTCTCCGCGCTCGCCGTACCCGTAGCCGCCGTACGGATAGCCGTATCCGTACCCGTAGCCGACGGTCTCTCCGCCGCCCAAGCCCGTGACCGACGAAGCCGAGCTTCGGCACCGGCGCACGAATCGAGCAGCCGCCGCAGCTCGCCCAGCATCGGGCGACGAACCACGTTCAGGCGTGTGACCACGAGAATCCCGTCGGCGTGCGCCGACAGTGCCATCGTGTCGCCCACACGCAACGCAGGCGGCGTATCGACGATCACGAGGTCGTACATCCGCGCGCAGGCGGGAGAAGATCTCGGCGACGCGTCTGGTACCCACGAAC
Organism: uncultured Gaiellaceae bacterium; assembly: GCA_963787085.1. GTDB lineage: Bacteria > Actinomycetota > Thermoleophilia > Gaiellales > Gaiellaceae > Gaiella. The sequence continues at coordinate 260,743 of CAWBBO010000016.1, read as the reverse complement.
TCGCCCGGGTCGGGCGGCAGAGGCCCAGACGTGAGCACGTCGAGAGAGCCACGCTCGGCGTGCCCGTTCGCACCGGGATTCATCGGCTGCGCGCTCGCTGCGGGCTCCCCGACGGCGAGATCGATGCGGTTCAGAGCCTCGTCGAGCTGGAGGTTTCCCAGCGCGACGTCGCTGATGCCCTGCGCATGGAGCAGCCCGAAGAAGCGGTCGATATACGGTCGACGAAGGTCGAGGTCGACGAGGCACGACCTTGCGCCCTGCCCGAGCCTCGGCCAGCGCCAGGTTCGCGGCGGTCGTCGACTTGCCCTCTTGCTCGACCGCACTCGTGATCAGCAATCACACGCGTGTTGTCGTGCTCGAGCGTGGCGAAGTCGAGATTGGTGCGCAGCATCCGGAACGCCTCTGCGCTCGTCCCCGTCGGCTGCGCGAGCATCGCGAGGCGGTTCTTTCTCGCAAACCCCTTCGGCGGTGGCGCGATCCGCGCCAGCAGGGGCAGGTCGAGCCGTTCGCCGATCTCCTTGGCCGAACGGACACGGGTGTCGAGTGCGTCGATACCGAATGCGAGGCCCAGGCCCAGAACGAGGCCCAGCATGAGGCCGAGCACGGCGTTCCGTCTCGGGGTCGGTGCGATCTTCGCGGCGCTGTCCGCGCGGCGCGTGAGATAGGCCTGCGATGTCTGCAACGTCTGCGACGTCGCCAGCTGTTGCTCCTTCTCTTCCAGCGAGGCGTACAGATCCGAGTTCTCACGTCCTTCGGCCTTGAGCCGCGCGAGGGTGTCCGCCAGCTCGCTGCGTGCCTTGACCAATGTCTTTGTCTCGAGCGTGCCTCGATAGTCGATGTACGCCTGCGCAAACGCGTTGGCCAGGAGTTGTGCGCGCTCGGGTTCACCGTCGGTGACGGTGAACTCCAGGATGTCCGTGTCGCCTTTCGACGCCACCGATGTCTGTCCCAGGAGCGCGTGCGGGCTCATGGGCACACGCGCGCTGCGAAGGGCGGCTTGCGCCACGTCGGGCGTGTGCGCGAGCTCTATCTGCGTGCCGGCCAGCCGGTTGTCGTAGACGAACAGGTTGGAGTCGACGGTGAGATTCTGGCGCGAGAGGAGAACGTCTGCGGACGCGGAGTACTGAGCCGGCTGGCGGAAGGAGAAGACCAGCGCCGCAGCAGGCACGAGCACCGCGCAGAGAACGACGACCCACATGCGACGGCGAAGCACCCGCAGGTACGCGGAGAGCGACGACGAGTCAGGCCTGGAGGGATGCTCCAAGCTATCTCCTTCCCCTGGCAAGTCCCCTGACGGCGTTCGGGCTCACCAGCATAGGGCGGACTGCGTTCTCCGACAATACCTCGCACGGACGAAAGCAAAACGCTCACGGGCCGTCTTTGACCAAACCTGAACCGGACAGAGACGAGCTCGGTTGCGCCTGAGGTCGCAGCTGCGGCGCTGCTCCCCGGCACGGCGGGTGCCGGTTCCGGCGCCGCCGTCGAACTCGTTGCTCCCGGCGCCTCCGTCCAAAGTATCAGCCCCTGCGCCGCCTGGCGAGGCCGCCGTTTCCCAAGTACGGAATTTCGTGAGCCGCGGATACGCTCGGTGGACGGATGATCGATCTCCACTCCCACCTGCTGCACGGCCTCGACGACGGCGCCCGCGACCTCGACGAGGCGCTCGCGATGGCATGGGCGATGGTCGCCGACGACGTGCGCGTGGTGGCGGCGACCCCGCAGGAGTGGGCAGTCATCCGACCGGAACAGCGCGTGTCGTACAGCATTGTCCCATGTTGTCCGACAATGTGCTATTGTGCGAGCGTGGCCGAGATCGTGAGCGAGAGGCGTGACTCCTCCGCCGGGCGGGTGCCGTCGGTTCCGGTGGGGACAGCTCTCCTGTTCACCCGCTACGACGAGGAGAAAGCTGTCGTGCTGAATCCGCAGGACTTCCATCGGCTCAGCGCTCTCGACCACGATCTCGAAGAGCTCTCGTCCGACCGCCCGGCGCTCAGCGAGCTCGCGCTGAAGGCGCACGCGCTCGAGGATACGCCGGGAACGGCGATCGAAGACCCCGACAAGATCAAGGCGCTGCTCGGGCTGTGAGCAGCCCGCGCGCCGGCAGCCTGGCCGGCAGCGTTCGCTGGGCTGTGGTCCCGTTTGCGCCCGCACCGCCGTTCCGGCTCTACGCGGGGACGGGCATTGAACCGATCGTCGTTCCCGACACGGGCACGGTGATCAGGGCGGCTCGGGGTGGGGGCGACGCCGAGCTGTCGTACATCGTGCCGGGAAAGGCCCGGCCCGTACTGCTCCTCAACGATCCGCCAGCCGCCCACCATCGCGAAGTGACGGCGCTCCGCCTGTTGCGCCTCGCGAAGCTATCGCCGGACGAGCAGCAGCGCGTGCGAGCGCACGAGGACGAGCTGCTGTTTCACTTGGCACCCGACCGCTTCGACCTACCCGAAGAGAACGCGGCCATGGTGGCTGCACTCGTGCGGCTCCACGTCGACGCGATCGGCGACGGCCCGGCACTCGGCCGGCTCGACGACAACGAGATGGGCGTCCTCGGCGAGCGCATGATCCGCTTCTACGGCTTCGACACACGGCGACTGCTCGAGCGCTGGATCCGCGAGCTCGCAGCGCGACATCGGGCCCGTGGGCCTGGCGCATAGGGCCGATGACGGTGCGTGGCGGCAGACGATCGATCTCCACTCGCACGTGCGGCGTCGATAACCCCGCCCGTTGACCGCCCGACTCTGGTCGGCGATCTCGAGCAGGTCGTCCTCGTGGATCGTCGTGACCTCGCCACAGATCGCGATGGTCGAAGACGGCATGTCCGTGGTTTGGCGTCGAGTGTGCGGGAGTACCGTGGAAGGGTGATCGATCTCCACTCCCACCTGCTGCACGGCCTCGACGACGGCGCCCGCGACCTCGACGAGGCGCTCGCGATGGCATGGGCGATGGTCGCCGACGACGTGCGCGTGGTGGCGGCGACGCCGCACGTGCACCCGCGCTTCCGCACGCCCGTGGCGGAGATGGAGCGGGCACTCGGCGAGCTGCGCGCGGCTCTCGCCTCGGCCGGGATCCCGCTCGAGGTTCTCCCGGCGGCGAGATCGCGCTGGACGAGCTGCCGGGGCTGTCGGCGGACGAGCGGCGCCGGTTCGGGCTCGGCGGCAACCCGCAGCTGCTGCTGCTCGAGTTCCCCCTGCACGGCTGGCCGCTCGCGCTCGAGAGCACGGTGAGCGACCTGGGCCGGGAGGGCGTGAGGTGCGTGCTCGCGCATCCGGAGCGGAACCCGGACGTGCAGGAGCAGCCCGGGCGGCTCGAGCGGCTCGTGTCGGTGGGGGCGGTGCCGCAGCTCACCGCGGCGGCGGTGGACGGGCGGATGGGGAAGCGGCAGGCGCGCTGCGCCTTCGACCTGCTCGAGCAGGAGCTGGCCTTCCTCGTCGCGAGCGACGCGCACGCGCCCTCGGTGCGCGGCGCCGGGCCTGTCGGCGGCCCGGGCGGCGGTCGGCGACGAGGCGCTCGGCCGGTGGCTCACCGAGGACGTGCCGGCGGCGCTGCTCGCGGGCGAGGAGCTGCCCGCGCGTCCGCCGCGACGCAAGCGGCGCCGGTTTGGTAGATAACCCGGTGGGGGGGAAACGGGGCCCCGGAGTGGGGCTCGCGCTTTGCTCCGGGGCCCTGATGTCCCCTTGTTCGGGTCGGGCGTACGGTTGCGTGGGGCTTCCGTGGGCGAGGCATGGCCTCGCCCCTACGGGTGCGGGTTGGCGCGTTGGCGGCGGTTGGGGCCGGGCGTGCGCCGGCACGGTCGTCGGTGCGTGGGCCGGCGGCGTGCCCGGCCCGGTGCCGGCGCAGCCGGCACATTGCGACCGGTTGCGCGGGCCGCCGGTGCCGTCGTCCGGAAAGAGCGACCGCGACGATATGATGCACCTTGTTTACGACTCGTGAATAAGGGATAAAGATTCCGCACCAAAAACGGCTGCCTCCGACGGGTGATGCGGCTCCGATCGGGGGAGTGAGGAGCGGACGATGAGCTCTAGCAGGATCGGTTACAGCCCAAGGCTCGGCGGCATGCTCAGGCAATGCAGCGAGCCCGGTTGCATCACGCTCACCCTCGGAGGCAGGTGTATCGACCACGAGATGGTCGTCCTGCGGGAGCTGCCGCGCGGCGTCCCGCACCCGCTGCCCGTCCCGCAGAGCATGCGCAGCGCCTGGCCGTCGGTTCCCGACCCCCGGGTGATGCGCGCCTGAGCTGCCGGTCGCCGTGCGGGACGTCACGGCTAGGGTGCGCTCGTGAGCTCCGCCGACACCGTCGCCTTCGTGATCGCCGTCGCCCTCGCGGCGGTGATCTCGATGGGGGTCTTCGCCCATGCGAACAAGCACGGCAGCCGGCACGCCACCGCGTGGGGGGTCGCGGCCTTTCTCGCCGCCGGCATCGCGGTACCCGTGTACTTCGTCAGGTACTGGGCCCGACGCCGCGCCTAGGTTGCGCGACTGGACCCCGGGCCTACCACCGTGTGCGAAAGTGCACGCCGTGAAGGTGACGATGCTGCTCGCGGACTACGCGCAGGTGACCGACGGCAAGCTCACCGTCGTCGGCGGTGGCTGGTCGATGACCGGCCCCGACCCGATGCCCTTCGGGATCGCGCTGCTCGTGCTCGTGCCCTGGGACCAGGCGAACCGTAGACATCTCATGCGGCTCGAGCTGGTCGACACGGACGGCGCTCCCGTGATGATGGAGGCGGACGACGGGGTCGAGGCCCCCGTCGTGTTCTTCGACGACCTCGAGTTCGAAGTCGGGCGGCCGGCCGGCGTGAAGCCGGGCACGCCGCTCGACCTGCCGCTCGCGATCAACTCCGGGCCGCTGCCGCTCGAGCCGGGGCGCTACGAGTGGCGCCTGTCGATCGACGGCGAGTCGGACTCCGACTGGCGCCTCGCCTTCAGCGTCCGCGACGAGCCGGTGGAGGCGTAACGCCACGCCGTAGGCTCGTTGCCCGCTCGCGGCCGCGGCTACAATCCGGCCTCGTTCGCAGGGGTTCCCGAGTGGCCAAAGGGGGCGGGCTGTAAACCCGCTGGCTCAGCCTTCAGAGGTTCGAATCCTCTCCCCTGCATGCCGGTTGTCTTCAAGAACCCGGCCCGAGAGGGCCGGGTTCGCCGTATCAGGGGTCGCATCCTGCATATATGCAGGCATTCGTTGGTACACTAACCGCAGAATACACATATGAAAACCGCAGAATCCACGCGGTATTTCCGCAAAACGCACATGACAGAGCCGCCGTTTCCACACACCACCGGGCCCAGTAGCGGCTACGTGATCCGTCGCCATGCCCACGGGCCGCTCCTGGCGGCGCTCTCTGACACGCGTGTGGTTGTGCTCCTCGGCGCACGACAGGTCGGCAAGAGCACACTTGCACGGACGATCGCTGCCGAGGTCGCCGGGATGGACGTTGCCTCGCTTGACGATCGCACGCTCCGGGAGGCCGCGAACGCCGACCCGAAGGGTTTCCTCGCAGCTCGTCGTCGGCCGGTCATGATCGACGAGATCCAGCGGGCTCCCGACCTCCTGCTCGAGATCAAGGACATCGTCGACCACGACCTGCGGCCCGGCCAGTTCCTGCTCACCGGGTCAGCGAACATTCTGACCGCCCCGAAGATCAAGGAGGCGCTGACAGGCAGAGCCGAGTACCTGACGCTCTGGCCGCTCTCGCAGGCCGAGGTCGCCGGCGCCCATTCGAACTTCGTCGACGCCCTGCTCACCGGGCAGCCGCCAATCGTCACAGGTGCCCCGGTCGGCCGGGATGTGTTCGTCGATCTCGTCGCTCGCGGGGGCTACCCCGAGGCACGCCTCCGGGTACCGAGCCGCCGGCGTGTCTGGTACCGGAACTACATCCGTTCGCTGGTCGAAAGAGACCTACGAGACATCAGCGGTGCAGAGAAGCTCGAGCAGGTTCCTCGCCTGCTGCGGCTCATCGCTTCCCAGGCAGCGAACCTGTTCGTACCGAGCGGGATCGGCAACAAGATAGGCCTCGACAAGGAGACCGTCGCCGCCTACACCCGTCTTCTGGAAACGATCTACATCATCCAGCGGGTGCAGGCGTGGAGGCCGGGTATTGGCAGCCGCGAGATCCAGCACGAGAAGATCTACGTGATCGACAGCGGGCTCATGGTCCACCTGCTCGGCGCGAACGAACAGCGGATCCGAACCGACGACCAGATCACCGGCAAGATCCTCGAGAACTTCGTCACGATGGAGATCGCCCGCCTCGCTGAGGCGTCGGACTCGCAACCGCGGCAATACCACTACCGGCAGCAGAGTGGCCGAGACGAGCTCGACATCGTCCTCGAGGCCCCCTCGGGCGAGATCGCAGCGGCGGAGGTCAAGGCTGCCGCAACCGTCGGCGCTGCCGACTATCGCGCTCTCGCAAAGCTCCGCGACGCACGCGGGTCAGACTTCATCGCCGGCGTTGTGTTTTTCACCGGCCCGGACACGCTCCCTCTCACAGACCGCATCTGGGCCGTCCCGATCAGCGGACTCTGGGCCTAGGCACAGCCTGCGCCGGGCCCCTCTCGTCAGCCGGCGTCCGTAGGGCGAGGCCATGCCCCGCCTCGCGAGTCCAGCCCGTGTTCGCGCGAAACGGTGGATCCAGGCTCAGTGCACGATCAGCACGTCGCAGTGAGAGTGCCGCGTGACGGCGCCGCTGACGCTGCCGTGCAGGAGCCGATCGACGAACGACCGCTCGTGCGTCCCGACCACGATCAGATCGGCCTCGCGACGGTCGGCCAGCGCGACGATCGCGTCCGCCGGGTCACCGACCTCCACGTCGAACTCGGCCCACACCTCGCTCGGCTCCAGCAGCTCGCGCGCATGCTCCAGGTCGGCCTTGTGCAGCTCGGGCAGGTCGGCGGGATCGAACGGACCCAGTCCGTGCGCCGTGACGCTCGGAGGCAGCGGCCGCGCGATGCTCGTGACGACCAGCTTGGCATGGTCGTGTTTGGCGATCTCCGCGGCGCGCGCCAGGGCCTGGTTGGAGACGTGGCTGCGGTCGTACCCCACGACGATTGTCTTCCAGCTCATCGCAATCTCCTTTCACCGTCATCGTCCGCCGCCGCCCACGCCGCCGCATCCGCGAAAGCCCTGTGACGGCTTCGGTGACACCGAAATCCGATCGGTGGCCTACCCTGACTCACGTGCAGCGGGTCGCGGACACGGTGATCGGGGGGCGGCTCGCCGCCCAGCTGCTGTCGGGGGAGCCGGCGCGGGATCCCGTCGCCACCTGGAGCCTCCGGTCCGGCGAGGTTGCGATCTCGCCCTTCGGCCGCCTGACCCGCAGCGTGACCGCGGCGCTCGGCCGCGACGCCGCCGACGTCGTGCGCTTCCTCGGCAGATAGTCCCCCCGGAGCGTTTCCGCTCGTCGCGGGCATACTCGCTGCGTGAAACGCCTCGGCGCTCTCGCCGTCGGTGCCGGGCTCGGTCTCGCCGTGTTCGTCCCTGTCGTCGGCATCCTCGCTGCCACCAGCGCCGTCCCTACACCGGACGCCCGGCCCGCGATCGTCGCCGTGGGGGCGGCCGCGACGACCGCCAGCGCTCCGGACGGCAGCTCGCGCACGGAGCTGCCCTGGCTCCTCCCCCGCGACGCCGACCCCGCCGTGTCGCCCGACGGCCGCCGCGTCGCGTTCACGAGCGAGCGCGACGGCAACCCTGAGCTCTACGTCGTGGACACGGCCTCCGGCCTCGTGCTGCGGCTCACCCGCAACCTGCGGGCCGAGGACCGCCGGCCCGCCTGGTCGCCGAACGGGCGCCGACTCGTCTGGCAGAGCGGCCGCACCGGCTCGTTCGACCTCTACGTGATGAACGCGGACGGCGGGCGCAAGCAGCGTCTCGTCGGCGGAGCCGGCGACCACGTCGACCCTGCCTGGTCGCCCGACGGCAAGACGATCGCCTTCTCCTCCAACCGAGGCGGCCACCGCGACCTCTGGTCGGCGCCCGCCGCAGGCGGCGAGCCGGAGCTCCTGCTCGACGTGCGGGGCGAGGCACGGGCGCCGGCGTGGAGCCCCGACGGCCGGCGTCTCGCCTACGGCGGCGTCGTCGGAGGCGACGCGGACATCTGGATCGTGGCTCCGGGGCGCTCCGAGCCGCGCCGGGTCACGCGCGGCGCCGCCGCCGACCTCCGCCCGGACTGGGCGCCCGACGGCCGCCGGCTGGCGTTCACACGCGCGGGCGGCGGCCGCGCCGCGACATGGCTCGTGCGCGCAGACGGCACGCAGGCGCAGCCGCTCGAGGGCGGCGCCGGCGACACCGACCCCGACTGGGCGTCCGCCTCGCCGGCGCTCGCGCCGGGGCCGGAGCAGCTGCTGCCCGACCTCGAGCAGCTTGCACCCCGTGGCCTCGTCGTCATCGCGAAGGGCAAGCGGTTCAAGCTCGGCTTCGCCTCCGCCGTCGAAAACCTCGGCCGCGGGCCGCTGCGGATCCGCGGCGTACGCCCGCCGGGCCGTGCCACCATGGACGCAACGCAGGTGATCGAGCTGCGCGGCGGCGGCACGCGCATCGTCGAGGGCGCCGGCCGCATGCGCTACGAGGACCACCCACCGCACAGGCACTGGCACTTCCAGCCGTTCGAGCGGTACGAGCTGCGTCGCGCCTCCGACAACGCGTTCCTCGTCCGCGACGGCAAGAGCGGCTTCTGCCTGATCGACCGCTACGGCCGCGCGTCGCGTCCCCTGCCGCGGCCCGTGCCGCCACGGTTCATCTCGGACTGCGGCGCGCGGCAGCCGGAGCTCCGCCGCGTCGAGGAAGGGTCGTCCGCCGGCTACGTCGACCGCTACCCGGCCTTCTTCCACGGGCAGGACGTCGACATCACCGGCGTTCCTGCCGGCGTGTACGTCCTCGTCCACGTCGCGAACCCGGAGCGGCTGGCGCGGGAGCTGCGCTACTCGAACAACGCGGCGTCCCTGAGGATCAGGCTGACGTGGCCCGCCGGAGCAGCCGCGGCGCCGCACGTCGAGGTGCTCGCCCGGTGCGGGAACAGCGCCACCTGCCCCTGAGCGCACCGCGGCCTCGGCACCTTCGTCGTCGACACCCACGTGCACCGGCCGTCCGCCCACGATTCCGCCTCTTCGATCCCGAGCAGCGGCTCGCCCGTGCGCATGAGACGTTGCTCGTCCGCGAACGCCTTCTGCGCATGCGGCTCGCCGAAGAAGTCGAAGTCGGTGTGCCCGATCGCCTCGGCGGCATCGGACAGCCCTAGCCACGCTGCCAGCGCGTGACTGATCCGGACGAAGCGGCTCTGCGAGTCCTTGAAGTAGACGTGGTCGTGTGTGTTCTCGAGCAGCGCGTCCAGCAGGTAGCGGTCGTCGACCAGTTCCTCGGGACGGCGGCGCAGTGGCACCACGTCGGCGGAGGAGCCGTCTGCGGCGTCGACGTGTGCGCGATCGTCCACCGAGCCGATATCGACACGATCCGCACGACGCTTGAACGGCCGGTCGGCTGCGTGCAGGCGTGGCGGGCGAGGCGTGGCCTCGCCCCTACGAAGGTGGGTGGTTTGCGGCGTAGGGGCCGGGCCGTGCCCGGCCCGGTGCCGGCGGAGCCGGCACATTCGCCGCGAGCGCGGTTTGTGCGCGCGACACGGTCCAGCGCATCGGGTTCTCGACGATGTAGCTCCGCACGCGATCGAGGTCGACGTCGTCGCGAACGACGTGGTCGAAGTACCCGCGCTGCCAGAACGGCGCGCCCGGTGTTCCACGGGACACGTTCGCACGGCGGGCGCTGCTCGACTTGAACGTTCCGATCACAGCAGGAAGGGCGGCGGTGCCGTCGCCCGGAAGCAGGATGATCCCGTGCACGTGGTCGGGCATCACGATCGATAGGTCGAGCCGCACCCCGGGGTGACGCGTCGGGATCGCGGCCAACTGGTCGGAGACGATGCTGCCGAGCGCCGAGTGTTCCACCGTGGCGCCGGCTATGCGCCCGAGCAGCGGTCGCCGCGGCGCGAGGCACACGGTGACGAAGTACGCTCCCGCCCGGGAATAGTCGTACGAGGGGAGGCGCAACGGCTTGCGGGCCACCATGAACACACCATGGCACGCGGCCTGTCACGGGTCAGTGACGATTCTGCGACGTGTTTGCGACCTTCACGTAGGGGCCGGGCCGTGCCCGGCCCGCGTTCTCAGGGGGGGCGAGGCATGGCCTCGCCCCAACGCTAGGGCGCCGGTGTCGTCGTGGGGGCCGGGTCCGGGTCGGCCGGGGGGGCCGGCGTGACGTCGGGAGGGGGAGCAGGCGCGGTGGCCGTCGTGTCCGGCGGGACATCGGGTGCGGGGTCGGTGGTGGGAGCCGGATCAAGGTCGACCGGCTCGTCCGGTGCAGGTGCCGGCTCCGGGGGCACCGGCGTGACGTCGGGCAGGGTCTCGTCGACGGGCGGGGCGGCATCAGGGTCGGTGGGCGCCGGATCGGTGGGCTCGGGGTCGACATCGGCTGTCGGGTCGACGTCGGTGGTCGGGCTGACGTCGGTTGTCGGGCTGACGTCCGTTGTCGGGTTTGCGGTCTGTGGTGGTGCCGGCGCCTGTGGGGGCGCTGCGGCCGGTGGTGCCGGCGGCGCCTGGGCCACCGAGACCGTCACCTCCTCGGGGGCGGCGACCGGTGGAGGCACGGACGTGTGCTGCGGCTCTACCGGCTGCTGGAAGTCGGCCGGCTCGGGGGGCTCGGGCTTCTGCGGCGGCAGGGCTATCTGGGTGATCTTCGCTCCCGGGGCCTCCGCCGGGTGTGGCCCGGCAACCGAGATGGGCGCGGCCGCCGGTGGCGTGCTCGACGATGCAGCGACAACCGTGGGAACGCTTGCCCGGCGTTCATCCCGAACGTGCTTCACACCCTCGTAGCCGACGCTGCCCGCCATCGTGGCCGCGGCCACGACGGCCACGGCCTTGACCGCCAGGCCGCCGGCAAGGAGCCCGCCCGTGGCACACGTCGTGCCGCAGGTGGTCGCCACGCCCACGCCGGCGACGGCGGTGACGCCGCCGGTGCCGATCGTCGACAGCCCTCCTGCCGCCGTTGCGGCCGGCGCCCCCTTGAAGAAGGTGAACGAGAACGGCAGCGGCAGCAAGGACAGTGCTCCGAACGCACGGCGGTGCTTCGCCCGGCCCGCGTCCAGCCGCGCGCAGGACGGGCAATCGCGCAGGTGGCTGTCGAGCCGCCGTCGCTCCTTCCGCGAGAGGCGGCCGTCGAGCCCTCTCGACATGGCGAGCTCGGCCCGCTCGCACGTGACGAGGTTCTCGAGCTCCTCGGCGAGCGAGCGGCGGGCGCGGAACAGCAGCGTCTCGAGCGCGGCCGGGGTGAGCTCGAGCAGCGCCTCGATCTCCCTGTACGAGCGGCCTTCGAGCTCGCGCATGACAAGCGCGGCGCGCTGGGTGGGCGGGATGCCCTGCAGTGCCCGCACCAGGTCTTCCACCGAGGGGCCGTCGTGCTGCGGGCTCCTCCAGCGCGACGTCGTAGTCGAGCTCGACTTCGGCCGGCCGGGCCTGCTGCTGCCGGAAGCGCTGCCGCACGATGTTGTGCGCGATCGTGATCAACCAGTTCGACGGCTTGCGCGGCCGCTCGCCGCGCTCGAGCGCGCCCAGGGCATTGACGAAGGTGGTCTGCGTGACGTCCTCGGCATCGGAGCGGTTGCCGAGCATCGCGTACGCGTAGCGGTACACCTCGGCGACATGGGACCGATAGAGGTCGTCGACCGCCAGGGAAGCCCGTGTAGCACCCTCGTTTGCACGCATCGGCATCAACCCTCCGTCATCCACGGGGAAGCATGCCACATCGCTCACAAACTCTTTACATCTGAGCGCGCAAGTTGCGGGCGACTGCCGCATCTACCTGTTCAGAGGGCTCCGGCGGGGATGGGCGCGCAGAACCTGCGCGCCGCAGGCACAGTCGAGCCCGGGACGTTTCCCAGTTGCGGGGGCAGCGGGAAACGAGCCGAATCGGGGGGAGGGAGGGGGAGGGCGAGAGCCCTCCTACCTCTGCCATCGTCTGGGTGCGCGTCCGGTCCGGGGGTACGCACGTCGCGGCCCTAGAATCGCGTCATGGAGTACGACGTGCTGGTCGTCGGCGCCGGACCGGCCGGGTCGGCGACTGCGATCCGGCTTGCCCGCGGCGGGGCGCGCGTGCTGCTCGTCGACCGCGCACGCTTCCCGCGCGACAAGCCGTGCGGCGGCGGCCTGACGGGACGCGCTCTCCGCCAGGCTCCCTGTGACGTCACCCCCGTGATCGAGCACGTCGTCGACCGCTTCCGCCTGCGGCTTCGCTTCGGTCGCCAGTTCGAGCGCGCCTCTGTCGATCCCCTCATCGTCATGACCCAGCGGCTCCGGCTCGACCACCACCTGCTCGAGCAGGCGGCCGCGGTCGGCGCCGCCGTTCACGACGGCGTCCGGGTCACCGACGTCGTCGTCACCGCCGGCGGCGTCACGGCCAATCTCGACGGGGCCGCCGTCACCGCCAGCATCCTCGTCGGCGCGGACGGCGCCAACGGCATCGTTGCGCGGGCAGCGGGGCTCGCCGGCCAGATCGTCCACGGTGTCGCGCTCGAGGGCAACGCCTCCTGGGACGCCCTCGATGCAGCGCGGTACCGGGGCACCGCCGTCGTCGAGCTGGGGCAGCCCGCCGGCGGCTACGGCTGGGTCTTCCCCAAGGGCGACCACGCCAACCTCGGCGTCGGTGGGTGGGGGCACGAAGGGCCGGCGCTGCGCCACCACCTGCAACGCGTCGCCGCCGCCCACGACGTCCCGGCGGAAGCGCTCACCGACGTCCGCGGCCACCGGCTGCCGATGCGCCGGCTCGGCGCCGCCACGCCGTCCCGTGGCCGCGTGCTGCTCGTGGGGGACGCCGCCGGCCTCGTCGACCCACTGTCGGGCGACGGCATCTACGAGGCGTTCACGTCCGCGCGGCTCGCAGCGGAGGCGATCCTCGGCGGCGACCTCGACAGCTATCCGGCGGCGCTCGCCGGGGCGCTCGACCACCATGCCGGCGCCTCGTGGGCGGCAAAGCGAGCGCTCGACCGGCACCCTGCCGCCTGCTTCTGGGCGGCCCGGTCGCCCGGCGTGTTCGGGGTCGTCGCCGGCCTGCTGCAGGGGAGCGTCGGCCACCCGGGCGACGCCCGCGGGCTCGCCCGCCCGCCGCTCCGGTTGATCGCGCGGCTCGCCAGGACGTAGGGGCCGGGCACGCCCGGCCCCTACGGGCTCCTAAAGGTCATCGCGGTTCTTGCCGATGCAGGGACCCGGCCATGGATCTGATCGCCCTCCTCACGCGCGCCGTCGAGCTCGGTGCCAGCGATGTTCACTTCAAGCTCGGTCAGCCTCCGGTCGTCCGTCTCGACGGCGACCTCGAGCCGCTTCCCGACGTTCCCGTTCTCGGCGAGCCCGACCTCGAGCTCATCCTCGACACGATCACCCAGATCTCGCCGAAGCGGCGCGACCAGTTCGAGGACACGGGCGATCTCGACACCGCGTTCTCGTACCCGATGCTGCCGCGCTTCCGCGTCAACGGCTTCCGCCAGCGCGGCGCCACCTCGTTCGCCTTCCGCGTGATCCCGAGCGAGATCCCGAACTTCACGAAGCTCGGCCTCCCCGCCGGCGTCGCCAGGCTGGCCGAGGAGCGCCGCGGCCTCGTGCTCGTCACCGGCGCCACCGGCTCCGGCAAGACGACGACGCTCGCGTCGATGGTCGACCACGTCAACCGCAGCCGCCGCCAGCACATCGTCACGATCGAGGACCCGATCGAGATCCTGCACCCCGACCGCGGCTGCATCGTCAACCAGCGCGAGGTCGGCCTCGACACCTCGAGCTTCGAGCAGGCGCTCCGGCGTGTGCTGCGGCAGGACCCCGACGTGATCCTGATCGGCGAGCTGCGCGACACCGAGACCGCGCACACCGCGCTGCAGGCCGCCGAGTCCGGCCACCTCGTCTTCTCCACGCTGCACACGATCGACGCGGCCGAGACGATCGGCCGCATGATCGAGTTCTTCCCCGCCGGCAAGCAGCAGCAGATCCGGTCGATCCTCGCCGGCACCCTCCGCGGCATCGTCAGCCAGCGCCTGCTGCCCCGCGCCGACGGCGGGCGTGTCCCGGCCGTCGAGGTGATGGTCTCGAACGCGCGCATCCAGGACCTGATTCGCGAGAACCGGACCGACGAGATCACCGACGCGATCGCCGCAGGCGAGTTCTTCCAGATGCAGTCGTTCGCCCAGTCGCTGATCGAGCTCGTGATCAGGGGCGAGGTCGAGCGCGAGGTCGCCGCCAACGCCGCCACGAACCGCCACGACTTCCTCGTCGCGCTCGAGCAGGCCGAGAAGACCCAGGCCGCGATCGAGCGGGACGAGACGGCGCGCGAGAACGGCACCGAGCCGGCGCCCGGACACGGTGTCCAGACGCTCGGCACCGGGCTGCGCTAGCCATTCGCGGCCCATCCCCCTTCCGGGGGTGTCCCCGAATCGCGGGACTCCCGATGGTGACCCTGTGGACCCTGAGTTGACGCGGTACTGCGGCTTGCGCGTGATGCGGAGGGCACAGCGTGCCCTCGCTCGCGAGCACGGGTTCACGATCGTCGAGACGCTGATGGCCGGCGTGATCCTGCTGATCCTCGCCACGGGCATCGCGGGCGTGCTGACGTCGTCGATCGCAGCCAACACCGTCGCGCGGGAGCGCACGGTCGCACAGCAGTGCGCGAACGACCAGATCGAGCAGATCCGCCGCAAGGCGTACGACAACGTCGGCCTCGTCAGCGGCAACCCACCGGGCACCGTCAACCCGACGGCCGCCTGCGGCAACGGGCTCGCCGCCACCGCGACGCTCACGATCTCGTTCGTCGACGACCCGACGCCCACGAGCTACACGGCCGCCGCGAACTACAAGAAGGTCACCGTCACCGTCACCCGTGACCGCGACGGCAAGCAGCTCGCGCGCTTCTCCACCTACGTCGCCCCCGAGGGCCGCGCGCCGTTCGGCGGCATCAACAACGCCATCATCAACGCGACCGTGATCGACCTCGGCGTCAACCAGCCGTACGTCGGTGCCACCGTCAACCTCTCGAACGGCCCCAGCGCGAACCGCAGCGACGTCACGGACTCCTCCGGCTCGGTCTCGTTCGCCGCCCTGACGCCGAACCCGACGACCGGTGCGCAGGCGTACTACGACCTCACCGTCACGGCCGCCGCCGGCTACGAGACGCTTCCCACCGACATCCCGCCGGGAACGGCGACCCCGCCCGCGACCGCATCGCACATCCAGCTCGCCCCGGCGCAGACCTCCAACACATCGATCCAGATCTTCAAGCCGGCCACGATCAACCTCGTGCTCGTCGACGCAGGCGGAAGCCCCTACACCGCCGGCGCGGCGCTCCAGATCACCTCGTCGTACACGGGGGCGACGACGACCGACAGCGTCGCATCCGGCTCGAGCGGCAAGACGCTCACGCTGCTCGCCGGCAACAAGATCATCCCGGGCGCGACCTACACGGTGGAAGGCCGGACAACGACCGGGCTGTGCGCGATGCCGGCCGCGTCGCCCGTGCCCGCTTCCGGCTACCCGGGGAACACGACCGGCACGTTCACGCTGCAGTTCACGCCGTGCCCGACGGGCACGCTCGACGTCCACGTCGACCAGGTCGGCCTCGACGTGCCCGGCGCCACCGTCGACGTGACAGGCGGCCCGAACAACATCTCCATGACGGGAACCACCGACGCGAACGGCGACGTCAGCTTCACCGTGCCGGAAGGAACCGGGTACACGGTGACGGCGACGAAGTCGGGCCAGAGCGCCAACACGAACGCTGCGGTCACCGCCGGCTCGACGACGAGCGTCACCGTGACGCTGCCGCCGCCGCCCACGGGCTCCATCCTTGTGACCGTGATCTGGGCCGGCAACACGGTCACCAACTGCTCGAACTGTGTCACGCTCACCGGCGGCCCCTACGCGATCTCGGCTACCGGCTCGACCAACGCCTCCGGCCAGGTGACCTTCACGAGCGTCCCGGTCGGCTCGGGCTACACGGTCACCGCCACCAAGAACACGTTCACCGGCAGCAACACCGCGATCGTCACGGCGAGTACGACGACGCCCGTCACCGTCAACCTTCCGACCGGCACGATCACCGTCACCGTCGGACCTGGGCGACCCGTCGCCGGCGACGCGACCGTTTACGATCACCGGCGGCCCGAACGCCGTCGGCACGTCACTCGGGCACGACGAACGCACGACCGGCATCCGTCAGCGATCACCGTCCCGGCCACGAGCGCCGCCACCCTACACGGTCACGGTGACGAAGAACACCGGCCGTCGAGTGCGATCTCGACGTCACCTCCGTCCCCGCCGGTCTCGACACGCCGGTGGCGGCCGCGATTCTGCCCGCCAAGTCTCCGTGACGTGACGCTGCGGCCGCGGCCGTTCGTCGAGCGGACCGACGGTCCGCATCACCGGCGGCCCGGACGGCGGCACGCCTGACGGGCACACGGACCGAACGGCATCTCAGCCGAACGCACCATGCCCGCCGACGCAGCACCTATACGGTGACCGCACCAAGGCCGCGAGCTGACCTCGACGACGGTCTCGACCGCGTCGAGCGGCGCAACCGCCAACGTCACCGTCACGCTGCCGTGCGGCGACCGTCGCTTACGTCAGAACAATACCGGCGGATCGGTCAGGGTCCCGTACGATCGACCGCGCTGCCCCGAGCCTACACACGCGCACCAGGAATCGAACGCCGGGTCCCTTCACCAACGCCGGCCGCACGAGCACCTACGTCGAAGGCTGCGGACTGCACCTGACCGCGGGCAAGACCGCACGAACACGATCCGTCACCTCCGGAACCACGCGAGCTTCACCTGCGTGGCTCACGCCTGCCCGCCGTGATCCGGTCCCTCCACCTGCGGCTGCGCCAGGAGGCCGGCCTGACCCTCAGCGAGATGCTCGTCGTCCTCGCGATCATGGGGATCATCCTCGCCGCGCTCGCCGGCGTGCTCTCGATGAGCATCAGCCAGAGCAGCCAGATCCAGGAGCAGAGCACGCTGCAGGCCGAGGTGCGGGCCGTGGTGGACAGCATGGCGCGTGAGCTCCGGCAGGCCTACACGGGAGACTCGAGCTTCCCGGTCGAAGCGGCGAGCTCGACGACGCTGCAGTTCATGTCGCCGGACAAGGCGGCTCCGTTCCACAACCGGCGCATCGCCTATCGCCTCTCCGGCGGCCAGATCGACCGGGCCCTGACGACGAGCACGGACACCGACGGGCCGCCCTGGTCGGGCCTCGCCTGGTCGTCGTTCGGCTCCATCCCCGCCGGGTCGTGGTCGAAGCAGATCGGCTCGGTGGTCAACAGCGCCGTGTTCACCTACTACAACAAGACCAGCACGACGGCTCTCACCGGCCCGATCACGCCGTCGTCCGTGTACCGCGTCCAGATCACCGTGACGGTGGCCACCAAGGCCGGCCTCCACGCGCCAGTACACCTATTCCACGAGCGCGAGCCTGAGGTGGGAGCCCGAATGACACGCGACCTTCGTTCCCGGCTGGTGCGCGAGGACGGCATCGCCATGGTGCTCGTCGTCATCATCAGCGCCTTCATGACGCTGCTCGCGGTGAGCCTGATCGACGCTCGTCCGCGCCGAGTCCGACCGCGGTGCCCATTCGAACTGGAGCAGCACCGCCTTCGAGGCGGCCGAGGCGGGCCTCGACGACTACACGACCAAGCTCGTCGACGACCACGGCTACCACCTGCACTACGTGCATCCCGCCGAGTCGACACGCCAGCCGACGTCCGGCGCGACCGTCGGCGCCAGCGACTGCTCCTACGACGTGAAAGACGCCGGGACGGAGATCGCATGGCCCTCCGGCACGACCTGGACGTACCCGAACGGCAAGGACCACTGGTGTCAGCTGCCGAACGGCTACTTCTACAACCTCCAGGTCTACCCGCCGGGCAGCGCGACCAACCCGACGACCGCGGTGCGGATCGTCGCCACCGCCCGGCGCTCGGCCACCTCGACGCAGGACATGCGGGCGATCGAGACGTACATCCGCCCGTCGAACCTGACCGACTTCTACCGCTTCTCCGATGACACCGTGAGCATCGACGCCGAGACGTTCGGGAAGATCTACTCGAACGCGAACGTCAACCATACGGGGACGGCTCACGCCGACATCTTCGCCGAGGGCTCGGTCACCGGGAGCCCGTCGCTCCAGGACGGCGCTCAGATCTACCAGAACGGGAACTTCCCCACCAACAAGATCAAGAACCACCCGATCGACTTCTCCAAGTTCCTCGTCTCGCTCGCCGACATCAAGCGCGCAGCGCAGGTGGGCGGCGTGTACCTGAACCAGGCGGGCAAGACCGGCTGGCGGATCATCTTCAGCTCGGCCGGGACGTTCACGGCAGCGCCCTGCACCGGCTCGAACCTCGAGAGCTCTCCGGCACCGACGTGCACGCCCACCTCGGCCCCGATGCAGGTGCCCTCGAACGGCGCCATCTACACGGACGTGGACGCGATCGTGTCCGGCCCGGTCAACGGGCGCGTCACCGTCGGATCGGGCCAGAACATCGTCGTCGCCGGCAACACCGGGCCGGTCACCGCGGGCGACGACGTGCTCGGGCTCGTTGCCTACAGCGACCTGTGGGTGGCGGCGTACGCGCCGAATCAGCTCACCTGGACGGCCGCCGTGCTCGTGCAGACGAACACCTGGCACTCGGCCGGCGGCACCCGTCCGAGCGGCAGCCTGATGACGTTCACCGGCTCGGCGGCGACCGCGACCGGCGGCAGCTTCAGCGAGTACGACAACCGCATCTACGGGTACGACCCGAACCTCCAGTTCCTGTCGCCGCCGTGGTTCCCCGCCATCGACGACACCTACACCGTCACGTTCTTCCGCGAAGTCGCGCCGTAACGCGCCGTGACGGCGCATTCCGCCGGCTCAACCGCGGGCGCCAGGATGCCGATAGGACCGATGTGAACGTCGCACTCGCAGCGCTCGTCCTGCCGCCGGCCCTCGCCTTCGGCAGCTTCGCCAACGTCGTCGCCGCACGCGTGCCGCTGCGGCGCTCGGTGTCGAAGCCGCGCTCGAGCTGCACGGAGTGCGGCACCCCGATCGCCGCGCGCGACAACATCCCGATCCTCTCGTACCTGCTCCTGCGCGGCCGCTGCCGTACGTGCCACGCCCGCATCTCGCCGCTCTATCCGGCGGTCGAGGCGCTCACGGCGGCGCTCGTCGCGTCGTGCGTGCTCGTGTTCGGCGCCACCGCCTACGCGGCGCTCGGCGTCGTTCTTCGTGATCGTCCTCGTCACGCTCTCCGCCGCCGACCTCCGCTACCGGCTCGTCCCGAACCGGCTCGTGATCCCCGCCGCCGTCGATCGTCCTCGTCGCCCGCACCGCGATCGACCCGAGCGCCGAGTGGCTGCTCGGCGCGCTCGGCGCCTCGGCCTTCCTGCTCGTCGCGGCGCTCGTGCATCCGAAAGGCCTCGGCATGGGAGACGTCAAGCTCGCGCTGCTGCTCGGCGCCATGCTCGGCGTCGACGTCGCCGTCGCGCTGATGGTCGGCTTCCTCGCCGCGCTCGTGCCCTCGCTCGCCCTCTTCGTTCGGCACGGCTCCGGGGCGCGCAAGATGGCGATCCCGCTCGTCCCGTTCCTCGCGCTCGGCGCGGTCGTCGCGCTCTTCGGGGGCGACGCGATCCTCGACTGGTACCTCGGGCTGACGGGCTAGGCAACATGGTCCGCGCTGCGGCGGCACGAGACCGTACCCCCAGAGGTCACCCATGAAGTTCGAGCCGGCCGGCCCGCTTCGCACGTCCACCAACCTCGGCGTCAAGCCCGATTCCGAGAACGGCGGCGCGCCCGACGACGTCGGCGACGGCTTCGAGACGATCGCCGACCTCGTCGCCGAGCTGATCGCGGCGACCGAGCTCGTCCCGCGCGACCGCCTGGCCGCGGCCCGCGGGCGTGCCGGCGTCAGCGGTCTCGCGCAGGCGCTCCACGACGAGGGCCTCGCGTCGCCCGACGGCATTGCCCGGTCGCTTGCACGCCGCTTCGGCGTCCCGTTCGTCGACCTCACGGAGGAGAGGGCCTCGCCGAACGCGAGCGAGCTGATCCCCCTGAAGACGCTGCAGCGCGTCGTCGCCGTGCCCGTGTCCCGCACCGGCGACAGGCTTCGCGTCGCCGTCGCCGACCCCGGGAACATCCACGGCATCGACGAGCTGCGGCTCGGGTCCCGCTACACGGTCGACATCTGCGTCGCCAACCGCGAGGAGATCCTGGCCGAGCTCGAACGGGTCACGCGCCAGACCGAGGCCATGGAGACGCAGTCGGTGTTCGACGACATCGAGGTCGTCGAGGACGAAGACGACCTCGAGGTCGACGACGGCGTCTCGGACGCGCCGCTCGTCCGGCTCGTCAACTCGATCGTGATGCAGGCCGCCACCGACGGCGCCAGCGACATCCATTTCGAGCCGCAGGAGGACTCGCTGCTCGTACGCGTGCGCGTCGACGGCGTGCTCAACGAGACGCAGCGGATCCCCAAGCGGATGGCGAACGGCGTCACCACCCGGCTCAAGGTGCTCGCGAAGCTCGACATCGCCGAGCGCCGCAAGCCGCAGGACGGCCGCATCGCGCTGAACGCGCGCGCGGTGGGCCGCATGCTCGACATCCGCGTTGCCGTGCTGCCGACGGTGGAGGGCGAGCAGGTGGTGATGCGGCTCATCGACAAGTCGCGCAAGACGCCGACGCTCGAGTCGCTGGGGCTGTCGGAGACGATGCGCGACCGGCTCGCCGACATCATCCGCCGGCCCACCGGGGCCCTGCTCGTGACAGGCCCGACCGGATCGGGCAAGTCGACCACGCTGTACGCCGCCCTCGCCGAGATCAACCGGCCGGAGATCAACATCATCACGGTCGAGGACCCGGTCGAGTACCGCCTCGCGGGCATCAACCAGGTGCAGATCAACATGAAGGCGGAGCATGACCTTCGCCTCCGCGCTGCGGTCGATCCTGCGGTCGGACCCCGACGTGATCATGGTGGGCGAGATCCGCGACGCCGAGACCGCGAAGATGGCGATCGAGTCGGCGCTGACCGGCCACATGGTGTTCTCGACGCTGCACACGAACGACGCGGCCGGCGCGATGACCCGCCTCAACGAGATGGGCGTGGAGCCGTTCCTGACCGGCTCGGCCGTGTCCGCGGTGCTGGCGCAGCGACTCACCCGCAAGCTCTGCACGAACTGCTGCGAGATGTACACGCCCACGGCCGACGAGCTCATCAACGCCCGCATCTCGCCGGACATGGCCGCCGCCCGCGAGGGCATGGTGCTGTACCGCAAGGTCGGGTGCCCCCGCTGCGGGCGCACCGGCTACAAGGGCCGGATCGGCATCTTCCAGCTGCTGCAGATGAACGACGAGCTCGAGTCGCTCGTGGCGCAGAACGCGTCGCGCGACGAGATCGAGCGGGTGGCTGCCGCCGCCGGCATGCGCTCCCTGTGGGACGACGGCATCGCGAAGGCTGCGGCCGGCCTCACGTCGCTCGAAGAGCTCGCCCGCGTCGTTACGACTTCCTGAACCTGCCCTCCGCGGCACGGGTGGGCTGGCCTTTCTTGCCCGCGGCCGCAGGGCGCGGTCGTGTGTGCTGGCACCGGGCGATGCGCGGCCTGTGTTCCCTGGGCCTTGGTGTCGGCGTGGGAGCGGGGCTGGTGTGGGCGAGGCATGGCCTCGCCCCTACGGATCTCATGTGGCTGCGTAGGGGCCGGGCCGCGCCCGGCCGGTGGCCGGCGCAGCCGGCACACACACCTGAACCCGCCCTCCGCGGCACGGGTGGGGCTCCGTAGGGGCCGGGCCATGCCCGGCCCGGTGGCCGGCGCAGCCGGCACACACACCTGAACCCGCCCTCCGCGGCACGGGTGGGGCTCCGTAGGGGCCGGGCCATGCCCGGCCCGGTGCCGGCGCAGCCGGCACAACACCGGTCCTACGCCGTCGCGAGGAGGCGTTCCTGCGTGTGGCGTGCGCCAGCCAGGTCGTCGCGTCGGCGGCGCTCAGCGGCCGGCTCACGAAGTAGCCCTGGGCCATGTCGCAGCCGAGCTCTGCGAGAAGCCGCATCGTCTCCTCGTTCTCGGCGCCCTCCGCCACGGTCTCGAGCGAGAGGTTGCGTGCGAGCTCGATCGTGGAGCGGACGATCGCCGCGCACTGGCGGTCGCGGGTCATGGCGGAGACGAAGGAGCGGTCGATCTTGATCTGGCTGACGGGTAGCTGGACGAGGTGCGAGAGCGACGAGTAGCCGGTGCCGAAGTCGTCGATCGAGAGCCCGACGCCGATCGAGGCGAGCGCGTCGAGCGTCGCGCCGGCCCGGCGCGGGTCGCTGAACACGCTGCTCTCGGTGATCTCGAGCTCGAGCGCCGACGGCGGCAGGCGGAACTCGTCGAGCAGCGCCCGCACGGAGACGGGAAACGCGGGGTTGATCAGCGTTCTCGTGGCGATGTTGACGGCGACCGACACCCCGAGGCCCTGGTCGTGCCACCGCCGCGCTTGCGCGAGTGCCCTGCGGAGCACGTACTGCGTGAGCGGATCGATCAGGCTCGTATGTTGTGCGAGCGGGATGAACTCCATCGGCCCGAGCAGGCCCCGCCGCGGATGGCGCCAGCGCACGAGCGCCTCGACGCCGCGTGGGCTTCCGTCCCGCAGGTCCACCTTGGGCTGGTAGAGAACGTCGAGCTCGCCGGCGGAGATCGCGTTGCGCAGCTCCGCGATGAGGGCCACGCGGTCGGAGCTGTGGTCGTCCTCGCCAGGGCTGTAGACGGCGTACGGGCTGTGCGCCTGTTTCGCCACGTACATCGCGATGTCGGCGTTGCGCAGCAGCGTCTCCACGTCTGAGGCATGGTCGGGATAGCAGGCGATGCCGATGCTCGTCTCGACCTGCAGCGGTAGGCCGCCCACCAGGCACGGCGTCTCGAGCGCCTCCGCGATCCGCTCGAGCACGAACTGGAACGAGTCCGCCCCGGTGTCCGGCAGGACGATCGCGAACTCGTCCCCGCCCAGCCGTGCGAGCGTGTCGGTCTCACGGAGGACGCCGCGCAGCCTTCCGGCCAGCTCCTCGAGCACGATGTCGCCGCTCTCGTGCCCGAGGGTGTCGTTGACCTCCTTGAAGCGGTCGAGGTCCATGAGCAGCACCGTCGTGCCGCCGCCCTCGCGCCGCGCCTGGCGGATCGCCTGCCCGGCACGCTCCCGGAAGAGCACGCGGTTGGGCAGGCCGGTGAGCGGGTCGTGCAGCGCCAGGTGCCGGTTCTCGCGCACCTGCTCGCGCAGTCGGTGCGACATGTTGTACGCGATCGGGAACAGCATCGCGTAGAGCAGTCCGAGCCCGACCACGAGGAAGAGATTGATCAGGCCGGTCGTGTGCGCGATGCCGTCGCGGATGGGGCCGTACGGGATCGAGAGCTGCAGCGTGCCGCCCGCCGACGCGCTCTGCTCGAACCGAAGCGGCACGAAGACGTGGAACAGGTCTCCGCCGGGTCCGCGAGCCTCGGACCGTACGAGGCGCGACGTGAGCCGCGTCCTGTCGACGCTCAACCGCTCGAGCGTGCCCGGCTGCCGGCCGACCTCCTCGCGCCGGTCGGAGTAGACGACGCGGCCCTTCGCGCTCCAGATCACGACGTGCTCGATACCGGCATTCTTGAGGCCGACGAGAAGCCGGTCCACGCCCACGAACGCCGCCGGGCTGAGGCCGTTGTCGAGATCGTACGGGGCGAGGCCGGACTGGATCGAGCTCGCGGCGAGCGCTGCCGCCCGGCGGTGGGCGTCCAGCGCCTGCGAGCGCACCTCGTCGGAGACGAATCGCGTCACCCCGATCGCGACCACCGCGACCGGAAGGAGGCAGGCGGCGCCGAACTTGAGCAGAAAGGGGAGCGCGGAGGCCCTGCTGCGGGTCACGTTCGTCCTTCCGGCGGCTCGCCCGGCGCCGCCGCTAGCCGGAAGCCGCAACCTTCAGGGCGGTGGCTCTGTCGAACCCGAACACCATCGCGTTCACCGGCGCGCGGAGTCGTACCGTCACGAGCGCCCCCGGCTTCAGCGCCGTCGGCTTCGTGAGCGCGAACGTGATCATCATGCCGCGGAGGCGGGTCGCGAGCCGGCTCGACGCCGTCACGCGGAAGGACACCGAGCCGACAGCCGTGGCGCTCGGGGCGACGATCTGGACGATGCGACCTCGCATCACGTAGACCATGGTCGCCGCGGCTGCCGTCTTGACGGATGCGATCGCCGGAGCCGTCGTGGCCGTCGCGGAGCCGGAGCCGGCTGTTCGCCACCTTTGCCGAGGAGCTCTTCTCTTCCTTGGCCTCGGTGCTCTTCGCCACGTCGGCGGCTTTCGGGAGCTCGGGAGCCTTCGCCTGCGGGGGCAGGTCCGGGACGTTGCCGTTGCCCGGGTCGGCGTACGCGGGGGCGGCGAGCACGAGCGCGTGAGGAGGAGACCCGGGAGGAAGAGAAGTCTTCGGTGACGCCGCATGCCCTTATCGTCTGCGGAGGAGCGGCCCCGTCCATCACCCTTCCGGGGTACGGGGAGGAGCCGTGTCACACGACCGTGCAGTTCTGGTACTCGAGCGCGATCAGGACCTCGTCCACGAACCGGCGTGCCCTCTCGTGGGTCGTGAAGCTGAACGTCCGTCGCAGCGGCGATTCGTCTGGCCTCTGCCCGATCGGGTATGCCTCCGTCTCGACGTCGAGACCCCCGGCGGGGGTCTCGACTCCATGGAGGACGACGATCGTGCGGCCGTCGTGCCGGGCCTCGTACCGAAAGACGTCGAGCGGCGCGAGCTTGGCCACGGGGCGCTAGCGGCCGGCGCCGGCGTTGTGCGCGGCCTGGGCGACGACCTTGCTGTCGACGACGCCCGGGAACTGGGTCACGATCTTGCCGGGGCGGCGGACGACCAGCACGGACGGCGAGTCGACCGGGCCGCCGAACTCGGCGACGGCACGTGCCTGCTTCTCGTTCAGGAGGTTGATGGCGGTGAAGCCGGCGCCGACGTTGCGGGCGCCGCTGCGCGCCTCGGTGACGGCCGCGCGGTCACCGGCACCGGTGCTCGTGTAGAGCGAGACGACGACGACCTTCGAGTAGCGGAGCTTCGACGCGATCGGCGCTGGCAGGCCGGGCAGCAGCACGACGCTCGGCTTGGCCGGCGTCGTCGACGGCTTGGCCGGCGTGACCGGCGAGCTCGGTGACGGGGTCGCGATCGGTGTCGAACCTGTCGAGGAGTCGAAGACGCCCGATCGAACGAGCATCAGGGCGGCGAAGGCGGCGATCAGCGCGACGATGCCGATGAGAGCGGCACGCGGCACGCGACGGGTTGGGGCGGCGATGGTGTTCACAATTCCTCCTATCGGCAGGTTGAGTCTCGCCCTTGAGCCTGCCGTTCAGAGCGGGGTGAAACTTCGGACGACCACGGTCAGATATCTGCGTCCAACCATCGAGGCGGCGGACGACGACGCGGGAGAACACTGAGGGCGCGGTTGCGCCGCGCCCTCAGTGTTCTTATGCCCTCCGCGAGGAGGGCCGTGCCTGCTCATCGACACCGAGGCCGATGGGAGTGCGAACTAGCGTGCCCCGCGCCCACGGTGCTTCTTCGTCGAGGATGTCCGCCTACTACGTGCAGGCCGCCGCGGTCGATGTTGGCCGCGTGCCGACTTCGCAGTAGTCGCAGCCACCGAGTGTTGTCGGAGCATAGGGGTCTGGATGCCACCGCCGATCGATGCCTTGAGGCCTGCGTCGATCAGGCTTGCGGTACGGCCGGTGGTCATGCCCGACGTAGGTGCCGACGTCGGCGTAGTACGCCTCGACGGCCGGGACGGCCGAGCGAACGTTGGCCTGCGCGGCCGTTCTTGTTGGCGCGATCCTTGAAGCCGAGGTACGAGGGGACGGCGATCGCGAGGAGGATGCCGATGATCACGAGCACGATCAGGAGCTCGATGAGCGTGAAGCCCGACTCCTCCTGCTTGAGCCGCGTCTGCAGCTTGTTCAGAAACATGTGACTCCCTTTCGGAGACGTGTGGGGTGGAACCGACACGCTCCTTATCGGAGACCGTGTGCCCGCCCGCCATCCCCATTCGGGTGATTTGCGGGTGAAGGCATCCCTCGTTGTGGGGGATGTGCCCGCGGCCCCTCGCGGGGAGTGAGGGAGTGAGCCCGGTGCCGGCGGCGGGTGATCCGCACTACACGCTCAAGGTGTGGCGCGGAGGTGCCGATACGTGCCACCGTGGAACGCTCAGAGCACCCCAACCACGCCCTGCTGTCCGTCGACGCCCTGCTCGAGAAGGCAGTCGCCCTCGGGGCATCCGATCTGCACCTCACCTCCGGCTCGCTGCCGGCCGTCCGCCTGCACGGGCACATCGAGCTGCTCTCCGACTTCCCGGAGCTCGACCCCGACCTCGTGCGCCAGCTCGTCTACCGGATCACGACGACCGAGCAGCAGAAGCACCTCGAGCTGAGCCGGCAGCTCGACTTCGCCTACGGCATCCGCGGGCTCGCCCGCTTCCGCGTCAACGCCTTCTACCAGCGCGAGAGCCTGGCGGCGGCGTTCCGCACCATTCCCACGGACATCAAGTCGCTCGAGGAGCTGAACCTTCCCGTCGTCCCTGCACGAGTTCACGGCGAAGCCTCGCGGCCTCGTGCTCGTGACCGGCCCGACGGGCTCGGGCAAGTCCACCACGCTCGCGTCCCTGATCGACGAGATCAACCGCACCCGCACCGACCACATCATCACGATCGAGGACCCGATCGAGTTCCTGCACCACCACAAGCGCTGCATCGTCAACCAGCGCGAGATCGGCCAGGACGCCGTCGGCTTCGCCGAAGCACTCCGCGGAGCGCTGCGCCAGGACCCCGACGTGATCCTCCTCGGCGAGATGCGCGACCTCGAGACGATCGCGACCGCCCTCACCGCGGCCGAGACCGGCCACCTCGTCTTCGCCACCCTCCACACCCAGAGCGCGCCGAGCACGATCGACCGCATCATCGACGTCTTCCCCGCCGCCCAGCAGGACCAGGTGCGGATGCAGCTCGCAAACTCCCTGCAGGGCATCGTCACCCAGACGCTGATGCCCACGGTCGACGGTCAGGGGCGGGTCGCCGCGCTCGAGATCCTCTTCCTCGACGACGCGATCAGGAACCTGATCCGCCAGGGCAAGATCGAGCAGGTCTACTCGTACATGCAGACCGGCACCCGCCGGGGCATGCAGACGATGGAGCAGTCGCTGACGGAGCTCGTCCAGCAGCGCCTGATCACGGTCCCCGAAGCGGTCACCCGCTCGAGCCGGCCCGAGGCTCTCGTCTCGGCGCTGGAGCGCGCGGGCGTGCCGATCCCCGCCATGTCCAACGACGGCACACCCGTCGCCACGCCCGGTATCGGCGCGGCGCTGCGGGTGGCCGGGAGCTAGCCGCCAATGACCCCGTGGAATGCCGCCCATGAATTCATGGAGTCCCGCAACGGGACTTCCCGCAACGCCAGCGACGCCTCCCAGGGAGCCGCCGCGTCGGCCTCCTTCGATCCCGCTCGCACCGGCGATCCGACCCCGGCATCCCCGGGACGTGGCGACCTCGGTGTCGGCTACGCAGGCCGCGGCGGCGCCGCGGGGCTGCCGAGCCGCAACCCGATCGGCTTCGCTCCGCCCGCCGACCCCGCGCGCGACGTGCCGCAGGAGCAGCGCTTCCGCACCGAGATCTCGTTCAAGCGCCATCACACCCCCGTCTCGCCGATGGCGAGCTCCCGCTTCGACAACAGCTCGGGCGACGAGCTCGAGCCCGGCTCGGCCGATCTCGTCTGGCCGCTGCCGGAGGACGTCGCCGGCGATCCGAGCGGCGTCGAGGAGACACAGGCCGAGGTGCTCGCGTCGTCCAGCGGGGACGGCGAGGCCGCAACAGAGCCGGAGGCCTACGACGAGCCTGCCGCCGAGGAGCCCCAGATGTCCGACGACCCGGTCGTCCCCCACACCGACGAGAAGGTGCCGTTCTACAAGCGCGAGCTGAGCTTCCGCCGCCGCAAGCAGGAGCCCGAGACCGAGCAGGTCGTCACGCCGGTCGCCGAGGAGCCTGTCGTGGAGGAGCCTGCCTACGAGGAGCCTGTCTTCGAGGAGCCTGCCTACGAGGCGCCTGTCTTCGAAGAGCCCGTCGTCGAGGAGCCTGCCTTCGAGGTGCCGTCATCGACGAGCCTCTCGTCGAGGAGTTCGAGGAGCGGTCTTCGACGAGCCCTTCGCCGTGGAGCCTGTGGTGGAGGAGCCCGTCTTCGACGAGCCTCTCGCCGAGGAGCCTGTGGTGGAGGAGCCCGTTGCCCACGTGCCCTTCGCCGGCCGGCCCGACTTCGAGGACGACCCGGTCGCGGACGAGCCGACATTCGTCGACGAGCCCGTCGCCGCCGCCGTCCCGATCGCCGCAGAGAGCAAGGACGGCGCCCGCGGCCGCGGGAGCGCGCCGTTCGCCGCACGCGGTCACAAGTCCCGTGGCGGCGGCCGGGGCAAGAAGGTCGTCGGCCTCAAGATCGGCGCCTCGCAGATCGCCGCCGCCGTCGTCTCCGAGCGAGACGGCCGCCACGAGCTCGTCCAGCTCGCGCGCCGGCCGATCGACAGCGGCCTCGTCGTCGACGGCGAGGTTCGCGACTCGCGACGCGCTCGCACGACGAGCTGAAGCCGTTCTTCGACGAGCACAACCTGCCGCAGCAAGAACGTCCGCATCGGCGTCGCGAGCAACCGCATCGGCGTCCGCACGTTCGAGATCGCCGGCATCGACGACGAGACCCGCTTCGACAACGCCGTCCGCTTCAAGGCGCACGAGGTGCTGCCCGTCGCCCAGCACGAGTCCGTGCTCGACTACCGCGTGCTCGAGGAGCGCCCCAACAAGGCGGGCGAGCCGTCGCGCCGCATCCTGCTCGTCGTCGCCCCGCGCGACCAGGTCGAGCCGTACACGCAGGTGGCCGCAGGCCGCCGGGCTCAGGCTCGCCGGCGATCGACCTCGAGGCGCTCGGCCTGCTCCGTGCGTTCGTCGAGCCGCAGCCGTTCTCGGTGCGCGCGCGTCGACGACACCGCGACCGTGGTCGTCTCGATCGGACACGAGTCCACCACCCTGCTCGTCGCCGGCGGCGGCGTCTGCGAGTTCACGCGCGTCTTCGACTGGGGCGGCGGCACGCTCCAGGACGCGATCGCGCAGGAGCTCGACGTCCACCACCGCCGAGGCGGCGACGATCCTTCGTCACCTCTCGCTCTCCGGCCCCGGCCGGCTGCACGAGACGCTCGACGAGGTCGCACGCGCGAAGGCGATCGAGGCCGTGCGGCTGCGGCTCACCCCGTTCGCGCGCGAGCTCGTCAGCTCGCTCCAGTTCTACCAGACCCAGCCCGACTCGCTCGGCATCGGCGAGATCGTGATCACCGGCGGCACCTCGCACCTCGAGGGCCTCGGCGAGGCGCTGCACCAGATGATCGGCGTCAGCGTCCGCGTCGGCGATCCGCTCGCCGCGCGTCACCCTCGGCACCGGGATCGACCCGGCTGTCGAGGCGACGATCGGCTCGATCGCGGTGCCCATCGGGCTCGCGATCGAGGACGACCGCGTGCGCAGCGTCAACCTGCTGCCGTCGGACGTCCGCACGGCCACGTCGCAAGCGCCCGAGCCTCGTCGCCGTCGCGTTGCCGGTCGCGATCGCGGTGCCCGTCGCCGCGCTCGGCTTCATGTTCGTGTCGGCGCACGGCCAGGTCGGCGACTCGCAGTCGCAGCTCGACGCGATCCGCGCCGAGATCGACGCCCTGCCGACGCCGACGCGCCCCGTGATCGACGCGTCGCTGCAGGGCCAGCAGGCAGCAGCGGGCCGCAGGCCGTCGCCAACGTGCTCGGCAGCCGGGTTGCCTGGGATGCCGTGCTCGCGTGACGTCTCGCGCGTCCTGCCCGAGAACGTCTGGCTGACGTCTCTGCAGGCGCAGGTCGCCGCCACCGCCGCGATCGGCACGACCGCCGTCGCGACGGCCGCGCCCGCCACCCCCGGGGTGCCGACGACCCCGACCGGCGTCCTGATCGACGGCTACACCTACTCCCTTCCCGACGTCGCCCGCCTGCTCGCACGGCTCGCGACGCTGCCGAGCGCTCACCAACGTGACCCTCACGTCGAGCAAGGCCGAGGTGAAGGGGAAGACGCCGATCGTCCACTTCCAGATCGCTGCCGACCTCGAACACCGGAGGTGCCTGATGAACGGCCTGTTGCAGCAGAAGAAGGCGGTGGCCGTCCTCGGCGCCGTCGGAGCAGTCGCCCTCGCTCGCAGCCGCGTGGTTCCTCGTCGTCGCGCCGAAGCAGTCGAAGGCGGACGACCTCGACGGCCAGGTGGTCGCGGCGCAGAGCGAGCTCACCCAGCGCAAGATCGCGCTCGCCCATCCGTCGGCGGAGATCACGGTCAAGGCCGGTGACACCTACCGGCTCACGAAGGCGCTGCCGGACGCCACCAACATGGCCGGCATGATCCTCGACCTCAACCGGCTGGCCAAGCGCAACAAGCTCACGTTCACGTCCATCACGCCGCAGCACGCCGCTTCCGGCCACGGGCTACCTGGCACAGCCGATCGGCGTCGAGGTGCAGGGCCGCTTCACGGACGTGTCCAGCTTCCTGCGGCGACCTGCGTCGCCTCGTGCGGGTGCAGAAGCGCCGGCTCGACGCCCGCGGGCGCCTCTACTCGATCACCAACATCAACCTCACAGAGGGCGACAGCCAAGTTCCCGATCGTGAAGGCGACCGTAACGATCGAGTCGTACACGTTCCTCGCCCCGACCGCCGCCGGCACGCCGACGGATTCCACGTCTACCACCCCGTCCTCCGCAGGGACGGTCGCAGCAGGAGTGACCCCCTGATGGCCGACAAGAAAGACATCGCAGCCGAGAAGGCCGCCCGAAGCAGAAGATCGTGCTCGCCGTCGCCGGTCTCGCCCTCGTCGGGCTCGCGGCGATCCAGCTGCCGAAGCTGATGAAGAGCGACAGCGCTCCGACGGCCGCTCCGGTGGCCGAGACGACGCACCGCAGCCGCCGCGACGCCGACCGTGCCGAGCACGACCGGCTCGACGGCCAAGCCCGCCGGCTTCGTGGCCGGCGTGGGGCTGCCCGGCACGCGCGTCGTGCCGCCGGCCAAGAGCCAGCTCGCGTCGTTCACGCTGTTCCAGCCCAGCGACCCGTTCGTCCAGCAGGTCGGCGACGCGACGGCCACCGGCGAAGGAACGCCGGCCGCCGAGCAGCCTGCCGCCGACCCGGCTGCGACCGAGGCCCCTGCGGCTACCTCCGGCGGCGGCAGTGCCGGCTCGGCAACGACCCCCGCCGCAGAGAAGCCGGCCGTCACGTACGCGACGGTGATGGTCGACGGCAAGCCCCAGCAGCTGCAGGTCAAGGACACGTTCCCGAAGAACGACCCGATGTTCGTGCTCGTCTCGCTGAAGAAGAAGCAGGCCAAGATCGGGGTCGCCGGCGGCACCTTCGACGACGGCCAGACGGTCACGCTCTCGCTCGGGAAGATGCTCACCCTGCTCAACACCGCGACGGGCGTCCGCTACGAGCTGAAGCTCGTCTACACCGGCTCGGAGCCCGAGACGATCGAGGGCTTCTCGACGAAGGCGGAACAACCTGCGGCGGCCCCCACAGACGGTGCCTCGACGGTGTCTGTCACCCCGTGACCGGCCGACTCGTTCAACTCGCGCACCTCGCTCGCCGATAGGAGACCACGGATGCCGTCTTTCGCCTACAGCGCGATCAACGCCCAGGGCGCAGAGCTCACGGGTGAGCTCCAGGCCTCGGACCTCTCCGCTGCGCGCGACGCGCTGCGCGGCGGTGGGCTGCTCGCCCAGTGGATCGAGGAGCTGAAGGCCCCCGCCGTCAAGAAGACAGGCTTCGTCAAGGGCAAGGTCAAGCCGAAGTCGCTGCAGATCTTCTCGCGCCAGTTCGCGACGATGATCGAGGCGGGACTGTCGGTCGTCACCGCGCTCGTGATCCTCGAGCAGCAGACCGACGACAAGGTGCTCGCCACCGTGCTCGTGGACATCCGCGAGCAGGTCGAGTCGGGCGCGCTGCTCTCGGAGGCGATGGCCAGGCACACGGACGTGTTCAGCCGGCTCTACATCGCCATGGTCGAGGCGGGCGAGGCGGCGGGCGTGCTCGACGTCGTGCTCGACCGCGTCGCCCTGCAGATCGAGAAGGAGGAGAAGATCAAGCGTCGCGTCAAGGGCGCGATGATCTACCCGAGCGTCGTGCTCGTGTTCGCGACGCTCGTGATGACGGGAATGCTGATGTTCCTCGTCCCGGTCTTCGTCAACATCTTCGACGAGCTCGGCGGCGAGCTGCCGACGCTGACCCAGTACGTCATGCACGCGTCGAACCTCCTGCGCGGCTACTGGTTCATCATCTTCCCGCTGCTCGGCGGCTCGGTCTACGCCTTCTTCAGGTGGAAGAAGACCGAGGCCGGACGCCAGGCCTGGGATCGCTTCAAGCTGCGGCTGCCCTGCCCAGATCGGCATCGTCGTGCGCAAGGTCGCCATGGCCCGCTGGTCGCGCACGCTCTCGACGCTGATCGCGTCGGGCGTCGACATCCTGCGGGCGCTCGAGATCACGGCGCAGACGGCCGGCAACTGGGTCGTCGAGGAGGAGACGGGGAAGCTGCGCGTCCGCGTGCAGGAAGGCGCCACGATCGCCCAGCCGCTGCTCGACAGCGCCGTGTTCCCGCCCATGATCGCGCAGATGGTGAAGATCGGCGAGGAGACCGGCGAGCTCGAGAAGATGCTCTCGAAGGTGGCCGACTTCTACGAGGACGAGGTCGACGCCTCGATCGCGGCCCTCACCTCGATCATCGAGCCGCTGATGATGGTCGGCGTCGGCATCATGGTCGGCATCATCATCATCAGCATGTACCTGCCGATGTTCAAGCTGCTGACGCTGGTGAAATAGGGCGCGCGCGCAAGCAAGCGCCTTCGCGAGCACAGCCCGCACACGCAGTACCGAGAGAGCCCCAGCCAGCTGGGGCTCTCTCGTATTCAGCCGGATGAGCTTGCCGGGAGGTCTCCTGCCAGGCCGGCGTCGGCGAGGGTCGAACGCAGCAGCCCGGACGCATTCGAGCGCATGATCGCCGCCGCCTCCTCGCGCGGGAGCCGGGCGATATCCGTCAACCAGACGAACGCTTCGATCCCGAGCGTCGCGCCGATGCCGTGCACGAGGCGCCGTAGCCCGTCGTCGGGAAGCTGTCCGCGCAGAGGTGCCAGCGCATCCTCGATCCAGCCGATGCGCAACCCGCGGTGCATCGGGAGCCCAGGGTCGCTGCCCGCGCCGGCCTCGAGCGAGAGGCGCAACACGGCACGCATCTCCTGCTCATAGGTGAGAACTCTCCGGGTCTGGTCGTCGGCCACGAGTGCGAGGCGGTCGGCGGGGTCGGTCGGTGGGTTGGGGCCCAGGAGGGAACGCTCCTCGATGTGCGGGTACGTCGCGACAAGGAGCGCGCGAAGGTTCGGGAAGTAGCGGTACGCGGTGGTGCGGGAAATCGCGGCTGCGGCGGCCACGCCCTCCATCGTGGGGGCGACGCCCTGCGCGAGAAGCTGCCGCGTCGCCGCGATGAGGGCCTCACGGGTGCGCGACTTCTGGTTGACACGGCCTGTGCGCTCATATGGTACGGTCATATCCATGATGGTACATAGTGTCCATCATTGACCGTCGCTACAGGCGCGGCGGAGAGGAGCAGGTCATGGCCGCTGCCGTCCCGATCGTCCGAGCCGACGGGGAAGGCGAGCGCCTTCGCTTCTTCGGGGGCGGCGTTCTCACGATGAAGGCGACGGCCGCCGAGACCGACGGTGCCTTCCTGCTGTTCGAGGACGTCATGTCGCAAGGCAAGACGACCCCCTTGCACACCCATGCCAATGAGGACGAGACCCTGTACGTGCTGCAGGGCGAGATCCTGGTGCATATCGACGGCGAGGAGCACCCGGTCGGCCCCCACGGGGTCGCCGTCGCGCCCCGGGGCGTTCCCCATGCCTTTCTCGTCACCTCGCCGACGGCGCGCGTGCTCACTCTGCAGACACCCGGCAGCGCCGAGGCGTTCTACCGCGGCGCGAGCGAGCCGGCGAACGCCGACGCCGACCCGTCCGGGCCGGTCGACCTCCAGCGCGTGCGCGAGTCGGCGGAGCGCTCCGGCGGCATGCAGGTGCTCGGGCCGCCGCCGTTCGAGCTGAGCACGACGATCTAGAGGCTTGATGCGAATCCAATCCACATCAAGCCTCTAGGGAGCCGCGGCCTCGCCCGCTTTCCACGCCGCATACCGCTCGGGCAGGCAGCGCGCACACGGGCGGTAGCCGGCGGCGATCGCCGTCTGCTCGTCGGCGAAGAAGACGCGCTGCTTCACGTAGTGGCCCTTCGCGATCCAGCGGAGCGCCCCCGGGCAGTCGAGGCGTCCGTAGACCCGGTTGCGGCGATGGCCGCCGAGCGTGCCAGGCGTGAGGGAGTCGTGCTCGAGGCCGTCCGGGCCGACCAGGCGATAGCGCTTGGGTGCCATGCCCCTGCAACGCTCGCGAGGATGCGGCGTGTGAGACGGGCGGCGAGCGGCCTTCTGGGTGGCAGCGACCCGCTGGGACGGGCTGCGGACAGAGCCTCACTGGACAACACGTCGCGGCAGCCACACAATCTGCTCGTGCGAGACGGCCTGACACGGCGCACGATCGACGAGTTGCTCGACGAGGCGCGAGCGTTCCTCGACCGTCTCGAGCCGCACGGCGCCCTCGAGGCCGTCGGCAGCGGAGCGCTGCTCGTCGACATCCGCACGGATACGAACCGCGCGCGTGACGGCATCATCCCGGGCTCGCTGCACCTGCCGCGCACCGTGCTGGAGTGGCGTGTCGACCCGGATAGCCCCTGGCGCAACCCACACGTCGGCGGCCTCGACCGGCATCTTGTCCTCGTCTGCGACCACGGCCATTCCTCGAGCCTCGCCGCCGCCACGCTCGTGCGGCTGGGGTTCACCCGCGCGACCGACGTGATCGGCGGCTTCGCCGCCTGGCGGGACGCGGGGCTGCCGACGGCGTTGCCCGTGCAGCTGCCTCTCGACACCGACGTGCTGCCGGGGATGGGCCCGCCCGATCCATAGGCCTGGCCCGAGCGCCTACCGATCGAGCTCGGCCAGCAGATCGCGCACGTCGAGGGCGTTCGTCACCATCTCGAGCTCGCCGTACGCGTCGCGCGGCCACGCGTCGCGTGGGC
Source organism: uncultured Gaiellaceae bacterium (assembly GCA_963787085.1). Classification (GTDB taxonomy): domain Bacteria; phylum Actinomycetota; class Thermoleophilia; order Gaiellales; family Gaiellaceae; genus Gaiella. The sequence continues at coordinate 225,538 of CAWBBO010000016.1, read as the reverse complement.
GGTCCCAGTACAGCTCGACGCCGTTCCCGTCGGGATCGGCGAGGTACAAGGCCTCCGAGACGCCGTGGTCCGATGCTCCCTGCAGGGTGACGCCGCCCGCGACGAGGCGCCGCAGCGCATCCGCCAGGGCCCGTCGTGACGGATAGCGGATGGCGGCGTGATAGAGGCCCGTCGTGCCGCGCGGGGGTGGGGAGCCGCCGCGCGACTCCCACGTGTTGAGCCCGATGTGGTGGTGGTAGCCGCCGGCCGAGACGAACGCTGCCTCTTGCCCCAGGCGCTGCTGCAGCTCGAACCCGAGCACGCCCACGTAGAAGGCGAGCGCTCGGTCGAGGTCGGCGACCTTCAGGTGCACGTGACCGATCTCGACGCCGGGGTCGATCGGCACCGGTTCGGAATGAGGTGACGTGACGTGCGCCTCGCTCATGGTGACGGTCTCTCCCGTCTCGCAGGTGACCAAAATGTTTGCGTACGCAAAGAGTTTAGCACCGTAGGAGACTCTTGGGAGTCTCTTCGGTTGCTCTCAAGCGGCGGCGCTTTGATTGCGTCAGAGCCCAATGACCACCGCGACCGCCCACCGCCTCACCGTCACTCCCGGCCCGCCCGCCGGGAGCACCGACGCGGCGATCCGCACCGAGCTGCCTCCCCGGCGCTTCGGTGAGCGTGTCGCGGTGGCCGGGCTCTCCAGTCAGCGAGCTCTTCAGATGCGCCGCTCGCTCTCGAGCGGCGTGGTGCAGCAGCCCGGGACCACCGCACCCTCCTCGGAGGTCCCGGGCTGCTGCAGCCTCCCCCGCACGTCCGGCTAGCGCCGCCGGGTCGTCGTCCTTCCTCCCTGACGACGTCCCGGCGGTCCCTGCGGACCGCTACGGTTCGCGCGGGTGTATTTCGTCAGATCGACGCAGGCTGTGGCCTGTGTGAAGGCGTCCTCTAGCTCTTGCCCTTCGTGTCGAGCTCTTCGAGCTCGCGAAGCGTCGTCTGCACGCGATCGCCCATCGTCGCGAGCGTCTTCGCCGATCTCGGGCGATGCCTGGACGACGATGTTGACGCTGGCGCGTCGCCGACCGTATGCTCGATGTCCCGGAGATGTCGGCCCCGAGCCCGCTCGACAGGATGTCGAGCGTATCCTTCGACGCCTCTGCAGTCTGCAGGTCCAGGCGTACCGAGAGCTCCGAAGTCGCTCGCGACGGTCTGCGTCATCGCGCTTCGCGTCGTCGTCTGGAGCTTCGCGAGGCTGACCTTCGAGATGCCCGCTGCTGTCCAGATCGTTCGTGAACGACGACATCGTGCTCGTCCACGGCCGACCGCGCCGAGCAGAAGCCGTTCGCCCACTCGCTCGCCGGTTTCGCGGCGCTGCCGCCCGAGCCACCACATCCGGTCATCGGGACGGCCGCGGTCGCAGCGATGGCGAGCGAGCCGAGCAGACGGTTCATGGTGCACAAACCTCGAGCGGATCGATTCCGCCGGCACCCTGATCGCCCCGATCCGTCGGGCGTTCGGCGATTCTGCGTCCCGCTGTGACATTTCGCACGGGCGGTGGCGTATAAGGAGGAGATGAGAAGATTTCCCATCCTGCTTGCCCTCGTGGCGTCCCTGTCGCTGGCCCTGCTCGCAGCCACCGGAGGGGGCGTCGCCGCGCCCGACACGACCGCGAAGAGCGGCAAGGGCGCGCGCCTGCAGTCGTTCGGCACGTGCGGCAACCTGCTCGGGTATGCGAAGCAGCACGCGTTGCCGCTCGTCGGCCCCTACGGGATCGGCTCGGGGGCATTCGCCGCGGGCGACGATGGCGGTCGCCGCGCCCGAGGCCTCCCGGGCAGCGGGAACCGCGACCGCCGACTTCTCGACGACGAACGTGCAGGAGGAGGGTGTCGACGAGCCGGACCTCGTCAAGTCGAACGGCTCGACGCTGTTCGTCGTGCGCTCGCGACCGGCTCTTCGCCGTCGACGTGCGCGCGCCGAAGCCGCGCCTCGCAGGCTCGCTGGCGCTGCCGCAGACCGGAAGCTACGAGCTTCTGCTGCACGGCGACCGGCTGCTCGTGCTCGCGCGGGGCGGCATCGCCGTCACCGACGCGATCGGTGCGCCGGGCATGTCGATCGCGCCGTACGGCCCGGTCCAGTCCAGCCTGATCGAGGTGGACGTGGGCGACACGGGCGCCATGCGGATCGTGCGCAGCCTCGTCCTCGACGCGGAGTACGTGAGCGCCCGCCTCGTCGGCACGGTCGTCAGGGTCGTGACGGTCTCCGGCATGCCGCAGGCGCTGCCGTTTGCCGGTCCGGCCGAGACGACGCCGGCCGCGACCGCCGCCGCACGGGCGCGGAACCGCGCTGTCGTGCGGACGTCGCGGATCGCCAACTGGCTGCCCACGTACAGGGTGAAGGGGCGTCGCGGCGAGACCCTGTCACGGCGTCCGCTCGTGCAGTGCCGCAACGTGCGACGTCCGGTGACGTACTCCGGGCTGGGGCTGCTGACGGTGCTCACGATCGACCTGCGCAAGGGCCTCGCGCCGGTCGACTCCGACTCGATCGTCGCCGACGGCCGCACCGTGTACGCGTCGCAAGAGAGCCTGTACGTCGCCACCCAGCGCTGGTTCTCGCAGCCGGTCGCGGCCGGCGCGTCGTCCGATCCGCCCAAGGTGACGACCGCGATCCACAAGTTCGACATCTCCGACCCCGAGGCGACGCACTACCGCGGCAGCGGCACCGTGTCCGGCTACCTGATGAGCCAGTGGTCGCTCTCCGAGCACGAGGGCGTGCTGCGGGTCGCGAGCACCGAGGAGCCGACGTGGTGGAACCCGGGGCCGCAGGAGCAGAGCGAGAGCTTCGTCACGACCCTCGCCGAGCAGGGCGGTGCGCTCGTTCAGCTCGGCCGGGTCGGCGGGCTCGGCAAGGGCGAGCGTGTCTACGCGGTTCGCTTCGCCGGCGACACCGGCTACGTCGTCACCTTCAGGCAGGTCGACCCGCTCTACACGCTCGACCTCTCGACCCCGGCCCGGCCGGCGGTGCTCGGCGAGCTGAAGATCCGCGGCTACTCCGCCTACCTGCACCCGCTCGGGGACGACCTGCTGCTCGGCATCGGCCAGGACGCGACCGAGGAGGGGCGAGCGCTCGGCACCCAGCTCTCGCTCTTCGACGTGTCCGACCCGCGTCGCCCGGTGCGACTCCACGCGAGCGGGCTCGGCTCCTCGTGGTCGGAGGCCGAGAGCGACCACCACGCGTTTCTCTGGTGGGCCCGTTCGCGCCTGGCGGTGCTGCCCGTGCAGGCCTACGACGACAAGCCGTTCATCGGCGCGGTCGGCTTCAGGGTCGGCCGGGGAGGCATCGACGAGGCGGGGCGGGTGACCCACACCGGTGAGGCGAGCCCGGGAGCAGCCGGTCGCATCGGCGGGATACCGATCCGCCGCTCGCTCGTCGTGGGCGACGCGCTCTACACCGTCTCCGACACCGGCGTCAAGGCGACAGACCTGGCGACCTTCGCCGACGAAGGCTGGGCCGGGTTCCCGCCGGCAGCAGCGCCGACCTCGAAGGACGGCACCCCACCGCGCGGTTGAGCGCGAGCACGAGTCTCGCCCGTGGCGGGGGTGTCTTCCGAAGGGCAGGGGAGACACCCCGGCGTGTGGCGGTGTGTGCCGGCGTTGCCGGCACAGGGCCGGGCCTGGCCCGGCCCCTACGGTCTTCGGTGGTAGGGAGGGGTCGCGGGGAACCGTAGGTTCCCGGCTTTGGGAGGTGTGTGCGCGGCGGGGATCCGCGTTAGCGGATTCCCGAACTTCGCGTAGCGGAGTCCGCTTGCACGCAGGAAGAGCACGCTCCATGCAGCACGACCTCGTGCGCCTCCATGTCGTAGCCGCGGGTGCCGGCGACGCGCTCGAGCGCCTGTTCGAGTGCGGTGTCGGAGAAAGCCTCCACCTTGCCGCAGTCGTCGCAGACGAGGTGATGGTGGTGGTCGCCGCCCGAGTGTGCGGGCTCGTACCGGGCGACGCCGTCGCCGATGTCGACTCGTTGCACGAGGCGGAGGTCGGCGAGCTGGTCGACGGCGCGGTAGACGCTCGCGATCCCGACGCGGCCGCCGTCGGCGCGGATGCCGTCGAAGATCTCCTGGGCGGAGAGGCAGCAGCGTTGCTTGCCGAGATGCTCGACGACGGCGTGACGGGCCCCGCCCTTGCGGAGTCCTGCGTCGCGCAGGCCTCCGAGTGCCTGCTCCGTCCATGCTGCGTGGCCGCTCATGCAGATGATGATAGCGACTCTCAAAGACGTGCTAGGCTGGGCATCGATGATTGCAAGAATCGTTCTCATCATGGCGGGTGCCGTCACGCTCGGGCTGGTGACGGCGGCGTGCGGCGGCAGCGGCGCAGCGGCGGACCGCACGGCGGTCGTGGCCGCCTTCTATCCGCTTGCCTTTGCAGCCGAGCAGGTCGGGGGCGAGAGCGTCAGCGTTCGCAACCTGACGCCCGCAGGCTCCGAGCCGCACGATCTCGAGCTGACGGCGCGGGACGTCGAGGCCGTGCAGAAGGCCGACCTCGTGCTCTACCTGGGCGGCGGGTTCATGCCGGGGCTCGAGCAGGCTGTCGCCGACCGCGACGGCCCCTCGCTCGACCTGCTCGACGGGCTCGATCTCACCCCGGCCGCTGACGAGGACGGGGAGGGGCCTGCACGCGACGCCCATGTCTGGCTCGACCCCGTCCGCTACGCAGCGATCGTGCGCGCGGTCGGCGCCCAGCTCACCACCGTCGCAGGAGCGGACGACCTGGCAGACCGCCTCGACGCGCTCGACACGGAGTACCGGCAGGGCCTCGCCTCCTGCCGGCACCGGCAGATCGTGACGAGCCACGCCGCGTTCGGCTACCTCGCACAGCGGTACCGGCTCGAACAGGTGCCGCTCGAGGGCCTTGCACCGGAGGCCGAGCCGTCGGCGCAGGGGATCGAGGAGCTCGTACGGCTCGTCGAGGACGCGGGTGTCACGACCGTGTTCTTCGAGACGCTCGTGTCGCCGAAGCTCGCGCGCACCGTGGCCCGCGAGGCCGGCGCGCAGACGGCGGTGCTGAACCCGCTGGAAGGGCTCACCGAGGACGAGATCGGCCGCGGAGCAGACTACTTCACCGTCATGCGCGACAATCTCGCCGCCCTGCGCACCGCCCTCGAATGCGAATGAGCGATACGGCCGCCGTGCAGCTCGACGACGTCTCGTTCGGCTACCGGACGGGCGTCCGCGTGCTGGAGCACGTCTCGCTCGAGATCGCCCACGGCGAGTTCGTCGCCATCGCCGGCCCGAACGGCGGCGGCAAGACGACGCTGCTGCGGCTGATCCTCGGGCTCGAGCGGCCGAGCGACGGCACCGTCCGGGTCTTCGGCGAGCGCGCGGGCCTCGGCCGGCAGCGGCAGCGGATCGGCTACCTGCCGCAGCGGGCCCACCTGGGCGGCGAGGCGCCCGTCACCGTCCGTGAGATCGTCTCCGCCGGGCGCCTCGCCCCCGCCGGGATGTGGGGTCCTCTGCGCCGGCACGACCGCGACGTCGTCAAGGAGGCGATCCGGACGGTCGGGCTCGAGCACCGGGCGGGCGCCCCACTGCGGACGCTCTCCGGCGGCATGCAGCAGCGCGCCTTCATCGCCAAGGCGCTCGCGTCGGAGCCGTCCCTGCTCGTTCTCGACGAGCCGACCACCGGCGTCGACGCGGAGTCTCAGGAATCCCTTGCCGGCCTCCTCGACACGCTCCGCACCGAGCGCGGCGTCACCGTCCTCTACGTCTCGCACGAGTTCGGCGCCGTCGAGCACGTCGTCGGCCGCCTCGTGCTCGTGCGAGGCAGGATCGTCTTCGACGGCCCACCGAGCGAGCTGCCCGGCCTCTGGCACGACCCCTCTCACACTCACACCAATGCTTGAGCTCGAGTTCATGCGGCTCGCGCTCGCCACCGGCGCAGTCGTGGGCGTGCTCGCACCGGCGGTGGGGTTCTTTCTCGTGGAGCGGCGCGCCTCGCTCGTCGGCGACGGCATCGGCCACGTCGCGTTCGCGGGTGTCGCCGCCGGCTATCTGCTCGGCGTCTCGCCCGTGCTGACCGCGCTCGTCGCCGCCGTGCTCGGAGCGCTCGCGATCGAATGGCTCCGCACCCGGGGAGGGGCCGCGGGCGACCAGGCGCTCGCGCTCGTCTTCTACACCGGCATCGCGGCGGGTGTCGTGCTCGTCTCGAGTGCCGGCGCCCTCAACGTCAACCTGTTCCAGTACCTGTTCGGCTCGATCCTCACCGTCACGCGCAACGACCTGTGGACCGTGCTCGTGCTCGGCGCCGGCGCACTCGCCGTCATCGCCGCCCTCTACCGTGCGCTCGTGGCGGTCGTCCTCGACGAGGAAGGCAGCCGTGTGGCGGGCGTCCCGATCGCCTTCCTCAACTTCGTGATCGCGGTGCTGGCCGCGCTCACCGTCGCCGTCTCGATGCGGATCGTGGGCATCCTGCTCATCGCCGCGCTGATGGTGCTCCCCGTGATCGCGGCGAACCGCGTCGCCTGGAGCCTCGCCTCGACACTCGGCCTCGCCATGGCGATCGGTCTCGCCGCAGCCCTCGGCGGGCTCACGATCGCCTACTACGCCGACCTGCCGCCCGGAGGCACGATCGTGCTCGTCGCCGCAGGCGCGTTCCTGGTCTGCACGGCCGCGAACGCGCTTACGCGCCGCATGGGATGATCGGTGCCGTGCCCTCCGACACCGTGCCGACCGTCGTGCTCACCGGGCGCGACCTTCGCCTGGCGGACGTCGTCGGCGTCGCGCGGGACGGCGCCCCCGTCGCGCTCGCCCCGGCCGCGATCGAGCGGATGGGCGCCGCCCACGCGGTCGCGGCGGACGCGATCGCCGCCGGGGCGCCCGTGTACGGCGTCACCACGGGCGTCGGCGTGCGCAAGCGATTCGGTGTCGAGGCTTTGGACCACGACCGGCTGCTCGTCCGCCAGCATCTGATCGGCCAGGGGCCGCCCGCGCCTCACGACACGGTTCGCGCGACGACGCTGCGGCTCGCGAACGCGCTCGCGTCGGGCACGACGACCGCCCGCCCTTCGCTAGCCGAGCACGTCGTCACCGCGCTCAACGACGACCGGCTGCCGCGGGTGCGCACGCTCGGCTCCGTCGGCCAGGCCGATCTCGCGGCGATGGCGGACCTCGCCGAGGGCGTGCTCGCCGGCTTCGCGCTCGCCCAGGGTGAGGCGATCGCGCTCGTCAACCAGAACGCCTTCGCGACAGGGCTCGGTGCGCTCGCCGTCCACGACGCTCTGCTTCTGCTCGACGCACTCGACCTCGCAGGTGCGCTCGACTACGAGGCGCTCGCCGCGAACCGCGACGCGCTGCACCCGGCGATCGGCGCGGCCCGACCCTATCCCGGGCTGCAGGTCACGCTCGGCCGGGTCTCCGCCCTCCTCGAAGGAAGCACGGCCGAGGCACGCGCACTGCAGGATCCGCTCAGCTTCCGCACGCTCGCCCAGGTGAACGGAGCCGCACGCGACGCCCTCGGCTTCGTGTGCGAACAGGTCGAGATCGAGCTCAACGCCGCACAGTCCAACCCGCTCGTGCTCGCGGACGAAGGTCGCCTCATCTCGGTCGGGAACTTCGAGATCCAGCCGCTCGCCACGGCACTCGATCTCGCGCGCCTCGCGCTCGCGCCGGCGCTCACCACCGCCGCCGAGCGGGCAGTGAAGCTCCTGCAGGCGCCGCTCACGGGCCTTACCGTCGGGCTCGGCGTGCGACACGGACTGGCGGAAAGCGCCCTCAGCGAGCTCGGCATCGCCGTGCAGGCGTTCGCCGCCGAGGCCCGGCTGCTGGCGCAGCCCGTCTCGCTCGAGCTCGTCTCCACGACCCAGGCCGAGGGCATCGAGGATCGCATGACGATGGCGCCGCTCGCCGCCCGGCGCCTCGCCGAGATGGTCGAGCTCGGCGCCCGCGTCGTCTCCGTCGAGCTTCTCCTCGCCGCCCAGGCATGCGATCTCCGCGGTCACCGGCTCGGTGCGGGCACCGCGCGGCTGCACCGCACCGTTCGCTCGGTCGTCCCCTTCGTCGGCGAAGGCGAGCCGCTGCCCGACCTGGAACCGCTCGTCGAGCTGATCCGCGCCGGCCGGCTGGAGGCCTGACCTGCCGACCGTCGACATCCACCAGCATCTGCTCCCGCCCGCGTTCGTCGAGGCGCTCCGCAGGCGTGCGTCGCCGCCGCGGATCACGGGCGGCAGCCTCGAGCTCGCCGAGGGCTCTTTTCCGTTCGACCCGGCGGAGCACGACCTCGAGGCCCGCCTGGCGCTGCTCGACCGCGAAGGCACCGACGTGGCAGTGCAGTCCCTCCAACCCACCCTCGGACACGATGCTCTCCCAGCGGCGGAACGTGCCGAGCTCGTCGCCGCCTGGGAAGAGGGCATCACCGAGCTCGTGGCCGCCGCCGGCGGGCGCCTCGCAGCCCTCGCCCCCGGGCCTGCCGGACCCGGTTTCGCCGGCTCGTGCATCGGCTCGGACGCACTCGCGGACGCCGACGCCCTCGAGCCCGTGATCGACGCCGTGCGCGAGCGGGACGGCTTCCTCTTCGTCCATCCGTCGGGCGGCCGGATGCCACCGGGCCAGCCCGGCTGGTGGGGTGCCCTCACGCTCTACACCGCCCAGATGCAGGCCGCCTACCTGACCTGGCTGGCACACGGACAGGACCGGTGGCCCGATCTCCCGGTCGTCTTCGCCATCCTCGCGGGCGGCGGCCCCTTCCAGCTCGAGCGGCTCGCCTCCCGCGGCGTCGAGGTCCGCTCGGCCCTGCACGGCAACGTGTACTTCGACACCGCCTCCTACGGCCGGCGCGCCTTCGAGCTCTGCATCGAGACCTACGGGGTCGAACAGCTCGTCTACGGCAGCGACCTGCCCGTCGTCGACCCCACCCCAACCGTCCTGGCGATAAGGGGTTTCGGCGAATCTGTCGAACGAATGGTGCGACAGGAGACACCGGCCCGACTCCTCCCATGACCCACATCGACATCAAGGAATGGCTCGCCGACCGCCTGGCCGCCGAGGTCGACCTCGACCGCCCTGCGCTCGCCCGACTCGCCGCCGACGTTCGGGCAGAGGAAGGACTCTGGCGCGACCACGTCCGCCTCTCCATCGACGAGCGTCACTACATCCAGCTGTACCGCGACCCCAACGTCGACGTCTGGCTGATCTGCTGGACCGCGGCACAGGACACGGGCTATCACGACCACGACCGCTCCCAGGGCGCCGTCGTCGTCTGCGACGGGGCCGTCTTCGAGGACTACTTCCACCGGGACGAGGACGGCTGGATCCGCGAGCAGACGAACCGGCACGAGGCCGGCGGCGCGTTCGACTTCGACGCCACCTACATCCACGGCGTCCGCTACGCAGCCGGGGAGCCCGCCGTCTCGGTGCACTGCTACTCGCCCGCCCTCTGGCGCATGGGTCACTACGAGCCCGACGAGAAGGGCATCCTGCGCCGTGTGTCGATGACCTACGCCGACGAGCTCCTGGGAACCGCCTGACGCCGCCGACGGCGCCGGCTTGCGGGCGCCCGCGACCGGCTCGGCCACTCGCGGGGTTTGTGGTGAATCACCACAAAGTACGCTCGCGCTGCTGTGCGCACCGGGCTCTGCGGGTCTGTGCTTTCGCACTATCCCCTTCGGCCCGGCACGCTCAGCGACGCGTCGGAGGCGTCAGGCCGATCTCACGCGTCGGAGGCGTCAGGAGCGTAACGCTGGCGGGCCTTTGTGGTGAATCACCACAAAGTACGTCTGCCTCGGAGGCGTCAGGACGCGCCACGCCGAGGGCGTTACGACGCGACCCGTAGGGGCGAGGCCATGCCTCGCCCGTCCAGCGCCCCACGCGAGCGAAGGTGCCGGCGGCTCGGCGGGGCCTGCCGGCCTAGTCGCCGAAGTCGAGCAGCACCTTGCCGAGCTTGCCCGGCTCCTGCAGCCGGTCGAACGCGGCGGCCGTCTCGGCCGCCGCGAAGACTCGGTCGACGAGCGGCGCGAGACGGCCCGTAGCGAGGTGCGGGACGAGCTCGCGCGCAAACGCCTGCACCGCGGCGGCCTTCTCCTCCAGAGGCCGTGCCCGCAGCACCGTGCCGAGCAGGCGCGCCCGCCGGCTCATCAGCTTGCGCAGGTCGAGCGTGGCCTCCGTGCCGGCGCCGGTGCCGACGACCACGATGCGCCCCTTGGCGGCGAGTGCATCGAGGTCCGGGCCGATGTTGCCGGCGCCGACGAGCTCGAGCACGACGTCGGCGCCGCCCTCGGCCCGGGCGCGCTCCACGAGCTCGTCGGGCGCGATCACCCGCGCGCCGAGGGCCGCGACCCTCTCTCGCAGCTCGGGCGCGCGTACCGTGGCGAGCACCCGCGCGCCGACGACGCCGCCGATCTGGACGGCGGCGGTGCCGACGCCGCCGTTGCCGCCGTTGACGACGAGGAGCTCGCCGGGTCGCAGCGCTCCCTGGGTGCAGATCGCGTCGTGGGCGGTCACGAAGACCTCTGGCACGGCGGCGGCCTCGAGCCCGTCGAGCCGCTCCGGCACCGGGGCCACGTGTCGCTCGTGCACGATCACGCGGTCGGCCAGGCCGCCGCCCCCGACGATGCCGAACACGCGGTCGCCCAACGCGAACCTGCGCGATGTGGGCCCGCAGGCCACGACCATCCCTGCCGTCTCGATACCCGGGACGTCGGGCGGAGACCCGGGGGGTGCCGGGTAGCGCCCCGCTCGCTGGGCCAGGTCCGCCGGGTTGAGCGCAGCGAAGCGCACGGCGAGCAGCACCTCGTCCCCGGCCGGGACGGGGTCGGGCCGCTCCTCGAGCCGGACGACCTCGTTGCCGCCGGCGCCGGTGAAGACCACTGCTCGCATGCTTCCGTGAGAGAGTAGACGGGTGGACGGCGACGTGGGCGACGCGCAGGTGGCGCCGGTGCGCCTCGGGTTCATCGGCCTCGGCAACCTCGGCCGGCACCTCGCGGCAAGTCTTCCGCGGGCAGGGTTCCCGCTCACGGTTCACGACCGCGACGAGGCGGCGGCGCGACCGCTCGTCGAGCTGGGCGCGGCCTGGGCCTTACGCTGCAGTGCGGGGATCGCGGTCTCCTGCATCCGGATCACGAGCGCGGGCCTGTGCAGTTCGAGGCGATGCTGATCGCCGGCCTCGGGGACGAGTGATCGTCGCCGCCGACGGGCCCGCGTGCGGGGGCGTGGTTCAGGCCGGCGGACCGTAGAGCGGCTCGAGGTGGAGGTCGTCGCCTTCGTACGGATGCCGGGCCGCCACGTCCTCGTCGAGCTCGACGCCGAGCCCCGGCCCGTCCGGTGGGATCACATAGCCGCTCTCCCACCGGATCGGCGTCTTCAGGATCTCCGCGTGGAAGCCGCCCCATTCCCTGATCCCCTCGAGCAGGAGAAAGTTCGGGCTGCACATGCTGAGCTGGATGTTGGCGGCGCCGACGACCGGGCCGCAGTAGAGATGTGGTGCGATCTGCGCGTAGTGCGCCTCGGCCATGCCCGCGATCTTCTTCGCCTCGAGCAGCCCGCCCACGCGGCCCAGGTTCAGCTGCAGGATCGAGGCGGCGCCCGTTTCGAGCACGCGTGAGAACTCGTACTTCGTCGTCAGCCGCTCGCCGGTGGCAATGGGAATCGACGTCGACCTCGCGACCCGCGCCATCGCCTCAGGGCTCTCCGGAGGCGTCGGCTCCTCGAACCAGAGCGGGTCGTACGGCTCCAGGCGCTTCGCGAGGCGGATCGCTCCCGAGGGCGTGAACTGGCCGTGTGTGCCGAAGAGCAGGTCGCAGCGATCGCCGACGGCGTCGCGAACGGCCCGTACATACGCCTCCGAGCGAGCAAGCGCTTCCCGGCTCGGCTGCCCGGGATCGAACGTCGAGTAGCGCCCCGCCGGGTCGAACTTCAGCGCCGTATGGCCGAGAGCGGTGTAGGCGCCGGCGCGCTCGGCGGCGAGAGCCGGGTCCAGGTACACGTCGGCGGCGTCGCCTTCCTCGGCGTAGAGGTACGTGTAGCCGCGCAGGCGTTCGTGGATCCGGCCTCCGAGCAGCTCACAGACCGGGCGGTCGACGGCCTTGCCGACGATGTCCCAGCACGCCATCTCCAGGCCGCTGAGCACGCCGACCAGGGAGACGTCCGGCCGGCCGGAGTAGCCCCTACCGTAGATGTTCCGCCACAACACCTCGATCTGGAACGGGTCGGCTCCGTCCACGTGCTGCGCAAAGACGTCCTCGATCATGCGCTCGACCGTGTGCGGCCCGAACGTCGCGCCGTACACCTCGCCGACGCCCTCGAGCCCGTCGTCGGTCGCGAGCTTGAGAAAGACGAAGTACCTGCCGCCGTGGTGTGGCGGCGGGTTGGCGACGACGAACGTCCGAAGCCCGGTGATCTTCACGCCGCGCCTCTGCCGGCTCCGAACACGATCACGTTCCGGAGTACCTCGCCGCCTTGCGCCGAGGCGATCGCGTCGTTGATCCCGTCGAGCGGGTAGCGGCCGGAGATCAGCTCGTCGAGCTTCAGCGTGCCTTCCCCGTACAGCTCGACCAGTCTCGGCACATCGACCGCGAGGCGTGCCGATCCCATCTTGCTGCCCAGGATCCTCTGTCCGTTGTCGGCGATCGCGCCCGGGTCGATCGCGGCCGTGACGCCTGAGGGGGGCATGCCGACGATCACCATCGTGCCTCCGCGCCGCAGCAGCGCGGGGCCTTGCTCGACGGCCGCCGTCGCGCCGACGGTGACGAGCACGTAGTCCGCGCCGCGCCCGTCGGTCAGGCGCGCCACGACGCCGCCGACGTCGTCGCGGTCGGGGTTCGCCGTGTGCGTGGCGCCGAACCTTCGCGCGGCTTCGAGCTTGGTGTCCGAGAGGTCGACCGCGACGACCGCGCTCGCGCCCGCCAGCGCGGCCGCCTGGACGGCGTTGAGCCCCACGCCTCCGGTCCCGATCACGACGACGGAGCTCCCCGGCGTCACGCGGGCCGTGTTGACGACCGCGCCGTAGCCGGTGATGACTCCGCAGGCGAGCAGGGCGGCTGCCTCGAGGGTGATCGCAGCCGGAATCACCACGGCCTGCGACTGGTCGACCACCACGCGCTCGGCGAACGCGCCGGTGCGCATGCCCTGCACGATCTCCTCCCCGTCGAGCGTCGACAGCGGGCCCGGCCCGTCGAGACCGACGGTCCCTTCGCAATGCACCGCCTCGCCCCTCGCGCAGGCTGCGCACGACCCGCATGACCGGATCAGCGTGACGACCACGTGGTCGCCGACGGCGAATCCGTCGGCGCCCGGCCCGAGCTCCTCGACCACGCCCGCGGCCTCGTGTCCGTACACCGCCGGCAGCTTGCCGCCCCACGCGCCCTGGGCGTAGTGGATGTCGCTCTGGCAGATGGCGCACGCGGCGAGCCGCACGCCGATCTCGCCTGCCTTCGGTGCCGCGATCCGGATCTCCTCGATCACGAGCGGCTGCCCGAAGGAGCGGCAGACCGCGGCCCTGACGCGTCGCGTCGTCAGGGTCGCCTCGCGCTGTACGAGGGCAGCCACGAGACGAGGTCCGAGAAATGGCTTCCGAGGTCGTGGAGGGTTGCGAGGATGGCCAGGCGGCGCTCGGGCTCGAACACCCGCGAGATCGGGATCAGCGCGGTGAAGGCTGCCAGTGCCGTCTGTGCGTTGTTCACGATCGGGACCGACGCGGCGTACAGCCCGTGGGCGGTCTCGCCGACGTTCTCGGCGTGCCCCTGTGCGCGAACCTCGTCGAGGATCTGCAGGAGCTCCGTCGTCCCGTTCAGCCGCCGGCCCGTCGGCGTCACGAGCGGCCGCCCGGCCCAGAGCGACTCGACGATCGCGGGGGGGTAGGTGGCGAGCACGACCCGGCCGCTCGCCGAGGCGAACGAGGGTGTCTTGGAGCCGATGTGCGTGACGAACCGCACCGGCTGGGACGTCTCCTCCATGGCGATGAAGAGGGACTCTTCCCCGTCGATGACCGCGAGGACGACGGTCTCGTCATGGGCGTCGAGGAACTCGGCGGCGACCGAGCGGAACGCCGTCACGATCGGCAGCTGGCCGGCGGCCGAGCCGAGCCGCAGCGCCCGGATGCCGAGCTCGTACCTGCCCTCGCCGTCTCGGATCACCCACGCGCGCTCGTGCAGGACGGCTGCGATCCGGTGAATCGTGCTCTTCGCGACGTCGAGCTCGCGGGCGATCTCCGAGAGCTGCATGGGTCCGCGGTGGGCGACGAGATCGAGGAGGCGCAGCGCCGCGTTGACGCCTGCCGAGGTCGATCTCGACCCCTGAGGCTCTCCCTGCTGCTCCTCGCGGGAGCTGTCGGAGAGCGTCGTCATGCATGCAAACATAGTGCTGCTTCCGGACCATGTCGAGACGCCGACCCGGATGCGGAGTGCGATCCTTGACCGTCTGGGGCGATTGTGCGATAAGGGGCCGAGCTAGCGGCACATCGTTCCGTGGGTAGAACGGGCCTCAGTCGGCGTGAGAACTTTCGTTCGGGGCTGTCGTCATACCCGTAGAGATTCGAGGCCCCACTCTTGAAGGGAGTGCGATGTTGGATCGGGAAACGACAAGGCGAATCGAGGACTACCGCCGCAACGAGGCAGGAGCGCTCGAGAACAACCTGATCGACGAGCTGGTCGGCGGCGAGATGGACCGGACGGAGTTCCTCCGCCGGGGCGCCATGTTCGGGCTCTCGGCCGGCATGTTGGGGAGCCTGCTCGCGTTCGCCGGCGAGGCGGGCGCCGCGCCCGGGTCGACGGCTCAGCTCGCGCGCGTCCAGGCCGGCGGCACGATCCGCGTTGGCCTGACGGCGGGCGGTTCGCTCGAGCCGTACCTGCTCAACGACGGCGGTTCGCTCGCGTTGGCCGGCATCCCCGGCGAGTACCTCACGTTCACGAACCCGCAGGGAAAGGTCGTGCCCTGGCTCGCGACGAGCTGGAAGCCGAACGCCGACGCGACCGTGTGGACGTTCCAGCTTCGCAAGGGCGTGAAGTTCCACAACGGCAAGACGATGACCGCGAAGGACGTTGTCGCGAGCATGAAGCAGTACGTGGGCGTGAAGGAGTCGAACGCCGGCCTGTCGCCGTTCTTCGACGCTGCCGGCGTCTCCGCGAAGGGTGACTACACGGTCGTCTTCCGGCTCAAGTCCGCGATCGGCGTGTTCCCGTACCTCGTCAGCCAGACGACGTACCAGGCGGTCATCCAGCCCGCAGCGCTCGCGGCGACGCCCGGGAAATGGGTTGCGAGCGGGATGATCGGCACGGGCGCCTTCAAGCTGAAGAAGTACGTCGACAAGAAGAGCGCCGAGCTCGTTCGGCACGACGCCTACTGGGGCGGCCGCCCGCCGCTCGACGGCGTCAGGGCCACTTTCTACCAGGGCTCGGCGCCGATGGTGCTCGCGCTGCGCGCTGGGCAGATCGACCTCGCCATGCAGCTCTCGCCGCAGGAGGTGCAGGTCTTCAAGAACAACTCCAAGTTCAAGACCTACAGCCAGCCGACGGCTGCGCACCGGCAGCTCTGCCTGCGCACCGACCAGGGCGCGCTCAAGGATCCGCGTGTGCGCCGCGCGGTCGCCCTCGTGATCAACAGGCCGCAGCAGGTCCAGAAGGTGATGCTCGGGTCGGCCACGGTCGGCAACGACAACCCGTTCTGGAAGGGGTTCACGTCGGCCGACCCGTCGGTCAAGCAGCGCACGCAGAACATCGAGCTCGCGAAGGCGCTGCTCAAGGCCGCGAACGCCGAGAACCTGAAGTTCAACATCACGACATGGAACTTCGCCGACCACGCGGATCACGCGGCGTCGATCCAGGCCTATGCCCGCGACGCCGGCATCGAGATCGGGCTCGAGATCATGGATGTCAGCAAGTACTACGACTCCGAGCCGGCCGGCGCCGACTACGCGTCGACGACACCGTGGCTGAACCGCACTGCGACGCTGACGGAGTACGGTGCGCGCGGGGTGCCGAACATCTACCTCACGCGGTGCTACATGTCGACGGGCGACTGGAACGCGTCGCACTACAACAACGCCGAGTTCGACTCGCTCGCCAAGACCTACCTCGGGGCTGCCGAGATCGCGGCGCAGCGGACGGCGACGAAGCGGATGGCGGGGATCCTTCTCCGCGACACGCCGGTCGTCACCGACTACTTCATCAGCTACGTGACGGCGAGCTCCTCGAAGGTCAAGAACTACGTCCCCGAGGGCATCTCGCACGTCCGGCTGGCGAAGGTCGGGCTGGCCTGACGAACCACCCGAAGGGCGGGCGGCGGATGCGCGTCGGTGCTCCGCCCGCCCTTCGCACACGCCACCCTCCACGGTGACCCGCTTCCTCCTCAAGCGCCTCGGGCTCGCGCTGATCACGCTGTTCCTCCTGAGCGCCCTCATCTTCGCCATCTCGACCGTGCTCCCCGGCAACGTCGGCCGTGCCGTCCTCGGGCCGTTCGCCACGCAGGAGTCCGTCGACGCGCTCAACGAGCAGCTCGGCACGAATCGGGGGGTCGTCGAGCAGTACGTGGACTGGGCCGGTGGCCTGCTGCACGGCGACCTCGGCACCTCCCTGACGACGCAGGTCCCCGCGTGGGACCTCCTCGGCCCGGCGCTCAGCAACTCGCTCAAGCTGGCGTTCGTCGCCTTCCTGATCTGCGTCCCGGTCTCGATCGTCGGCGGCGTGATCGCCGGGCTTCGCTACGGGCGTCCGACGGACAAGGGGATCACGATCGCCGGGCTCTCGTTCGCCGCGATGCCCGAGTTCGTGACCGGCATCATCCTTATCCTCATCTTCTCGATCTGGCTCGGGTGGCTGCCCGTGACCGCGCAGTGGGAGGAGGGCGCGAACGTCCTCACGCAGGTGAAGTACCTCCTCCTGCCGGCGATGACGCTCACGCTCGTGCTGTTCGGGTACATCGCCAGGATCACACGGGCCGGGATGATCGAGGCGCTCGACAGCGACTACGCGCGCACGGCCTACCTCAAGGGGCTTCCGTCGTCCGTCGTCGTGCGCCGGCACGTGCTGCGGAACGCGCTCCTGCCGACGATCGCCGTCGTCGCGGTGCAGGTCGGGTACCTCGTCGGGGGCCTCGTCGTCGTCGAGGTGCTCTTCAACTACCAGGGCATCGGCCTCCTCATCTACGAAGCGGCGCGTGAGAAGGACCTCCCGCTGTTGACGGCGGGTGTCCTCGTGGTCGGCACCGTCTACCTCGTCGTGACGCTGATCGCGGACATCCTCTACGCGGTCCTGAACCCGCGGATCCGTCTCGGGGGCGCCGAGTGAGCTCCCTCGTCTCCCCGACGCCCACGCCGAGTCCCGCGCCGGCGCGCAGCGAGGCGCGCACCGCACGATCGGAGCGGCTGCGCCTCCTGCTGCGCACGCCGACGGTCTTGATCGGCGTGCTCGTCATCGGGGTCTGGGTCTTCTGCGCCATCTTCACGGGGCTCGTGACGCCGTACGACCCCATCTTCGACAACCAGCTCCCCACGAGCGAGCCGCCGAGCTGGTCGTACCTCTTCGGGACGGACACGAACGGGCGCGACGTCTTCTCCCGCGTGCTCGCCGGCTCGCGGAACATCCTCCTGATCGCCCCTGCGGCGACGCTCCTCGGAACCGTGCTCGGGACGATCATCGGGTTGATCACGGGCTACTTCCGGGGTGTCGTCGACGACGTCACGAGCCGCCTGGTCGACGCCGTCCTGTCCCTGCCGCTGATCGTGACCGCGATCCTGATCGTGACCGCAGTCGGCAACTCGTCCCGGTGGGTGGTCGTGCTCATCATCGGCCTCATCTTCGCGCCGGTCGTCTCGCGGACCGTCCGCGCCGCCGTGCTCTCGGAGGTCGAGCTCGACTACGTCCAGGCGGCGCGCCTGCGCGGCGAGCGGTCGCCGTACATCATGTTTTCCGAGATCCTCCCGAACGTCCTGTCGCCGGTCGTGGTCGAGTTCACGGTACGCCTGGGCTACGCGATCTTCGCCGTCGCCTCCCTGACCTTCATCGGGTTCGGCGTCCAGCCGCCCTCGCCCGACTGGGCGGCGCAGATCAACCAGTACTGGACGCTCATCGATCCGTACTGGTGGATGACCCTGTTCCCCGCGCTCGCGATCGCCACTCTCGTCGTCTCGGTGAACCTCGTAGCGGACGGGATCCGGGAGGTGTACGAGCGGTGAGCGCCGTCGAGACGGACACGTCGACGCTCGACGTCTCGGACCTCGAGCTCGTCTACCGCGTCCGCGGGATCGACCGGCCCGTCCTCCGCGGCGTGTCGTTCTCGATCGAGCGCGGCCGGTCGTACGGGCTGGTCGGCGAGTCGGGATGCGGCAAGTCGACCGCCGCCCTCGGGATCGTGCGCTACCTGCCGCGCAACGGCCGGATTTCCGGCGGGAGCGTCTCCGTCGCGGGCAAGGACGTACTCGCGCTCGGAGGGCGCGGGCTCCGCGATTTCCACGCGCGCACCGTGTCGATGGTCTACCAGAACCCCGGCTCGGCACTGAACCCCGGGATGCGGGTCGGGGCGCAGGTGGCGGAAGCGTTCACGGTGCTCGGGGCGCCGCGCGCGGAGGCGAACGAGCGCGCGCGTGACGCCCTCGCGCGCGTCCAGATCGCAGATCCCGGCTCCGTGATGAGCCGCTATCCGCACCAGCTGTCCGGCGGGATGCAGCAGCGGGTCGTGATCGCGATGGCGCTCGCGAAGGACCCCGCCCTGCTGATCCTGGACGAGCCCACCACCGGCCTCGACGCGACAGTCGAGGCGGAGGTCCTGGATCTCGTCGAGCAGCTCCAGGCGGAGCTCAGCACGGCCGTCCTCTTCATCAGCCACAACCTCGGCGTGATCTCGAAGATGTGCGACCGGGTCGGCGTGCTGTACGCCGGCCGGCTCGTCGAGGAGGGGCCGGTGGAGACCGTGCTTCAGGACCCGCGTCATCCGTACACCGTCGGCTTGCTCCGCTGCATTCCGCGCGGGGGTGTGCGCAAGGACGCCGGACGGCTGGACACCATTCCCGGGTTCCTGCCGCCGCTCGGAGCGGCGATCGCCGGGTGCGTCTTCGCCGATCGCTGCGCGCTCGCCGACGAGCGCTGCCGGACCGAGGAGCCCTCGGTGACCGACGCGGCACCCGGGCACACGGCCCGCTGCTTCCACCAGGATCGCGCCCGCGGCCTGCCGCGGCACGCCGCCGCCGAGATCGACCTTGCTCCGATCGACCGCAACGCACCCCCGCTCGTGCAGTTCGACGACCTCGGGAAGGTGTTTCACCAGCACAAGGTCGACATCCACGCGCTCGTCGGCGTGAGCGCCGCGATCTGGCCCGGCGAGACGCTCGGCCTCGTGGGTGAGTCCGGCAGCGGCAAGACCACTCTGGCGCGGGCGTTGCTCGGGATCGTCAGCCCGACCTCCGGCGTCGTGGAGCTCGACGGCCGTCGGCTCGCTCCCCGGTTCCAGAAGCGCTCGCACGACGACCTGCGCGCGCTCCAGATCGTCTTCCAGAACCCCGACTCGGCACTCAACCGCCGCCACTCCGTGAGCCGCATCCTGATGCGTGCGTTGAGCAAGCTGGCCGGCGTACGCGGCGCCGAGGCCGAGCGTCGTGCCGCCGAGCTCACCGACCGGGTGCGACTGTCCGAGCGGACGCTGACGCAGAAGCCGGTGCAGCTGTCCGGCGGGCTCAAGCAGCGCGTCGCGATCGCGCGCGCCTTCGCCGGCGACCCGAGGCTCGTGGTGTGCGACGAGCCCACGAGCGCGCTCGACGTGTCGGTGCAGGCCGCCATCCTCAACCTGCTCGTCGATCTCCAGGCCGAGCAAGGCGTCTCCTACCTCTTCATCAGCCACGACCTCGGCGTCGTCCGCTACATCTCCGACCGCATCGCCGTGCTCTACCTCGGGCGTCTGATGGAGGTCGGAGCCGCCGACGTCGTGTTCGGCGGGCCGCACCATCCGTACACCGAGGCGCTGCTGTCGGCCGTCCCGACGATCGACGGCGGCGGGCGTGAGCGGATCAAGCTCGAGGGCGACATCCCGAGTGCGGCCGACCCGCCGACAGGGTGCGTCTTCCACACGCGCTGTCCACGACGGATCGGGGCCGTCTGCGACGAGACGGAGCCGCCGTTCGTCGAGGTCGAGGACGGCCACCTGATGCGCTGCCACATCCCGCTCGAGGAGCTGTCGGCCCTGCAGGCGGCGGGTGCGTCGGCGGCACGCGAGCAGGCCGCCCTGTGAAGATCCGCGCCGCCGTGCTCGAGGCGACAGGGGGCCCTTTCCACGTCCAGGAGCTCGACCTCGCTCCGCCCGCCCCGAACGAGGTGCTCGTCCGGCTGGGCGCCTCGGGAGTGTGTCACTCCGACCTCAACGCGATCGACGGGACCGCGGAGACGCGCTGCCCTGCGGTGCTCGGGCACGAGGGCGCCGGCGTCGTCGAGGCAGTCGGCGCGGGTGTCACTCGGGTCGCTCCCGGCGACCACGTCGCCCTGTCGTGGGCGCCCTGGTGCGGCGAGTGCGCAGAGTGCGTCCGCGACCTGCCCTGGCTCTGTTCCACCGCATGGCCCGCTATGGGCACCGGCGGGCTGATGGACGGAACGACCCGGCTGTCGCGTGGCGGCGAGGCCGTCTACCACTACTCGTTCCTGTCCACGTTCGCAGAGGCGTGCGTCGTACCCGAGAAGTGTTGCGTCCCGATCCCGAACGACGTCCCGTTCGACGTCGCCGGGCTCGTCGGTTGCGCCGTGACGACGGGCGTCGGCTCGGTCTGGCGCACCGCCGGCGTGCAGCCGGGAGACCGCGTGGCGGTGATCGGGTGCGGCGGCGTCGGCGTGTCTGCGCTGATGGCAGCAGTGGCCGTCGGCGCGGAGCCGGTGATCGCCGTCGATGCGGCTCCGCAGAAGCTCGAGTTCGCCCGTTCCTTCGGCGCGACCGGCGGCGTGCTCTGGGCGGGTAGCCCGGAGGCCACGGCGGAGGCGGTGCGCGAGGCAGCGGGCGGCGGCGTCGACTACGCGATCGAGGCCACCGGGCGGCCCGAGGCGATGCTCGCCGCCTACCTGTCCACACGTCCGCGTGGCGCCGCCGTCCTGATCGGGATCCCGCGCGAGGATGCCGTGCTCCCGCTGCCGGCGCTCACGATCCCGCGTGGCGAGCGGCGGGTGCTCGGCTCGATCTACGGCTCCTCGAAGCCCGAGCGCGACTTTCCGCTCACACTCGACCTCTATCGTGCCGGCCGCCTGCCGCTCGACCGTCTCGTCTCGCACCGCCTGCCGCTCGACGAGGTCGGGGGCGCCTTCGAGCTGATGCGCTCCGGCGAGGCGTTGCGTGTCGTTCTCGATCTGACCACCTGAGGTGAGGAGGCCCATGAACCTTGAAGAGCTCGACGGCCGCATCGGCGAGGGGTGGGGTGGCGCCGCACCGAACGGGAGCCACGTCAACGTCGTGCTCGCCCGGCGGGGCAGCCCCACCGCGGCCGCCGCCGTGAGCATGTTCGCGCACCCGTCGCCCGGCCACACACCGGTGCTGTGCTGCGTCGGCCCGACCCAGCAGGACTACGAGCCGATCTGGCCGCCCACGCTGATGATGAACAAGGCGACGGCGCTGCAGGAACGGCACCAGACGATCACCTGGGGTGCGGCCCAGCTCGGCATCGGCCAGGGCGTGCTCGATGCCGTCGCCGACGGCCTCATCGACGCGAGCGGCGACCTGCTCGTGCTCGTTGCCGTCTGGGTCGATCCGGAGGCGCACGACGAGACGGCGGTGCGCGACGCGAGCCGGGCGGCCGTGCGCAAGGCGATCACGACCTGCGTGTGGGGCAGGGATCCCGATGCCGCAGCGCGGGTCGTGGCCGAGCGCGACACGCTCGTGAACCCGTTCTACGGGGGCGACTGATGCCGGCCCAGGCGGTCGGGAACCGCTGCCGTCGCCTCCGAGAGCGCTAGCGACGATGGACATCAGGGACTTCGCGATCGACCACTTCTCGCTCGAGGGCAAGAACGCCATCGTCACCGGCGGCAACACGGGGCTCGGCCAGGCCTTCGCCCTGGCCCTCGCCAAGGGTGGTGCCAGCGTCTTCGTGCCGAGCATCGTCGACGACGACGGCGCCACCAGGGACCTGATCGAGGCCGAGAGCGTCCGCTACGCGTTCATGCAGACCGACATCACCAGGACGGGCGCCCCCAGGCTCGTCGTCGACGCCTGTGTGGAGGAGCTCGGCTCGGTCGACATCCTCGTCAACAGCGCGGGCGTCTGTCCGCTCGCCGGCGTGCTCGACTTCGGCCGTTCCGAGTGGGACGCCACGGTCGCCGTCAACCTCACGGCCGCCTTCGAGATGAGCCACGAGGCCGCCCAGAGGATGGTGCCGCAGCGAAGCGGCAAGATGATCAACGTCTGCTCGCTCTTCTCGTTTCTCGGCGGTCGCTGGTCGCCGGCCTACGCCGCCGCCAAACACGGCCTGGCGGGTCTCACCAAGGCGTACTGCGACGAGCTCGCCCAGTACAACATCCAGGTCAACGGCATCGCGCCCGGCTACTACGCGACGAAGCTCACCGCGTCGACCCGGAGCGACCCGGAGGCGAGCCGGCGCATCCTCGATCACATCCCGGCCGGCCGGTGGGGCGACCCGTTCGATCTGATGGGGGCGATCGTCTTCCTTGCGAGCCGCGCCTCCGACTACGTCAACGGTCACGTCCTCGTGGTGGACGGCGGCTACCTCGTCCGGTAGAGCGGAAAGGCTGAGCGACTGCTCGATGGCAGGCCCGTACCTCATCGGTGTGGACGGCGGCACGCAGAGCTCCAAGGTCGTCGTCTACGACGCGACGGGAAACGTCGCCTCCGAGGGCCGCCGGTCCCTGCGCCCCATGAGCCGGCCGCGGCACGGCGTCGCCGTCCACCCCGACGACGACCTCTGGGAGTCGATCGCCGCCGCCAGCCGCCTGGCCCTGGACGGGTTCAGGGGCGACCCGCGCGAGATCGCCGGCGTCGGCCTGTGCACGATCCGGTGCTGCAAGGCGTTCCTGAGGGCCGACGGGTCGCTGGTGGAGCCGGTCCTCAGCTGGATGGACGACCGGGCCTACCAGCCGTACCGGCCCGACGACCCGGCGGTTGCCTTCGCGACGACATCCTCGGGATACCTCACCCACCGCTTCACCGGGGAGCGCAGGGACAGCGCTGCCAACAACATCCGGTTGCAGTGGCCGATCGACGCCGACACGTGGCGATGGAGCGACGACCCGGCGTTGTTCGAGGAGCTGAACGTGACGCGCGAGATGCTGTTCGAGCTCCAGCTGCCGTGTGACGTCGCCGGCCACGTGACGCCGGCCGCCGCTGCCGCGACCGGCATTCCCGAGGGCATCCCGGTGGTCACGACCGCAAACGACAAGGCGGTCGAGGCGCTCGGCTCAGGGCCGCTCGGCGAGACGGCGGCGCTCGTCTCCCTCGGCACCTACATCGCGGCGATGGTGTACGGGCGCGAGAACCGCAAGACGCCCAGCCACTTCTGGACGAACTTCGCCTGCATCCCCGACCGGTACCTGTACGAGAGCCACGGGGTCCGCCGGGGGATGTGGACGCTCAGCTGGTTCCTCGACCTCCTCGGCGCAGAGACGGCCGAGCGAGCCGAGTCGCTCGGGCTCTCGCGCGAGCAGTACGTCGAGCGCGAGGCCGAAGCGGTCCCTGCGGGCAGCGACGGCCTGATGACGGTCCTCGACTGGCTCGCTCCCACCGACAAGCCCTTCCGCAAGGGGGTGATGCTCGGGTTCGACGCCCGGCACACCCGGGCTCACGTCTACCGCTCGATCCTCGAGGCGATCGCACTGACGATGAGACACAACGTCGATGCGATGTGCGGCGAGCTCGGCATCTCCCTCGACGAGATCGTCGTCTCGGGCGGGGGCGCCACGAGCCCGCTGTTCATGCGCATCTTCGCGGACGTCTTCGGGCTCCCCGCGTCGCGGAGCGTGGGGAGCGGGGGCGCGAGTCTCGGTGCGGCGATCTGCGCCGCCGTCGGCACCGGGGTCTACCCGGATGTCGAGACCGCGGCGGAGCAGATGACGAGGCGCCGCGAGTCGTTCGCCCCGGATCCGGCCAACGCCGACGTCTACCGCCGGATGAACGAGGCGGTCTACCAGGACATCCGGAGCGCCACCGACCCGGTGCTCGAGCGCTCCTACCCGATCTTCCACTGAGCTCCGAGACCACCCGACCCCCGACCACGCAAAGGAAGCCGGCCATGGACGTGAGCAGAGAGGGCATCGTCGAGGGTCTCGAGCGGATCCTCGGCCCCGAGAACGTCGTCACCGACGAGCAGTTCCTCAGGCAGCGCAGCATCGACAACTTCCGCAAGCTGGAGAACATCTTCGGCGTCTACACCCTGCCGATGCCCGCCGCGGTGGCGATGGTCCGGAGCACCCAGCAGGTGGCGGACGTGCTCGCCTTCGCCGACGCCCGCGGCATCAACGTCGTCCCCCGCACCGGCGGGACGGCGACCGAAGGCGGTCTCGAGACCGCTGTCGCGAACTCGATCGTCGTCGACGGCTCGGCGATGAACGAGATCCTGAGCATCGACGCCTACAACATGCAGGCCACCTGCCAGTGCGGTGTGCCGCTACAGGTGCTCGAGGACCGCGCGAGGGAGCAGGGGCTCACGACAGGGCATTCGCCGCAGTCGAAGCCGGTGGCCCACCTGGGCGGCCTCGTCGCCACGCGCAGCATCGGTCAGTTCTCGACGCTGTACGGCGGCATCGAGGACATGGTCGTGGGGCTCGAGGCCGTCTTTCCCGGTGGTGAGGTGGCCCGGATCAAGAACGTCCCTCGCAGGGCCGCGGGTCCCGACATCCGCCACGTCGTCATCGGCAACGAGGGCGCCCTGTGCTTCATCACCGAGGTGACGGTGAAGCTCTTCCCCTACCTGCCGGAGAACCATGCCTTCCTGGGCTGGACGCTGAAGAGCATGGCGACCGGCTTCGAGGCTCTGCGGGAGGTGATGGTGAACGGCTACCGGCCGTCGGTCGCACGTCTCTACGACCCTGCCGACGCCGGCCTCCACTTCTCGCACTTCGCAGAGGGCGACGACTGCGTGCTGCTCTTCATGGCGGAAGGAGCGGCCGGCATCGCGAAGGCGACGGCCGCAGGCATCGACGCCATCGTCGCCGGGTACCCGGAGTGCCGGCAGGTCGACAGCGGCCTGATCGCGACCTGGTTCGACGACCTGGTCTGGGGCCCCGACAAGATCGCGCAGGAGGACGAGCGGATCCGGCGGACGCGCAACGTCAACCGCACGACCGAGATCTCCGCCGACTGGAGCTCCATCAACGGCATCTACGAGAGCGCCCTGCGACGCATCCTGCGCGAGATCCCCGATCTCACGATGGCCGGTGGGCACTCGTCCCACAGCTACATCAACGGGACGAACATGTACTTCAACTACTTCTACGACCTCGTCGACTGCGGCCCGGAGGAGGAGGTGACGAAGTACTACCTCCCGATCATCGGCATCATCTGCGAGGAGACGCTCCGGCGCGGAGGCTCGATCGTCCATCACCACGGGATCGGGAAGGCGCGGGCCCCGTGGGTCAGGGACGAGTACGGCTCCTCCTACTCCATGCTCGAGAAGCTGAAGCACGCCTTCGATCCGAACGGCGTCATGAACAAGGGGACGATCATCCCGTAGGGGCGAGGCCATGCCTCGCCCGCGGGCACGGGAGGCGGCCGCGTGTGCCGGCTGCACCGGGCCGGGCACGCCCAGCCCCTACGCGACCGAACTCGGCGTGGGCGAGCAGGTCGGGCATGACGCCGGGAATCCTGACCACGGTGCGATCCTAGAAACACGATCGGCCGGACGACCAAAAACGCCCGCCTGCCGCACGCTTCGGCTACGCTCCGACGGCTCGCGAAAGCCGCCTCGGCTGTCGTCGGCCAGGCGGGTTTCGCCCTTCGCACCTTGCTACACTGCGAAACCGCTCGGCGGCGTAGCTCAGCTGGTTAGAGCAGCGGAATCATAATCCGCGTGTCGTAGGTTCGAGTCCTACCGCCGCTACCTAGCGCGCCCTTTCCACCACGATCCAGCGAGAGACAGAGAGATGGCCACCGGAGTCCGAGTCGGAATCACGCTCGCCTGTACCGAGTGCAAGCGGCGCAACTACCAGACCGAGAAGTCCAAGCGGAACTCGCCCGACCGGGTGGAGTTCAAGAAGTACTGCCGCTGGTGCGGCAGCCACACGATTCACCGGGAGACGCGCTAGGTGAGCGGCGAGACGCGCAGGCAGCGACGGGACGCCCGCCGCGCCGCCGGTGACGGCGGGGCAGCGCCCGAGGTGCGCCCGGCTGCAGCACACGGTGGCGGCGCAGCCGTCCCGGCAGGACCGGTCGACGCGCGGCGTCGAGGCGGCTTCCTGCGCGAGTCGTGGGCGGAGCTGCTCAAGGTCGACTGGCCGAACCGCGCCCAGGTGATCCAGGGCACCGTCGTCGTGATCATCGCCTGTGCGATCGTCGGCGCGTACCTGTGGGGCGCAGACCAGGTGCTGCGCCCGTTCGTCCGCGACGTCCTCCTGGGGCAGTGAGGCAGAGATGTTCAACTGGTACGTGATCAACACCTATTCGGGGCACGAGAACAAGGTGAAGGCCAATCTCGAGCACCGCATCGTCTCGATGAACCAGCAGCCGCGCTTCCGGCGCGTCGTCGTGCCGACCGAGCAGGTGATCGAGACGAAGGACGGGCAGAAGGTGCAGATCGAGAAGCGCGTGCTGCCCGGCTACGTGCTCGTGAACATGGACCTGAGCGACGAGGCGTGGACCGTCGTCAAGGGAACGCCCGGCGTGACAGGATTCGTCGGCGCCGGCGCCAAGCCCGTACCGCTGTCCCAGGCGGAGGTCGACCGGATCCTGCACACCGCAGGCGCTGGCGGCGGCCCGGCGGCGAAGTCGCAGGCGCAGTTCTCGCTCGGAGAGTCCGTGAAGGTGACGTCCGGGCCGCTGTCGGACTTCGACGGCGAGATCGTCGACGTCAACCCCGACGCCCAGAAGCTGAAGGTGCTCGTCGACATCTTCGAGCGCCAGGTGCCGGTCGAGCTGGGCTTCGACCAGGTGAAGAAAATCGACTGACCGAACGGGCGAGGCGTGCCTCGCCCTCGTGGAGCACGATCAACGACAAGACGGGAGGAGGGGCGAGCAGCCCCGTCCGCACTCACGCATATGGCCAAGAAAGTACTCACACTCATCAAGCTCCAGATCCCCGGCGGGCAGGCCAACCCGGCACCGCCGGTGGGGCCCGCGCTGGGTCAGCACGGTGTCAACATCGTGGAGTTCACCAAGGCGTTCAACGCGCAGACCGCGCACGAGAACGGCCGCATCATCCCGGTGGAGATCACGGTCTACGAGGACCGCTCCTTCACCTTCATCACGAAGACGCCGCCGGCGGCCGTCCTGATCAAGGAGGCGCTGAACCTGGAGTCGGGCTCCGCCGAGCCGAACCGGACCAAGGTGGGAATGCTCACGCAAGCCCAGCTGCGGTCGATCGCCGAGACGAAGATGCCGGACCTCAATGCCCACGACGTCGACCAGGCGATGAAGGTGATCGCCGGCACGGCCCGCAGCATGGGCGTGGAGGTGGAACCATGAGCGGGCACGGGAAGCGGTATGCGGCCGCGCGCGCCAAGATCGACCGGGAGACGCTGTACGCACCGGCCGACGCGGTCCGGATCCTCAAGCAGGTCGAAGGCGCCAAGTTCGACGAGACCGTGGAGGCGCACTTCCGCCTCGGGCTCAACGTGCGCCACGCCGAGGAGCAGCTCCGCGGCACGATGATGCTCCCGCACGGCACGGGCCGCACGATGCGCGTCGCCGTCTTCGCCGAGGGCGACAAGGCCCGCGAGGCGGAGGAGGCCGGCGCCGACGTGGTCGGCTCGGCCGATCTCGCGGCGAAGATCGAGGGCGGCTTCCTCGACTTCGACGTCGCGATCGCGACGCCCGACCAGATGGGGAACGTCGGCCGGCTCGGGCGCGTCCTCGGCCCGCGCGGGCTGATGCCGAACCCGAAGACGGGCACGGTCACCTTCGACGTCGGCAAGGCCGTCCAGGACGCGAAGGCGGGCAAGCTCGAGTACCGCACAGACCGCGGCGCGAACGTGCACGTGGCGATCGGCAAGAAGAGCTTCGACGAGAGAGCGCTGCTCGAGAACTACGCGGCGCTCGTCGAGGAGATCGTGCGTGCCAAGCCGGCCGCGTCGAAGGGGCGCTACATCAAGGGCATCACGCTGACGACGACGATGGGGCCGGGGCTGCACCTCGACCCGACACGCGTGCGCGGGATCATGGAAGCTGCCGACGCGGATGCCGCCGGCGGAGAGGCTGCTACCGTCTAGCCCAGACCACACCGACTAGGACCGCCCTAGACAACCGGCAGCCGCAAGGCAGAAGACCGGTCGAGGCGAGTCAGGGAACATGCGGCCACCGGCCGCGGTCCGTGACCCGCCCAGGCGGGTCTAGTCATTTCCGGAGGAAATGACTGTGCAGAAAGCTGACAAGGAGAGGGTCGTCCAGGAGCTCGCGTCGCGGCTCGCCTCGGCCGACTCGCTGATCGTCGCCGACTATCGCGGGCTCACGAACAGCCAGCTTGCGGCGCTTCGCACCGAGCTGATCAAGCACGGCGCGAGGCTGTCCGTGGTCAAGAACACGCTCACCCGCCGTGCGGCGCAGCAGGCGGGCGCGGAGGCACTGCTGGCCATGCTCGAAGGTCCCACCGCGATCGCGTTCGTGGAGGCCGAGGGCAACCCCGTCGCCGTCGCGAAGGCGCTGAGCGACGCTGCCAAGGAGACGAAGATCCTGACGCTCCGGGGCGGCGTCCTCTCCGGCAAGACGATCACGGACGCAGAGGTGGAGAGCCTCGCCAAGCTGCCGCCGCTCGACGTGCTGCAGGCCCAGCTCGTCGGTGTCATCGTCGCGCCGCTGACGCAGCTCCTAGCCGTGCTCAACGCGCCGCTGCAGAACCTCGTCGGGCTGATCACCGCTCGCATCGAGCAGCTGGAGGAGGGTGGCGACACCTCGGGTGCGGCTGCGCCGATCGTCGCCCCGCCGACCGAGGATGCCGCCGCCGAGGAGACGACGGCCGAGCCGGTGGCCGACGCGGAAGCAGAGACAGAGGTGGAGCCCGAGCGCCGAGCCCGTGGCGGAGGCGGAGGCCGACGCCGTTGCCGAGCCGGCGGCGGCAGCCGAGCAGGATGCTGCTGCGGAACCCGATGCTGTTGCCGAACCCGATGCTGCTGGCGAGGCCGAGCCCACCGTCGAGGAGGCGCCGGCGGACGAGGCGTCCGCCGAGACGTCTGCAGAGGAGTCGTCGTAGAGCCAGGGCGTGCCTCGCTCACCGAACGACCGAAGTCACTGACCGAAAGGAATCGAACGAGATGGCCACAGATACAGCGAAGGTGCTCGAGACGCTCGGCAAGATGACCGTGCTCGAGCTCGTCGAGCTGAAGAACGCGATCGAGGAGGAATGGGGCGTCACCGCGGCTGCTCCGGTCGCCGTCGCCGCAGCAGCTCCGGCGGGCGGCGGGGACGGGGGCGCAGCGGTGGAGGAGCAGGACTCCTTCGACGTCGTCATCACGGCTGCCGGCGACAAGAAGATCCAGGTGATCAAGGTCGTGCGCGCGATCACCGGTCTCGGCCTGAAGGAGGCGAAGGACCTCGTCGACGGCGCCCCGAACGCCGTCAAGGAGGGAATCACCAAGGACGAGGCCGACAAGATGAAGGCGGAGCTCGAAGAGGCAGGGGCCTCCGTCGAGCTGAAGTAACCGACTTCGGCGCACGACGACGTCAGGGGCGAGGCCGTGCCTCGCCCTCGCGCTACGTGGCGAGGCCGTGCCTCGCCCGCGCGCTACGTAGGGGCGAGGCCATGCCTCGCCCGCGAGCGCGGAAAGCAGGGGCTGGCGGGGGTGTCTCCCGAAAAGCAGGGGAGACACCCCAAGCCTCTGGCCATTCAAGTCTTTCGACGCCGGCTGGGTGTCGTACGCTATGATTCTTCGCGGACGCTTCGCCGACACCGCGATCCAGCGGTTGCGGTGAAGCATGCGTGTCCGTTATTCTTCGAGGTTCCGCCTGAGCTCTCGCTCCTCCGACTCTGCACGCCGTTAAGGGAGGCTGTCGCATTTTGAGCAGCACTGCTGTCGCGCCGCGCGCGCGCAAGACTTTCTCACGCCTGAAGCACGTCCTCGACCTCCCCAACCTGATCGACATCCAGAAGGCCTCGTTCAAGTGGTTCCTCGACGAGGGGCTGCGCGAGACGATCGACGACATCTCGCCCATCGAGGACTACACCGGCACGCTCGCGGTGGAGTTCGGCGACTACGAGTTCGGTGAGCAGCAGTTCTCGATCCAGGAGTGCCGCGAGAAGGACCTGACCTATCAGGCGCCGCTCTCGATGACGGTCCGGTTCGTCAACACCGAGACCGGCGAGATCCGCGAGCAGCGGGTCTTCATGGGCGATTTCCCGATGATGACCGAGTGGGGCACGTTCATCATCAACGGCACCGAGCGCGTGATCGTGACGCAGCTCGTCCGCAGCCCGGGCGCCTACCTGATGGAGCCCAAGGACGCGACGAAGCAGGTCTGCATCGCCAACCTGATGCCGTCCCGCGGCTCGTGGCTCGAGCTCGAGATCGACAAGAAGGGCATCGTCTACGCCCGCATCGACCGGAAGCGGAAGCTGCCGATCACGACGTTGCTGCGCGCCCTGCCTGCTGAGGACCCGACGACCGGCTTCCAGCTCGACACGAGCACGAACGAGAAGATCCTGGAGCTCTTCGACGACTCGGTCTACATCCGCAACACGCTCGAGAAGGACACGACGACGCGTGAGGAAGAGGCGCTGATCGAGGTGTTCAAGAAGCAGCGCCCCGGCGAGCCGCCCACGCTCGACAACGCGCGGAACCTGCTGCGCGCGCTGTTCTTCGACCCCAAGCGCTACGACCTGACGAAGGTCGGCCGCTACAAGCTGAACCAGCGTCTCGGCGTGCAGGTGCCGGAGGACACGCGCGTGCTGACGACGGCCGACATCCTCGCGCTCGTGCGGCGGCTCGTGGCGCTGCCGACGAAGCTCGGTGTGCCCGAGGACTCCAAGGACTATGCGGCCGACGCCGTCGTCCTCAACCGCGATCCGATCCGCGCCGAGCTCGACGAGTACGAGCACTTCGGCAACCGGCGGCTGCGCACGACGGGCGAGCTGATCCAGGAGGCGTTCCGCGTCGGGCTGTACCGCATGGAGCGCGTCGTCCGTGAGCGGATGACGACCGAGGACGTGGACACGATCACGCCGCAGACGATCATCAACATCCGCCCGGTCGTGGCGGCGCTGAAGGAGTTCTTCGGCTCCTCGCAGCTGTCGCAGTTCATGGACCAGACGAACACGCTCGCCGGCCTCACGCATCGCCGCCGGCTGAGCGCGCTCGGCGCCGGCGGGCTGACCCGCGAGCGCGCACCGATCGAGGTGCGCGACGTCCATCCGACCCACTACGGGCGCATGTGCCCGATCGAGACGCCGGAGGGCCCGAACATCGGCCTCATCGGCTCGCTCGCGTCGATGGCGACCGTGTCCGAGTTCGGCTTCATCCAGACGCCGTACCGCATCGTCAAGGGCGGCAAGGTGACCGACGAGATCGTGTATCTCGACGCCTCGGAAGAGGCGCAGTTCACGATCGCGCAGGCCTCCGAGACCGTCGACGAGAAGACGGGCCGGTTCACCCACGACCAGGTGCTGTGCCGCTCCCGCGAGGGCGAGGCCGTCATCGTCGCCCCCAAGGACGTCGAGTACATGGACGTGTCGGCCTCGCAGATCGTCTCGGTGGCGACGGCGCTGATCCCGTTCCTCGAGCACAACGACGCGAACCGGGCGCTCATGGGCGCCAACATGCAGCGGCAGGCCGTGCCGCTGATGATCCCGCAGGCACCGCTCGTCGGCACCGGCGTCGAGTACCGCGCTGCGATCGACACGGGCGACGTCGTCCTGTCGCGCACCGACGGCACCGTGATCGACGTCGACGCCGGGCACATCGTCGTGGAGGGCAGGGGCACGCGCGAGGAGTACGCGCTGACGAAGTTCATGCGCTCCAACCAGGGCACCCTGATCCATCAGAAGCCGATCGTGAAGCTCGGCGAGAAGGTCGCGAAGGGGACGGTGCTGGCGGACGGCTCCTCCACGGACGGCGGCGAGCTCGCGCTCGGTGCCAACCTGCTCGTGGCCTTCATGCCCTTCGAGGGCTACAACTTCGAGGACGCGATCGTGCTCTCCGAGCGGCTCGTCAAGGACGACGTGCTCAGCTCGATCCACATCCACGAGTACGAGATCGACGCGCGCTCGACGAAGCTCGGCGACGAGGAGATCACCCGCGACATCCCCAACCGCTCGGAGGAGTCGCTCGCGAACCTGGACGAGCGTGGCGTCGTGCGCATCGGCGCCGAGGTCGGCTCCGGCGACCTCCTCGTCGGCAAGGTCACCCCGAAGGGCGAGACCGAGCTGACGGCGGAGGAGAAGCTGATCCGCGCCATCTTCAAGGAGAAGGCGCGCGAGGTGCGCGACACGTCGCTGAAGGTGCCGCACGGCGAGGGCGGCAAGGTGATCGGCGTGAAGACGTTCGCGCGCGACGCGGGCGACGATCTCCCGCCGGGCGTGAACGAGCTCGTGCGCGTGTACGTGGCGAAGAAGCGCAAGATCTCCGAGGGCGACAAGCTCGCCGGACGTCACGGCAACAAGGGCGTGATCTCGAAGATCGTCCCCGAGGAGGACATGCCCTTCCTCGAGGACGGCCGCCCGGTCGACGTGGTGCTGAACCCGCTCGGCGTGCCGAGCCGGATGAACATCGGGCAGATCCTCGAGACCCATCTCGGCTGGGCCGCCGCCCACGGCGTCTTCGCCGAGACGGACGCTCGCACGGGCGTCAATCCGAGGGCGCCGATCAACGCGCCGAACCCGCACCCGGTCGCGACGCCCGTCTTCGACGGCGCCACGGAGGAGGACGTCGACGAGGCGCTCGTCCGCTGGGCCACCACGACCGAGCTGCCGATCAAGATGAACGTCGACCAGTCCCGCCCCCTCGGCCGCAAGGCCTCGGGCAAGGTGCGGCTCTTCAGCGGCAAGACCGGCGAGCCGTTCGACGAGAAGGTCACCGTCGGCTACATGTACATCCTCAAGCTGCTCCACCTCGTGGACGACAAGATCCACGCCCGCAGCACGGGGCCCTACTCGCTCGTCACGCAGCAGCCCCTGGGCGGCAAGGCCCAGTTCGGCGGCCAGCGCTTCGGCGAGATGGAGGTCTGGGCGCTCGAGGCGTACGGCGCGGCCTACACGTTGCAGGAGATGCTGACGATCAAGTCCGACGACACGATCGGCCGCGTGAAGGCGTACGAGGCGATCGTCAAGGGCGAGAACATCGCCGAGCCGTCGATTCCCGAGTCGTTCAAGGTGCTGCTGAAGGAGATGCAGTCTCTCGCGCTCGACGTCCGCGTCGAGTCCGACGACGGCCGCCTCGTGGAGGTGCGGGAGGAAGACGACGAGCTGCTGCGCGCAGCCGAGGAGCTCGGCATCGACCTCTCCCCGGCGACCGTGCGCGCTGCGGCAGGCGAGCTCTCGGCCCAGGAGGTCGAAGAGGGTGCGGCTCAGGTTGACGAGGGCGGCGGCGACGTCGTCGTCGCCGCCGACGAGGAGCTCGACGACATCGTGGCTCCCGTCAGCGAAACCGAAGAACCCGGGCTCGACCTCGCAGACGTCGAGCTCGACGACTAAGTCATTTGCTGACGCAAATGACTGACGAGAAACAGTACCCCGCAGGAACATCGAGGAGCTTGGAGACCATGCAGATTCTCACTAGTGATTTCGCCGGAGGTGAAACCGCGTGATCGACATCAACGAATTCGACGCGATCCGCATCGGTCTCGCATCGAGCAAGCAGATCCGCGACTGGTCGTCCGGCGAAGTGACCAAGCCGGAGACGATCAACTACCGCACGCTCAAGCCCGAGCGCGACGGGCTCTTCTGCGAGCGCATCTTCGGTCCCACGAAGGACTGGGAGTGCTACTGCGGCAAGTACAAGCGCGTCCGCTACAAGGGCATCATCTGCGAGCGCTGCGGCGTCGAGGTGACGCGTCAGAAGGTGCGCCGCGAGCGCATGGGCCACATCGACCTGGCCGCGCCCGTCTCCCACATCTGGTTCTTCAAGGGCGTCCCGAGCCGCATCGGCTACCTGCTCGACATCGCACCCCGCGAGCTCGAGAAGGTGCTGTACTTCGCCGCCTCGATCGTCACCGGCGTCGACAACGAGAAGCGCGCTGCCGATCTGGCCGACCTCGAGGACAAGGTGCGCGCGGAGTCCGAGCAGATCTACGTCGACCGGGACGAGCAGCTCGCCGCGCTCGAGGACAGGCTTGCACGCCGTCGCGACTTCTTCGCGGCCGGCAAGGAGCGCAACTTCGACGAGGACGACGAGTTCTGGGCGCGCGGCCTGTCCAACTGGGCCGAGGATCAGGCACTGCCGACGCTCGAGGAGGTGCGCTCGCTCGCGGGCGGCATCTTCCCGCAGCTCGCGAAGACGATCACGACCGAGGACGGCAAGAAGATCCGCGAGCTCGTGCGCCAGACGGCCACGCGCGACGACCGCAAGCTGGCCCCGCGCGAGATCGAAGCGGTCGCGAACGCGGCGCAGGAGATCCACGAGGCGCTCGATCCGCTGCGCGCCGACCTGGAGACGTCGACCGGCTCGAAGAAGGGTGCGGTCACCAAGCACCTGCACAAGCTGGTGGACGCGCTCACGTCCGGTGCGGAGCTGTCCGAGGACGACGCCGCCATCGTCGCCGGCGTCGACGCGAAGAACCTGGAGAAGGCACGCGAGATCGGCAACGGCCTGCTCGCCGACGTGCTCGCCCAGGCGCAGGGCGGCGACAGCCCGGAGTCGGTTCGCGAGCTCGCCTACGACCTGTGCCTGCTGCCCGGCGCCAGGAAGGACGACCTCGACGTCGTCGGCCAGTGGGCGCTGAAGGTGCGCGAGATGGTGGCAGACATGGACTCGCGGCGCGAGGACGCGCGTGAGGCCGCCGTCGACGGCGTGCGCCGTCTCGAGGAGACGTGGAAGCTCTTCCGCGAGCTCGAGCCGAAGCTCGTCGTCAACGACGAGCAGCTGTTCCGCGAGCTGAAGGACCGCTTCGGGTCGCCGTACGGCTTCGGCCAGTACTTCCGCGGCGGCATGGGGGCGGAAGCGATCCGCGACCTGCTCCGCGACCTCGACCTCGTCGAGGAGGCGCGCACGCTCCGCGAGGTGATCAAGACCTCGAAGGGCCAGAAGCAGCAGCGCGCGATCAAGCGGCTGAAGGTCGCAAGCGCCTTCTTCACGTCGGAGAACAAGCCCGAGTGGATGATCCTGGAGGCGGTGCCGGTGATCCCGCCGGAGCTGCGCCCCATGGTGCAGCTCGACGGCGGCCGCTTCGCCACCTCCGACCTGAACGACCTCTATCGCCGGGTGATCAACCGGAACAACCGCCTCAAGCGGCTGCTCGACCTCGGCGCGCCCGAGATCATCGTCAACAACGAGAAGCGGATGCTGCAGGAGGCCGTCGACGCCCTGTTCGACAACGGCCGTCGCGGCAGGGCCGTGACCGGCCCGGGCAACCGGCCCCTGAAGTCGCTCTCCGACATGCTCAAGGGCAAGCAGGGACGTTTCCGCCAGAACCTGCTCGGCAAGCGCGTCGACTACTCGGGCCGCTCGGTGATCGTCGCCGGCCCCAACCTGAAGCTGCACCAGTGCGGCCTGCCGAAGCTGATGGCGCTCGAGCTCTTCAAGCCGTTCATCATGAGCCGGCTCGTCGAGCGGAAGTCCGTGCAGAACATCAAGGCTGCCAAGAAGCACGTCGAGTCGATGTCCCCCGACGTGTGGGACGTGCTGGAGGAGGTCATCGCGGAGCATCCCGTGCTCCTCAACCGCGCACCCACGCTGCACCGCCTCGGCATCCAGGCCTTCGAGCCGGTGCTCGTCGAGGGCAAGGCGATCCAGGTGCACCCGCTCGTGTGCCACGCGTTCAACGCCGACTTCGACGGCGACCAGATGGCGGTGCACCTGCCGCTCAGCGCCGAGGCCCAGGCCGAGGCCAGGATCCTGATGCTGTCGTCCAACAACATCCTCTCGCCCGCGCACGGCCGTCCGCTGACGACCCCGACGCAGGAGATGGTGCTCGGCTCGTACGTGCTCACGTACTGCGAGCACGACCTGCCGGCGTCGACGGCCGAGGACGTCGCGAAGAAGCTCGGCCGCAAGGCCCTGCTGCGCTTCCGCAGCGAGGACGAGGTCGGCTTCGCCGTCGAGGCGCGCCAGGCGCACCTGCAGGAGCCGATCGAGTACTACTGGAACGGTGAGCTGATCCTGACCACGCCCGGTCGCGTGATCTTCAACACGGAGATCGAGCGCTCGCTGCAGGAGGCTGTCCACACCGACGCGCCCGAGGCGCACGTGTTCATCAACCGCGCCCTCTCCAAGCGCGAGCTCGACGCGTTCATCGCCGAGCTCGTCGACAGCTACGGGGCGCACACGGTCGCCACGGTGCTCGACACGATCAAGACGCTCGCGTTCCGGCACTCCACGCAGGCAGGCATCACGGTGTCCAAGAACGACGTCGTGATCCCGCCCGAGAAGGAGGCGATCCTCGCCGGCTACGAGGAAGAGGTGACGAAGCTCGAGCGCGAGTACGAGCGCGGGCTGATGACCGAGGAGGAGCGCCACGAGCGCATCGTCGCCGTCTGGACGGAGGCCACCGAGGCCGTGGCGGAGGCGATGAAGAACACCCTCCACGAGACGAACCCGATCTTCATGATGGCCAACTCCGGCGCGCGCGGGTCGTTCAACCAGATCCGCCAGCTGGCCGGCATGCGCGGCCTGATGGCGAACCCGAAGGGCGAGATCATCGAGCGCCCGATCAAGGCCAACTTCATGGAAGGCCTGTCGGTGCTCGAGTACTTCATCTCGACCCACGGTGCCCGCAAGGGCCTCGCCGACACGGCGCTGCGCACGGCCGACTCGGGCTATCTCACGCGCAGGCTCGTCGACGTCTCCCAGGACGTGATCATCCGCGACCTCGACTGCGGCACGTCCGACTTCGTCGAGCTGCCCGCGATCCTCGACGGCCAGCTGAACAAGAGCGTCGCCGGCCGCCTGCTCGCCGTCGACGTGCACAAGCCGTTGAAGGACGGGAAGCCCGGCAAGACGGTGCTGGCCGAGAAGGGGGAGGAGCTCACCCTGCCGCGGCTGCGGGAGCTGCTCGACGGGCTCGAGGAGGCGGCCGAGGGCTACCTCGTGCCGGTGCGCTCCGTGCTCAAGTGCCGGAGCGAGTTCGGCGTCTGCCGCTCGTGCTACGGCACGTTCCTCGCCACGGGCGACATCTGCGAGGTCGGCGACGCCGTCGGCATCATCGCCGCCCAGTCGATCGGCGAGCCCGGCACCCAGCTGACGATGCGCACGTTCCACACGGGCGGCGTCGCCGGGGCCGACATCACCCACGGCCTGCCGCGGGTCGTCGAGATCTTCGAGGCCCGCAACCCGAAGGGCGCCGCGACGCTCGCCGAGGTGCCCGGGCAAGGTGGAGATCGAGGAGGCCGACCGCGCGATCAAGCTCACGATCGTGCCGAACATCCTGAGCGAGGAGGGCGAACCGATCCCCGCCAAGGAGATCGCGTTCCCGCGGCGCACGCGCCTGCTCGTCCGCCACGGCGACACCGTGGACGTCGGCGACCCTCTCAACGAGGGCTCGATCAGCCCGGCGGAGCTGCTCGCGCTGAAGGGCTCGACCGAGACCGAGCTGTACCTCGTCGGCGAAGTGCAGAAGGTCTACAAGTCACAGGGCGTCGACATCCACGACAAGCACATCGAGCTGATCGTGCGCCAGATGCTGAAGAAGGTGCGCGTCGAGAGCGCAGGCGACACGAGCCTGCTCCCGGGACAGCTCGTCGACAAGGCCGTGCTGGAGCGGGCGAACGTCGACGCGAAGAAGGCCAAGGGCGAGCAGGCGACGTTCGAGCCGCTCATCCTCGGCATCACGAAGGCGTCGCTCGCGACGGAGTCGTTCCTGTCGGCCGCGTCGTTCCAGGAGACGACCAAGGTGCTCACCGACGCCGCCATCGAGGGGAAGATCGACCGGCTGCTCGGTCTCAAGGAGAACGTGATCATCGGGAAGCTGATCCCGGCGGCCACCGGCCTGAAGAAGTACCGGGGCATCCAGATCGAGCCGTCCGAGCCGCTCCCCTCGTCGCTGTTCGCAGCCGAGGCACAGGAGCTGCTCGCCGCGCTCGAGGAGATCGGCGGCGACGGCGACGTCGACCTGACCGCGCTCGGGCTCGGCTTCGACGAGGAGCTGCCGCCGGTGGAGACACCGCCGGAGCCGGACGAGGCCGCGTAGGGGCGAGGCGTGCCTCGCCCCGCCGGTGGATCGGCCCCGCCGGTGGCCTCGCCCCTATGCGGCAGTGCCCCGCCCGGCGGCCTTCGCCCGGCGCAGGGCGGCGTCTACCCGGTCGCGCAGGGAGACGGCGTCGTCGTCCGGGCGCAGCTCGCCGATGCCGCCGGACACCGTGAGCGCGTAGTCCGACCGCCGGCTCCCCCGGCGCAGCGTCGCCTGCACCCGGGCGAATCGCGCCTCGGCTTCGATGCGCCCTGCCTCGACCAGGATCACGCCGAATGCGTCGGCGCCGACGCGACGGATCACGTCCGTCTCGCGTGAGGCGTTCCGCAGCGCGCGCTCGAGCTCGTCGATCGCCTCGTCGCCGGCCGCCTGCCCGTGTGTCGACGTCAGCTCCCTGAGGGAGTCGACGTCGACGACGAGGACGCTCAGCGGGCGGCCGGAGCGGTGCGCCCGAGCCACCTCGCGCACGAGTGCCTCGTGGAAGCCCTGCCTGCTCGGCCGGCTCGTGACGGAGTCGTCCGGCGCCTGCCGGCTCGCGTCGCGGAAGCGGCGCGCATGCTCGATCGCCGGGCCTGCGCGCTCCGCCAGCGCCTCGAGCGCTTCGAATGCGTCTGCCTCCACGGCGGCATCCTCGGCGTCCGAGTACACGGTGAGGAACCCACGTACGACGCCGTCTGCCTCGAGCGGTACCGCGATCGCCGAGCGCAGCGGCGCGGCGGGCCTCTCCTCCGGCCGGTAGTGGTACGAGAGCGCCACTGCACGGACGGGGTTGCCGTCGGGCGGGCCTGCGACCACGTGCTCGGCCGCGTCGCCGGGCGGGACGCCGTGCGCAGCCACGATCGGCGCGCCGTCCGGGTCGGCGAAGGTGACGACCGCCGCGTTCGCTCCCGGGAGGACGCAGGCGGCGTCGACCGTCTGTGCGAGCACCTCGTCGAGGTCGAGGCTTCGCCCGAGCGCATCGATCGTGCGCGCACGTCGCGCGTCGGCCTGCACGCGCTCGATCGCGCCCAGGAGCTCACGGGAGAGCGCGTCCACCCGCTCCCCCATGCCGGAGAGGGCGTCGCCGAGCCGCTTCTCCGCGTCGCGTCGCGCGCGGTGGGCGCCGACCGCCAGCAGCGCGGCGAGGAGGAGCGTCGCCAGGGCGGCTGCAACTGCGATTGCGGCTGTCGTCATCGCGCTCGTGCAGCCACTGTACTCGCGATGCGTACGATCTCCTGCGTCACTGCTCGGACCCGAGGGTGAGCCCCAGGCAGTCGGCGGTGAGCCGGTCGCGCCCGAGCCGCTTCGCCGCCACCTCGGCTGCGGCGGCTCGGGCGTCGACGTCTGCCCGCCGATCGTCGTCCCGGAGATCGGAGAGGCCCGCGGAGAACGTCAGCGCCTCGCCGTGTGGGAAGGGCGTCGCCGCCACGGCGGCCCGCAGGCGCCTGTATGCGAGCACACCCTGCTGACAGGTGGTCTCGGGCAGGATGATCGCGAACTCCTCGCCGCCGCGGCGGCAGGCGATGTCGGTCGTCCGCACCGCCGCCCGCACGCAATCGCCGAACGTGGCGAGGACGGCGTCGCCGGTCGGCAACCCGTAGGCGTTGTTGACGTCGCTGAACCGGTCGAGGTCGATGAGGAGAAGGGCGAGCGGGCGATTGGCCCGGCGGGCGAGCGCCAGCTCCCGTTCGAGCGACTGATCGTAACCGCGCCGGTTCAGCAGGCCGGTGAGCTCGTCCGTGATGCTGAGCTCCTGCACGGCGCGGTGCCGCAGCGCGTTCGCGACGGCGGGGGCGGCGCGCCGCGCCACCGCTGTCAGCGTCTCGACTGCCTCGCTGCCGAAGGCGCGCTCGAGCCGGGAGTACACCCTCAGCGTGCCGAGCTCGCGGTCGCCCACGAGCGGCACGGCCAGTGCGGAGCGGACGGCATCGGGTTCGTCGGCGTCGGCCTCGTAGGCGTACGCAGCCGTGGTGGAGCGGTAGGCCCTGGCGTCCGGGGGGCCGCAGACGGGCCGCGTCACGTCCGCCTCGAGGGCGACGCCGCGCGCCTCGCGCACGGGCGTGCCGTTGTCGGTGATCACCTCCACCTCGGCGCCGTCGACGTCGGGCAACGCACCCATCGCAGCGAGCGTGCGCCGCATCACCTCGCCGAGCTCGATCGTCGAGCCGATCGTGTCTGCCAGGCCGCCGTCGAGGTCGAGCGGGTGCCTGGCGGGGGTCTCGATCTGCGCGGCGAGCCCTTCGAGACGTTCGCCGAGCGCCTCCACTTCTCTGCGCAGCGGTGCGTCGTCTCGCCGCCGCCTGAAGGCGCCGGTCAGTGCCAGCAGCGCAACGATCACGATGACGGCCGCGAAGGCCATGACGACTACCGCAGTCGCGATTCCGATCCCCCCGATTCCATGAACCCACTCCCCCAGCCGCACTCTAAGCGCGCGATCGTCGCTTGTATAGGACGAAACCCTCTGTGTTCGCGGCTCTTCCGGCAGAGACAACCGGCCCGGTTGTCACCGTGGCCGCGGTTTCGCTACACTTCGACACCCGGACGGCGGGCCGCGTGCCCTGCCGCCCTTTCTGTGTGTGACGAAAGACCTTCGACAAGAGCGTTAGGAGCAGCGTGCCCACCGTCAATCAGCTCGTCCGCAAGGGACGGAAGGCCCCCGTGGCCAAGACGAAGACCCCGGCGCTTCGCGGTGCGCCGCAGAAGCGCGGCGTCTGCACGCGCGTCTACACGACCACGCCCAAGAAGCCGAACTCGGCGCTGCGGAAGGTCGCGCGCGTGCGGCTCACGAACGGCATGGAGGTCGGCGCCTACATCCCGGGCGAGGGGCACAACCTGCAGGAGCACTCGGTCGTCCTCATCCGCGGTGGACGCGTCAAGGACCTGCCGGGCTTCCGCTACAAGGTGATCCGCGGCGGCCTCGACACCTCGGGTGTCTCCGACCGCCGTCAGGCCCGCTCGAAGTACGGCGCCAAGAAGGGCGGCAGTTAAGTGGCTCTCCTGGCACTAGCTAGCGCGCCTCGAAACCGTCACCAGGAGAACCACTGATGCCTCGTCGCGCGGAGATCCAGCCGCGCCAGGTCGTCGTCGACCCGGTCTACGGCTCGGTGCTCGTCTCGCAGGTGATCAACCGGGTCATGCTGGACGGCAAGAAGTCGACAGCCGAGAAGATCGTCTACGACGCCCTCGCGATCGTCTCCGAGAAGACCGGCAAGCCGGCGCTCGAGGTGCTCGAAGGCGCGATCAAGACGGTCACGCCCGTGCTCGAGGTGCGATCGCGCCGCGTCGGCGGCGCCAACTACCAGGTGCCGATCGAGGTGCCTCAGCGCCGTGCCCGGACGCTGGCGATCCGCTGGATCGTCCAGTTCGCGCGCGACCGGCGCGAGAAGCACATGGGGGACAAGCTCGCCGGCGAGTTGATGGACGCGCTCAACCAGCAGGGCGGCGCCTACAAGAAAAAGGACGACATCTACCGCATGGCACAGGCCAACAAGGCCTTCGCCCACTACCGCTGGTAGGCCTGGCATGAGCACTACGGCAACCCGCACCGCGCTCGACCGCGTCCGCAACATCGGGATCATGGCTCACATCGACGCCGGCAAGACGACGACGACCGAGCGGATCCTCTACTACACCGGCCGCACCCACAAGCTCGGCGAGGTGCACGAGGGCGCTGCCACGATGGACTGGATGGCCCAGGAGCAGGAGCGGGGCATCACGATCACGTCCGCCGCGACGACCGCCGAATGGCGCGACCATCGCATCAACATTATCGATACGCCCGGACACGTGGACTTTACGGTGGAGGTGGAGCGCTCCCTGCGCGTGCTCGACGGCGCGATCGCCGTCTTCGACTCGGTCGCAGGCGTGCAGCCCCAGTCCGAGACCGTCTGGCGTCAGGCAGACCGGTACGGCGTGCCGCGCATCGCTTTCATCAACAAGATGGACCGGACGGGCGCCGACTTCTTCGCCGCCGTCGAGTCGATGCGCGAGCGCCTCGGCGCCAACCCGGTGTGCGTGCAGATACCGGTCGGCGAGGAGGATCACCACATCGGCGTCGTCGACCTCGTCGAGATGAACACGATCACGTACGAGGACGACCTCGGCCAGAAGTTCCTGATCGGCGAGATCCCGGCCGCGCTCGCCGAGGCCGCGCACGAGCACCACCATGCGCTCATCAGCGCGGTGGCGGAGTTCGACGACGAGCTGATGGAGACCTACCTCGAGGACGAGGACGCCGTCACGCCCGAGATGATCCGCCGTGCGTTGCGCACCGGCACCCTGGCGAGCGGGATCACGCCCGTGCTGCTCGGCTCCGCCTTCAAGAACAAGGGTGTGCAGCCGCTGCTCGACGCCGTGGTCGACTACCTGCCGAGCCCTCTGGACGTGCCGGCGGTGCAGGGCACCGACCCGAAGAGCGACGAGGAGGTGACCCGGCCTGCATCCCTCGACGCACCGTTCTCGGCGCTCGTGTTCAAGGTCATGTCCGACCCCTTCGTCGGCAAGCTCACGTACTTCCGCGTCTACTCGGGCCAGATCAAGGCCGGCGACCGCGTGCTGAACACGACGAACGGCAAGACCGAGCGCATCAGCCGGATCCTGCAGATGCACGCCAACCATCGTGAGGAGCGGGACGAGATCGGCGCCGGCGAGATCGCGGCGGCCGTCGGGCTCAAGCAGTCGACGACGGGCGAGACGCTCGCCGCCGAGAACGCGCCGATCGTGCTCGAGTCGATGACCTTCCCCGATCCGGTCATCTCTGTGGCGATCGAGCCGAAGACGAAGGGCGACCAGGACAAGCTCTCGCAGGGCCTGCAGCGCCTCGCCGAGGAGGACCCGACGTTCCGCGTCACCTCCGACGAGGAGACCGGGCAGACGCTGATCGCCGGCATGGGCGAGCTGCACCTCGAGATCATCGTCGATCGCCTGATGCGCGAGTTCAAGGTCGACGCGAACGTCGGCCGTCCGCAGGTCGCCTACCGCGAGACCGCGTCCAAGCCGGCCGAGCGCGTCCAGGGCAAGTTCGTCCGGCAGACCGGCGGCTCCGGCCAGTACGGCGACGTGATCATCAACCTGATCCCGCAGGAGCCCGGCGCCGGCTACGAGTTCGTCGACAAGGTCGTGGGCGGCAAGATTCCCAAGGAGTACATCAAGCCCGTGGATGCCGGCATCCAGGAGGCGATGAACGCAGGCATCCTCGCCGGCTACCCGGTCGTCGACGTCAAGGTGGAGCTCGTCGAAGGCTCCTATCACGAGGTCGACTCGAGCGAGCGCGCCTTCAAGATCGCCGGCTCGATGGCCTTCAAGGAAGCCCTCAAGCGGGCCAAGCCGAAGCTGCTCG
The DNA here is from genome assembly GCA_963787085.1 of uncultured Gaiellaceae bacterium. Classification (GTDB taxonomy): domain Bacteria; phylum Actinomycetota; class Thermoleophilia; order Gaiellales; family Gaiellaceae; genus Gaiella. The sequence goes on along the minus strand of CAWBBO010000016.1, from coordinate 181,880 downwards.
AGCCCGTCATGGCCGTCGAGGTCGTCACTCCCGACGATTACCTCGGTGACGTGATGGGGAACCTCAACAGCCGCCGCGGCCGCGTCGAGAGCCTCGAGCCGCTCGGGAACTCGCAGTCGATCAAGGCGAGCGTGCCTCTGTCGGAGATGTTCGGGTACGCGACCGACCTGCGCTCCATGTCCCAGGGCCGGGCGACGTTCACGATGCAGTTCGATCGATACGAGGAAGTACCTCAGTCCATCGCGAGCGACATCGTCGACTCGCAGGGTTCGTAAGAAGGAGACCGGAGGAGAGCATGGGAAAGCAGAAGTTCGAGCGGTCGAAGCCGCACGTCAACGTCGGCACGATCGGCCACATCGACCATGGCAAGACGACGCTGACGGCGGCGATCACGAAGGTGCTCTCCGAGTCGGGCACGGGCACCGCGATCCGCGACTTCGGCTCGATCGACGCCGCTCCCGAGGAGCGCCAGCGCGGCATCACGATCAACACCGCCCACGTCGAGTACGAGACGGAAGCACGTCACTACGCGCACGTCGACTGCCCGGGTCACGCCGACTACATCAAGAACATGATCACGGGCGCGGCGCAGATGGACGGCGCCATCCTCGTGGTCTCCGCAGCTGACGGCCCGATGCCGCAGACCCGCGAGCACATCCTCCTGGCACGCCAGGTCGAGGTGCCCGCCATGGTCGTCGCGCTCAACAAGGCCGACATGGTCGACGACCCCGAGCTGCTCGAGCTCGTCGAGATGGAGGTGCGCGAGCTGCTCTCCAAGTACGAGTTCCCCGGCGACGACATCCCGGTGATCCAGGTCTCGGCGCTGAAGGCGCTCGAGGGCGACCCGGAGTGGACCCCCAAGATCCTCGAGCTGATGGCAGCCGTCGACTCGTACATCCCGGAGCCGACGCGCGACACCGAGAAGCCGTTCCTGATGCCGATCGAGGACGTGTTCACGATCACCGGCCGCGGCACGGTCGTCACCGGTCGCATCGAGCAGGGCCAGCTCACCGTGGGCGAAGAGGTCGAGATCGTCGGCATCCACGAGAAGGTGGAGAAGACGGTCGTCACCGGCCTCGAGATGTTCCAGAAGGTGCTCGACTTCGCCCAGGCAGGCGACAACGCAGGCGCGCTCCTCCGCGGTGTCAAGCGCGAGGAGGTCGAGCGTGGCCAGGTGCTCGCGAAGCCGGGCTCGATCACCCCGCACACGCACTTCAAGGCCGAGGTCTACGTGCTCTCGAAGGACGAGGGCGGCCGGCACACGCCGTTCTTCAACGGCTACCGCCCGCAGTTCTACTTCCGCACGACGGACGTGACCGGGTCGATCAAGCTCCCGGACGGCCAGGAGATGGTGATGCCGGGCGACAACACGCAGATGGAGATCGAGCTGATCCAGCCGATCGCCATGGATCCGGGCCTCCGCTTCGCCGTGCGCGAAGGCGGCCGCACCGTCGGCGCAGGCGTCGTCACGGAGATCATCAAATAGGGGAGAGGCGGAAGCCTCCGCCCCTATGTGCGTAGGGGCGAGGCCATGCCTCGCCCGTCGGCTGACGAGCGGCAACCAGAGAAGAGATAACAGCAATGGCGCAACAGAAGATCCGCATTCGGCTCAAGGGCTACGACCACCAGCAGCTCGACCGGTCCGCCTCCCAGATCGTGGAGACGGCCCAGCGCACCGGTGCGACGATCACCGGTCCCGTGCCCCTGCCCACCGAGAAGAACGTGTATTGCGTGATCCGGAGCCCGTTCAAGGACAAGGACTCGCGCGAGCACTTCGAGGTGCGTACGCACAAGCGGCTGATCGACATCCACAGCCCGACACCGAAGACGGTCGACTCGCTGATGCGCCTCGATCTCCCGGCCGGCATCGACATCGAGATCAAGTTGTAAATTGTGATATCGAAACAAGAACGTCAATTGTCGACCCAATTTGCAACTACATAATATGAATATATTTTCATTTCTAGCCAAGTTTTCTGCGCTTGTAAGCGAGACGACCTCGTGAAGGGCATCCTGGGTAGAAAAATTGGCATGACGCAGATCTTCGATCCGGAGACGGGCGGTGTCTCGCCCGTGACCGTGATCGAGGCGGGGCCCTGCCCGGTCGTCCAGGTGAAGTCGCAGACGACCGACGGCTACGACGCGGTCCAGCTCGCCTTCGAGACGGTCGTCGAGCGGAAGCTGTCGAAGGGCGAGCTCGGCCACCTCAAGAAGGCCGGCGCCGGGGCGCACCGGCACCTCGCCGAGTTCAGAGGCGCAAGCGAGCTCCAGGTCGGCGCGACGGTGACGGTCGAGGCGTTCGAGCCCGGTGAGGCGATCAAGGTCGCCGGTACGTCGATCGGCAAGGGCTTCGCCGGCACGATCAAGCGACACAACTTCCACCGCGGCCCCGTCACCCACGGTTCCCACAACATCCGCAAGCCCGGCTCGATCGGCGCCTCTGCGACTCCGTCGCGCGTCTTCAAAGGACAGAAGATGGCGGGGCGCATGGGCGGCGAGCGCGTCACCCAGCTCGGGCTCGTCGTCCACGGCGTGGACGTGGAGCGCAACCTGCTGCTCGTGAGGGGCTCGGTCCCGGGCCCGAAGAGCGGGATCGTCGAGATCAGGAGCGCCTCGTGATGGCCGCTCTCAAGGCACAGCTGCTCGGCGGCACCGCCAAGGAGGTCACGCTCGACGCTTCGGTGTTCGGCGTCGAGCTGAAGAGGCATCTCGTGCACGAAGTCGTGCGTGCCGAGCTGAACGCGCACCGCGCCGGCACCCGCGGCGGGAAGAGCCGCGGGCTCGTGTCGGGCGGCCGCGCGAAGCCCTGGCGTCAGAAGGGCACCGGGCGCGCGCGCCAGGGGACGATTCGTGCGCCGCACTTCCGCGGCGGTGGTCTCGCCTTCCCACCCGGCATGCGCAGCTTCGAGGTGAAGGTGAACCGGAAAGCACGGCGTGCGGCGCTCGCGGGTGCCCTCTCGAACCACGTCTCGAACGGCACGCTCGCGCTCGTCGACGGGACCAGCTTCGACACCCCGTCGACGAAGCAGGCCACGTCGCTGATCGAGAGCTGGGGGAAGGACATCCCACTGCTCCTCGTCGCGCACGACGAGGAGACGACGCTCGTGAAGTCGTTCCGCAATCTCGATCGCGTTCTCGTCACGGTGCCCTCGGAGCTCGAGGTTGCCGCGGTCGTGTGGGCGCGGTCGATCATCGTCAGCGAGGCCGCGCTGCCACTCGTCCAGGGGAGGGTCGCCTGATGGATCCGTCCGACATCCTGCTGGCCCCGGTCGTGTCCGAGAAGAGCTACTCGGGCCTCGCCGATCGCCGGTACACGTTCAAGGTGCACCAGCACGCGCACAAGACGCAGGTGCGCCAGGCCGTGGAGCAGCTCTTCGGCGTCAAGGTGCAGAGCGTCAACATCATCAAGGTGCAGGCGAAGCCGAAGCGGCGAGGCGCCTTCGCCGGCGTGCGCCCCGGCTGGAAGAAGGCCATCGTGCAGCTGCACGAAGGCCAGACGATCGAGATCTTCGAAGGAGCCCAGGTCTAATGGCCGTCCGCAAGTTCAAGCCCACCAGCCCGGGACGCCGCTTCATGGCGGTCTCGTCCTTCGAGGAGATCACGAAGGGCTCGCCGGAGAAGTCGCTCACCGAGCCGCTGAAGAAGACCGGCGGCCGCAACAACAACGGCCGCATCACCACGCGCCACCAGGGCGGTGGGCACAAGCGGCGGTACCGCGTCGTCGACTTCAAGCGCGTCAAGGACGGCGTGCCGGCCAAGGTCGCGGCGATCGAATACGACCCGAACCGCTCCGCCCGTATCGCGCTGCTGCACTACGCCGACGGGGCGAAGGCCTACATCATCGCTCCGCAGGGGCTGAAGGTGGGCGCCACCGTCGAGTCCGGTGTCGCCGCCGACATCAAGGCGGGCAACGCGTTGCCGCTCGAGAACATCCCGACGGGCACGCTCGTGCACAACGTGGAGCTGAGGCCCGGGCAGGGCGCCAAGATGGCCCGCTCGGCAGGCTCCGGTGTCCAGCTCGTCGCCAAGGACCAGGGCTACGGCGTGCTGCGGCTGCCCTCGGGCGAGATGCGCCGCGTGCTGCTCACGTGCCGCGCCACCGTCGGCCAGGTCGGCAACTCCGACCATGCGAACGAGCAGTCCGGCAAGGCGGGCCGCAGCCGCTGGCTCGGCAAGCGCCCAGCTGTGCGCGGCTCCGCGATGAACCCGGTCGACCACCCGCACGGCGGCGGCGAGGGCAAGTCGAAGGGCGGCCGCCATCCGGTCACCCCGTGGGGCGTGCCGACGCTCGGCAAGCGCACCCGCCGCAAGCACAAGGAATCCGACAAGCTGATCGTCCGTGGCCGCCGCCGCGGCAAGGAGCGCCGCTAATGAGCAGGTCGTCCAAGAAGGGGCCTTTCGTCGAGGAGCGGCTGATGAGCCGGATCGAGGCGATGAACGCCGTCAACGAAAAGCGGATGATCCGCACCTGGTCGCGCACCTCGACGGTCTTTCCGGAGATGGTCGGTCACACGATCGCCGTCCACGACGGGCGCAAGCACGTGCCTGTCTTCGTGAGCGAGCAGATGGTCGGGCACAAGCTCGGCGAGTTCGCGCCCACCCGCACGTTCCGGGGCCACGCCGGCGACAACAAGACACAGGTGAAGAAGCGCTGATGGGTGACACCACTCTCATGCAGTCGCGCGCGGAGGCGAAGTACGTGCGCCTCTCGGCCCGCAAGGCGCGGGTCGTGCTCGACCACATCCGCGGCCGCACCGTGCCCGAGGCCCGCACGATCCTGGCGTTCACATCACGGGCTGCGGCCGAGGACATCGGCAAGGTGCTCGGCTCGGCTGTCGCGAACGCCGAATCGGCGCACGCGCTCGACGGCGACGAGCTCGTCATCATCGCCGCCTACGCCGACGAGGGCCCGACGCTGAAGCGCTGGCGCGCCCGCGCACGCGGCCGGGTCAACAGGATCCGCAAGCGCTCCTGCCATATCACCGTCATCGTGGGTGAGGACCCGAAGGCCGCCGAGGGCCTGAAGCGGAAGGCCGCCAAGCCTGCGGCCAAGGCCGCCCCCGCTCCCGAGGCTCCCGCCGCCGAGAAGCCGAAGCGCAGGGCGCCGGCGAAGAAGAAAGAGGTCGCTGCCTGATGCCGGCCGCCACGATCTGCAATGAGGGAGACCGCTAATGGGTCAGAAAGTCCATCCCGGCGGCCTTCGCGTCGGTGTCATCCACGACTGGAAGTCGAACTGGTACACCGGCAAGAAGGAGTTCGCCGACTACATCCTCGAGGATGTCCGCATCCGCGGGCACATCACGGGCAAGCTCTCGCATGCCGGCCTGTCCGACATCCTGATCCGCAAGGACAAGCAGCGGATCACGGTCGACATCTACACGGCCCGGCCCGGCATCGTGATCGGCAAGTCCGGCGTCGAAGTCGATGCGCTGCGCAAGGAACTCCACGCCATCACGGGCAAGAGCGTCCACATCAACATCAACGAGATCAAGCGCCCGGAGCTCGACGCTCAGCTCGTCGCCCAGTCGATCGCGGAGCAGCTGCAGAATCGCGTCAGCTTCCGGCGCGCGATGAAGCGGTCGCTCGCCTCGGCCATGCGCTCGGGTGCCCAGGGAATCAAGATCCAGTGCGGGGGCCGTCTGGGCGGCGGCGAGATGAGCCGTTCGGAGCGCTACACGGAAGGCCGCGTGCCGCTGCACACGATCCGGGCCGACATCGACTACGGCTTCGCCGAGGCGAAGACGACGTACGGCCGCATCGGCGTCAAGGTCTGGGTCAACAAGGGCGAGATCATGCCGGAGGGCTACGAGGGCGCCTCGGGCGCACGCGACACCCGCCTCGGCGACCAGGATCAGGCACGCCGGCGACGTGGTGGCGCAGCCGAGGGCCTGGGAGCGTCCCGTGAGAGCAGCCGCGGCCGCGGCCAGGACCGCGAGGGCCTCGGCCTGGTGCGGAAGCGCCGGCGCGGTCCCGGTGGGGGGCAGGGCGGCGGCGGCGGCCGGCCGGGCGGACGCCCGGGCGGCGGCAGCCGTGGCCGTGGCCCGCGCCCCGAGGGACAGAGTGGCGGCCCGCCGCCGCAAAGCGCTCCGAAGCCGCCGCAGCGGGCCGAGCCGAAGCCTCCCGAGTCGACGGACGCTCCGGCGCCCGAGACCACGCCTGACGGCGGTGAGAGCTGATGTTGCTGCCTCGCAAGACGAAGCACCGCAAGCAGTTCCGGGGACGGCGCGACGGGTTCGCCACGGGTCAGACGACCGTGCAGTTCGGCGAGTACGGGATCAAGGCGATCGAGAGCGGCTGGATCACGAACCGGCAGATCGAGGCCGCCCGTATCGCCATGACCCGCAAGATCCGCCGCGGCGGCAAGGTGTGGATCAACCTCTTCCCCGACAAGCCGTTCACGAAGAAGCCGGCCGAGACCAGGATGGGCTCCGGCAAGGGCTCTCCGGAAGGCTGGGTTGCGGTGGTGAAGCCGGGTCGGGTGCTGTTCGAGCTCGCCGGCGTGCCCGAGCCGCTGGCCAAGGAGGCGCTCCGCCTCGCCGGCCAGAAGCTGCCGCTGAAGACGAAGTTCGTGAAGCGGGAGGCTGATCTCTTTGAGAGCTAGGCGACCTGGCGTGGGGGAGTCGATCGGTCTCCCTCCGAGCTCCCTCCTTCCTGGTGGTGCGACGATGAAGGCGACGCAACTGCGTGACATGACCGACGAGGAGCTGGCCGAGAAGATGGCGGAGACCCGCAAGGAGCTCTTCCACCTCCGCTTCCAGTCGGCCACGGGCGCGCTCGAGAACAGTGCGCGGCTCCGCGGGGCAAAGCGCGAGATCGCACGCATCCTGACCGTGAAGACCGAACGGGAACGACTGGGGAAGATCTGAGATGGCAAGGAAGAAGGACGAGATGACAGAGAACGACCCGAACGACCCGGTCGAGCAGACGCCGGACGTCCCTGAGGGGACTGCCGAGACGGCCGCCGACGTGGCCGAGGTTGCGGTCGAGGCTGCCGCCGAGGAGGCTCCTGTCGAGGAGGCTCCTGTCGCGGAGGTTGCGGTCGAGGCTGCTGCGGAGGAGGCCGCCGGCGAGGAGGCTCCGGTCGAGGCTGCTGCCGAAGAGGCTCCTGCCACGCCGGCGCCCGCAGCCGAGGCTGCACCGGCTCCGCCGGCACCGCAGTCCGGCCCCAAGCAGAAGAAGAAGCGGGTGCCGCGTGCGCTTCGCCCCGTGAAGACACGGCCCAAGCGCGACAAGCCCTCCGAGCGCAAGCCGATCGTCCGGCTCGAGAAGCCCGAACGGCAGCGCGGCCGCAGCACCGAGCGCCAGGGCACGGTCGTCTCGAGCGCGATGGACAAGACGATCGTCGTCAAGGTCGACGTGATCAAGTCGCACCCGAAGTACAAGAAGGTCGTCCGGCGCAGCACGAAGTTCCACGCACACGACGAGGGCAACACCGCCAAGGTGGGCGACGTCGTCCGCATCGTCGAGACGCGCCCGCTGTCGAAGACCAAGCGCTGGCGGCTCGCCGAGATCCTCGAGGTAGCAAAGTGATCCTCCGCACCCGCGTCTCGCGCACGACCTGCACGGATGGTGAGGATCGGTGATCCAGCAGGAATCCCGACTCCGCGTCGCCGACAACACCGGTGCCCGCGAGCTTCTCTGCATCCGGGTGATGGGAGGCTCGCACCGGCGGTACGCGCGCGTCGGCGACATCATCGTTGCTACCGTGAAGACCGCGACGCCGCAGGGCACCGTCAAGAAGGGCGACGTCGTCAAGGCCGTGGTCGTCCGGACGAAGAAGCCCTACGGCCGGGACGACGGCACGTTGATCGGGTTCGACGAGAACGCCGCCGTCATCATCGACAACCAAAACAATCCGCGCGGTACGCGCATCTTCGGGCCGGTCGCCCGCGAGCTGCGCGAGAAGAACTTCATGAAGATCGTCAGCCTCGCGCCCGAGGTTCTCTAAGGAAATGGTGCTCTAGGAATGGCAGCCACGATGAAGGTGAAGAAAGGGGATCTCGTGCAGATCCTCGCAGGAAAGGACCGCGGCAAGCAGGGCCGCGTCATCGAGGCGCGCCCGAGTGAGGGCCGCGTGATCATCGAGAACCTCAACCTGGTCAAGCGGCACACGAAGCCGCGCCCGATCCGCGACTCCTCCCGCATGGGCGGCACGCAGATCGCCCCGGGCGGCATCGTCGAGAAGGCGTCGCCCGTCGACAGCAGCAACGTGATGCTCGTGTGCCCCGTCTGCAACCAGCCGACGCGCGTCGGGATCAAGACCAAGGAGATCAAGGGCGAGGCAATGCGCGTGCGTGTGTGCAAGCGCGACGGCTGCGGCCAGGAGGTCGAGCGGTGAGCGCCGCGACGACGGAGACCTACGTGCCGCGCCTGAAGCAGCGCTACGAGGACGAGATCAAGCCGGCCCTCAAGGACGAGCTCGAGCTCGACTCGATCATGCGCGTGCCGCAGGTGACGAAGATCACCCTGAACATGGGCGTCGGCGACGCGAAGACCGACGCGAAGGCGCTCGACGCGGCCATCGAGGAGCTCTCGACGATCGCCGGCCAGCGGGCGCAGGTGCGGCGGGCCCGCAAGTCGATCGCGAGCTTCAAGCTGCGCGAGGGCATGGCCGTCGGCGCCCGCGTCACCCTGCGCGGGTCGCGGATGTACGAGTTTCTCGACCGGCTCGTCTCGGTGGCACTGCCGCGCATCCGCGACTTCCGCGGGCTCAACCCGGACTCCTTCGACGGGCGTGGGAACTTCTCGCTCGGCGTCAGGGAGCAGATCATCTTCCCGGAGATCGACTACGACAGCGTGCAGTCGATCCGGGGCCTCGACATCGCCATCACCACGTCGGCGGAGACGGACGACCAGGCGCGCGCCCTCCTGCGCGCGCTGGGGATGCCCTTCGCCACCGAGAGAAGGGACTCATAGGGCATGGCCAAGACCTCGCTCCGCGTCAAGCAGAAGCGGACGCCGAAGTACAAGACGCAGGCGTACACGCGGTGCAACCGGTGCGGACGTCCGCGGTCCGTCTACAAGAAGTTCAAGCTCTGCCGGATCTGCCTGCGCGAGCTCGCCCACCAGGGCGCCATCCCCGGCATGACGAAGAGCTCATGGTGATGAGAAACAGTATCACCATGAGCTCTTCCGATGCTTTTGGTCCTTCCTGCGGAAGGACTGGTTTGCTCATGGTGATGAGAAACAGTATCACCATGAGCTCTTCCGATGCTCTTGGTCCTTCCTGCGGAAGGACTGGTTTGCTCATGGTGATGAGAAACAGCATCACCATGAGCTCTTCCGATGCTCTTGGTCCTTCCTGCGGAAGGACTGGTTTCAAGACACACGACGTCGCAGGAGCACGACGATGCTGACCGATCCGATCGCCGACATGCTGACCCGCATTCGCAACGCCAACAAGGCGATGCACGACACCACCCTGATGCCCACGTCCGGGATGAAGGAGGAGATCGCCCGCCTCCTGCGCGACGAGGGCTACATCAAGGACTTCCGGGTCGTGGAGGGAACGCCGTTCTCGACGCTCGTGATCGAGCTCAAGTTCGGCCGCAACCGCGAACGCGTGATCACCGACCTGAAGCGCGTCTCCAAGCCCGGCCGGCGCGTGTACGCGCGCAAGGATCGCCTGCCGCGCGTGCTCGGCGGGCTCGGCACGGCGATCCTGTCCACCTCGACCGGTGTCATCACCGGCCGTCAGGCCGCCGAGCGTGGCGTCGGCGGCGAAGTACTCGCGTTTGTCTGGTGATCTGCGATCAACGAGACAAACGCGAGAGATATCCAGAGAGACATACGCGAAATGATCAGTAATCGACATTCAATGCAGCTCGTGATCTCGATCCCGAAGGGGGCGAGATCACTGTGAGCCGTATCGGACGTAGGCCGATCGAGGTACCGTCCGGCGTCACCGTCGAGGTGTCGCCCGGTGGGAACATCAAGGTGCAGGGCCCCCTCGGCTGGCTCGAGCAGCAGGTGCCCGTGCGCATGCAGGTCGCCCAGGAGGAAGGGGTGCTGACGGTCACCCGCCCCACCGACCGCGGCGACGACCGTGCGCTGCACGGGCTCACGCGCACCCTGATCGCGAACATGGTCGAGGGCGTGACCAAGGGTTTCGAGAAGCATCTCGAGATCCAGGGAGTCGGGTACCGCGCGCAGCTGAAGGGCGACGATCTCGAGCTCGCCGTCGGCTATTCGCACACGGTCACGATCCAGCCGCGGGCGGGCGTCTCCTTCGAGGTGCCGGCGCCGACGCAGATCACCGTGAAGGGCACCGACAAGCAGCGGGTCGGCCAGACGGCCGCCGAGATTCGCAAGGTGCGCCCGCCCGAGCCGTACAAGGGCAAGGGCATCCGCTACCGGGACGAGCAGGTACGCAGGAAGGTGGGTAAGCGCGCCTGATGCCGGCCGCCCTCGACATATCTCGCACGATCCGTATCGGAGGAGACCGATGAGCAAGCTGACGACGCGCGAGGCGCGCCAGCGCCGTCATCGCAGGATCCGCGGCAAGGTCGCCGGCACGGCCGAGCGGCCCCGTCTCGCGGTATTCCGCTCGAACCGCGGTATCTTCGCGCAGCTGATCGACGACGAGAACCGCGTCACGCTCGCCGCCGCAAGCTGGCTGCAGCTGAAGTCGTTCTCCGGCAACAAGACCGAGCAGGCCGCGGAGGTGGGCAAGCAGCTCGCCGCGGCCGCCACGAAGGCGGGCGTCGCCGGCTGTGTGTTCGACCGGGGCGGCTACCTCTACCACGGACGCGTGAAGGCGCTGGCCGAAGGCGCCCGCGAGGGAGGACTGGAGTTTTGAGCACGTTCGAAGTCGCTGAGAGCAGAGAGCTGAAGGAGCGGGTGATCGAGATCAACCGCGTCGCCAAGGTCGTCAAGGGTGGACGGCGGTTCTCGTTCACCGCACTCGTCGTCATCGGCGACGAGGTCGACCGGGTCGGTGTGGGGTACGGGAAGGCGCGAGAGGTGCCGCTTGCGATCTCGAAGGCGGTCGACGACGCCAAGAAGAACATCTTCTCGGTGCCGAAGCACGGCACCACGATCACGCACGAGATCCTCGGAGAGTTCGGCGCGGCGCGTGTCTTCCTGCGCCCGGCCAGCGAGGGGACCGGCGTCATCGCGGGTGGCGGCGTGCGCGCCGTCCTCGAGCTCGCCGGCATCCGCGACGTGCTCGCGAAGAGCCTGGGCACGACGAACCCGATCAACATGGCCAAGGCGACCGTGAACGGTCTCAGCCGGCTGCGGCGTCCCGAGGACATCGCCCGGCAGCGTGGCCTGACGATTCGCCAGATCCTGCCGCTGCCCCGGCAGTACCGCCCGCCGGCCGACGAGCCGCTGGAGCCGGTCGCGGTCGCCGAGCAGGTCGCGGCCGCCGACGAGCCGGTGGGCGAGGCAGAGGCATGAGCACCGTCAAGATCACCCAGATCCGGAGCACGATCGGCCAGAGCAAGGCTCACGAGGGCACGATCCGGGCGCTCGGGCTCGGGAAGATCGGCCGTTCCGCCGAGCACACCGAGACGCCCGAGCTGGCGGGCCAGCTCCGCCATGTCGCGCACCTCGTCAAGGTCGAAGGGAAGGACGCGTAGACATGGGCGAGGAGCTCAATCTCCACAGCCTCAAGCCGGCCCAGCCGCGCAAGGAGCGCAAGCGGATCGGCCGCGGGCTCGGGTCCGGCAAGGGCCGCTACTCGGGCCGCGGCATCAAGGGGCAGAAGTCCCGCGCCGGGTCGCACATGATGCCGGCCGGGTTCGAGGGCGGGCAGATGCCCATCGACATGCGGTTGCCCAAGCTTCGCGGCAACACGTCCGCCGACGCGATGCCGGTCGGGCCCTTCCGCACCTCCACGGTGCCGGTCAACGTGCGTGACCTCGAGACCCGGTTCGAAGCCGGCGCCGTGGTCACTCCCGAGGCGCTCGTCGCCGCCGGGCTGATCAAGAACACGAAGACCGACATCAAGATCCTCGGCTCGGGCGAGCTCACGAAGCAGCTCACGGTCACCGCCCACGGCTTCTCGAAGACCGCCAGGGGCAAGATCGAGGCCGCGGGAGGAACGGTGAGCTGGTTGCGCGGCGAGCCAGTCCTTCGCGTCAAGACGCGAAGGACTGGCCGACCACGACCGTCGCCGATGACGAGCTCGACGTGCTCGAGACGGTGGACGAGGACTCCGAGACCGAGGAGAGCGGAGAGTGACAGTCCCCGCCAGTCCTCTACGCGGAGCGTAGAGGACTGTGTTCAGCTGGCTGAGCAACGCCTGGCGGGTGCCGGAGCTCCGGAAGCGCGTCCTCTTCACCGCCCTCGTCCTGGCCGTGTACCGCCTCGGCTCGTGGCTGCCGGCGCCCGGCGTCAACGCCGAGGCGATCGACAACTACCTGTCGAGCCAGGGCGGCATCTTCAGCCTGCTCAACCTGTTCTCCGGCGGGGCTCTGTCCCAGTTCTCGCTGTTCGCCCTCGGCATCATGCCGTACGTCACGGCGTCGATCATCCTCCAGCTCCTGACCGTGGTGATCCCCCGGCTCGGCGAGCTGCAGCGGGAGGGTGAGGCGGGCTACGCCAAGATCAACCAGTACACCCGCTACCTGACAGTGGGGCTCGCGGCGGCACAGGCGATCGGCTACGCGGTGCTGTTCGAGCGGCAGGGGGCGTTGCAGGCGAACGCCGGCCGGATGACGCTCATCGTCGTCACCCTGACGTCGGGCACCGTGCTGCTGATGTGGCTCGGTGAGCAGATCACGAAGCGTGGGATCGGGAACGGCATCTCGATCCTCATCTTCGCCTCGATCCTCACGAGCCTGCCGCTCGGGATCAGCGCCTGGTGGAACGGCGGTCCGATGGAGCGGATCTTCTTCCCGCTGATCGCCCTCGGCGTCGTCGCCTCGGTCGTGTTCGTGCAAGAAGGGCAACGTCGGATCCCGATCCAGTACGCGAAGCGCCAGGTGGGCAGGCGCTCGACCGCCGGCGGCTCCACCTATCTGCCGCTGCGCGTGAACATGGCGGGCGTGATCCCCGTCATCTTCGCCGCCGCGCTGCTCGCCTTCCCGGCGACGGTCGCCCAGTACTTCCCCGCCACGCAGGACTTCGTCAACCAGCACTTCCAGCCGGCCGACCTGACGTACCTGCTCGTCGAGGCAGGGCTGATCATCGTCTTCACGTACTTCTACACGGCGGTGCAGTTCAACCCCGTCGAGCAGGCCGACAACCTGCGCAAGTACGGCGGATACATCCCCGGCATCAGGCCAGGCCCGCCGACCGCCCAGTATCTCGACCGCGTCCTGACCCGGTTGACGTTCCCGGGAGCGCTCTTCCTTGCCGCCGTCGCCGTCTCGCCAAGCCTCTTCATCAAGTACGGGGGCTTCTCCCAGGCGAGCGCCGGCGCACTCGGCGGCACCTCCGTGCTGATCGCCGTCGGCGTGGCGCTCGACACCATGCGGCAGATGGAGAGCCAGATGATGATGCGGAACTACGAAGGCTTCCTCAAGTAGGGGCGAGGCCATGCCTCGCCCGTGCCGGCCAACGGACATGAACCATTCTTCCCAGCCCCGGGCGGAGACGTGCCGGCGACGGCCATGAACATCCTCGTCCTCGGCCCGCAGGGCTCCGGCAAGGGAACCCAGGCGAAGCGGATCTCCGCCGAGTACGGCGTGCCGCACGTCTCCACCGGCGACATGTTCCGCGCGGCGATCGCCAAGGGGACAGAGCTCGGGCGCCGCGTCGGCCCGATCCTCGCAGCCGGAGATCTCGTCCCGGACGAGCTCACGGTGGAGCTGATCCGGGAACGGCTGCTGCGGGACGACGCCCGTCGCGGCTTCGTGCTCGACGGGTTCCCGCGCAACCTCGCGCAGGCCGCGTCGCTCGACGCGATGCTGGCCGAGATCGGCCACGGGCTCGACGCCGTCCTCTTCTTCGACCTCGACGACGCGGTCGCCACGGAGCGCATGCTCGGCCGCGCGCGCGACGAGGAGCGCCCCGACGACACCCCTGACGTGATCGCCCGCCGCCTTGCCATCTACCACGAGCAGACGGAGCCCGTGGTCGAGCTACTACGCGAAGCGCGGCACGCTCGTCAGGCTGGCCGCCGAACGCTCCGTCGACGACGTGTTCACCCAGATCCGTGGTGCCCTCGGGGACGGCGACGCATGATCATCCGCAAGGGCCCGGCCGAGATCGACCGCATCGCCCGCGCCGGCGACCTCGTCGCCGCCACGATCTCGCACGTCGGCGGGCACATCGAGCAGGGCATCACGACCGGCGAGCTCGACCGCGTCGCGGGCGCGTTCATCGCCGCTCACGGCGGCGTCTCCGCCTCCAAGGGCTACAAGGGATTCCCGGCCTCGATCTGCATCTCCCCGAACGACATGGTCGTCCACGGTATCCCCGGCAGCCATGTGGTCTGCGACGGCGACCTGATCACGATCGACGTCGGCGCCGCCCTCGGCGACGCGATCGCCGACAGCGCCTACACCTTCGGCGTGGGCGAGATCGGCCCCGAGGCCCAGCGCCTGCTCGACGTCTGCCAGGATGCGCTCTCCGCCGGCATTCGCGAGGCCAGGCCGGGCAACCGCGTGGGCGACATCTCGCACGCCATCCAGCAGGTCGTGGAGGAGGCAGGGTTCTCGGTCGTACGGAGCCTCGTCGGCCACGGTGTCGGCCGCTACTACCACGAGGACCCGCACGTCCCGAACTTCGGGCAGGCAGGACGCGGGCCGCGGCTCTCCGAGGGGATGACGATCGCGATCGAGCCGATGATCACGATGGGCAGGCCCGACGTCTACCTGCACGCCGACGGCTGGTCGATCTCCACCGACGACGGCTCCCTCGCCGCGCACTTCGAGCACACCGTCGCGATCACGGCGAGCGGGCCGCGCATCCTCACGCCCCGCGTCGGGATCGCCACGGAGAGGGCGAGTTTGCTACAGTAAGCGGCCCTGCGGCGCGCCCGCGTGCTGCGCCATGGGATCCGTACAAGAATGTCCGCGAACGGCAGGCGTGGTCTTCACGCGAGGGAAGGGTGGCAGTCAAGGAAGAGAAGATCGAGGTCGAAGGCGAGGTCGTCGAGGCGCTCCCAAGCACGATGTTCCGGGTGGAGCTCGACACGGGACACAGCGTGCTCGCCACGATCTCAGGGAAGATGCGCAAGCACTACATCCGCATCCTTCCCGGAGACCGGGTCAAGGTCGAGCTCTCCCCCTACGATCTCACGCGCGGCCGCATCACCTTCCGACTTCGTTAGTCCTGACACGCAGCCCCAAGGAACTCACCGATGAAAGTACGCCCGTCCGTCAAGCCCATGTGTGAGCGCTGCCGCGTGATCAAGCGGCACGGGCGCACCATGGTCATCTGCATCAATCCCAGGCACAAGCAAAGGCAGGGGTAACGGGGTGGCTCACTAATGGCACGTATCGCCGGCGTCAATCTCCCGAACCAGAAGCGGCTCGAGATCGGTCTCACGTACATCTTCGGGATCGGCCAGTCGATCGCGCAGAAGATCTGCAAGGAGCTCGAGCTCGATCCGAACCAGAAGGTCAAGGATCTCACGGACGACGAGGTCACGAAGCTCCGCACCTACATCGATGCGAACGTCGAGGTCGAGGGAGACCTGCGCCGGGAGCGCTCCCAGGCGATCAAGCGCCTGTCCGAGATCGGCTGCTACAGAGGTCTGCGCCACAGGCGCGGCCTGCCCGCCCGCGGGCAGCGGACGAAGACGAACGCGCGCACCCGCAAGGGCCCCAAGAAGACCGTCGGACGCGGGAAGAAGGGGAAGTAGGGTAGATGGCACCTCCGCGCAAAGCAGCAGCAGCCCGCGGCCGCACGCGTCGTCGCGTGAAGAAGAACATCGCGATCGGCCAGGCGCACATCAAGACGTCGTTCAACAACACGATCGTGTCCCTCACGGACCGTGAGGGCAACGTGATCGCGTGGGAGTCCGCCGGCTCCGCCGGGTTCAAGGGCTCCCGCAAGTCCACGCCGTTCGCCGCCCAGGTGACCGCCGACAACTGTGCCCGCAAGGGGATGGAGCACGGCCTGCAGAAGGTCGAGGTGTTCGTCAAGGGACCGGGCTCCGGGCGCGAGACGGCGATCCGCTCGCTGCAGGCGGCCGGTCTCGAGATCCTCGGGGTCAAGGACGTGTCGCCGCAGGCCCACAACGGCGTCCGCCAGAAGAAGCGGAGGCGCGTCTAGTGGCCCGCGACCTGGGACCGAAGTGCCGTATCTGCCGGCGCGAAGGCATCAAGCTGTTCCTCAAGGGCGAGCGCTGCCTGACCGAGAAGTGCGCCATCGAGCGGCGCTCCTATCCGCCCGGTGAGCATGGGCGCGGCCGCATCAAGCAGAGCGAGTACCTGCTGCAGCTCCGCGAGAAGCAGAAGGCGCGCCGGTACTACGGCCTGCTGGAGAAGCAGTTCCGGAACTACTACGAGAAGGCCTCCCGTGGCGCCGGCGCACCCGGCGAGACACTCCTGCGCATGCTGGAGACGCGCCTCGACAACGTGGTGTACCGGCTCGGCTTCGCTGGGTCGCGCGCGCAGGCCCGGCAGCTCGTCCGCCACGGCCACTTCCAGGTCAACGGCCGCCGTGTCAACATCCCGAGCTTCGGCGTCCGCCCGAACGACGTGATCATGCTCGAGCAGGGCAGCCCCGCCGCGTCGCTCGTGCGCGACGCCACCGATCTCACCGCCTCGGTCGCACCCTGGTTGCAGGCCGACCACGAGGGCCTCGCCGGCACCGTCCTGCGCTGGCCCAATCGGGCGGAGATCGACACGCCCGTCCAGGAATCCCTGATCGTCGAGCTCTACTCCAAGTAGGGGCGAGGCTGTGCCTCGCCCGCTCTGAAGCCCGTTTGTGAAGAACGAAAGGACCGCCTTGGCCACCCGCACCAGCCTGATGGACTTCCAGATTCCGCGCATCGTCACCGAGGAGGGCGACGACCATCGCGGCGTGTTCGCGATCGAGCCGCTCGACCGTGGCTTCGGCTACACGTTCGGCAACTCGCTGCGTCGCGTCCTGCTCTCGTCGCTCGAGGGCGCAGCCGTGACCGCCGTCAAGATCGAGGGGATCGCGCACGAGTTCACGACGCTGCCGGGCGTCCGCGAGGACGTCACCGACCTGATCCTCAACCTCAAGAGCCTGATCTGCCGGCTCCACGGCGAGTCGCCCGAGATCGAGGTGCACATCTCGAAGAAGGGCTCGGGCGTGATCACGGCCGCCGACATCGAGGCGCCTGCCGACCTCGAGATCCTGAACCCCGAGCTCGAGATCGCCCACCTCGCCGACAAGGGCAAGCTCGAGATGACGCTCACGATCGGCCGTGGTCGCGGGTACGTCCCCGCCGAGCTGAACCGAGGGCCGGAGATGTCGATCGGCGTGATCCCGATCGACTCGATCTTCTCCCCCGTGCGGCGTGTCGCCTACGAGGTCGAGGCCGCGCGCGTCGGGCAGCGCACCGACTACGACAAGCTTGTCCTCGACGTGACGACGGACGGCTCGATCGAGCCGCGTGACGCGATCGCCGAGGCCGCAGAGATCCTGATCCGGCAGCTCGCCATCTTCACCGACCTCGATCGCATCGAGGGCTTCGGCGAGGCCGCGATCGAGGCGGCCGCGGAGGCGTCCACCTTGCACGGAATGGAGAACTTCCCGATCGAGGAGCTCGAGCTCGGTGTCCGCTCCTACAACTGCCTCAAGCGCGTGGGCATCGAGACGATCGGCGACCTGACCTCGAAGTCCGAAGCAGAGCTCGCCGCCATCCCGAACTTCGGCCGCAAGTCCGTCGAGGAAGTTCGCGAGACACTCGCGGCGCACGGTCTCACGCTGAAGGGCGAGGAGCTCGCCTAACCATGAGGCATGCCAGCGCAGGCAAGAAGCTCGGCCGGGACTCGGCCCATCGCAAGGCGCTCTACTCGAACCTCGCGGGGGCGCTGATCCAGCACGGCCGCATCGAGACGACCGAGGCCAAGGCCAAGGCCGTCAAGCCTCTCGCCGAGAAGCTGATCACGCTCGGCAAGCGCGGAGACCTGCACGCACGCCGGCAGGCGCTCGCCACGCTCCGCTCGAACGACGTCGTGCATCGGCTGTTCGCCGACGTCGCACCGCGCTTCGCCGAGCGGCCGGGCGGCTACACCCGCATCGTCAAGATCGGCCCGCGCCAGGGCGATGCCGCGCCGATGGTGCTGCTCGAGCTCGTCGATCACGAGCCTGCGGGCCGGGCCGCCTAGGTAATCGGGCGGCGACCGGAGACCGGCTGCGAAGGGCGCCCCGCGGGCGCCCTTCGCCGTTCCGAGGCGAGCCGCGGCCCGTCTACGCTTGAGCCATGCTGACGATCGTCGCCTTGATCCTCGCGTTCGTCTTCCTCCCCTCACCCTGGGGATGGATGCTCGTGATCGCGGCCGCCGCCGTCGACGTGCTCGAGACGGCGTTCTTCTGGTGGTGGTCGAGGCGGCGTCGCAGCGTCGTCGGCGTCGACGATCTCGTGGGGAGGCGTGCCGTCGTCGTCACCACGCTCGCGCCCCGCGGCCAGGTGCGGGTGCAGGGAGAGATCTGGCAGGCGCAGAGCCCGGTGCAGGTCGAGCCGGGACGGGAGGTCGTCGTGTGCGCCGTCAGAGGGCTTGCGCTCGACGTCGAGCCGGTCCTGCCGACCGCATGAGATCGCTCAAGCTCACGATCGAGTACGACGGCACGGACTTCCGGGGTTGGGCTCGCCAGCCTGAGCGGCGCACCGTGGAGGGATGCCTGCGCGACGCGCTCGACGCCCTCTACCCGACGTGGGACGGGCTCGCCGTCGCCGGCCGCACCGACACCGGCGTGCACGCGAGCGGCCAGGTCGCTTCGGTCGCTGTCGAGGGCGGCCCGCCTGCGACGCGGGCCCCCGAGGCGCTCAACACGGCGTTGCCCGCCGACGTCGCCGTCGTCGCCGCCGAGGACGCGCCCGAGGGCTTCCACGCCCGCTTCTCCGCCACCGCCCGCTCCTACCGGTACGTGGTGCTGAACCGCCCCACACGATCTGCGCTCGAGGCGCGACGGGCCCTGTGGTGGCCCCGCCCCGTCGACGAGGCCGCGCTCGTCGGCTGCGCCGCCATGCTCCCTGGAGAGCACGACTTCACCGCGTTCACACCCACGGTGACGGAGCACGACGTACTCGCCCGGAACGTCCACTCGGCCGACTGGGTGCGGCGGGGCGACTACCTCGAGTTCACGATCACCGCCGACTCGTTCCTCCGGCACATGGTGCGAACGCTCGTCGGCACGATGCTCGAGTCGACGCCCGTACGCTTCGGCCGGCTGCTCGAGGGGCGCCCGCGCTCCGAAGGCGGCATGACGGCGCCACCATGGGGCCTCATCCTCGAGCGCGTCCACTACTGACCGTGGGGCACGTGCTCTGGTCGGGGACGCACGCTCACGTGTTCCGGGCCGGGGACACACCGAAGTGTGTCCCCTCATCGGGTAGCCGGTAGGGGCGATCGTAGCCGGGCCTGCGGCC
This sequence comes from uncultured Gaiellaceae bacterium, assembly GCA_963787085.1. GTDB lineage: Bacteria > Actinomycetota > Thermoleophilia > Gaiellales > Gaiellaceae > Gaiella. The sequence continues at coordinate 162,418 of CAWBBO010000016.1, read as the reverse complement.
CGGCTACGATCGCCCCATGCGGTACCCGATCCTCCTGTTCGACCTCGACGGCACCCTGATCGACTCGGGGCCGATCATCATGGCGTCCATGCGGCACGCGTCGGTGACGGTGCTGGGGCGAGAGCCGGACGCGGAGAAGGTCCGCGCCGCCATCGGCGGCCCCGGGCTGATCGCGCAGATGCGCGACCTCGACCCCGACCGCGTCGACGAGCTCGTCGAGAGCTACCGGAATCACAACGAGCCTCTGCACGCGACCCTCGAGATGTTCGACGGCGTGCCCGAGACGCTTCGGCAGCTGCGCGACCGCGGGCACCGGCTCGGCATCGTGACCGCCAAGCGCGTTCGCACCGTCGAGCTCGCGTTCGACCGCTTCCCGATCCTGCGCGAGACGACCGAGGTGCTCGTCGGTGCCGAGGACACGACCCGCCACAAGCCCGACCCCGACCCCCTCCTCGAAGCGCTCGCCCGCATGGGCGCGCAGCCACGCGACGCCGCCTACGTCGGCGACTCGCCATTCGACATCAAGGCCGGCAAGGCGGCCGGCGTCTTCGCCGTCGCGGTCGGGTGGGGAGGCATCCACCCGGACGAGAGACTCCTGCACGAGCAGCCGGACGCGCTCGTGCACACGCCGGAGGAGCTCCTTGCGCTCTTCTGACCTGGTCGAGCGGGCCGCGGAGCTGCGACGACTGCTGGAGCACCACTCCTACCGCTACCACGTCCTCGACGACCCCGAGATCAGCGACGCCGGCTACGACGCGCTGTACGACGAGCTACAGGGGCTCGAGGCCGTCCACCCCGAGCTCGTCACGCCGGACTCGCCCACGCAACGGGTCGGTGCGCCTCCGGCAGAGGGGTTCCGCAAGGTAGAGCATCTCGCGCCGATGGGGTCGCTCGAGAAGGTGACGACGCCGGAGGCGCTCGCGAAATGGGCCGACGACGTGCGCAAGCGCCTCGGTACCGACGAAGACGTCGCCTACGTGATCGAGCCCAAGGTCGACGGCTCCGCCATCTCGCTCGTCTACGAGCACGGCACGTTCGTCCGCGGTGCCACCCGCGGCGACGGGTCCCGCGGAGAGGACGTGACTGCAAACCTGCGTACGATCGACGCCGTGCCGCTGCGGATGCGGATGCCCGCAGGCGAGACGCCGCCGCCGCTGTTCGAAGTGCGCGGCGAGGTGTACTTCCCGCTCAGCGGCTTCGCCCGCTTCAACGACGCGCAGCTCGCCGCCGGCAAGAAGCCGGCCCCGAACCCGCGGAACGCCGGAGCGGGGTCGCTGCGCCAGCTCGATCCGGCGATCACAGCCGAGCGGCCGCTCTCCCTCTGGGCGTACGGAGCCGGCGTGCGAGACGGCGCCGGCCCCGACACCCACTTCGAGATGCTCGGCTGGCTGCGCGAGCACGGCTTCCGCACGAGCCCGCACGCCGAGCGTGTCGAGACGATCGAGCAGGTCGCCGCCGCCTGCGAGGCGTGGGAGCGGCGCCGCACCGAGCTCGACTACGAGATCGACGGGATCGTGATCAAGGTCGACTCCTTCGACCAGCAGGAGCGGCTCGGCTCCCTGCACGAACGCCCACGCTGGGCACGTGCATACAAGTGGGCGCCGTCGACCGCGGTGACGATGCTGCGCCGCATCCACATCCGGGTCGGCCGCACCGGGGCTCTCAACCCGTGGGCCGAGCTCGAGCCCGTCCAGGTCGGCGGCGTCACCGTCTCCACTGCCACGCTCCACAACGAGGAGGACATCAACCGCAAGGGCATCCGCGAGGGCGACCTCGTCATCGTGCAGCGCGCGGGCGACGTGATCCCGCAGGTCGTCGGGCCTGCCGGCGAGCACCGCCCAGGCACGGTCGACTGGAAGATGCCGACGCACTGTCCTCTCTGCGGTGCCGCCGTCGTCCAGCCCGAGGGGGAGGTCAAGCACCGCTGCCCCAACCGCGCCTGCCCCTCCCGCGGCCTGGAGACGCTGATCCACTGGGTCAGCGCCGCCATGGACATCGAGGGAGTCGGCGAGCAGTTCGTGCGGAAACTCTGGGACGAGGGCCTGCTGCGTTCCATGCCCGACCTCTACCGCCTCACGGCCGAGCAGTTGCTCGAGATCGAGGGCTACGGCGAGATCTCCGCCGCCCGCGCGATCGAGGCGATCGACCGCTCCCGCCGGCAGCCGTTCTCACGCGTCCTCTTCGGCCTCAACATGCCGAAGGTCGGGTGGGTACTGGCGCGGAACCTCGCCCGCCACTTCCGCACCGTCGACGCGCTGACGGCCGCCGGCCAGGAAGACCTCGAACAGGCCGAGGGGATCGGGCCCGACCGCGCCGAGCTGATCGCGGAGTGGTTCGCCGACGCCGAGAACAGGGCGCTCGTCGAGGATCTGCGCTCGCTCGGGCTGCAGATGACGGCAGGCGAGGCGGAGCAGCCCGTCGAAGGGCCCCTCAGCGGCCACCAGTACGTGCTCACCGGCACGCTGGCGGGGTTCACCCGCGAGGCGGCCAAAGCAGCCCTCGAGGCGCTCGGGGCGAAGGTCGGAGACTCCGTCTCCAAGAAGACGACCGCCGTGATCGTGGGGGAGAGCCCCGGCTCCAAGGCGGCGAAGGCCGAACGGGCCGGCGTGCCACTCCTCGACGAGGCAGGGCTCCGGGCACTCCTCGGACAGTGAGCCCGCCGTGGGGCGAAGCACGCCTCGCCCTCAAGGGGTCGGCGCTGCCGTCGAGACGGCGAGCGCCGTCACGAACCGATCCTGTGCCTCTCTCGCCGCCCAGTAGGAGACCGGGTCGCCGGTCTGCAGCACGGCGAAGGCGTAGCTGCTGCCGACGTACCCGGACAGGCTGCAGGCCAGGTTCGTCGTGCCCGTCTTGCCCCTGACCTGCCCGCGCAGCGGGAACAGGCGGCCGCTCAGCGTGCCGCTGCGACCTGCGACCGCGAGCGAGTCGACGAACGCTGCCCGGATCGACGGGTCGCCGAGCCCGGCCCGGAGAACGCCGACCAGGGCGACTGCCGTGAGCCGGTCGAGGCTCGAGAGCCCCGACCCGTCGACGATCCGCACGCCTCGAACCGGGATGCCGGCCTCCGCCATCGTGGCGACGACGAGCTTGCCGCCCATCGTGGAGCTTCCGACCTTGCCCGCGGCAGCCGCGATCTCCTTCAGCAGCATCTCGGCATAGAAGTTGTCGCTGTCCCGATTCATCACCCGGACGATCGCCGCGAGCGGCGCCGACACGTCCGAGGCGAGCGAGGCGGCATTGCGTGGCGCCACGCCGAGGCCGGGCCGGCCGGCAACCGAGACGCCGAGCCGCACGAGTGCATCGCGAAGCGAGCGTGCAGCGAGCAGCGGCGGCGACAGCGCGGGCCAGCCGTGGGCGCGGTCGGCGACGAGCGCCGACAGCGGCGGCGTCTCACCGCCGAGGAACGTGGGCTTCCAGCCGTCTGCGCCGCGCTTCCGGTCGTAGTACGACTCGTCCCCGAGCACGCGCCCGGTGACGGAGCGCAGCCCTGACGCCCGCACCTTGCGCGCCAGCAGCTCGAGATCCAGCGCGGAGAGCGTGGGATCGCCGAATCCCTTCAGCACCAGGTCGCCGTCCCACACGGTGCCTCGACGGACACCGACGCCGTACAGCTCGGTATGAAATCTGTAGGCGGGGCCGAGCCTCGTCAACGCGGCCCACGCGACGGGAAGCTTCTCGTTCGACGCGGGCGCGACCGGCATCGTGCCGTTGTGGGCGAACACGACCGCTCCCGTCTTCAGGTCGACCGCGAGCGCCGCCGTGCGGCCGAGCGACAGCGCCGGTGACTCGAGGGCTTTCGTCAGACCCGGCACGGCGCCCGCCTGCGGCGCCGCCGTGACAGCGGCCGGGACGAGAGCTGCCGTCGCCGCCACGGCGACGACGGTCGCGCACGCGGTACGGGCGAGCAGATGCCTCACGATCAGGAACCGTAGACGGTGATCGTGACGGTGCGTCGACCCCACGCCCGCGCCTGCGCCGTGCTCGGCATCCAGAGATCGATGATGTTGCCCCTGATCGCCGTGCCCGTGTCGGCAGCGACCGCGGCGCCGTAGCCGGGCACGAACACCCGCGTGCCGAGCGGGATCACGAGTGGATCGACGGCGATCACGCCGATGCCGACAGGCAACCCGCTCGCAGTTCTCCCCGGCAGGTGATACGCGACCGCGTCGACGACGAGGCTGCTCGCGCCCGCGGGCAGCGAGACGGCGGTGGCGGGCAACGGCTCCGCCCCGGCGACCGAGCCACCCTCGGGGTCCGGCGCCTCCTGCTCCGTCGCCGTCGCGGCGTGAGCTTCGCCGAGGCCCGTTGCGCTGCCCGCGCCTGGTCCTGCAGCGCCCCGAGCCGTTCCGCCGTCAGCGCACCCTGGCGCCTCAACGACGACACCGTGGCCGCGCGGCGCGCAGTCGCCTGCTCGAGTCTCCTCGTTGCGGCGCGCGCAGCAGCACTCGCGTCGTCGAGGGCGCGGCGCCGGTCGGCGAGCCGGGCCCGCAGCCCTCTCAAGGCCGCGGCCCGCGCACGCGCCTGCCGGGCGAGGGAGCGATTCTGCGCGGCCGCCCAGCCGAGGCTCTCGATTCCCGTCACGAGCTCGTCGAGCGAGCCTGCGCCGAAGATGACGGCGACGGGGTCGACGTCGCCCTCGACGTACAGGTCACGCAGAATCCGCGCGACCCGCGACTGCGAGGCGGCGAGCGAGCGCTGCACGATGTGTGCGCGACGCGACGCCAGACGCTCTTCGGCGGCGAGGGCGCGCGAACGGCTCGCGAGGCGCGCCTCCTCGCTGCGCGCACGTGCAAGCGACGACTCCGCCGCGTACAGCTGCAGGAGCGCCCCCTGCTCGGCGCCGCGGAGCGCCGCCGCCCTTGCGCGCAACCCCGGCGCCGTCTCGGCGCCTCCCGCCGAGGGTGCGAGCACGATCAGGAGGGCCCCGGCCGCCACCGCCACGAGGAGCGGTGCAAACCCTCTGGCACGAGCGCTCACAGAGGCAGGACGGTAGCACAATCGTCAGCGTCAACTCGGTGAAAAGCCGCTGTTTTGCTGGTATTTACGTCAGTACCCGGTTGCAGGCCGCCGGGGCCGCTGGTAAGGTACTTGCCTCGTGACGGGTGACGCCGCCACCGGCGAGCCTGACGACGGTCGAACACGCTCCATGCCCAGTTCGAGAACGCGACAGGCCACAGCCACTCTGTTCGCCATTGCGGCGCTTGTGACGGCACTCCTGACCGTTGCCTCGTCCGCAACCGCAAATCCGTCCATCGACTCCAAGCGCGCGCAGGCTCAGGCCGTGCTCGCCGAGATCCACGAGACCGACGCCAAGCTCGAGCACGCGATCGAAGCGTTCAACTACGCGAACGTCCAGCTCGAGCAGATCGACGCCGACCTCACGTCGAACGCCCGGCATCTCGTCGTCGCCCGCAACAGCCTCGGGGTCGCCCAGGCCCACGTCGCAGACAGGCTCCGCGCGCTCTACGTGAACGGCGACGGCGGCGGTGCCGTCGAGATCATCCTCGGCGCCGAGAGCCTCGACGACCTGCTCAACCGGATCGACATGGTCGAGCGTGTCGGCGACCAGGACGCCGAAGTGCTGCAGGACGTCAAGGTGTTCCGCAAGGAGGTCGAGCACCGGCGTGAGCGGCTGAAGGCCGCCCGGGCCGCCCAGGCACGGGTCGTCGCCGAACGGGTGTCGCAGAAGCAGTGGATCGAGGGCCAGCTCGCCGAGCGCGAGCGCAAGCTCGCCGGGCTCCAGGACGAGATCAAGCAGCTCCAGGCCGAGGAAGCCCGCAGGCAGGCCGCCCTCGCCGCCCAGGCTCGCGCGCGATTCGCGGCGCAGCAACAGGCCGCTGCCGCGGCCGCGAACGCCGCCCGGGTCGCAGCCTCCGACGCCGCCACGACCGAGCTCGCCGACCCCGGCACGGCACTCGCGGCACCCGACGACCAGTTCGCCCAGGCGCCGCCTGCGCAGTACGGCGGCGTCGTCGGCATCGCGATGCAGTACCTGGGCGTCCCCTACGTCTGGGGCGGCGCGAGCCCGAGCGGCTTCGACTGCTCCGGCCTCGTCCAGTTCGTCTACAACCAGGTCGGCGTCTCGCTACCGCACCACGCCGCCTCGATCTACAACTACGGCACATCGGTGTCGCAGTCCGATCTCGAGCCCGGCGACCTCGTCTTCTTCAACGGCCTCGGGCACATGGGCATCTACATCGGCGGCGGCCAGTACATCCACGCTCCGCACACCGGCGACGTCGTCAAGATCTCCAGCATTTACCGCTCCGGCTGGGTCGGCGCCAAGCGCCTCTGACCACCGACCGCGGCCCCTCCCGGCGGCGGAGCCGGCCTCCGGGGCCGCTCGCGTCGGAGGCCAGAGGCGGGTTCGAGGGTGGCCGTGTGTGGCGGCGTGTCCGGCTTCGCCGGCACAAGCAGGGGAGACACGCCCGGTCGCATTGGTTGACGAGCCTTCCCGGCTGGCAGGGAGGGTCGCGGCGGAATCCGCGTAGCGGATTCCGAGGCTTCGCCAAGCGAAGGCTCCGCTTGCCGGCTAGCATCAGCCTCATACAGCTCGTCGACGTCGTCGGCGAAGTGCTCCATCACGACCCGGCGCTTCAGCTTCAGCGTCGGGGTCACCTCGTCGTGCTCCATCGTGAAGTCGCGCGGCAGGATCGTGAAGCGCTTGAGCTGCTCGAAGCGCGACCGCTCGCGGTTGACGTCGTCGACGATGCCCTGGACGAGGTCGTGGACGCGGGGGTCGCGGGCCAGCACGTCCATGCCCCCCGCGATGTCGCGTTCGGCAGCCCACTTGCCCATCTCCACCGGATCGAGCGTGATCAGCGCCGCGACGTACGGCTTGCGGTCGCCGACGACGACCGCCTGGGAGACGAATCGCGACGCCTTCAGGTCGTTCTCGAGGTTCTGCGGGGCGATGTTCTTGCCGCCCGCGGTGACGAGGATGTCCTTCTTGCGGTCGGTGATCGTGACGAAGCCGTCGGCGTCGATCTCCGCGATGTCGCCCGAGTGCAGCCATCCGTCCGGGTCGAGGACGGCGGCGGTCGCGTCCGGATCCTTGAAGTAGCCGGCGAAGACCGTGTCGCTGCGGATCAGCAGCTCCCCGTCCTCCGCGAGTGCCAGCTCGAAGCCGGGCAAGGCCGGCCCGACTGTGCCGAACCGCCAGCGCTCCGGCGTGTTCGTGGTTGCGGCCGTCGTGCACTCGGTCAGCCCGTACCCCTCGAGAATCCGGATGCCGACGCCGTCGAAGAACTCGGCGATCTCCTGCGCGAGCGGCGCGCCGCCGGAGATCGGCGTGCGCAGCCGCCCGCCGAGCCGCTTCCTGATCTTCGCGAACACGATCCGGTCGGCGAGCCGGTGCTGCGTGCGCAGCGTCAAGCGGCACCTTCCGCCCGGCCTCCTCCAGCTTGCTGACGCGCCGACCCACGGACATCGACCAGTCCGCGAGGCGGCGTCTCGGTCCGGCTGTCTCGTCGATCGCGGACACGATCGCCCCGTGGATCTTCTCGTACACGCGCGGCACGCTCGGCAGCACGGTGGGGCGCACCTGCTGGAGCGCGTCGGCGGTCTGCAGCGGGTCGGGCAGGAACGCGATCGTGTAGCCGACGTAGGCGCCCGTCAGGTGCATGAGCCGCCCGAAGTTGTGTGCGAGCGGCAGATACAGAAGCATCAGGTCCTCTTCGCGCACGTACAGCGGCAGGTGGTCGATCACCGACGCCATCGCGTAGTAGTTGCGATGCCGGATCATGCAGCCCTTGGGCGGGCCGGTTGTCCCCGAGGTGTAGATGAACGTGAACAGGTCGTCCTCGTTCACCGCCGCCGTCGCCTCGTCGAGCGCCGTCGGGTGCTCCTCGCGGAACACGGCGCCCTCGGCCTCGAGCGCCGGCAGGTCGTCGAAGGCGAGCACATGGCGCAGCCGGGGCAGGCCGGCCCGCTCCTGCTCGACCTTCGCGCGCTGCTCCTCGTCTTCGCACAACACGCCGATCGCCTCCGCATGATCGAGGATGTAGGCGACGTCCTTCGGCGAGCTGTTCGCGTACACGGGAGCGCCGACTGCCCCGACCAGGGCGAGCGCGAAGTCGAACAGCGACCACTCGAGCGTCGTCCGCGCCAGCAGCCCGAACGCGTCCCCCTTGCGGACGCCGCGGGCCAGAAGACCGTTGGCCAGCTTGTCGACACGCTCCGCCGCCTCCGCCCACGTGACCGCGTGCCAGTGGTCGCCGTGCTGGGTCAGATAGGCCGCGCCGGGCCGCTCTTTCGCGACGGCGTCCCGCCAGAGGGCCGCGATCGTACGCTTCGTGCTCACGGACCGAGAATCTACATGTGAAGGAACCCGCGATAACGGGAAGAATGCGATGGTCCCCGATTCTGCGAGGCAATGTGAGAACGACCTGGAACGGATCCCTGAGCTTCGGGCTCGTCAGCATCCCCGTCGGGTTGGCCCCGGCGACCAAGCCGGCCGCCCGCCAGTCGGACGTCTCCTTCCGGCTCCTGCACCGCGAGTGCCTGACTCCGATCAAGCAGAAGCGCTGGTGCCCGACCCACGACCGCGAGGTTTCAGGCGACGAGCTCGTGAAGGGCTGGGAGGTCGCCAAGGGGCAGTTCGTCGTCGTCGAGGAGGCGGAGCTCGAGGCGCTCGAGCGGCACGACGAGTCTCGCTCGATCGAGATCACCCAGTTCGTCCCCGTCGACCAGATCGACCCCGTCTGGCTCGATCGCACGTACTTCCTCGTGCCTGGCTCGGCCGCCGCGCAGCGTCGCCCGTACCGGCTCCTGCTCGACGCGATGCGCGAGGCGGACGTGGGGGCCGTCGGCCGCTTCGTCCGGTCGGGCCGCGAATCGATCTGCCTCGTCCGCGCGAAGGGCGACGCGCTCGTGCTCGAGACGCTGTTCCTCGCCGAGGACGTGTACTCCCAGGCCGAGATCGAGGAGGCCGTCGGCGCCACCGAGGTGAAGCCCTCCGAGCTCGAGCTCGCCCGCCAGATCATCGACGGCCTCGCCGGCTCGTTCGATCCCGCGAGTCTCGCGAGCGACTACCGGCGCGACCTCCGAGCGCTGCTCGAGGCAAAGCTCAGGGGCGAGGAGATCGTGCAGCCGGAGCCGGCAGTCGAGCGCGCGCCCGCGGTCGACCTGCTCGAGGCGCTGAAAGCGAGCGTCGCAGCAGCGAAGACAGGCGCGAAGGAGGCGAAGCCGAAGCCCCGTGCGAAGGAGCGGAAGGCGCCGGCCAGGAAGCCGCGGTCACGCTCCAGCTAGGCGAGGGCCGCCGCGCGCTCGACGCCACGTGGTTACCGGGGTGTCTCCCCTGCTTTTCGGGAGACACCCCACGTCTGATCGAGACGGTTCTAAGCGTGCTGCGCCGTCACGCGTGCTGCGCGATGGGTGCGTGGCTCGCCTGCAGGTGCGCCTGGAACAGGTGCTTGTCGATCTTGCCGTGGTAGATGGGGACGCCCTCCTCGATGCAGAGCCTGATGATCGCCTCGCGATCCATGCCGAGCTCCTTCGAGAGTTCCTCGGGCGTCAGGTGGTTGGCCATTCGACTCCTCCTTCCGGCATCAAAAAAGCCCCACCGGCGCAATGCGCACGGTCGGGCGGCTCGACACTCGGTTGTGAGTGGCGGGGGTCAACGGGCCCGCCTCCCGAAAGGCACCATGATGTACTTCGAGGATACTCCTGGGAGGTGACGGTCGCAATCGCCCGAACGGTGCTCGAGCCGCGTATGGCGGCAGGCGTGCACGCCTACGCCGGAGGTAGCGGCTCTCCGGTCGTGCTCCTGCACGGGCTCGGCGGCTCGGCCGCGAACTGGGTGCGGGTGTTCCCAGGCCTTGTCGCGCGGCACCGTGTCGTCGCGCTCGACCTGCCCGGCCACGGCGGCTCGCCGACGCTGCGCCGGGGCGCCGGCGTGGGAGACTTCGCGACGGCCGTCGCGGGCGCGCTCGACGAACTCGACACCGGCCCCGCGCTCGTGGCGGGTCATTCGTTCGGTGGCCACGTCGCGCTGCGCCTCGCGCTGCAGCGACCCGACCTCGTGGCCGGGTTGTTGCTCGTGTCCGCCGCGGGAATCTCGACGGGGACGGCGGCCGCCCGGCGCTACGTGACGTTCACGACCCGGCTACGGCCGGTCAAGCTGATGCAGCCCTTCGCCCGGCGGTTCGGTGCCCGGGCCGGCTTCCGGCGGGCGATCCTGCGACCGTGGTTCGTGGCCGACGCGGACGCTCTCCCGGCAGAGGCGTTGCGCGGCCTCGTGCGCGACAGCCGCGTGCACGGCGACATCGGCGTCGCCGGCGCGGCGATGACCCGTGACGATCTGCGTGTCGATATCGGCGCCGTCGGCTGCCCGGCGATCGTGGTGTGGGGAGCTCGCGACTTGCAGCTCCCGGTCGCCGACGGGATGGAGCTTGCACGCCGCCTCGGGGCGCCGCTGCGCGTCGTCGCCGACTGCGGCCACCTCGTGCTGGTCGAGCGACCAGAGGCGATCGTCGACTCCCTCGCCACGCTCGGGCAGAGCATCGCGTGACCGGTCTGTCGGCGCGCGTGTGCTCCGCGCAGGGAGACGCATGGCAGGCGGACGACTCCCCCCGGCGTCTTCCTCCGGCTCGGAACGCCCACCGACGCAGTTCTCGTCGCCGAGATCGACGCCGAGGCATTCGGCCACGCCGCCGAGCACAGCCGCCCCTTCGTCGAGCCGCGCCTCGGCGCACACGGGTTCTCGACTGCGGTGGCCGAGCTCGACGGAGAGCCGGTCGGGATCGCGACCGCGGTGCCCACCGGCGACCGAGGCGGCGCCGCCGTGGGGCTGTACGGCGTCGCCGTCCGTGAGAGCGCCCGCCGCCACGGGATCGGTGGCGCCATCTGCTAGACCGGGTTGTCTGCCTCGACGTAGTGCCAGTCGAGGCCGAAGTGCCCGGCCAGGTGCGAGGCGAGCGCCTGCACGCCGTACCGCTCCGTCGCGTGGTGCCCCGCCGCGATCAGGTGGATGCCGAGCTCGCGGGCAGAAGCGTAGTTCGGCTCCTCCGGCTCGCCGGTCAGCAGCGCGTCGAAGCCCTGGTGTGCCGCCCGGATCAGGTCGTAGCCCGCCGCGCCCGTGGAGATCGCGACCCGCCGGACCGCCTCCGGTCCGTACGGAAGCACGAGCGGCGCGCGGGCGAGAGCGGCAGCGACACGGTCCGCCAGCTCCTCGATCGACACCGGCGCAACCGTGCACGCGAGCCCGACGTCGCCGAACGGCCCTTCCGGTGTCGCGTCGATGCGGCCGGCGAGCTGGGCGCTGTTCCCGAGCGTCGGGTGCGCGTCCAGCGCCAGGTGGTAGGCGAGCAGGCTGATCTCGCCCCTGAAGAGCGCCTCGAGCCGGCCGCGCAGGCGCGCGTCGACGACGAGCGGCTCGTTGCGCCAGAACAGCCCGTGATGGACGAGCACCATTTCGGCGCCCAGCCCGGCCGCCTGCTCGAACAGCTCCCGCGAGCTCGACACGCCGCACACGAGCGTCGTCACGTCCTCCGCGCCGACCACCTGGACGCCCGGCATGCCGAACTCGGGCCACTTCTCTACGTCCAGCAACGTGTTCGCATACGCGACGATCTCGTCCCGGTCGGCCATCCGCCACAGCCTAGAGGCTCGACCGGGTATGACCTCGCCGCGCCGAGTCGGTACCCTGTGCTCCGCTCGGGGTGTGGCGCAGCCTGGTAGCGCGCTCCGTTCGGGTCGGAGAGGTCCCCAGTTCAAATCTGGGCACCCCGACTTTCCGCGAGCGTCCGTTCCGCAGAGGCGGAACGGACGCCGCGGGGGTCCGCCTGCGGCGGCAAACCCCCAAAAGCGTGGGGGAACCGAGGTTCCCCCACGATCCCCCTCCTGCTGCTTCGCCCGCCGGGCGGAGCCCGGCTCCGGCGGCAGCGACAGGTTGCTTTCGGGAGACGGGCTATCCTCGGTGTCGTGTTGCGAGCCGTGTTGTTCGACGTCGACTTCACGCTGTCGCGGCCGGGGCCGGAGCTCGGGCCCGAGGCGTACAGGGCCGTCGGTCTCGAGCACGGGCTCGACCTCGACCCCGCCGCCTACGAGGGCGCCCGCCTCGCGGCCCTCGACGACCTGCAGCGCCATCCCGAGCACGTCCACGACGAGGAGATCTGGATCGCCTTCACCGAGGACATCGTCCGTGGCATGGGCGGCGTCGCCGAGGGAGCCAGGTCGTGTGCGGTCGACATGGTGCGGCGCTGGGAGGATCACGAGAACTTCGCCCTCTACGACGACGCCCTGCCCGTGCTGGCGGAGCTGCGCCGGCACGGGCTCGCGATCGGCCTCATCTCGAACGGCCAGCGCGACCTCGAGGACTTTGCAGCCCACCATGCACTCCACGTCGACGTCGCCGTCGGCTCCAAGGCTCACGGCCGCTCGAAGCCCCACCGTTCCATCTTCGAGACGGCGCTCGCCGCCCTGGGCGTGCAGCCGGCTCAGGCGGCGATGGTGGGCGACTCCTACGAGGACGACATCGAGGGCGCCCGCGCGCTCGGCATACGCGCGATCCTCCTCGACCGTGACGGCCTCAGTCCTCACGAGCAGGACAGGATCCCCGATCTCGCCGTCCTTCCTGCTGCGCTCGGCCTCCCGCCCGACTGACGGGGTGACGGCGAGCCCGCACGCGGTTCGCGGGTTGCGTCGTGCCGTCCGCCGCCCCTATCCTGAGCCAACCTTGACTGACCCTTCAATCGCAGCGCGTGAGCCCGGTGCCGAGAAGCGGCGCCTGATCCTCGCCGCGGCGGTGCGGGTGTTCGCCCGCAACGGCTACCACACCTCCCGGGTCGGCGACATCGCCGAGGAGGCGGGCATCGCGCACGGCCTCCTCTACCACTACTTCCCGTCGAAGGAAGCGGTGCTCGCCACGGTCTTCCGTGAGAACTGGGCCGACCTGCTCGCGGCGTTCCAGCGAGTCGCCGCGTCGGACGAGGCTGCCGACGAGCAGTTGCGAGGAATTGCGAAGATCCTGCTGCGCTCGTGGCGCAACGACCCCGACCTCGTCACGGTGATGGTGCGCGAGGTCGCCCGCAGCCCGCACCTCCAGGGGCAGGTCGACGAGATCCGCGAGGGGTTCCTCACGATCCAGCGCGTGATCGAGCGTGGGCAGTCGGAGGGCGTGTTCCGGCCGGATCTGGACGCCCGCCTCGCAAGCTGGATCTTCTACGGCGGGCTGGAGGAGATCCTCACGGGCTGGGTGCTCGGCCAGCTCCCCGACGGCGACGAGGAGGTAGCTCGTGCGGAGCGGACGATCGTCGACGTCGTCTGCGGCGGTCTCGCCGCCCAGGGCGTCGTCAGCGCCTGACCAGCCGGGGACGCCACGCACGGTCGCCCTCCTGGGCGTCGGCGCGTTCGGCCTTGCCTGGTCGCTGACCACGACCGCCGCCTACCTGCCGCCTCTGCTCGGTCGGTACACGAGCTCCACCACCCTGATCGCCCTCGTGCTGGCGGCAGAGGGAGCCTTCGCGCTCACGCTCCCGCTCGTGATCGGTCCCTGGAGCGACACCTTCCACACGCCGATGGGCCGGCGGCGGCCCTTCATGCTGGCGGCCGTCGGGCCGATCGGCTTCTGTCTCGCGCTGATGGCGTTCATGCCGAGCCTCTGGACGACGGCTCTGCTCGTGTTCGCCTTCTTCTTCGCGTACTACGTGTACGAGCCGCCCTATCGTGGCCTCTACCCCGACCTCCTGCCCGATCGCGTCTTCGGCCGTGCGCAGGGCGTCCAGCACCTGTTCCGCGGCATCGCTCTCGGCGGCGCGCTGATCGGCGGCGGCCTCCTCTACCACCTCTGGCGGCCGAGCCCGTTCCTGGTCGCTTCCGTGGTCGTCTCCGCCGCCTGTCTCGTCCCGGTGCTGTTCCTGCGCGAGGACGGCGGCCACGGCCGGGTCTTCGAAGGAGTCGGTACGTACGTACGGCACTCGTGGCGCGTGCTGCGCCGCAACCCCGAGGTCGGCAGGTTCCTGCTCGCGAATGCCGCCTGGGAGGGAACGTTCGCCGGTGCGCGCACGTTCGTCGTGCTCTACATCACGGTCGGGCTCGGCGAGCCTCTCTCGACCTCGACGGCCGTGCTGGCGGCGGTGGCCGGCGGGTACGTCGTGGCGGCGCTCGTCTCGGGCCCGATCGGAGACCGCCTCGGGCTCGCACGCGTGATCACCGCCTGCTCGGTCGTCTACGGGGTGGGGCTGCTCGCGGGCGGGTTCGGCACCACGTGGCACGACTGGTACCTGCCGGTCGTGTTCGTCGTCGCACTCTTCGGCGGGTCGGTGATGACGCTCGCCTGGGGCCTGCTGTTCAAGCTGATGCCGGCCGAGGACCGCGGCGCCATCTCCGGCCTCGCCACCACGACGAAGGGGATCGGGCTGATCGTCGGGCCGCTGCTCGCCGGCGCGCTGATCGACGTCCTGCGGCCCCATCTGACCGCCACGGAGGGATATCAGGTGCTGTGGCCGGTGCTCGGCGTGCCGATCCTGCTCGCAATCCCCCTCGTCGCCTCGCTCATCGCAGCCGAGACGAGAGCGGGCCGCTCGGCAGACGGCGACTGGCGGGAGGGGCTCACACCGTGAGCTCGTCGCGCAGCCGCGCCAGTGCCCGCTCGCGGTGCGCGTCCTGGAGGCGGATCGCGCCCGCCGCGTCGCCCGCAGCGACCGCTGCGAGGATGGCGCGATGCGCCGTGTCCGCCTGCTCGGCCTCGCCGTCCAGCGCGTAGTAGAGAGCGCGGTAGGCCTCGGTCGAGTCCCAGAGCAGGTCGATCAGGCGGGCGAGGGGGCGGCTGCCGGCGAGGCCGTGCAGGCGGTCGTGGAAGCGCCGGTTCGCGGCCAGCTGTCCTGCGACGTCGCCGGCGCGAGCAGCCTGTGCGCAGGCGTCCGCGTCCGCCTCGAGTGCAGCGAGGTCGGCTGCCGTCGCCCGTGGCACGCCCCGCTGCAGCGCATCCGTCTCGAGCAGGCGGCGGAGGCGATACGTCTCCTCGAGGTCGGCCAGGTCGAGCTCGGTGACCGCGTAGCCGCGGCGCGGCCGATAGGTGACGAGGCCCTCGCCTGCCAGGGCGCCGAGCGCCTCGCGCACGGGGATCGGGCTGACGCCCGTCCGCGCCGCCCATTCCTCCTGGTTGACGCGCTGCCCGGGCCGCAGCTCCCCGTCGAGGATGGCGGCGCGCAGCGCCGCCGCCGCGCGATCGGGTGCGGTCGGCGTGCGTGAGGGGGCCGGCGCGACGGACATGTCGCCTAGCGGAACGCCGGCGTGCCGGTCAGCGCGGCACCGACGACCAGGGTGTGCACCTCGTGCGTCCCTTCGTACGTGAGCACGCTCTCGAGGTTGTTCATGTGCCTGATCACCGGGTACTCGAGCGTGATGCCGTTGCCCCCGAGAATCGTGCGCGCGCTACGGCAAACCTCGAGGGCGCCGCGCACGTTGCCCATCTTGCCCAGGCTGACGTGCTCCTGCCGCAGCGTGCCGTTGTCCTTCATGCGGCCGATGTGCAGCGCCACCAGGGAGGCGCGGTTGATCTCGAGCGCCATCTCGGCCAGCTTCTGCTGGGTCAGCTGGTACGCAGAAATGGGCTTGTCGAAGACGATTCGCTCCTTCGAGTACGCGAGCGCCTCCTCGAAGCACGCGCGTGCGGCGCCGACGGCGCCGAACACGATGCCGAAGCGCGCCTCGTTGAGGCACGAGAGCGGCCCGCGCAGCGACGTGGCGCCCGGCAGCATGTTCTCGCCGGGAACGCGGACGTCCTGGAGGACGAGCTCGGAGGTGACGGATGCGCGCAGCGAGAGCTTCTTGTGGATCTCCGGCGCCGTGAAGCCGGGCATCCCCTTCTCGACGATGAAGCCGCGGATCTCGCCCTCCGCGGTGCGCGCCCACACGATCGCGATGTCCGCGATGCTGCCGTTCGTGATCCACATCTTCGCCCCGTTCAGGACCCAGTCGGCGCCGTCGCGCCGGGCGTTCGTCCGCATCGTGCCGGGATCGGAGCCGGCGTCCGGCTCCGTCAGCCCGAAGCAGCCGATCACCTCGCCCGCGTGCATCGCCGGCAGCCAGCGCTCCTTCTGCTCCTCCGAGCCCCAGCGCCAGATCGCGAACATGGCGAGCGAGCCCTGCACCGAGACGGCGCTGCGGATGCCCGAGTCGCCCGCCTCGAGCTCGAGACAGGCGAGACCGTACGCGACCGCGCTCGCTCCGGGCAGCCCGTAGCCGTGGAGGTGCATGCCGAAGAGGCCGAGCTTCGCCGCCTCGGCCACGACCTCGCGCGGCAGGATCCCCTGCTCGAACCAGTCGCCCACCCCGGGCAGCACCTGTTCGCGCACGAACTGGCGCACGGTGTCGCGGATCGCCTTCTCCTCGTCGTCGAGCAGCGCGTCGATCGCGAGGAAGTCGTGCGGGTCGAGCGCGGGCTGTGCCTGGGTCGTCGCGGCCACGGGCGGGAACCTCCGGTGTCGGGATCGGGAAGGAGAGGAGAAGTCCGCGCTGATCCTATAGGAATTCAGCCAATCCTATAGAAAACAGCGAATCAGGGGGATGCCGTGCGGGCCGCCCAGCGGCCGTCGACCCTCGTCACCTCGACCGGCAGCCCGAAGCAGGCGGAGGCCGGCTCGGAGCGCAGCACCTCGTCCGCCCGGCCCGAGGCGACGACGCGGCCCTCCCGGAGCAGCAGCGCGTGGGTCGTGGACGCCGGGAGCTCCTCGAGATGATGGGTCGTGAGGACGGTGGCGAGACGGGGGTCGTCGCCGGCGAGACGGGACAGCGCGCCGAGAAGGATCTCGCGTCCCGGCAGGTCGAGGCCCGCGCCGGGCTCGTCGAGCAGGAGCAGGTGGGGCCGGGCGACGAGGGCTCGCGCGATGAGCGCCCGCTTGCGCTCTCCCTGGGAGCAGTCCGCAAAGCGCCGCTCTGCGAGTGCGCCGAGGCGGAAGAGCCCGAGCAGCGTGTCCGCGCGATCGACGTCCAGGCCGGTGAGCCGCTCCTCGAAGTACCCGATCGTCGCGGTCGCCCCGGTGCGCACCACCTGGCGCACGGACAGCATGGGAGCGAAGCGGTGTCCGGCGCGCGCGTCGACGAAGCCGATGCCCTCGCGGAGGCGTGGCACGTCGGTGCGGCCCATCGTCTCGCCCAGGATCTCGACCGTGCCTCGGCTCGGGAACTCGACCGCGCCCGCCAGCGTCAGCAGGGTCGTCTTGCCCGCTCCGTTGGGGCCGAGCAGCGCCCAGTGCTCGCCGGCGCACACGTCCCAGCGGATGCCCTCGAGGAGCGTCTTGCGGGTGCCGCTCGGCGCGTGCCAGCGCCACACGTCCACGTCTGCGAGACGAAGTGCCGGCGAGCCTTGACCCGATGTGGGAACTCCGCCTACACTCATTGATTGACTAGTCAATCGAGGACGACCCGGGAGCCGCACCATGGCCACAGTCGAGACAGGCGTCGCAGGCGGCGTCTCGTTCGCCCTCACGGACGAGCAGCGCGAGCTGCGCGCTCTCGCCCGCGAGTTCGCGGAGAAGGAGATCCGGCCGCACGCGGCCGAGCACGACGAGCATCAGACTCACCCTGCCGACATCATCGCCAAGGCGCACGAGGTCGGCCTGATGAACCTGCACGTGCCCGAGTCCCTCGGCGGCCTCGAGCTTCCCTGCTTCGACGGCATGCTCGTCGGCGAGGAGCTCAACTGGGGCTGCTCCGGCATCGGCACCTCGATCGGCGCCAACGGCCTCGCCTCGGGACCGATCCTGATCGCCGGCACCGACGCACAGAAGAGGCAGTGGCTCGGCCCGCTGCTCGAGGAGCCGATCCTCGGCTGCTTCGGGCTCTCCGAGCCGGGCGCCGGCTCCGACGTGTCGGGCATCCAGACGACAGCCGTGCGCCGTGGGGACGAGTACGTCGTCAACGGGTCGAAGATGTTCATCACGAACGCCGGTCCCGCATCGTGGATGGTCTGCTTCGCGTCCAGCGACCGCGCCAAGGGGCACAAGGGCCTGACGGCGCTCGTGATCCCGATGGACACCCCCGGCGTGACGATCGAGAAGCACCTCGACAAGATGGGCCAGCGTGCCACCGACACGTCTGCCGTCGCCTTCCAGGACGTCGTCGTTCCTGCCGCGAACCGCCTCGGCGAGGACGGCGAAGGCTTCAAGATCGCCATGCAGACGCTCGACTTCACGCGCCCCGGCACCGCCATCGGCGCGGTCGGCGTGGCCCAGGCCGCCTTCGAGCTCTCGGTCGAGTACACGAAGGAGCGGGTCCAGTTCGGGATGCCGATCGCCATGAACCAGGGCGTCAGCTTCCTCGTGGCGGACATGGCCACCGAGATCGAGGCGGCGCGCCTGCTCACCTGGCAGGCTGCCTGGATGATCGACCAGGGTCGTGGGCGCGGCGCCACCCTCTACTCGTCGTTCGCGAAGCGCTTCGCGGCCGACACGGCGATGAAGGTGACGACCGACGCCGTCCAGGTGTTCGGCGGCTACGGGTACATGAAGGAGTATCCGGTCGAGAAGCTGATGCGCGACGCGAAGCTGTTCCAGATCTACGAGGGCACCTCCCAGATCCAGCGGCTCGTGATCGCCAAGGAGCTGTACCTTCCCGCAAGCTCGTGATCCGCGAAGGCGGAACACGACCGCGAGCTCGCCTGCGGCGGGAGCATCCTGAGGCGGGCAGCTGCGCGCCCGCGGCCGACGACTGACGGAGGAGGAACGGTGGCGATCGAGATCGACCTGACCGGCAAGGTGGCGATCGTCACCGGCGGCTCGCGCGGGCTCGGGCGCGCCGACGCGCTCACGCTTGCCCGCGCCGGCGCGGACGTCGCGATCGCCGACATCCTCGTCGAGTCCGACGCAGCGGCGGGGGAGACCGCCGAGCGGTACGGCGTCCTCGCGCAGGCAGCCGTCGCGCAGGGGATGGTGCACACGGAGTCGACCGCCGCGGAGATCGGCTCGATGGGCCGCCGCTCGCTCGCGCTCAAGTGCGACATCACCGACCGGGCCCAGGTCGACGCGATGGTCGCACGCGTCGTGGCCGAGCTCGGCTCCGTCGACATCCTCGTCAACAACGCCGGCACGCTCGACCATGTCGGCCAGTTCCACGACCAGAGCCCCGATCTGTGGGAGCGCGACCTGCGTGTCAACCTGACGGGAGCGTTCCACTGTGCCCAGGCCGTGTGGCCGCACATGAAGGAGCGCAAGTGGGGCAGGATCGTCAACATGGCCTCCGTCGCCGGCACCCTCGGCGGGTTCGGCCAGGCGAGCTACTCGACCACGAAGGCCGGCATCCTCGGGCTCACGCGCACGCTCGCGATGGAGGGTGGCCGGCACGACATCACCTGCAACGCGATCGTGCCCGGCATCATCGGCACGGAGGCGTTCCACATGGCCAATCCGGCGATGAACGAGCGCATCGCGAACCGCACCGTGTTCAAGCGCCCCGGCGAGCCGCAGGACATCGCCAACGCGATCGCGTTCCTCTGCTCCGACCTCGCCTCGTACGTGACGGGCGTCCAGCTGAACGTCTCCGGCGGGGTCGAGCTGTTCGTGTTCTGACGGCACCGAGCGCGGTCCCTCCCGGCCGGCGCAGCGGCCTCCGCGGCCGTCTCGGAGGGGTCACGACGGCCGATCGATGGGAGAAGATCTGGAGATGAACGAGGGCGGAGGCATCTCGTTCGCGCTCACCGCAGAGCAGCGTGAGCTGCAGGCGCTCGCCCGCGAGTTCGCAGAGACAGGAGCTGCGCCCGGTCGCAGCCGCGGCCGATCGCACGGGCGTGTTTCCCGACGGGATCCTCGCCGCGGGTCGGACGTGGCGGGCATCCAGGCGACGGCGCGGAAGGACGGAGGCTCGTACGTCCTCGACGGGGAGAAGTGCTACATCACGAACGGCGGCAT
This sequence comes from uncultured Gaiellaceae bacterium, assembly GCA_963787085.1. Taxonomy (GTDB): domain Bacteria; phylum Actinomycetota; class Thermoleophilia; order Gaiellales; family Gaiellaceae; genus Gaiella. The sequence continues at coordinate 142,571 of CAWBBO010000016.1, read as the reverse complement.
CGCCCAGCTGACGATCGTGTTCGCGAAGCTCGACGGTGCCGTGACCGCCTTCCTCCTCGAGGCCGGCGACCCCGGCGTCCTCGCCGGTCGCGTCGAGGACAAGATCGGCCTGCGCGCCTCGCACACCGGCTCGATCGTGCTCGACGGCGCCCGTATCCCTGCCGACCGGCTGCTCGGCGAGGAGGGACAGGGCTTCCTGATCGCGATGGACTTCTTCGAGCATTCCAGGCCGCAGGTGGCTGCCGCGGCCGTCGGCCTCGCGCGGGCGGCGTTCGAGCACGCCACCGCATACGCGCGGGAACGGGTCGCGTTCGGGCGTCCGATCATCCGCAAGCAGGGGATCTCGTTCAAGCTCGCCGAGATGGCGATGGCGGTCGAAGCGTCTCGCCTGCTCACCTGGCGCGCGGCGGCCGCCCTCGACGAGGGCCGGGACGCCGGCCTCGCCGGCTCCTACGCCAAGGCGTTCGCGGCCGACACGGCGATGCGGGTGACGACCGACGCCGTCCAGGTGCTCGGCGGCGCCGGCATCATGCGCGACCACCCGGTGGAGAAATGGCTGCGCGACGCGAAGGTGATGCAGGTCGTCGAAGGAACCTCCGAGATCCAGCGCCAGATCGTCGCCACGTACCTCGAGCGCGACTGGGCCGAAAGGCCGCGCTGACTCTCGCTAGACTGCCCGGCTCGGTGCGCTCCGAGAACACGTCGATCTACCCTGCAGCCGTCCGCCGCCGCCGCGCTCCGCCCGCCGGACCGCAGTGCGTCGTGCGGCGCTTGCCGCTGCGCTCGTCGTCGCCCTGGGGACGCTGATCGGCGTCGCCTTCGCAGGCTCACCGACGACGCTCGCCGCCGGCTCCGAGATCGCCGGGCGCGACGTGGGCGGGCTCACGCTCACCGAGGCGGCGAAGATGCTCTCGGCACGGGCTGCCGCGGTCGAGCACGTCCCCGTCACGTTCACCGCCGGCGGGGAGTCGTTCGCGCTCTCCGCGTCCCAGCTCGGCGTCGAGGCGAACTGGGAAACGGCCGTCCACGCCGCCGCCGCCGACGGCGACGGCTTCGGCCCCGTGCGCGGCTTTCGCAGGCTCCACACGCGCTTCTTCGGCGCCGAGGTGGCGCCGCCGCTGACGGTGTACACGACCGCCCTCGACTACAAGCTCGACCAGATCGCCGCCGCGGTCGACCGCCCCTCCGTCGACGCCAGGGTCGAGCGCACGGGCCTCCGCGTCGCCGTCGTGCCCGGCCGGTCGGGCCGCAGGCTCGACCGGGAGGCCGCCGCCGAGCTGATCGTGAGGGAGCTCGGCTCGTTCGAGCGCGGCCGGAACATCGCGCTGCCCGTGCTCGCAACGACGCCGCGCGTGCGGCAGGCCGACCTCGTGACGGCTGCGCGGCAGGCCGAGACGGCGCTCTCGGCGCCGCTCCACCTCGTGTACGGCGAGACGCGATGGCGGATTCCGCGCTGGCGCATCGCCGCCCTGCTCGACCTGCCCGCCGGCGGCGACACCCGCGTGGCGGTGGCGGGCAAGGGCGCCGAGTCGTACCTCGAGCGGCTTGCCGACACCGTCGGGCGCGAGCCGCAGGACGCCCGCTTCCGCGTCACCGCCACCGGCGAGCTCGTGATCGTGCCGGCGCAGCCGGGCCTCGAGCTCGACATGCCCGCGACGGCGAAGGCGCTCTCGGCCGCCGTCTTCTCGCCGACCGAGCGGACGGCGCAGCTCGCCGTCCGCGTCGCGGAGCCGGAGCGGACGACCGCAGGAGGCGAGGGGCATGGGCATCACCGGCGTCGTCGGCAGCTACACGACGACCTACGGCGGCACCGAGGGCCGGCTCCACAACGTGCAGCTCGTGGCCCGGCTGATCGACGGCACGCTGATCGCGCCGGGCACGACGTTCTCGTTCAACGACACGACGGGTGAGCGCAGCGCGGACAAGGGCTTCCAGGATGCTCCCGTGATCATCAACGGCGAGCTCCAGAACGGGATCGGGGGCGGCGTCTGCCAGGTCTCGACGACGGTCTTCAACGCCGCCTACGAGGCGGGGCTGCGCATCGACAGGCGCACGAACCACGCGCTCTACATCAGCCACTACCCGCTCGGGCGCGACGCCACCGTCAACTACCCGGACCTCGACCTGCGCTTCACGAACGACACGGAGAACTGGCTGCTCCTCCGCACGTTCGTCGGCTCCGGGTCGCTGACCGTGAACCTCTACGGGACGCCGGTCGACCGCAGGGTCGAGAGCGAGACGGCGCCGCTCGTCGCGACGGGCAAGGTGCCGGTGAAGAAGACCGACGATCCCTCGCTGAAGCGCGGCGAGCGCGTCGTCGACGAGGTGGGCGTGCCGCCGCGGGAGACGAGCGTGCACCGCACCGTCTACGACGCCGACGGCACGCTTCTGCACGACGACGTGTGGCGCTCGTACTACGTCGGCGAGCCGTCGCTCGTCCGCGTCGGCACGAAGAAGCCGGCGAAGAAGCCTGCACAGGTGCCCTCCGACGACGAGCTCGGCCCGCCCGGGACGCAGGTCCCGGCGGCGCCTGCGCTGCCCGGGCAGCCGGCGACCCGCTCACGACGCCGGCTGCGCCGTAGCGACCGCCGCCGCGAACCAGTCCGGCACGCGCGTGGGCGCGTGCGTCTCGCGGCTCACCGTGGCGTGGTTCGTGTGGCCGGTCGCGACGACGCTCGCCGTCGCGCTCGATGCGGTACTCGTAGCGGAAGCGTGCGCCTCGGATGTCGACGCACCTGAGGTGCACCTGAGGAGGTCGTCGAAGTAGGCGGGCCGGTGATAGTCCAGATGGACGCCGGTCGTCAGGGCCTCGATCCCCCTCTCCTGGATCGCGCGGTAGCCGCCGGCGTGGTCGGCGAGGTAGGCGACCCGGGCGACCTCGAGCCAGACGACGTACGCCGCGTGGTGCGCGATGCCCTGGGCGTCGGTCTCGGCGAAGCGCACGCGCACCTCGTACGAATGGTGAAAGACCGACGCCACCTCGCAAACATACGATGCCGGGTGTGTCGGCTGCGGCTCTGGCGGGATTGATCGAGCGGCTGCAGCCGTGCGTCGCCCTCACCGGCGCCGGCATGAGCACCGAGTCCGGCATTCCCGACTTCCGCTCGTCCTCCGGCATGTGGGCGGAGGTCGACCCGTTCGAGGTCGCATCGATCGAGGCGTTCGCTCGTGACCCGCTGCGCGTGACGCCGGGCGCCCCGGATGGTATGACTGGGGCCATGGCGACGACTTCCAAGGACAAGAAAGACGACAGGGACGTGATCGGGAAGCTGGCCGACCGCGGCGAGCAGACCCTCGCGAGGCTGTCAGAGCTCCCCGGCGGCACGAAAGCGCTGAAGGCGTTCAACGACCTGCGCTCGCGCGTCGACGAGCTCGGCAAGAAGGTGCGGGGCATCGACGCGCTCGAGACGCGGGTGGCGAAGCTCGAGAAGGAGATCGCAGCGCTCAAGCGCGCGCAGAAGCCGCCTGCTGCGCGGAAACCTCCGGCCGGTTGACGTAAGGGCGAGGCCATGCCTCGCCCTCGCTACCGGGGGACCCGGAGCCGCAACGCCGCGGGCAGCACCTCGAACCGGGCCGGGGTCGTGCCCGGCTGCTCGCCGTCGAGCTCCACGGGCACCGGCTCGTCCGTCTCGATCGTGACCACGCGCCCGCGCAGCGCCTCCGCCTTGGGGTGAGGGAGGTGCGTGCCGCGGTAGATCTTCGGCAACGTCATCACGAGGTCGCGCTTCGTCACGTCGCCGATCGTGACGACGTCGAAGAGGCCGTCGTCGGGGACGGCGCCGGGGCACATCTTCATGCCGCCGCCCAGGAACTTCCCGTTGGCCACGATCACGTCGAACATGAGCCCGTCGCGGATCTCGCTGTCGACTGCGACCCGCGTCCGCACCGCCGACCAGCCGGCGAAGACGGCGAACGTCGCCCACAGATACGAGGCCTTGCCCCCGAGCGCCTTCGTCGTCTCGTTGGCGCGCTGGGCGATCGCCCCGCTCATGCCGACGCTCGCCACGTTCGCGAACACGGACTCGGCCTCGCTGCCGTCCCAGGCGCGGTAGGTGATGCGACCGAGGTCGATCGTGCGAACCTCCCCGTCGACGGCGATGCGCAGCGCCGCGTCGACGTCGTTCGGGATGCCGAACGTGCGGACGAAGTCCCAGCCCGTGCCGCGTGGGACGACCGCGAGCTCCGACGTGAGTCGCCAACCCTGCGAGCCCGTTCGCGACCTCGTTGACGGAGCCGTCGCCTCCGACGACGACGAGCCGCTCGACGCCGGCGAGCGCCGCCTCTCGTGCGAGCTCGCCGAGATGGCCGGGCCGCTCGCTGAAGAGCGCGTTGCCCTCGAGCCCTGCCGCGGACGCGCGGTGCGCGATCTCCGGCCAGCGCCGCCCCGTCGACCCGTTCGCCGATGCGGGGTTGACCAGGAAGACGGCTCGTGTCGCGTGCGATCACGAGCTGAGTGCCGAGGCATGCCTCGCGCCGTGACAGGTTGACCGACGGTCAGGCTGTCACGGTGTGCAGCGCCAGCTCGGTCATCTCGTCGACCGCCTTGCGCATCTCCTCGTCGCTGATGCGCAGGAACTCCCCCTCCACGATCACGTCGCTCACGATCAGCATGCAGCCCGCCTGGATCCGGCGCAGGGCGCCGAGCGTGAACAGCACGGCGGCCTCCATCTCGACGGCGAGGATGCCCCGCTCCGACCAGCGGCGCGCCTGATCCGGGTCGGGCTGGTAGAAGATGTCGCTCGAGACGATCGGGCCGACGCGCACCGGCTTCCCGAGGTGCTTCGCCTTGTGCACCGCCTCGTGGACGAGCCCGAAGTCGGCGGTCGGCGCATGCGGCTCGCCGAGCACGTAGTGGGACGCGGTCGCGTCGGCCGGCGTCGCCGAGATCGCGACCACGAGGTCTCCCATCGTCATGTCCGGCTGCAGGCCGCCGCAGGTGCCGACCCGCATGATCTTCTGGACGCCGAGCTGGACGAGCTCCTCGATCACGATCGCGGCGGACGGGCATCCCATGCCGCTCGCCTGCACCGACACGGGCTTGCCCTCGAACGTCCCCGTGTAGCCCAGCATCCCGCGCTCGCCGTTGCGCTGCACGACGTCGGCGAGGAAGGTCTCCGCGATGTACTGGGCACGGAGCGGGTCGCCGGGAAGGAGACAGGCGCCGGCGTAGTCGCCCGGGTTGGCACGAATGTGGATTGGCATGGTGGAAGCCTACGGCTTTCCACCTGCCGGGATCAGGGCAAGCGATGTGCTTAGAGTTCCCTCCCGATGGGCGCGAACCTGATCGAGCCGACGACCGAGCAGGTGCTTCGCTTCTGCGCCCTCGACCCGGTCGAGCGGGTCTTCCTCGAGGATGTCGCACGCCACGGGCACGGACGGTTCGCCGCCGTCGGCGACCCCGACGGCGAGGTGACGGCCCTCTGCCACCTCGGCACGAACGTCGTCCCGTCCGGGAGCGGCTGCGGCGCGTTCGCAGAGCTGACCGTCCGCTCGGGGGCGCGCATGGTGATCGGTGAGTCCAGGGCGGTGACGGACCTGTGGGACGCTGCGCACCGGAAGCTGCCGCAGCCGCGCGAGGACAGGCCCGGACAGCCCGTCTACGCGATCGTCGAGCCTCCGCCGCCGGGCGAGACCGGTCTGCGCGCCGCGACCGTCGCCGATCTCGAGCGACTGCTGCCGTCCTGCGCTGCGGCGCACTACGAGGAGCTGGGCGTGGACCCGCTGCGCCGGGACGCGGCCGGCTTCCGCTGGCGCACGCGCTCGCAGATCGAGGAGGGCCGCTCGTGGCTCTGGCTCGAGGACGACGTCATCCGCTTCAAGGCGGAAGCGTCCGCCTGGACGCCGGCTGCGGTGCAGCTGCAGCAGGTGTGGACGGATCCGCCCGCCCGCCGCCGGGGCTTTGCCGCCCGGGCGCTCGCCGACCTCGTGCGGCTGCTGTTGCAGCGCACCCCGACCGTGTGTCTCTTCGTCCGGGCCGAGAACGCCCCGGCGATCCGGCTGTACGAGTCGGTGGGGATGCAGCACGTGCTCGACTACCGCAGCGTGCTCCTGTAGGCGCCGCGGTGGAAGCGCTGATCCTCGCGCGCCACGCACACGCGGCCTCGAACGCGGCCGGGACGGTCAGCTGCGTGCCGCCGGGCGGCGGGTTGTCGGAGCTCGGCACCGAGCAGGCGCAGGCCTTGCGGGAGGCACTGGCCGGGGAGGAGATCGACCTCGGGGTCGCCACCGAGCTGCGGCGGACGCAGCAGACGCTGTCGCTCGTGCTCGCGGGACGCGACGTGCCCGTGCTCGTCGTGCCGGGCCTGAACGAGATCGGGTTCGGCAGCTTCGAGGCCGGCCTGCTGAGCGCCTACCGTGCGTGGGCCTGGACGAGCGGGCCGGAGGCCCTCTGCCCAGGAGGCGGCGAGAGCCGGGCGCAAGCGGCCAGCCGGTTCGCGGCGGCCCTCGAGGGACTGCTGGCGCGGCCGGAGCGCATCGTGCTCGCGGTGAGCCACGCCGTGCCGATCCGCTACGTGCTCGACGCCGCCGACGGGCGGGCTCCGTCCGCCCGCGTGCAACCGGTGGCGCACGCGGAGCCGCACAGGCTCGGGCGCGGTGCGGTCGAGGCCGCGATTGCCCACCTGAGAGCGTGGGCCCGGCAGCCGCGGTTTGCCGATACCCCTTTTGGTGGTTGAGAGCGGCAGCCGAAACGCCGATGCATACTCCACGCATGACTGTGCGCCGTCTTCTCGCCCTTCTCTCCTTCACGGCGCTCGCCGTCGTCGCGGCGGGCTGTGGCGGCAACACCGTCACGGCGGGGCCCGACCTGACGAGCTTCGAGTCGTCGGCGAGCGCGAGCGCCGCCTCCACCACGGGCAGGTTCGAGCTCGACCTCGAGCTGTCGCTGCCGGGCACCGGCAAGAGCTTCGGCCTCTCGGCGAGCGGCGGTTTCGACACGCCGAACCGCCGGGCGCAGGTCTCGTTCGACATGTCCTCCCTCGCCGAGCTGATATCCGGCTTCGCCGAGAATCTCGGGGGCACCGCGACGGGCGACCTCCCAACCGACCCGGAGGCGTGGCAGCTGGAGGCGATCCAGGACGGCGACATCGTGTACGTGCGCTTGCCGCTGCTGGCGAAGGAGCTCCCCGAGGGCAAGACGTGGGTCAAGGGCGACGCGAAGGAGCTGGCGGCGCAGAGCGGCTCCGGCTTCGACCAGCTCGGCTCGTTCGCCGGCACCGATCCCCGCGACACGTTCGCGTACCTGAAGGCTGTGTCCGGCTCGATCGAGACGGTCGGGGGCGAGACCGTGCGCGGCGCCGACACCACGCACTACCGTGCCACCATCGATATCGCGAAGGTGACGTCGATGCTGCCGGCCGAGCAGCGCCAGGGCTCTCGGAAGCCTCGACGCGCTCTTCGGGCAGTCGGGGTTGGGCGCGATCCCGCTGGACGTCTGGCTCGACGCGGAGCAGCGCGTGCGCAAGCTCGAGCTGGCCTTCGAGCTGACCGACCCGGGGTCGGACGAGCAAGCGCGTACCGCCATGACGATCGAGCTGTTCGACTACGGCGAGCCGCTCGACGTCTCGCTGCCGCCTGCCGACGACGTCGTCGACGTGGCGACGCTGAAGAAGCCGTAGCTCGCCGACCGCGCACCGGCCCCACCGCCCGGTCCGTCACAATGAGGTCGTGCAACGGCTGACCGAGCGGGTCGAAGCGACAATCCGCGATCACGAGCTGATCCCGCCGCGCGGAGCGGTCGTGTGCATGGTCTCCGGCGGGGCGGACTCCACCTGCCTGTGGCACGCGCTCGGCGCGCTCGGCTACGACGTCGGCGCCGTCCACGTGCACCATGGCCTGCGCGGCGCCGAGGCCGATGAGGACGCGCGCCATTGCCGCGCGCTGATGGGCGCCGACGTGGTCGAGGTCAGGCCTGCCGCGACCGAGGCTGCGCTGCGCGAGCTTCGCTACGCGGCGACTGCGGGCCGAGGGCTGCGCGCCACGGCGCACACCGCCTCCGACCAGGTGGAGACCGTGCTGTACCGGCTCGTCTCGAGCGGCAACGCGAAGGGGATCAGGCTGCGCCGCGCAGACGGTGTCGTGCGGCCGCTGCTCGAGGTCACGCGCGACGAGACGGCCGCCTACTGCCGTGAGCACGATCTGCCGGTTCGCGAGGACTCGTCCAACCCGACGACCGCACGCGGGCTCATCCGGGACGAGATCCTGCCGCTGCTGCGGCGCCTGCACCCCGGCGCCGACGCCAACCTCCTCGCCCTCGCGAGCGAGCCCCCGCGCCTGCCGCGGGCCCTGGAGGCGTCCCTCGTCGAGCTGCTCGGCTCGCGGGAGGGCTCGAAGGCCGCCGACCTCGGCGGCGGCGTCCGGGCGGTGCGCGAGTACGGTGTGCTCCGGCTCGAGGGAACGCTCGAGTGGGGACCCTGGACACTGACGAGCGACCGCTCCGGCCTCGAGGTGCGCAGCCGCCGTCCGGGGGATCGCCTCGCAGGGCGTCGCAAGAAGGTGCAGGATCTGCTCGTGGACGCGAAAGTGCCGAGGGCACGGCGAGACGACTGGCCCGTCGTCGTCTGTGCCGGCGAAGTGGTGGCCGTGCCCGGGATCGCGGCCGCGCCCGGCTGGGAAGACGCGGTCGCCGTCAGGGAGACACGGTGAGCGAGGTCGACCAGGGAGTGTGCGAGGTCCTCGTCCTCGAGCACGACCTGCAGGCGCGCATCGCGGCGCTCGGGGCAGAGATCTCGGCCGACTACGAGGGCCGCGACCTGCTGCTCGTCGGCGTGCTCAAGGGGGCCGTCTTCTTCATGGCCGACCTGATGCGCAAGCTCACGGTGCCCTGCGAGATCGACTTCATGGCGATCTCGAGCTACGGCGCAGCCACCGACACCTCGGGTGTCGTGCGGATCCTCAAGGACCTCGACATCAACATCGCAGGTCGCGACGTGCTCGTCGTCGAGGACATCATCGACTCCGGTCTCACGCTCTCGTACCTGATGCGCAATCTCGGGGCGCGCAAGCCCGCCTCGCTCGAGATCTGCGCCCTCCTGACGAAGCCGGAGCGCCGCGAGATCGACGTGCCCGTGCGCTACGTGGGCTTCGAGATCCCGAACCGCTTCGTGATCGGCTACGGCCTCGACTTCGCCGAGCGCTACCGCAACCTCCCCTACATCGGCGTCCTGCACCCGGACCTCGTGCCCAGCGCCGCCTGACGGTCGGGAACAGACGCCTGGAGGAGGCGGTTAAGGGTTCGCGAAAAACCCCCCGCCGCACGCTTTCTGCGAAATCCATGCTGCTACCCTCCCAAGCACAGTGAATCGCTTTTTCCGCAGCGCGCTGTTCCCGCTCGTCGTGATCGTGCTGCTCGTCTACCTGGCGAGCCAGACGCTGATCCCGAAGCGCGACGGCGAGGCGAAGGTCACGTACTCGCAGCTGATCGAGGAGACGAAGCAGGGCAACGTCAGCGAGGTCACGTTCGACCCGAGGCGCCGCTCGATCAGTGCCGTGCTCGACACGGGCAAGAAGGTGAAGGTGAACTACCCGAGCGACCAGTCGCAGGTGCAGTACCAGACCGTGCTGGAGAAGAACAACGTCACGTTCGACTCCAAGGGCACCGGCTCGAGCCTGTGGTGGTCGCTGCTCACCTCGCTGTTCCCGATCCTGCTCCTGATCGGCTTCTGGATCTTCCTGATGAACCAGATGCAGGGCGGCGGCTCGAAGGTGATGAGCTTCGGCAAGAGCAAGGCGAAGCGGATGTCGCCGGACACGCCCAAGGTGCTCTACAAGGACGTCGCAGGCACGGACGAAGCCGTCGAGGAGCTGCAGGAGATCAAGGAGTTCCTCGAGAACCCGAAGAAGTTCCAGGCGCTCGGCGCGCGCATCCCGAAGGGCGTGCTGCTGTACGGCCCCCCCGGCACCGGTAAGACGCTGCTCGCGCGCGCGACCGCAGGGGAGGCCGGCGTGCCGTTCTTCTCCATCTCCGGCTCGGACTTCGTCGAGATGTTCGTCGGCGTCGGCGCCTCCAGGGTGCGCGACCTGTTCGAGCAGGCCAAGCAGGCGAGCCCGTGCATCATCTTCATCGACGAGATCGACGCCGTCGGCCGTCATCGCGGTGCGGGTCTCGGCGGCGGCCACGACGAGCGCGAGCAGACCCTGAACCAGCTGCTCGTCGAGATGGACGGCTTCGAGCTGAAGGACAACATCATCCTCATCGCGGCGACGAACCGCCCCGACATCCTCGATCCCGCGCTGTTGCGCCCGGGCCGTTTCGACCGGCAGATCGTCGTCGACCGGCCCGACCGCAAGGGGCGCCGGGACATCCTCGAGGTGCACTCCAAGGGCAAGCCCCTCGCCAAGGAGCTCGACCTCGACGTGCTGGCCGCCGCCACCCCGGGCTTCACCGGGGCCGACCTCGCGAACGTGATCAACGAGGCCGCGCTGCTCGCCGCGCGCCGCGGCGAGAAGACGATCGGCCAGTCGGAGCTCGAGGAGGGGATCATGCGCGTGATCGCCGGCCCCGAGAAGAAGTCGCGCCTGTTCTCGGAGAAGGAGCGCAAGATCACCGCCTACCACGAGATGGGGCATGCGCTCGTCGGGTACTACCTCGAGGGCACGGACGACGTCCACAAGATCTCCATCGTCAGCCGCGGCCAGGCGCTCGGCTACACGATCTCGCTGCCGAGCGAGGATCGGTACCTGACCACCAAGGGCACGCTCATGGACCAGATGGCGATGACCCTCGGCGGGCGCGCCGCGGAGGAGCTCGTCTTCCACGAGGTGACGACCGGGGCGGCGAACGACCTCGAGAAGGTCACGCATACGGCGAAGCAGATGATCATGCGCTTCGGCATGAGCGAGAAGCTCGGGCCGCGGGTGCTCGGCCGCGACCACGACATGCCGTTTCTCGGCCGCGACATGGGCTCGCAGCCGGACTACTCGGAGGAGATCGCCCGTGAGATCGACGACGAGATCCGGCGCGTGATCGAGGAGGCGCACGACGCCGCCACGCGGCTGCTGCGGGAGCACATGGAGGAGCTGCACCGGCTCTCGGGGATCCTGATCGAGCGGGAGACGATCGACAAGGACCAGTTCGAGCGTCTGCTCGCGAACGAGGACGAGGACTCGGTCTTCCCCGAGAAGGTCGAGGCCGTCGAGCCGCCGAAGGGTGAGGCGGAGACGGAGAAGAAGCCGGCGCTGCGGCCGGCACCCCGTGCGATTCCGGGGGCGGCGATGCAGCCGCCGCCCGACCCCGCCGCCTCGTAGCGGCAGTCCCGCTGCGTCAGGCGCGCCGGCGCACGTCCTGGAGCAGGACGACGGCGACCCCGAGTGCAGCTACCGCGCCAGCGGCCTCGACGGCGAGCCCGTCCACCCGCGCGACGTCGACGAGGGTGACGAGGCCGGCGCCCATGCCGAGCGCGCCGAGGGTGAGCAGGCTCAGCCAGGCCGCCCGGAGGCCGCGCAGCCCGGGCTCGTCGGGCGACGTGGTGCGCAGCTCGTGCGCCCAGAAGGCGAGCTCGCACGAGAGCAGGAGCCCTGCGGCGACGAGCGGAGCGGCGAGGTCGACGCCGTCAGCCTCGATCGCGAGCGACGCCGCGTAGGCGCCGCCGACGAGCGCCGCCGCCGCGACCACGAGCTGGGGCAGCCCCACGAGCAGCACGACCACGAGCGTCGACACGCCGACTGCCCCGAGAGTCGCCGCCGTCGCGGCAGCTGCGTCCGTCTCCGCGGAGGCCGCCGTCAGGACGACCGTGCCGGCGGCGGCCCCGACGGCGGCAACTCCGGCCGTCAGTGACGCACGAGTCGCGCGTGGCGCCGGTATGTCCTCACCCCCTCGAGCACGACGTCGAGAGGCACGCCGTCGTCCCAGCGCGAGACCGCGACGCCCATGGCGACCAGCCTGGAGCGCAGCTCCTCGCGCTGCAGCTGCCACAGCCGCCAGGCGAGCTGGTCGACGGGGTCGCTCGCAGGCATCGCGTAGGTGTCGCCGGGGATCTCGATCACCGCGAGGTCGTAGCCGCGCCCCGCCAGGTCGAGCAAGGCCCCGATCGCGCGTGGGTCGAGCAGCGGCGTGATCGCCACCACGAGGGCCTTCGGCGGCAGCGTGCGCGCCGGGATCACGTTGACGTCCTTCCACGCATAGCTGAAGAAGACCTGGGTCTCGAGCAAGGCGTCGACGAGCCGGTACCGCTGCACGGCGCCCGCCCCCGGCGCGAGCCAGCGCAGCGTCCCTCCGAAGGTGACGAGCCCGACGCGGTCGCGTCGCCGCAGGTACGGCTCTGCCACCGTCATCGCCGCACGGACTGCCCGCGCCAGGATGCCGGCGTCGGCGTCCCCGGCGTCGGAGAAGCTGTCGAGGAAGATCACGACGTCGGCATTCCGCTCCGGGTGGCGCTCGTTGACGACGAGCGTCCCGCGCCGCGCGCTCGCCCGCCAGTTCACCGCGCGCATCCGGTCGCCCGGGACGAAGGCGCGAGTGTCGGCGAACTCGATGCCGTCGCCGCGCACGCGGGCGACCTCGCTCCCGGTCGCAGCCTGGGTCTCGGCGGGTGCGACGAGCGCCCGCAGCTTCGCGGCGTGCGGCAGGATCCGCAGCGGCTGGGGACGCTGGACACGGCTCTCCCACATGAGGACGCCGAAGCGGTCGGAGGCCCGCAGCCGCACGTCCCCGACGACCCACGAGCCCCACCGTCCGTGCAGCCGCAGCGCGAGCACGCGCTCCTCGCCCGGCCCCAGGTGCATTGCGAGCGGCAGGACGGGCTCGACCAGCTCGACCCCGTCCGGGCAGGCGAGCACAACCTCGAGTCGGTCGACGCGGCTCTCCGCCCGGAGCACGAGCTCCGCCTGCAGCTCGTCCCCCTCGAGCATGCGCTCGCCGGCCACGTTGAAGCCGACCCGCACTCCCGGCGCGTGCCGCGTCAGGCCGGCTGCGAGGACGACGACGAACGGCGCCGCCACGGCGACGAGCTCGGGTCGCCGCGTTGCGAGCGCTGCCAGCAGGCCGAGCGCGGCGAGCGTCGCGTACGCCGTCAGGCGGGGCGTGCCCCGCGGCGTCACGGTGTGACGTCTTCGGCCGGAGGGGTCGGCACGAGGTCGAGCGCCTCCCTGACGACGTCGTCGCCGGAGCGTTGCTGCACCCACAGCTCGGGTTTCAGCACGAGCCTATGCGCGAGCGCCGGCACCGCGACCGCCTTCACGTCGTCGGGAGTGACGAAGTCGCGGCCGGCGAGCGTCGCCCGGCAGCGGGAGAGCTTGAGCAGGGCGAGGCTGCCGCGCGGGCTCGCGCCGACGGCCGTGCTCGCGCTCTCGCGGGTCGCCGTGACCAGGTCGACGATGTAGCGGCCGACGGTGGGAGCCAGGTGCACATGCTCGATCGCAGCCTGCATCTGCAGCAGCTGGCCGCGGTCGACCACCCGCTCCAGCTCGACCTCGTCGACCCGCCGCTCGATGCGACGGGCGAGCACCTCCCACTCGTCCTCGCGTGACGGGTAGCCGAAGCCGGTGCGGAGCACGAAGCGGTCGAGCTGCGCCTCGGGCAGTGGGTAGGTGCCCTCGTACTCGACCGGGTTCTGCGTCGCGACCACGAGGAAGGGCCGTTCCAGCCGGCGTGTCTCGCCGTCGACTGTGACCTGGCGCTCCTGCATGGCCTCGAGCAGCGCCGCCTGCGTCTTCGGCGGCGCGCGGTTGATCTCGTCGGCGAGCAGGAAGTTCGTGAAGATCGGCCCGTGCCGGAACTCGAAGTCGGCGTCGCGCTGGTTCCAGATGGAGGAGCCGGTGACGTCGGACGGGAGCAGGTCGGGCGTGAACTGGACCCGTGCGAAGTCGAGCCCTGTTGCCTGCGCGAACGATCGCGCCGCCACGGTCTTCGCGAGGCCCGGGACGTCCTCGAGCAGCACGTGGCCGTCGGCGAGGATGCCGAGCAACACGACTTCGAGCTCGGCACGCTTGCCGACGACGGCGCGCCCGACCTCGTCCAGCACCCGTTCACCGAGCTCCCGCACTTCGGCTCAGCTGCATCACAGGCGCTCCAGCCCCGCGACGACCCGCGCGAGCGCGTCGGGTGCGATGCCCGGCCCGCGGCGGTCGGCAGGGGTGGGACGGTCGGCGCGCACGAGCTCCCAGGTCTCCTCGCCGAGCACCTCGCGGGCACGCTCCCGCTGGGCGTCCAGGTCGATGCCGCGGCGGACGAGCAGGAGCCCGGCCGTGACCTCGCGCAACGTCGGTCGCAGCCGGAAGTGGAGGTCGTAGGCGCTGCCCGTCGCCATCGAGATCTCGCGTCCCAGGCGGGCGAGCGCCGGAAACGCCGCCGGCGCGGCCGGCCGGCGCTCCAGAGCGGCATCGAAGAGAGAGGGCGGTGCCGGGCGAGCACTCCGGATGGAGCCCACCAGCACGAGCAGGCCGCCTGCGAGCACGACGAGCAGCCACACGTGCACCTCGAGCGCGGCTTCCCCGGGGACGAACGCGAGCGCCAGGCCGAGCCCGATCGTGGGCACGAGCGACACCTCGAGCGTGCGCACGAGCACTCGCCTCATCCTGCCCGCTCCCGGGCGAGCGCCGCCGCCTCCTCCCAGGCAGCCCGCTGCCGGGCTGCCGCGAGGCGCAACTCGTCCCGTGCCGACTCGAGTGCGTCGACGGCTTCCTCCTTCATCGTCGCTCCTACTTCGTGTTGTGAGAACTTCGCCGTCTCGAACAGCGCCGTCAAGCGGGCAACGGCGTGCCGCGACACCTCGAGCAGCGGCAGGACCCGCGCCAGGTACTCCTCCGGTGCCTCCGATGGACGACGCGGCAGCCCGTACGCCGCGAGCACGCGCTCGAGTCTCGCGTACGCCGCGATCACGGCCCGCCGGGCGTCGGGCTCGGCGCGCAGGTCGTCGATGGCCTCGTCCAGGACGTCGCCGAGTGCGAGTGAAATGCCCTCCGCATCCGGCTCCGAGGCGCCCTTCCGGGCGCGCAGGGCGGTGATCGCGGCCGCGGCGCCGAGCGCGAGCACGGCGACCGTGACGATCACCGGGACGAGGGCGAAGCTCGGCTCGTAGGCCTCGTCTCGCTGGGGCACACCCACGCCCTGCCCGCCCGTGAGCGCCCCCGACGGATCGGCATCGACCGCTTCACCGCCTGCGAGGCGCCGCGCGGCGAGCACGATCAGCACGAGGGCAAGGCCGAGCCCGACCACCGAGGGCAGGCGGCCACGCCTGCGGTCGCGACGCGACGCCGACTGGAGGAAGGCCTCCGGGCGCAGGAGGATGACGAACACGAGCAGGAGGGCTCCCGGCACGAGCGCCACGAGCACAAGGCTTGCGACCACGTCGAGCGCCCAGTCGGCGGGGCGCTCCGTCTGGCCCTGCACCGCCTTCGGAGCCGGCCCAGTCGCTGCGACAGCGACGACCGCGAGCAACGCGACGATGCCCAGCACGGCTCCGACCGTGCGGCGGCCACCCTGTGTCACGCTACGGTCCACCGCATGATGAGACGACGACAGCTCGCCGAACGTTGGCCGCGGCCGGCCGTGATGGCGGTGCTCAACGTCACGCCGGACAGCTTCTCCGACGGGGGGCGGTTCACGTCGCCCGCCGAGGCGATCGCCTCCGCCGACGCGATGCTCGCCGCCGGCGCGGCTCTCGTCGACGTGGGCGGCGAGTCGACGCGGCCGGGAGCCGCGAGTGTCTCCGCGGACGAGGAGCTGCGACGCGTCGAACCGGTGCTCGAGGGGCTCTCGGGCAGGCCGGTGTCGATCGACACGACCAAGGCG
Organism: uncultured Gaiellaceae bacterium; assembly: GCA_963787085.1. GTDB lineage: Bacteria > Actinomycetota > Thermoleophilia > Gaiellales > Gaiellaceae > Gaiella. Next base: position 126,844 of record CAWBBO010000016.1, on the reverse strand, counting down.
AGCGTCGCGCAGCGCGCGCTTGCGCTCGGCGCCGAGCTCGTCAACGACGTGACGGCGTTGCGCGGCGACCCCGCGCTCGCAGGCGTGGTCGCCGACGCGGCGGCGTACGTCTGTCTCATGCACATGCAGGGGGAGCCGGGAACGATGCAGGATGCGCCCCGGTACGCCGACGTCGTCGACGACGTGGCGTCGTTCCTCGAGGAGCGCATCGCCTTCGCCGTCACCGAGGGCATCCCCGAGGAGCGGATCTGCATCGACCCGGGCATCGGCTTCGGCAAGACGCCCGACCAGAATCTGGAGCTCGTGCGCCGGCTCGACCGCATCGTCGCGCTCGGCGTGCCCGTCGTCGTCGGCCTCTCGCGCAAGAGCACGCTCGGCCGGGTGCTCGGAGACCCGCATGCGCACCGGGGGACGCCGGCCGCTTCCGTCGGTGCCGCCGTCGCCGCGTTCGCGCGCGGGGCCACCCTGTTCCGTGTGCACGACGTGCGCGAGCACGTCGAGGCGCTCGCCGTCGCGGCCGCCGTGGAGCGGGGGTCGGTGGCGTGAAGATCGAGCTGCAGGGAATCGCGCTCCACGGCCACCACGGCGTGCTCGCCGAGGAGCGTCGCGACGGCCAGCGCTTCCTGGTCGACGTCGAGCTCGAGCTGGCGGACGAGACGGCGGCAGGCAGCGACCGCATCGAGGATGCCGTCGACTACCGTGACGTGGTCGCACGTGTCCGGCAGGTCTCGGACGCACGGGCGTACCACCTGCTCGAAGCGCTGTCGGCCGCGCTCGCGGACGAACTGCTCGCCGCGCTCCCGGTTGTCGCGGTGCGGGTGCGGGTACGCAAGCCTGACGTCGTGCTCGATCCTCCTGTCGAGCATGCCGCCGTCTCGGTCGAGCGGCGCTACGGGGCGGACACGCGAAGGTCGTAGGTGGCGTCGCGGACGCCCTTCGGCATCGTCACCGCGACGTAGGCGATCCGTCCCGGGCCTGTGTTCCGGTATCTGAGCACCTCCGTCGTGCCTCTCGTCGCAGCACGGGCGAGCCGGTCCACGCCGATCAGGCGCTGCTTCACGCTCACCGCCCCTTCCCGCCAGAGCGCCAGGTCGACGTCCGTGTCGGCGCTCGCGACGGCGCGCAGCGTCCGCCCTTTCGGGATGAACACGCGGTAGACGTCCCGCGGATCCTCGACGAGGGTCACGCGTGCCCGCAATCCCATCGTCGTGCGCCGCTTCGTCGTCAAGGCGGGAATGCCGGAGAAGTACACGCCGTCGGGCTGCACGAAGTCGATGTCGTCGTTGGGCTCGAACGGGTCGGTCGGCGGGGCGGGATACACGAGCGCGTTCGTCACGTCGAGGAGGCCGAAGCCCGTGGCGTCGTCGCGACCCGGTGCGCCGACGTCGCGCGCCGAGCGTCGCAACACCTCGAACAGCTGTGAGCTGTCGAGCTCGGGTCGTGCCGTCCACACCCACGCGGCGGCGCCCGAGACGAGCGGCGCCGCGAAGCTGGTGCCGCTCGAGATCTGGAAGCCCTTTCCGAGCGCCGTCGCGACCTGGATGTCCTGCCCAGGCGCGGCCAGGTCAACGAAGCGGGAGCCGCTGGAGAAGCTTGCGGCTGCATCCTCCCGGTTCGTGGCGCCGACCGTGAGCACGTGGGGGAGGCTCGCGGGATAGCCCAGGGGACTCCCGTTCTCGCCGTCGTTGCCCGCCGCGGCGACGACGAGAGAGCCCTTGCGCACGGCCTCGTAGACGGCCTGCTCGATCACGAGCTCACGCCGGTCGCTGCCGAGGCTCAGGTTGATCACCCCGGCCCCGTTGTTCGCCGCCGCCAGGATGCCCTGCGCGATCTCCGAGGTGTCGAGCCGCGTGCCCTGCCCCTTCGCCGCGTCCCAGGAGCGGAGCAGCGCTTCCGGGTAGATGCCGACCGTCCCGAGCCCGTTCGCCGGAGCGCCCACGAGCGACGCGACGGCGGTGCCGTGCTCGCCCCCGAGCCCTTCCGGCTCCTGTGCGTTCAGCGTCAGGGTGTTCGCGCGACCGAGGAACTCGGGGTGGGTGACGTCGATCCCCGAGTCGACGATCGTCACCGGCTTCCCTGCCGTCGGCGGCGCCAGGGCGTCGACACGAACCGCCTGGCGCCACCATTCGGTGGCCACGAGCGGGTCGGCGTAGTCGAGGCGTGCGAGTGTCCCCGCCGGACGGTCGCGATCGACGAGCCGTAACGCCCCGCTGCGCCGCAGCCGCGGCACGACGCGTGTGGCGGCTGTGTCGGAGATCCGGTAGAGCTGGAGCTCCGGTACGACGAGTGTGCCTCCGGCGCGCACGAGCGCTGCGGCCGCCGTGCAGGCTGCCGCGGGCTTCAGCTCCACGAGCGTCTGACCGCCCGCGGCAGACGGTGCCGGAGAGCCGAGAGCGCCGACTGCGAGCGCGAGCCCGGTGAGCACGAAGGACGAGAACATCGTCAAGTTGTACGTGTCGGCGGCATCCTCGGCTTGACGAGGAGGCGTTAAGGTTGGGTTGTGGGTCGAGCCTACGTCGCCCTCGGCGCGAATCTCGGTGCCCGCGAGGCGACGCTCCGTGCAGCGGTCGCGTCACTCGACGGTCGAGAGGACACAACCGTCGTGGCGATCTCCCAGCTTCGCGAGACCGAGCCGGTCGGCGTGCTCGAGCAGCCGCGATTCCTCAACGGCGTCGTCGCGCTCGACACCGATCTCGACCCTCGCCAACTGCTCGCCGTGCTGCTCGAGATCGAGCGAGCCCTCGGCAGGGTGCGCGACGGCGTGCGGCACGGTCCGCGGACGGTCGACCTCGACCTGCTCCTCTACGACACGGAGACGATCGACGAGCCCGATCTGAGCGTGCCCCATCCGCGTCTGCACGAGCGCCGGTTCGTGCTCGAGCCACTGGCCGACATCGACCCGCGCTCGAGGTGCCCGGGCACGGACCGTCGCCGAGCTGCTCGCCCAGCTCGACGATTGACGCCACGGAACGACTCCTGCGGTGCGGGAGCGCCGGACGCGCAGATCGGCCTCCGGACGCGCGAGGCCGTGGGATCGACGTCTACCCTCTACACTGGGCCCATGAGTCATCTCGACGAGCTCGACGAGTTCGAGGCCAAGCTCGAGCTCGAGCTGAAGCGCGAGTACACGGCCGTCTTCGGGCTCTTTCGCTACTGCATCCTCACGCAGGACGCGACGTACCTCTGCAACCGGCTCGACCTCAAGGTCGTGCCGCAGGCCAACTACCCGTTCTTCCACGTGCAGATGGAGGACGTCTGGGTGTGGGACAAGAACCGCCCGACGCGGATGATCCCCCGTGCGGAGGTCTACACCTCGGGCGACGTCACCGTCGAGGAGTTGCGTGACGAGGGCGACGAGCCGAAGCTGACCGCCGAGGCGCTCGCCGAGCGACTCGGCGAGTCGCTCCCCTCGGACGACGAAGCGGTCTAACCGCGGCGGTCACCAGATGCTCCTGGCCGTCGACGTCGGCAACACCCAGACCGTGCTCGGCCTCTACGCCGGCACGCAGCTGACCGAGCACTGGCGGCTCGCCACCGAGCGGACGCGCACCGGCGACGAGCTCGGCGTGCTCCTCGGCGGCATGCTCGACCTCGAAGCCGTCGACGGGATCTGCCTCTCCTCGACCGTGCCGACGCTGATCCGCGAGTGGGAGCGCGTCGCCGACCGCTGGGCGGAGGTGCCGATCCTCGTCGTCGGTCCCGGCGTGAAGACCGGCATCCCGATCCGCTACGACGACCCACGCGAGGTCGGCCCCGATCGCATCGTCAACTCCGTGGCCGCCCGCGAGCGCTACGGAGCTCCCGTGATCGTCGTCGACTTCGGCACCTCCACCAACTTCGACGTCGTCTCGCCTGCCGGTGAGTACGTCGGCGGCGTGCTCGCCCCGGGTATCGAGACGTCGATGGAGGCGCTGTTCGCGCGTGCCGCCCGGCTCGTCACGATCGACTACGTCGAACCGCCCAGCGTGATCGGCAAGACGACCGTCGGCGGGCTGCAGTCGGGCGTCGTCTACGGCTTCGCCGGCCAGGTGGACGGCATCGTGACCGCGATCCGCGGCGAGCTCGGCGTCGATGCCCGCGTCGTCGCCACGGGCGGGCTGGCGGAGCTCGTGGCACCGCACTCCACCACGATCGAGGTCGTCGACCCGTTCCTGACGCTCGACGGCCTGCGGCTCGTCTGGGAGCTCGGAGCATGATCGTCGACCCGGGCACGCTCGTGGTCTTCGCGCTCGCCGCGCTGGCGATCCTGGCCGTGCCCGGTCCCGCTGTCATCTACATCGTCACGCGCAGCATCCACCAGGGCCGCGGCGCCGGCTTCGCCTCCGTGCTCGGCATCCACGTCGGCACGCTCTTCCACCTCGCGGCGGCGACGATCGGGCTGTCTGCCATCGTCGTCTCGTCGGCGACGGCATTCACCGTCGTGAAGCTGCTGGGGGCGGCCTACCTCGTCGTCATCGGGGTGCGCACCCTGCTCGGCCGTGGGGACGCGGGTGCGACCGACCCGCAGCGCCCGCCCCGGCGACGGCGCCGCGACTTCGCCGAAGGCGTCGTCGTCAACGTGCTCAACCCGAAGACGGCGCTCTTCTTCCTCGCCTTCCTACCGCAGTTCGTCGATCCGTCCGGGGGTCACGCGACGCTGCAGATCCTCGAGCTCGGCCTGCTGTTCATGTGCCTCGGGCTCGTGACCGACTCGCTGTGGGCTCTCGCCGCGGGCACAGCCGGGGAGACGCTCAGGCGCAGCCGCCGCTGGGCGCAGACGCAGCGCTACGTCTCGGGCAGCGTGTTCGTCGGGCTCGGCCTCGTCACGGGCCTGACGGGATCGCGCCACTCGTCGTAGCCGCGGGATGCTCTCGCGCAGCGAAGTCCGTCTGCGTCGGCAGCGCGATCGCGAGAGTGTCGCGGAGGTGCTTGGCCTCGTAGAGGGCGCCGTCGGCGCGGTGCAGTGCGGAGCTCGGGGCAACCGACCCGTCCAGCAGGGTGCCGCCGACGGAGACGGTGAGGGTGACCGCGGCGGCAGCCGTCGTGATGGGTCGATCGCCGACCAGACTGCGGATCCGCTCCCCGACCTGCTCGAGCTGTCGCCGGCCGCGCACGCCGGGCGCGAGCACCGTGATCTCCTCGCCGCCCCACCGGGCGACGACGTCGCTCGGGCGCAGCCCGTCCGTGAGTCGCCGCACGATCTCGACCAGCACGTCGTCGCCGACGCGGTGGCCGTACTGGTCGTTGACCCACTTGAAACGGTCGACGTCGATGACGAAGAGACCGGCCGGAGTGCCGCCGCGAACGACGCGCGAGTGCTCGGAGACGAGGGTCTCCTCGAAGGCGCGGCGATTCGGCGCCCCCGTGAGCAGGTCGCGACGCGCGTTCACCTGCTCGACGGCAAGCGCGGCCTCCGTCGACTCGCGACTGCGTTTCGCGATCGTGAGCGCTGCGAGCAAGGCCGCCATCGCCGCCACGATCAACGGCAGGCTCGTCTTCGACGCGATCAGCAGCACCGCGAGCACGGGGACGACGAGCAGCGTCTCGAGGCAGTCGACGACGAACCCCCTGAGCCACAGGCGCCCCAGCGGCGTCGCGCGACGCTCGAGCATGACGAGCACGCGGCCGGCGCTGTTGACGGCGACCGCGGCCAGCATCGCGGCGACGACGATCCGCGTCACCTCGCCGCCGTCAGACCAGCTCGCGAGCCCGATGATCCCGGCTGCCAGGCCCTGGACAGCCGCCAGGCCTCCCTCGGCGAGACGGCGCCTCCACACAGCCTCCGTGCGCGCAACCTGTGTGGCGATGCCGGCGGCGAAGCCGACGAGCGGGCCGCCGACGAGCGCGGCGAGGACGATCGTCGGCGTGGACGCCGTGTACCAGCTTCGCGGGCCGAGCTGGACGACGATGCGCTCTGCGGCAGCGGACGTCGCCAGCAGGATCGCCACCACCGGTGCCGACGTGTGGACGTCGAAGCCCCGCTGGCTGACCCAGAGCGCCGCGAGAGCCGCGGCGAGCGCCGAGAACCCGATCGCGACGCGAGTGCCGCGGGACGGGTCGGCAGTGCCCGTCGCGGAGCGTGCCTGCGCTCCAGGCCGTCGGGCCTTCCGTGCCGCAGCAGGCGAGATGTCCACCAGCTATCTCAACGGCAGCCGTCGGGCCCGGCCTGTCCCCCGGAAGGGTGAGCTCTAGCCGCCGCCGTAGACGGAGATGGGGAGCTCGAGCGTCACCTCGTCGCCCGTGGGCAGCTCCGCCTCGAGCGCGTCGACGAGCTCGCGCGCCCCGGGGGCTGCGAGCAGCAGGCGCCGTTCGACCTCTTCGGTCGAGTCGAGCACCACGAGCTCCTGCTTGAACACGCGCGGGAAGCGGCCGCGGCCCAGGTACCAGCCGTAGAACTTCTTCAGGAACCCGGAGGCGCGCCGCTCGCCGAGCTCGCGCACGGTCTCGCGGACGAAGAGCACGAGCTCGGCCACGACCTCCTCGCGGGAGGGCTCGCGACCGTCGCCGAACGCGATCTCCCGCAATGCCCAGGGATTCCCCTGCGCCCCACGGCCGACCATCACGGCGGACGCGTCCGTCAGCGCGAGGACGGCCTGCGCCCTCGCGCGTGACGTGATGTCGCCCGAGGCGACGACCGGCACGTCGACGAGCGAGACCAGCTCGGCTGTGAGGGCGTGGTCGGCTGCGCCGGTGTACATCTGCCGGGCGGAGCGCGGATGGAGCGTCAGCGAGGCGGCACCCGAGGACACGAGCCGAGGGCCGACCGTGAGGCAGTCGCGCGAGCCGTCGTGGAGACCCCGCCGCATCTTCACCGACACCGGGATGTCGACGGCGCCGGCGACGGACGACACGATCCGGCAGGCGAGGTCGGGGTCCTCGAGCAGGGTGGCGCCGGCGCCCGTCTTCGTCACCTTGCGTACCGGGCAGCCGAAATTGATGTCGACGATGTCCGCCCCGGCGGCCGCCACCATCCGCGCCGCCTCGCCCATCGTGCCCGGGTCCGAGCCGAAGATCTGGATCGCGAGCGGATGCTCGTCGCTCGCGACCCGCAGGTACCCGAGCGTCTTCTCGTTCCGGTGCTCGATGCCGGCGCACGAGACCATCTCGGAGCACACGAGCCCGGCGCCGAAGCGGCGGCCCTGGCGCCTGAACGCCTGCACGCTGACGCCCGCCATCGGCGCGAGCACGACGCGTGTCGGCACCTCGACGCCGCCGATGTGCCAGCTCTCGTGAAGATCGATCTGCACGACGCCATGGTAGTTACAGGGTGTTTGCGGGACCGATGGCACGACAGCTACCATTCGCGGCCGTCGCGGCGCCCGGCCGCGACGTTTTGCCGCATCTCCTCGTCGCATCGTTCCCGTTTTCCCGCTCCACCCTGGAGGCCATTTCGTGAAGGACGTGATCCTCACCGCTGAGGGCTACGAAAACCTGAAGCAGGAGCTCGACACGTTGACGACGGCCGGACGCCGCGAGGTCGCAGACCGCATCCGAGTGGCCCGCGAGTTCGGCGAGATCGCCGAGAACGCCGAGTACGACGACGCGAAGAACGAGCAGGCGATGCTCGAGCACAAGATCGCCCAGCTCGAGGAGCGCCTCCTCAACGCCCGCGTGATCGACACGACCGACGTCGACACGAGCGTCGTCTCGATCGGCTCCGTCGTGCGCCTCCGGGACGTCGATGCGAAGGAAACCGTCGAGTACTACATCGTCGGGTCGGCGGAGGCGAACCCGGCCGACCGCAAGCTTTCGAACGAGTCACCCGTCGGCCGTGCCATCCTCGGCCGTAAGAAGGGCGAGACGGTCGAGGTGACGACTCCCCGCGGCAGCAAGATCAAGTTCAAGATCATGGAAATCAAGGCAGCGTAGGGACGAGGCCATGCCTCGCCCGCTCGCAGGGCGAACGTCGTGTCCTCGGCGGGTGCCCTGCACCCCCCGACAGTGACCGACACCCATGCCCCACCCAAGCGCTTTCCCGACCGGGTCGAGATCGCCGCGGTCCGCGACGAGTGCGAGCCGCTCGAGGCGGGCCAGGACGCCGGCACGTCACGGCGCATCGCCGGGCGGGCGATGGCCCGGCGCGACATGGGCAAGCTCGTCTTCCTCGACCTCGTCGACCGCTCCGGGCGGATCCAGGTGATCTGCGACGCGTCGAAGACGGGGAGCTCGACGTCCTGCTCGGCGACGTCGTCGGCGTCGAGGGCCGGCCGGCGCGCTCGCGCCGCGGCGAGCACTCCGTCCTCGCCGACAGCGTGGAGCTGCTCGCGCGCAACCGCAGCCCGCTGCCCGACACGTTCCACGGGCTCACGGACGTCGAGCTGCGCTACCGCAAGCGCTATCTCGACCTGCTCATGAACGAGGAGACGCGCGACGTGTTCCTCACGCGCGCCCGGATCGTCTCGGCGATCCGCCGGGCGCTGGACGAGGACGGGTTCGTCGAGGTCGAGACGCCGGTTCTCCAGCCCCGGTACGGCGGCGCGTTCGCACGGCCGTTCGTCACGCACCACAACGAGCTCGACGCCGACTTCTACCTCCGCATCGCGACCGAGCTCTACCTCAAGCGCCTGATCGTCGGCGGCCTCGAGCGCGTCTACGAGATCGGCAAGGACTTCCGCAACGAGGGCGTCTCGTTCAAGCACAACCCCGAGTTCACGATGCTCGAGTGGTACGAGGCCTATGCCGACTACCGGGACACGATGGAGCGCATCGAGCGACTCGTCGAGCGTGTGGCGAACGAGGTGCTCGGCACCACCGTCGTCACGTTCCGCGGGAACGAGATCGACCTGGCCGGCCCCTGGCAGCGCCTGCGCTTCACCGATTCCCTCGAGCGGCACGAGTTGTGGACGCGCGACGCGGCGGAGCTCCGCGCCTTCCTGACCGAGAAGGGCGTCGCCACGGACGCCGACAAGGACTGGGCGCAGCTCGTCGATCACGCGTTCTCCCACTTTGTCGAGCCCGGGCTGATCCAGCCGACGATCGTCTACGACTATCCGGTCGAGCTGTCGCCCTTCGCTCGCCCCACGGACGACGACCCGACGCTGACGGAGCGGTTCGAGTACTTCGCCGGCGGCATGGAGCTCGGCAACGCCTTCTCCGAGATCAACGACGCGGCCACGCAGCAGGCCCGCTTCGACCAGCAGTCCCAGCAGGTGGAGGGCGAGCGCGGCGACCCCGACTACGTCGAGGCCCTCTCGTACGGCATGCCGCCGACCGGGGGCCTGGGGTTCGGCATCGACCGCTTCACGATGCTGCTCACCGGCCGCGAGACGATTCGCGACGTCGTGCTCTTCCCGGCGCTGCGCTCGACACCCGGGGCGTCGTAGGGGCGAGGCCATGCCTCGCCCGCGTCGAGCGCCGGCCTAGCCGGGGGCGACGCCGGCCCGGTCGCGCTCGAACGCGATCACGTCGGCGAGAATGTCGTCGAGCGTGCGCTCGGGCTGCCAGCCGATCGCCGCCTGGATCTTCTCCGTCGACGGGATCCGGTGCAGCATGTCCTCGATCCCGTGCTCGTACACGTCCTCGTACGCCACGTACCCCACCTCCGAGGACGACGCGGTCAGGTCGATCACCTGCCTCGCGAGCTCGCCGATCGAGATGCGGTTCGTCGAGCCGACGTTGAAGATCTCGCCGGAGACGGCGTCGTCCATCAGGCCGTGCAGGGCCCGGATCGTGTCCTCCACGTGGCAAAAGCAGCGTGTCTGGCCTCCGTCTCCGTGGATCTCGAGCGGCTTCCCTGCCAGGGCGCGTTGCACGAACGTGGGAATCACCATGCCGTACTGGCCGCTCTGGCGCGGGCCGACGGTGTTGAAGAGGCGTGCGATCGTGCAGTCGAGGTCGTGCTCGGAGAAATGCGCGAGCGCGAGGAACTCGTCCATCGCCTTCGAGTCGGCGTAGGCCCAGCGGCGCTGGGTGGTCGGGCCGTAGATACGGCGGGCGGTCTCCTCGAGCGGCTTCTCCTCGCGATGGTCGCCGTACACCTCCGATGTCGAGGCGATCAGGACGCGCTTGCCGAAGCGGTGGCAGTGGTCGAGCACGATCTCGGTGCCGCGGAGGTTGGTGACGAGCGTCTGCACGGGCTGCTCCACGATCAGCCGCACCCCGACTGCGGCCGCCAGGTGGTAGACGACATCGCACTTGTAGACGAGCTCGTTCACGATCGTCCACTGCAAGACGCTGTCGACGATCAGGTGGAAGCCGGAGCGGTCGCGCAGGTGCTCGACGTTTGCGAGCGAGCCGGTGGAGAGGTCGTCGAGCACCCACACCTCCCAGTCGGCGTCGAGCAGCCGCTCGGCGAGGTGCGAGCCGATGAAGCCCGCGCCCCCGGTGATCAGTGCCTTACCCGCCACGAGCGAGGAGGGTACACGTCGCGGCGGGCGAACGAACCCGTACGCTCGCAGGCCGGGGGCGTGATCGACCCGCCCGTCCGGTACGATGCGTTCTACCTTCGACCCGGAGCCGGCGGGCGTCGCAGACTCCGGATCAGATGCGAAAGGAGGGTCGGAGGTTGTTCGAGCGATTCACGGAACGGGCTCGCCAGGTCGTCGTCCTCGCCCAGGACGAGGCGCGGGCGCTGAAGCACAACTACATCGGCACGGAGCACATCCTGCTCGGACTGCTGCGCGAAGAGGAAGGCCTCGCCGCGCGCGTGCTCGAGTCGCTCGACATCACGGTGGAAGAGGTGCGGGCCCAGGTCGCGCGCATCGTCGGGCAGGGCGACGAGGTCACCACCGGTCAGATCCCGTTCACGCCGCGCGCGAAGAAGGTGCTCGAGCTCGCGCTGCGCGAGGCGCTCTCGCTCGGTCACAACTACATCGGCACCGAGCACATCCTGCTCGGTCTCGTGCGCGAGAACGAAGGCGTCGCCGCCCGCATCCTGCTCGACTTCGACGCCGACGCCGAGAAGATCCGCAACGAGATCATCCGCATGCTTTCGGGCCCGGGTCGCCGGCAGCAGGGTGCGGCCGCGCCGGGCGGGGAGAAGGCGAAGAGCTCGAAGCTGCTCGACCAGTTCGGCCGGAACCTCACGAAGATGGCGACGGAAGGCAAGCTCGACCCGGTCGTGGGCCGCCAGACGGAGATCGAGCGCGTGATGCAGATCCTCTCGCGCCGGCAGAAGAACAACCCGGTCCTGATCGGTGAGCCGGGTGTCGGCAAGACCGCCGTCGTCGAAGGGCTCGCGTCGCGGATCGCGTCGAACCAGGTGCCCGAGCTGCTGAAGAGCAAGCAGATCTACACGCTCGACCTGGCGGCGCTCGTGGCCGGGTCGAAGTACCGGGGCGAGTTCGAGGAGCGGCTGAAGAAGGTGATGAAGGAGATCACCCAGCGCGGCGACATCATCCTGTTCATCGACGAGCTGCACAATCTCGTCGGTGCCGGCGCCGCCGAGGGAGCGATCGACGCCGCCTCCATCCTCAAGCCTGCGCTCGCCCGCGGCGAGCTGCAGACGATCGGTGCCACCACACTCGACGAGTACCGCAAGTACCTGGAGCGCGACGCGGCGCTCGAGCGCCGCTTCCAGCAGGTGCGGGTCGAGGAGCCGTCGATCGACGACACGGTCCAGATCCTGAGGGGCCTGCGCGACCGCTACGAGGCACACCACCGCTGCAAGATCTCCGACGAGGCCCTGCGTGCCTCCGCCGTGCTCGCCGACCGCTACATCCAGGACCGGCACCTACCCGACAAGGCGATCGACCTGATCGACGAGGCAGGCTCGCGGCTGCGCATTCGCACGATGTCCGCCCCGCCCCGCTACAGGGAGCTCGAGGAGGAGATCGAGAAGGTGCGGGCCGACAAGGAGAGCGCGATCGAGGCGCAGGAGTTCGAGAAGGCGGCGTCGCTGCAGGGACAAGGAGCGCAAGCTCACCCAGAAGAAGAAGGAGCTGGAGGAGAACTGGCGCAACGAGGCGGACGAGGAGCAGCCCGAGGTCGGTGAGGACGAGATCGCCGACATCGTCTCGATGTGGACGGGCATTCCGGTGTTCAAGCTCACCGAGGCGGAGTCGCAGAAGCTGATCCGCATGGAAGAGGAGCTGCACAAGCGCGTGATCGGCCAGGAGCCCGCCATCGTCGCCGTCTCCAAGGCGATCAGGCGCGCGCGCGCCGGCATCAAGGACCCGAAGCGCCCGACCGGGTCGTTCATCTTCCTCGGTCCGTCCGGCGTCGGCAAGACGGAGCTCGCCCGCACGCTCGCCGAGTTCCTCTTCGGCGACGAGGACGCGATGATCCAGGTCGACATGTCGGAGTACATGGAGAAGCACTCCGTGTCCCGGCTCGTCGGCTCACCGCCCGGCTACGTCGGCTACGACGAGGGCGGCCAGCTCACCGAAGCGGTGCGGCGCAAGCCGTATTCGGTGCTGCTGCTCGACGAGATCGAGAAGGCCCACCCGGACGTCTTCAACATCCTCCTGCAGATCCTCGAGGACGGGAAGCTGACCGATTCCCAGGGTCGCAAGGTCGACTTCCGCAACACGATCGTGATCATGACGTCGAACATCGGCGCCGCTCAGATCTCGAAGAACCAGTCGCTCGGCTTCACGCTCGGCGACGAGCAGGGCCTGTCGTACGACGACATGAAGAGTCGCGTGATGGGCGAGCTGAAGAAGGTGTTCCGCCCGGAGCTCCTGAACCGGATCGACGAGATCATCGTCTTCCACAAGCTCGAGAAGAGCGAGATCCTCCAGATCGTCGACCTGATGATGAAGCGCCTGCGCGACCAGATGACGATTCACGGCGCCACGATCGAGCTGACGGACGCCGCGCGCGAGCTGCTCGTCGAGCAGGGCTACGACCCGGCGATGGGTGCGCGGCCGCTGCGCCGCTCGATCCAGCGTCTGATCGAGGACCCGCTCGCGGACTTCGTGCTCGGCCGCGAGCTCGGCGAGGGATCGACGATCCTGATCGACCGGCGCCAGGAGCTGACCGGGGTGGAGGGCGAGTCGCTCGTCGAGATCCAGGTGATCGACGGCGTGCCCCAGCCGGTGACCGTCCCTGCCGACGAGGAGTCGCCGGAGCTCCCGGACGCACCGCCCGCCGACCCGATCAGTACGACGCGCTGCTGTTCCTCGCCGGTCGCGAGCCGGTCTTCGCGGGTGGGCAGACCGAGCTCACGCGTGAGGCGGTCGTGCATCTCGTGGACCTCTACGAGCGACTGCAGCATCGTGGTGCGGCGGGTCCCGATGTGCTGCGCGACTTCCTCCTGCAATGCGTGTGGTGCCTGTTCGCCGAGGATCTGGGGCAGATCCCGGCTTCCTCTACGTCGCCTACCGCGAGCTGCGCCGGCTGGAGATGCGTCTGCTCGCCAGGCTCGAGGAGTTGCGCCAGGCCGAGGGCCGCAAGGAGCTCGGGACGCTTGCCCTGTTCCCGCTCTCGAACCTGAAGGGGATCGAGATCGACGGCTTCGCGGTGGCGCTCGCGCGGGTGACGCTGTGGATGGGCCACAAGCTCGCGGTCGACGAGCTCGAGTTGGCCGAGTCGACGTTGCCGCTCGCGGATCTGTCGGGGATCCGCGTCGGGGATGCGCTGCGGATGGACTGGCCTCGCGCGGATGCGATCATCGGCAACCCGCCGTTCCACGGAGACCGACACCTGCGGCGCGTGCTCGGAGACGACTACGTCGAATGGCTGAAGCGCGAGTTCGCTACGCGGATGTGGTCCGTCCCTATCTGGTCGGGGACGACATCGCTAACGACCCGGCACAACACCCGGGGCGTTTCATCGTCGACTTCAGCTCGATGCCACTCGAGCAAGCGATGGACTATCCGGATGCGATCCGGATCGTCCAGCTCCAAGCGCGAACGGATCGGGAGGGGAGCACGTCGTATCATCGGAATCCTCGTTGGTGGCAGTTCCTCTGGCCGAGGCCGGTGTTCAGAACCAAGGTCGCCGGACTCAGGCGGTTTCTGGCGGGAACTGCGACCGGCAAGAGGATCCTGTTCTGTTGGTGCTCGCCGGACGCGGTGGCAAGCAATGCGACGAACGTATTCGCGCTTGCCGAGGACTACGACTTCGGCATGGTCACGTCCGCGGTGCACATCGAGTGGGCTCGTTCACAGTCGTCGACGCTGGAGGACAGGATCCGCTACACACCGTCTTCGGCGTTTGAGACCTTCCCCTGGCCAGACGGCAACCGCGATGAGATCGCGAACGACCTGAACTGACGCGGAGGGGCGAGGCCCTGCCCCGCCCCCTCCGCGACGTCGCGGCGCTCTGGCCGCCGCGCGGCATCATGCGGCGAACGTGCCCTGAAGGAGGCTCATGAAGCTCATCGATCCCGGGGATGCGCCGCCCGAGGTGCGCGCCGTCTTCGACGACATCAAGGAGACGCGGCAGACCGACCGCGTCAACAACTTCTGGCTCGCGCTCGCGAACGATCCGTCGACCCTCGCGCGCACGTGGGAGAGCGTGAAGCAGGTGATGGCCCCCGGCGCCCTCGACCCGCTCACGAAGGAGCTCGTCTACGTGGCCGTGTCGGTCACGAACGGCTGCGAGTACTGCATCGCCTCGCACACGGCGGCCGCTCGCGCGAGAGGGATGACGGAGGAGCAGCTCGGGGAGCTCCTCGCCGTGGTCGGCATGGCGAACGAGACGAACGCGCTCGCGACCGGATACGGCGTGCCGGTCGACGACGCGTTCAGGCGCGGAACCTAGGGGCGCCGGCGGCCTGCGAGCACGGCCGTTGAGGTAGGTTCGGTCTCATGCTCGAGATCCGGCACGCCAACCCGTCCGACTACGGCCGTGTGATCCAGCACGTCAACGCCTGGTGGGGCGGTCGTGAGATGGCCCCGATGCTGCCGAAGCTCTTCTTCCTCCACTTCGAGGGCACGAGCTTCGTGGCCGAGGACGAGCAGGGAAGCCTCGTCGCCTTCCTGATCGGCTTCGTCTCGCAGAGCGACCCGTCCGAGGCGTACGTCCACTTCGTGGGCGTCGCGCCCGACCAGCGCGGCTCCGGCGTGGGCAGGCGGCTGTACGAGCGCTTCTTCGATACCGTCCGCGCGCACGGCTGCACGACGGTGCGGTGCGTCACCTCCCCGGCCAACACCGGCTCGATCGCGTTCCACGCCGCGCTCGGGTTCACGGTCGACCGGGTGGCCGAGGACTACGACGGCCCGGGCGAGGACAGGGCGCTGCTCGTCAAGCTGCTCGAGGACTAGAGACCCTGCGGCCGGCCGGAACGTCTCGGCTACCGTCATTCACACGTGTCCGACCTCTTCGTCTCGACCGCCACGCGCCCGCCCCGCCGTCGGCGACGCCTGCTCGTCGCCCTCGCGGCGCTGTTCACGCTGCTTCTCGCCGGCGCCGCGGCGGTCGGCGGGCTTGCGCTCGCCGAGCGTGGCAGGCTGCCGGCCGGCACGACCGTTGCGGGCGTCGATGTCGGCGGCAAGACGCGCGACGAGGCCAGGCAGGCGATCGCGGCCGTCGCACGCACGGCTGTCTCCCGGCCGATACGGCTGATCGGTGCCGGCGGCGAGGACCGCACCTCCGGTCTGGAGCTCGGTGCGCGACCGCTCGTGGACGACGCGCTCGACGAGGCGTTGAGGACAGGCCCTCTCGAGCGCGTGCTGCGGCGGGTCGGCATCGGCACGGGGCGAGACGCTCGAGCTCGCCTACCGGCTCGGCCCCGTGCGCACCGCCGAGCTCGCGAACCGGCTCGACCGCCGCTTCGGCGAGCCGGCGCGGGACGCCGTGCTGGTCGTCGGCGCGGATGGCACCACGATCGAGCCTCCCTCGCAGGGCGTGCGCATCGACAGGCGTGCACTGCGACGAGGCCTGAGGACGCTTCCTGCCGAGCTCGGCCTTTCGGTCGAGACGGAGCTCCCTGCAGTCGACGCCGTGGACGCGCAGCGTGCCAGGCGACGCGTCGACCGGCTGCTCGACGGGCCGCGCTCGGTGCGTTTCCGCGACGTCGACGTACCGCTCTCCGTGCCGCTCCTGCGCTCGCTCGTCGTCACGAGCGCAGCCGACGGCGAGCTCGTCGTCGGCCTCGACCCGGATGGGCTGCGCGGTGCGCTGCTGCCGAAGCTCGGGCGCTTCGAGCAGCCCGCACGCGACGCCCGCTTCGACGTCGGCGCCACCCGCGTCCGGATCGTGCCCTCCGCGGCCGGCCGTGAGCTCGACGCCGAGCGGATCGGCGCCTCGCTCGTCTCCAACCTGCGTGCCGTCGCCCACCGGGCACGGTTCACGAGCTCCGAGCCTGCGTTCGACACGGCGGCGGCGCAGAAGCTCGGCATCACCGAGCGCATCTCGGAGTTTGCGACCTACTACGAGTGCTGCCAGCCGCGCGTCACGAACATCAAGCGGGCGGCGGAGCTTCTCGACGGCACGATCATCAGGCCGGGCGCGGAATTCTCGCTCAACGAGGCGCTCGGCAAGCGCACGGTGGAGAACGGCTTCGTCTCCGCCCCGCAGATCTTCGACGGGCGCCTCGAGGACGCCGTCGGCGGCGGCATCAGCCAGGTCGCGACGACGCTGTTCAACGCCGCGTTCTTCGCGGGCATCAAGCTCGTCGCCCACCGGGCGCACCAGTTCTACATCTCCCGCTACCCGATGGGGCGCGAGGCGACCATCTCCTGGGGCGGCCCCGAGCTGATCTTCCGGAACGACTGGCGGGCGGCGATCCTGATGAAGCTCGAGGCCGGGGAGACCGGGATCGCCGTCCGCTTCTACTCAACCGGGCTCGGGCGGCGAGTCGAGACGACCACCGGGCAGCCGTATGCGACGACGGTCCCGCGGACGATCACGATCAGAAATCCCTCGCTGCCCGCCGGCACCCGCAACGTCGTGCAGGAGGCAGGCGATGCCGGCTTCAGCGTGCGCTACACGCGCAAGGTGTTCCGGCGCAACACGCTGATCCGCGACGAGTCCTACACGGTGCGCTACGACGCGAAGAACGCGATCGTGGAGCTCGGCTCGAAGGAGGCGAAGGCGAAACCCAAGCCGAAGCCGAACGCCAGGCCGGCACCGGAGGTGGACGCGCCGCGCGAGCCGGCCTCCCCCTAGAGAGGGGCCTGCGGTTCGTCGTACAGAGGCTCGAGCGCCGCGCGCCGGGCGTGGTCGTAGACGACGCGCGACTCGACGTGGCCCACCTCGGGCCGTACCGTCAGGCGGTCGAGCACGAAATCGCGCAGCCCGTCGGTGTCGGCGACGCCGATGTGGAGCAGGAAGTCGTCCGCGCCGGTGACATGGAACAGCTCGATCACCTCGGGCATCGCCAGCGCCGCCTCGCGAAAGGCGTCCACGAAGGCGCGCGAGTGTGGCCGGACGCGCACCGCCACGATCGCCTCGAGCCCACGGCCGAGGGCGTCGTGGTCGACATCTGCGTGGAAGCCCTTCAGCACGCCGCGGGCGCGGAGCGCCCGCACGCGCTCGAGGCACGTCGACGGCGCCAGCCCGACGTGGGCCGCCAGATCCTTGTTCGAGATCCGTGCGTCCTTCTGCAGAGCGACGACAAGGGCCCGGTCCGTTCGGTCGAGGCGCTCCTTCGGCACAGATACCGAAGATAGTACGGCGAGCATTGTATGTCAACGAATAGACAGCGATGATCACGCCATGGAGATGGACAGCGTCGCCGTACACGCGGGCCGGCACGATTTCGGCGCCCTCGGCGTCCACGCGCCGCCGATCGACCTTTCGAGCACCTATCCGCTTCCTGACCTCGACGAGGCCGTCTCGGCGCTCGATGCGCTCGTGGCGGGCGCTGCCGAGGCAGAGAGCCCCGTCTATGCCCGCCTCTGCAACCCGACCGTGCGGCGCTTCGAGCGTGGCCTCGCCGAGCTCGAGGGCACCGCCGACTGCGTGGCCTTCGCCTCCGGCATGGCGGCGCTGACGGCGTGCCTGCTGGCCTCCTGCGGCGAGTTGCGCCACGTCGTCGCCCTGAGACCGCTGTACGGCGGTACCGACCACCTGCTCGCCTGTGGCCTGCTCGGGATCGACGTCACGTGGGCGGAGGCCGACGGGGTGGCAGCGTCGATCCGGCCGGAGACCGGGCTCGTGCTGCTCGAGACCCCGCAGAACCCGACTCTCGGCCAGGTCGACATCGCTGCCGTCGTCGTCTCCGCCGGGTCAGTGCCCGTGCTGGTCGACAACACGTTCGCGACTCCGATCCTGCAGAACCCCGCCCGCCACGGTGCCGCCCTGACGCTGCACAGCGCGACGAAGTTCCTCGGGGGCCACGGCGACGTCGTCGCCGGCGCAGTCGCCTGCGACGAGGGCTGGGCGGCCCGGCTACGCCAGGTGCGGATCCTCACCGGGGCGCTGCTGCATCCGCTGGCCGCATACCTGTTGCACCGCAGCCTGCCGACGCTCCCCTTCCGCGTGCGTGAGGCGCAGGAGCGAGCGCGCGTGCTGGCAGGCCTGCTCGCCGACCATCCGGCGGTCGAGCGCGTCCTCTATCCCGAGGCCGACGGCGTCCAGCTGCGCGGGCCCGGCGCCGTGCTCGCGTTCGAGGTCGCCGGCGGGCGCGAGGCGGCTGCGGCCGTGATGGGGTCGGTGCGGTTGATCACGCCGGCCGTCAGCCTCGGGTCGACGGACACGCTGATCCAGCACCCGGCCGGCCTCACCCATCGGCTCGTCAGCTTGCCCGCGCGAGAGGCGTCGGGCATCACCGACGGTCTGCTGCGGATGTCCGTCGGACTGGAGGACGTCCACGACCTGTGGGACGACCTCGGCGGCACGCTCGACCGCGTCGCTCTGCAGCGCTCGCCGGCCCTCGCGGTCTGAGCGCTCGAATCACGTTCGAGCTCTGGCTCCTCCCCGCGGAGCACCGGCGGCGGGGCTCCATCCGCCGTGGCGCGCACGATGCGCGGAGGCCTGTGGAACTCGCGCCGCCGACCGAGCACGTCCGTTCGCCTCCGCGTGCTAGCCGTGCGTGCGCTGTCCCTCCTCGCCGCGCTCGGCGTGGCGGTGCTCGCACCCACAGCGACTGCGGGGCCCGGCCGGCCCGGCATTCCGGCGGCGGGCGAGCCGGATGCGTTTGTGTGCACGCTGCCCCCCGGTGCGCGCTCGCTTCCCGCCTCTGCCCGGCGCGGCCTGATCCGCCACCTGCACCAGTACCCCGCGCCGTCGCTCGCCTCGGCCGTGCAGCGGGCCGCGGCGCGACGGCTGCTCGACGACCTGCGGGCCGCTTCCCGCCGCTGGGCGAGCGTACGTGCCGCGCGCGCGCTCGGCTTCGACACGCGCACCGTCCGGCGCAGGCGCGGCGACGGGCTGGCGCACTACCTGCACGCGGAGTGGCGCCACGAGCGCCTGCGAGCGTCCCTCCTCGACGTTCGGCGCCCGAAGGCGCTCATCTACGCGAACGAGCCGGGAAGACGGCTGGTGCTCGTCGGTGTCATGTTCAGTGTCCGGCGTGGAGAGCGTGGGCCGTCGCCGGGTGGGCCGATCACGCGCTGGCACTCCCACGACGTCTGCTCCCGCCGCGACAAGCGTGGCTTGAAGCCACGGGCCGACGGGTCGTGTCCTGCGGGGGCGGTGCGTCGCCAGGGGAGCGAGATGATGCACGTGTGGCTCACGCGTGACCTGCGCAGCGCCTTTGCGGTGCGCGCACCGGAGGCCGAGCTCTGCCGCGACGGTCTGCTCGTAGGGCGGTCGTGCGAGAGGCCGAGCAGCTCCAACGGCATGTAGAGGACGGTCGGTGGCCCGACGGCCGATGTTGCCAGGAAAGGCGACATGACGTCCGGCGCGCGTCGTATCATGGCCGCCATGGCAAAGGTGATCGTCCAGCACGTCTGCTCGGAGTGCGGCACCGCGACCGGCCGCTGGCTCGGCAAGTGCCCGGCGTGCGGTGCGTTCGGAACCCTCGTGGAAGAGTTGACCGGGCAGGCCACGCCGTCGCGCAGAGGCCGGGACGCGGGCGGCGTCGCACGGCCCTTGCAGAAGCTTGCGCAGGTCAGCGTCGAGGAGGCGGAGCGCGTCAGCACAGGTGTGCCCGAGCTCGACCGGGTGCTCGGCGGCGGGCTCGTTCCGGCCTCGCTCGTCCTCGTCGGCGGTGAGCCCGGGGTCGGCAAGTCGACGCTTCTCCTCTCGGCCCTCGCCAGCATCTCGCGCTCGGGGCGGCGGGCCCTCCTCGTCACCGGCGAGGAGTCGGTCGCGCAGGTGAAGCTCCGCGCAGCCCGCCTGGGGGGTGCCGACGACGTCGAGATCCTGGCCGAGACCGAGCTCGAGGCCGTCTGCGCCACGCTCGAGCAGGAACGTCCCGACGTGTGCGTGATCGACTCCGTCCAGACGCTCTACTCGCCGGAGCTCGGCTCGGCGCCTGGGTCGGTCGGCCAGGTGCGAGAGGCAGCGGCCCGTCTCCTGCGCGTGGCGAAGGAGCAGGGCGTCACCACCATCCTCGTCGGGCACGTGACGAAGGACGGGACCGTCGCGGGGCCGCGCGTGCTCGAGCACCTCGTCGATTGCGTCCTCCAGTTCGAGGGCGACCGCTACCACGCGCATCGCATCCTGCGGGCGACGAAGAACCGGTTCGGCTCCACGAACGAGCTCGGCGTCTTCGAGATGACCGGCACCGGTCTCGTCGGCGTCCCCGACGCGTCCGAGCTGTTCGGCCGCACACAGGCGGGCGAGGTCGGCGCCGCCGTCGCCTGCGCGCTCGAGGGAACGCGGCCGATCCTGCTCGAGATCCAGTCGCTCGTGTCGAAGACCGATCTCGCGATGCCGCGCCGCGTCGGCACCGGCGTCGACCCGAAGCGGCTCGCGATGATCGTCGCAGTGCTCGGCCGTCACGCGGGCATCGCCCTCGGCGCCGCCGACGTCTTCGTCAACGTCGCCGGCGGCGTCCGCATCGACGAGCCCGGCGCCGACCTCGCCGTCGCACTCGCGATCGCCTCCGCCGCTCGCGGCGTGCCTCTCGTCGAGGGAACGGCCGCGTTCGGCGAGATCGGTCTCACGGGCCGCTTGCGGCCGGCGGCGCAGACGGATCGACGGCTCGAGGAATGTGTGAAGCTCGGGATCGGGCGCGTCATCCTCCCGGAGGGCACGACAACGCGCGGCGCTCCTCCCGTCACTCTCGCCGGGACGCTTCGCCAGGCGATCGCCGCCGGCCTGGACGGCCGGTGCGAGGGCGACAGGGAGGAGGGTGCCTAGCCGCTCGACACCGTGGCAGCGTCACGTCTCACGGGAGGGGTAGATCCGCTCCACGTACTCGTCCAGCATCCGGGTGGCGCTGAAGCGAGGGGCATTCGACACGAGCGACGCCTTCACCCGGTCGCACCAGGCGTGAGGGACGCCGTTCGCGTCCCTGTCGTAGAACATCGGGACGACCTCGTGCTCGAGCACGTTGTAGAAGTCGGCCGCATCCCGTGCGTCCATGACGGCCGGATCCGGATCCTCGTCGCCGGGGATCGACCAGCCGTTCGACCCGTCGTACGCCTCGGCCCACCACCCGTCCAGCACGCTCAACTGCAGCACGCCGTTGAAGCACGCCTTCATGCCGCTCGTGCCGCTCGCCTCGAGCGGACGGCGCGGCAGATTGACCCAGACGTCGCAACCCGACACGAGCTGCGTCGCCGTCGAGAGGTCGTAGTCCTCCAGCACGACGACCCGACCCGCCAGCCGTTCGTCGTGCTTCTTCAGGTTGAAGATGTCCTGCAGCACGCCCTTGCCTCCCTCGTCCAGGGGGTGTGCCTTGCCGGAGAGCAGGAGCTGCACGGGTGGCTCGCCGGTGATGATGCGCACCGACCGCTCCCGGTCGTACGTCAGCAGGTAGAGCCGCTTGTAGGTGGCGAGCCGGCGGGCGAACCCGAGCGTGAGCACGTCCGGGTCGAGAGCATGTGCGGCCGCGTTGACGTAGTCGATCTGCTCGTTGCGCAGCAGGCGGTCGTTCTGGCTCTTCGCGCGCGCCCAGTCGATCAGGGCGCCGCGTGTCGCCCGGCGTGCCGCCCACAGCTCCGCATTCGGGATCTCGTGCACCCGGGCCCAGGTGTCGGGGTCGGCCGCCCGCTGCCACCAGCGTGCGCCGAGGTGACGGTCGAACAGCTCCACGAAGGGGCGGGAGACGAAGGTCGGCAGGTGGGCGCCGTTCGTGACGTGGGTGATCGGGACGTCGCCGACGGAGTGGGCGGAGAACATGGGCTGCCACATGCTCCGTGCGACCTCGCCGTGCAGGCGGCTGACGCCGTTGCGCATGCGGCTGAGACGCAGCGCGAGCGGAGTCATGCCCGGCGACTCGCGCTCGTCGTCCGGTCGTGCGCGGCACAACGACACGAACTCGTCCGGCGCGATGCCGAGGCGCCCGGGCAGGTCGTCGTAGGCGGCCAGCAGCTCGTCGACGCCGTACGTCTCGTTGCCGGCCGGCACGGGGGTGTGCGTCGTGAAGACGAAGCGCTCACGCACCGCCTCGAGCGCTTCCGCGAGGGTCGTGCCTGCGGCGACCGCTCCGGCAGCGACCTCGAGGCCGGCGAGGGCGGGATGCCCCTCGTTCAGGTGGAAGACGGCCGGATCGATCCCGAGCGCCTGCAGCGTGCGCACGCCGCCGATCCCGAGCAGCGCGTACTGCGCGAGGCGGATCGCCCGGTTCCCCTCGTACAGGCGGGCCGTCGTCCAGCGGCGCACCGCATCGTTCTCCGGCACCTCCGAGTCGATCAGGAAGAGCGGCACCCGACCCACCTGCACGCGCCAGACCTGGAACCACGTCTCCCCGCCGAACACGTGCACCGACAGCTTCAGCGGCTTGCCGTCCGGGGTGCTCACGCGAGCCATCGGCAGGCTCTTCGGGTCGTTCGTGACCCAGTACTCCTGCTGCCGCCCGTTCAGGTCGAGGCGCTGGCGGAAATACCCGCGCCGGTAGAAGAGGCCTACGGCGACGAGCGGCAACGCCTGGTCGCTCGCCTCCTTGAGGATGTCCCCGGCGAGCACGCCGAGCCCTCCCGAGTAGACGGGCAGGGACGCGTGGAGGCCGAACTCGGCACACATGAACGCGACAGGCCCGTCGACGCCCGGGCGTGCTCGATCGGGGCGCGCGAGGTCGGCCGCGACTTCCGCGTGCAGCGCGTCGACGCGCGCGCGGAGGCCGGGGTCCGCGCTCGCCCACTCCTGCGTGGAGGGCCACAGGTCGGCGAGGAAGCGCACCGGGTTTTCGCCCGAGAGCTCCCAGCGGTGCGGGTTGATGTCGCGGAACAACGCGGCTCCGTCGCGCGCCCACGACCAGCGGAGGTTGTGCGCGAGGTGCGCGAGCGGTCGGAGCCCGTCAGGCAGGCGGTCGGCGAGGCGGTTCGCCCGCTCGTCGAGATCGGGGTGGCCGCCGAGGAATGGGGTCGATGCCCATTGCCTATGGCTAGCACGTGGCCGGCGCACCATGCCGGGCCAACCTCTCGTCCGCCGGGTCGGCCGCGGCTCCAGGCTGTACCCTCACAGGGTGGAATTCGGCTCCCCCGAGATGGTCGAGGCGATCGCACGACTCTCTCCCGGAACGGCCCTGCGTCAGGGGATCGACGACGTGATCCGCTCGCACGAAGGAGCGTTGATCGTGATCGGGGATCCCGAGGAGCTGTCGTTCCTCTACTCCGGCGGGATCCGGATCGACCAGCCGTTCACCCCGCAGCTCCTCTACGAGCTCTCCAAGATGGACGGCGCGATCGTGGTCGACGACGCCATCTCGCGGCTCGCCTACGCGAACGTGCAGCTGATGCCGGACCCGCTGATCCCCTCCGACGAGACGGGTACGCGCCACCGTACGGCCGAGCGGGTCGCCAAGCAGACGAATGCCCTCGTCGTCTCGATCTCGCAGCAGCGTGAGACCGTGACCGTCTTCCTCGGCGACGCTCGCCATCAGCTCGACCCGATCGCGACCGTGCTGGCGAAGGCGAATCAGGGCCTCGCCGCACTCGAGACGTACATCAAGCGGCTGGAGCAGGTGCTGACCCGGCTGACCGCGCTCGAGTTCCAGAACGCCGTCGTCCTCGACGACGTGCTCGTCGTGCTGCAACGGGCCGAGATGACGTCGCGCATGGTGCGCGAGGTGGAGCGAGACTGCGTCGAGCTCGGGTCCGAGGGGAGGTTGATCCGCGCTCAGCTCGAGGAGCTCTCCGGCACGTTGCCTCAGCAGGAAGCGGCCGTCGTCTCCGACTACCTGGCGACAGGCTCCGCAGACGCCGCGCTCGCGCAGCTCGCGGAGCTTCCGTACGAGAGCCTGCTCGAGGCCGAGACGATTCAGGACCTGCTCGGGTTTCCCGGGTCGGCGACGCCGATCGAGACGGTCGTCAGCCCGCGCGGCTACAGGGCGCTTTCTCAGATCCCGCGGATCCCGCCCGGGGTGATCCGGCGGGTGGTGACCGAGCTCGAGGGCCTCGATGCGATCGCCCGCGCTTCGCTGCGCGAGCTCGAGGCGGTCGACGGCGTGGGATCGGTGCGGGCGCGGGAGATCAAGGAGGGGCTGCGGCGCCTGCAGGAGCACAACCTGGTCGAGCGCTACCTCTCGATGTGAGCCGTTGCAGCGGCGCCGCCGGCCCCGCTGCGAGAGCCGGACGCGCGCGTCGACGACGCGAGCAGCAGGTGATCGGAGGCGGGCTCGAGATCGTGGGAGCGCCCGAGCCGCTGGGGGCAGGATCAGCTAGAATATCCTTCTCGCCGGCAGCCTCATCAGCGCCGGCTGTTTCGTGAGCAAGGCGCATATCAGGCGGACAACGGGGAGGGAAGCTTGTTCGACGTCGGCGACAAGGTGGTGTACCCGCACCACGGGGCAGGCACGGTCGTGAGCAAGGACACGCGCGTCGTCCTCGGACACGAGCGCGAGTACCTGACCATCAAGATCCTGCACAACGACATGACCGTGAACGTTCCCACAGAGAACGCCGAGAAGGTCGGGCTCCGCTGGGTGATCGACCAGGAGATGGTCGAGGTCGTCGTGAGAGCGCTCTCCGGCGAGTCGACGGAGATGCCGAAGAACTGGAACCGCCGCTTCAAGCACAACCGCGACAAGATGAAGACCGGCGACATCCTCGAGCTCGCCGAGGTCGTGCGGAACCTCGCCCTGCGCGACCACGAGAAGGGCCTCTCCACCGGCGAGAAGCAGATGTACGTGAAGGCGAAGAAGATCCTCGCGTCGGAGCTCATGTACGCGAAGGACATGACCGAGGAAGAAGCAGCCGCCTGGCTCGACGACGTGCTCGCCAATCCGGCCATCGTCTCCAAGAAAGCGAAGCCGAAGGCGAAGGTCGCGGCCGCCAGTGCCTGACGGCGCTGGCCTCTAGAGGCTCGATGGTCGGCGCAGGTGCTTCCGGCGACGCCGGAGGCACCTGGGCAGTGCTCGTTGCCGCCGGCTCGGGCGAGCGGCTCGGCAGCGACCGCCCGAAGGCGTTCGTCGCCCTCGGGGAGCGGGTGCTCCTCGCCGAGAGCCTCGAGCGGCTCGACGCGAGCCCGTGGATCGACGCGATCGTCGTCGCCGTTGCCGAGGGGTGGGAGGAAGCTGCGATCGTCCTCGCGGAGGAACTGGTCGTGAGCAAGGTCGCCGCCGTCGTCACCGGCGGGGCGACGAGGTCGGCATCGGTCCGAGCCGCTCTCGACGAGGTGCCGGACGACGCGCTCGTCGTCCTCGTCCACGATGCCGCCCGCCCGCTCGTCGGCGACGCCGTGATCGAGCGCGTGCTGGCGCCGCTCTCGGAGGGCTACGACGGGGTCGTGCCCGGCCTTGCCGTGCCGGACACGATCAAGCGCGTCGAACGGGGCGTGATCGCGGAGACGGTCGACCGCGACACCCTCGTCGTCGTGCAGACGCCGCAGGCGTTCCTCGCGCCTGTGCTCCGTGCCGCATACGCAGGCGGGTTCGACGATGCGACCGACTGCGCGTCGCTCGTCGAGCGTCGCGGCGGGCGCGTGCGTGTCGTCGACGGCGACCCTCGCCTGCTCAAGGTCACGACGGCCGCAGACCTCGAGCTCGTCGCGTCCTGGTTGGAGAGGCCTTGAAGGCGGTGTTCTTCGACGTCGGCGAGACCCTCGTCGACGAGGAGCGCTGGTGGCGGGCCCTCGCCGAGCGGTCGGGCCTGCAGCCGCACGTGATCTGGGCGGCGCTCGGGGTCACGATCGAGCGCGGCGAGGAGCACAACGCGCTCTGGGCCCACCTGGGGATCGAGCGGCCAACCGGCTGGTGGAACGAGCTGTCCTACGACCGCGGCGATCTCTACCCGGACGCGATCGCCTGCCTCGAGCGCGTCCGCGCGCTCGGCCTGCGCGTCGGGATCGTCGGCAACCAGACCGCGGCGCTGGAGCGGTGGGCACGGGAGGCGGCGTTGCCTGCCGACGTGATCTCGTCGTCCGAGAGCCTCGGTGTCCGAAAGCCGGACGGCCGCTTCTTCGAGCGCGTCGTAGAGCTCGCAGGGTGCGTCCCGGCGGAGGTGGCGTACGTCGGTGACCGGGTCGACAACGACGTCCTTCCCGCCGCGGCTGCCGGCCTCGTCGCGGTGCATGTCCGCCGCGGACCGTGGGGCCGCCTGCAGCGGACGCCGTCGGAGGCAGCGCTCGCCGTCGACGACCTCGCGTCGCTACCACAGGCGCTAGCCTCGCTGTCATGACCGGGCTTCGCATCGGACTCGGGGTCGACGCGCACGTGCTCGAGCCCGGGGTGCCGCTCGTCCTCGGGGGCGTGACGATCGACCACCCGCAAGGGCTCGCCGGTCACTCCGACGGCGACGTGATCGCCCACGCGCTGACGGACGCCCTCCTCGGCGCAGCAGGGCTCGCCGACATCGGCGCGCTCTTCCCGTCGGACGACGAGCGCTACCGCGGGGCGGACTCGCTGTCTCTGCTGGCCGAGGCGTACCGCCACGTGCGCGACGCGGGCTACGAGCTCGTCAACGCCGACTGCGTGCTCGTCGGCCAGGAGCCGCGGATCGCGCCGCACCGGGAGGAGATGCGGCGGCGTCTCGCAGGCGCGCTCGGTGTCGAAGCCGGTTCCGTCAACGTCCGGGCGACGACGACCGACCGGCTCGGGTTCGCCGGCCGGGGCGAAGGCCTGGCAGCCCAGGCCGTCGCTCTGCTCCGGGTCGTATGAGCATTCGCTTCGTCACGCATGAGGACGATCCAGAGCTGGCGGAGCGCGAGGAGATCTGGCGGACGTGGCCGACCTTCATGCATCACGATCCCGTCGCCCGTGAGCGCTGGGGGACCCTGTACGAGCGCTTCCCCACCTTTCAGTTCTTCGCCGTCGACGACGCGACGGGGGCGATTCTCGCCAAGGCGAATGCGATCCCCGCCCCGCTCGACGCAGACCGGCTGCCCGACGGCGGGTGGGCCGAGGCGCTGCGGGCCGGTGTGGACGACCCGGAGCCGCCGACCGTCGTCTCCGCGCTCCAGATCGCTCTCGATCCCGCACAGCGCGGGAAAGGGCTGAGCGCGGTCATGCTCGAGGAGATGCAGCGGCTCGCGCTGGAGCACGGCTTCCACGAGCTCGTCGCACCCGTGCGCCCGAACCTGAAGTCGCGCTACCCGCTCATGCCGATGGAGCGCTACGTGAGGTGGGCGACCGCCGAGGGACTGCCGTTCGACCCCTGGCTGCGGGTGCATGCGCGCGCGGGTGCGGAGACGGTCGGCGTGTGCGCTCGGTCGATGACGATCCCGGGCACCGTCGCAGAGTGGGAGGAATGGGCGGAGATGCGGTTCCCCGAGAGCGGCGAGTACGTCGTGCCCGGCGCTCTCAACCCCGTCACGATCGACGTCGAGGCCGATCGCGGCCTCTACGTCGAGCCGAACGTCTGGATGCGCCACCGCCTGCCCTGAGCGGGGACCGGGTGCGCACGCACCCTGCCTGTCGGCCGGCACACATCTGGCACGGTCCCGGCGCAGAGCCGTGACCGGATCGGCGCTAGCGTGCAATCAGGGGGGCCTTCGCCCCCAGGGGGCATCGTTCTCCCGGGTCGCGAGCGCGGGACGCGTGGGCGTGCCCAGCCGTCGTCACCCTGCCCTGTCGTCCAGAGCCTCCACCGCCCGTGTCCCGGGAAGCAGCCGCTATCCTGGGGCACGGACGCGGTGCCACGCCGCTCCACATCGAGAGAGGCCGAGGGCCCCGGCCCGTCGACGCCTCGGCAACCTGCGCGACGCGCAAGGTGCCACGCCCGGGGTGGATGTCGAGCGAGGAGGAGCGATGAGCGCCGCGCAGACCACATCATTCGTCGATCAGCTCGCCGAGCGGCATGTGCTGCTCGCCGACGGCGCCACGGGCACGAACTACCAGACGATGGGGATCGAGCCGGGCCTCGCCCCCGAGGAGTGGCTGTTCGACGCCCCCGGCAACGTCGTCGAGCTGCACCGCGCGTTCGTCGAGGCAGGCTCGGACATCGTGCTCACCTGCACGTTCGGCGCCTCGCCGCTCCGGCTCGTCGAGGGGCCTCTCGCGGGACGAGCGCGTGAGGTGAATCTCCGCGCCGCGGAACTCGCGCGCCAGGGCGCCGGCGACGACCGGCTGGTGGCGGGGTCGCTGGGGCCGACCGGTCAGCTGATCGAGCCCTACGGGCTGCTGACGCGCGACGCGTGCGTGGAGACGTTCGCCGAGCAGGCCTCCGCGCTCGCAGACGGGGGCGTCGACCTGCTCGTGCTCGAGACGCTGTTCGCGGTGGAGGAGGGGATCTGGGCGCTCGAGGGTGTGAAGAGCGCGACCGACCTGCCGGTGGTCGCGTCGTTCAGCTTCGACATGGGCACCCGCACGATGATGGGGCTCAGCCCCACCGAGGCCGTCGCCGCGGTCGCCCCGCTGGGCGTCGCCGCGGTGGGAGCGAACTGCGGACGGTCGCTCGAGGACGCCGACCTCGTCGTCACCGAGATGCTCGCCGCCGCAGGAGACATTCCCGTGTGGGTGAAGCCGAACGCCGGCGTGCCGAAGATCGTCGGAGCCGAGGTCGTCTACGAGGCCGGCCCGGAGATGCTCGCCGAGCATGCAGCGCGATACGTGGAGCAGGGTGCCCGCATCGTCGGCGGCTGCTGCGGCTCGACGCCTGCGCACGTGGCGGCGATCGCCCGCGCGCTCGGCCGCTGAGCCGTCTATGCCGGCAGGCGGACGAGCCCGTCGTCGAGCACGACGAGCCCGTCGCGCTCGAGTGCCGCGACCGCCTCGCCGTCGAGAGCGGCGAGCCGACGAGGGGCGGCTGCCACCGCCTGCAAGGCGGCGGCACGCCGTTGCCGGAAGGAGCCCTCGAAGCGCGACTGCTTGCGGGCGGGCTCGTCGCGCGTGCCGCGTGAGGGGCACCGCGCCTCCAGCGGGCACGCCGGGCAGCGCGGGATGCGCGCGAGGCAGATCGTGGCGCCGAGATCCATCAGCGCCTGTGCCGCTGCGCCCGTGAAGCCGTGGCCGGTGCGCCGCTCGACCCGCTCGACGTTCACGTCCCGCGGCAGGACGTCCTCCCCCAGTGCGAAGTTGCGCAGCGCCGCCGCCGTGTACGGCCCGACGCCCGGCAGTCGTGTCGAGGTCGTCCGGCCAGCCGTCCGCGGCGATCGCCTGCGCCGCACGGTGCAGCGCCAGCGCACGCCTGTTGTAGCCGAGCCCCTGCCAGGCCCGGATCACGTCCGCAGCAGGCGCCGCTGCCAGCGCCGCCGGCGTCGGCCAGCGCTCGAGCCAGGCGAGGTAGCGGGGCACGACCCGGTCGACCTGGGTCTGCTGCAGCATGATCTCGGAGACGAGGATGCAGTAGGGGTCGCGCGTCTGCCGCCAGGGCAGGTCGCGGCCGTTCTGCTCGTACCAGGTCCGGAGCACCTCCTCCACGGCAGCGATCGTAGATGAGCCAGGTGTGGCCCCAAGTCGTCGGCCGCTGAGGGCGCAGCCGTGGTCGAGCTCTCAGCGCCCGCCGGGGGCGAGCTCGGCCTCGATCTCGTCGAGCCATTCCTCGTGCGCGGCCACGAGCTTGCGGCCGAGGGAGTGCACGAGACGGAGATTCCGCGCGCGATGCGGGAGCGTGGTCGCGACGCGCTCTGCCTCGTCGAGCAGCCGGTCGAGCTCCGCGGTCTCCCCGCGCAGTGCCAGCAGGCCCCGTAGCAGCGCCGCGTCGTCGACGAGGTCGCCTGCGACGAGGCGGCACGCCGCCTCGCTGTAGATGCGCGGAAAGTGGGCGGGCTCTGCCGCCCAGGCGCGCAGGGCGGCCTCGCCCGCCGGCGTGAGCGTGTAATGGGTGCGCTCGCGCGTGCGTCCGGGCTCGCGCCGTGCGCTGACGTACCCGAGGTGCGCGAGCCGCTTCGGCTCGGCGTACATCTTGCTCGGCGCCGCCGACCAGTAGAGACGCGCGCCGCGCCGCACCATCTCGACGAGGTCGTGGGCGCCCGCCCCGCCACGCCCGATCAGCGCGAGCACGACGTAGGAGAGGGGATTGAGGTCGGAGGGGCCGGGTCTTGACATAGCTCTCTTTGGGAGTTATACCATAGCTCCCAAAGGGAGTTATCGGAAAGGGAGGAAGAGATGACGGTAGAGACGGACACACGAATGCTTCGGTTCCTGGACACGCTCGTGACGGTGCACGCCCGCCACGACCAGGGCCCGGACGGCGCGTCGATCCTCGAGTCGTGGGCGCCGGTCGGCGACTCGCCGCCGCTGCACGTCCACCGCACCGAGGACGAGACGTTCTTCGTGCTCGAGGGCGAGCTGCGCTTGCAAGTCGGCGGCGAGGAGCTGCGCGTCGGCGCGGGCGGCTGCGCCCGCACCCCGAAAGGCGTGCCGCATACCTACCGCGTGGAGTCGGAGCAGGGCGCGCGCTGGCTCGTCGTCACCTCGCACGGCGACTTCGAGCGGTTCGTGCTCTCGCTCGCGCGGCCGGCCGAGGCGGGGGCGCTCCCCGTCCCGTCAGGGCCGCCCACGCCCGAGCAGCAGCAGGCGCTCGCCACCGCCGCCGCCGCGCACGGGATCGACCTGATCGGGCCGCCGCTCTCGTAGCGCGGCCCGGTGCGGTTGCCCGCCGCCAGAGTACGGCAGGCCGTACTTGTGAATTGCAAGTAACGCCAATACCGTCGAGTCCATCGACAACGTGCTCCGAAAGGTGGGAAATCCGATGGTCTCGTCAGCAACACGCAAATGGTGGGCGCTGGCGCTTCTCAGCGTCGTCCAGTTCATGGTCGTGCTCGACATCGCGATCGTGAACGTCGCCCTGCCGTCGATCCAGGTCGATCTCGGCTTCTCGCAGGAGAACCTGCAGTGGGTGATCAGCGCCTACGCGCTCGTGTTCGGCGGCTTCCTGCTGCTCGGCGGGCGTGCGGCCGACCTCCTCGGCCGGCGGCGCATGTTCATCGTCGGCCTCGCCGTGTTCACGGTCGGCGTCGCTCCTCGCGGCGCTCGCGTGGAACGAGCCGTCGCTGATCGGCGCCCGGGCGCTCCAGGGCCTCGGCGCGGCGATCATCGCCCCGGCCGCGCTCTCGATCCTGATGACGACGTTCGCCGAGGGCGCGGAGCGCAACATCGCGCTCGGCGTCTGGGGCGCGGTCGGCGGCTTCGGCGCCGCCGCGGGCGTGCTGCTCGGCGGCGTCTTCACCGACCTGCTCAGCTGGGAGTGGATCTTCTTCATCAACATCCCGGTCGGCGCTCACCGCGATCGCGCTCGCGCCCGTGCTGCTCGCCGAGAGCCGTGACGCGCCGGCGCGTCGAGCTTCGACGCCCTCGGCGCGGTGCTCGTCACCGCCGGGCTCTCGACCGCGGTGTTCGCGATCACGCAGGCGAACGAGTACGGCTGGAGCTCCGGCAAGACGATCGGCGTCTTCGCCGCCGCCGCTCGCGCTGCTCGTCGGCTTCGTGTTCGCCGAGACCCGCGCCAAGGACCCGCTGATGTCGTTCTCGATCTTCCGGATCAAGACGGTCGCGGGCGCGAACATCGCCGGGTTCATCCTCGGCACGGCGCTGTTCTCGATGTTCCTGATGCTGACGCTCTACATGCAGCAGGTGCTCGGCTACTCGGCGATGAAGACGGGCATCGCGTACCTCGCGGTCGCCGGCACGTCGATCGTCTGGGCGATGGTCGCCTCGCAGCTCGTGACCCGGGTCGGCGTCAAGCCGGTGCTCGTCACGGGGATGAGCCTGCTCACGGTCGGCCTCCTGTACTTCACGCAGGTCTCCGTCGACGGCTCCTACCTCGGCGACCTGCTGCCCGGCTTCCTCGTGATCGCGATGGGGATGGCGTTCTCGTTCGTCTCGATCTCGATCGCCGCGCTCGCCGGGCGTCGCCGGCGAAGGACGCCGGCCTCGCCTCCGGGCTGATCAACACGTCGCAGCAGATCGGCGGCGCGCTCGGCATCGCGGTCCTCTCCGCGGTCGCGATCGCGCAGACGAACAACGCGGCGCAGCGCGGGCGACGCGGTGCCGGCAGGCGCTGACGTCCGGCTTCCAGGCGGCGTTCTGGGTCGGCGCCGGGGTCGCGGCGCGTGGGCGTGCTCGCCTCGCTCGTTCCTGATCCGCAAGGAGGAGCTCGCGGCGGCGCCTGCGGCAACGCCGGAGCTCGAGGCCGAACCGCTCCCGCTGGCGGCCTGATCCGTGCTCGGCGTGGGCGGGGCGAGCATGCCCCGCCCACGCCGCCTCGGGGGGCGCTAGCCGGGTCGGCGGGTGCGGCCCAGCAGATGGGCGAAGTTGATCGTCCACCCGAAGCCGTCCGCCCGCCGCACGAAGAGCCGTGGCTCCCACGGACGCCAGATGTCACGCGTCCAGGAGCTGTTCCAGTTGCTCACGCCGCCAGCGTAGAGGATCAACGGCGCGGGCGAGCTAGGGCGCGTCGAGCCGTACCACTGCCTTCATCACCTCGGCCGGATGGGCGATCGCGTAGGCGATCGCCTCGGGTGCCTGCTCGAGGCCGAACTCGTGGGTGACGAGGCCGGCCGCCGCGTCGCGGCGTCGGGCAACGAGGTCGACCGCCTCGCCGAACTCGTCCGCGCGGCAGCAGCTGGAGCCGAGCAGGTCGATCTCCCTGAACGGCAGATCGCCGACACGGAGCGAGGCGCGCTCGCTCGAGAGGCCGACGACGACGACCCGGCCGGCCGGCGCCACGAGCTCCACCGCCGTCTGCACGAGATCGGGCACGCCGGTCGCCTCGAACACGACCTCCGGCCCGTCCCCGCCGGACCAGCCGTGGACGCCTGCGGCGAGGTCGTCGTCGGCCGCCGCGTGAAGGAGGTCGGCACCTGTCGCGGCGCCATGGGCGAGGCGGCTCTCGAGCCTGTCCACGAGCAGGACGGCCGCACCGCGGTCGGTGGCCGCGAGGGCGAGCGCCTGCCCGATCGGGCCGGCACCGAGGATCACGACCTTCTCGCCCGCCGCGACGCGTCCTCGCACGACGGCGCGCACGGCGATCGAGACCGGCTCCACCAGCGCCGCGAGCGCGGCGTCGAGGTCGCCGACGGGAAAGACCTGGCCGGCGGGAAGCACCAGCCGCTCCTGCAACGCGCCGTCGGTGTGGATGCCGGTCAGGCTGATCCTCACGCAGGCGTTGCCGCGGCCGATGCGACACGGATAGCACTCGCCGCAGGAGCCGACCGGCCAGATCGCCACGCGCATTCCCGCCGCGAGGTGCGGAGGGCAGTCGGGGCCCAGGCCGACGATCGTGGCCGCAACCTCGTGCCCCTGGATCCTCGGGTACAGCGCCGACGGGTCGTCGATCGTGCCGATGTCGCCGAGGAAGTAGTGGAAGTCCGAGCCGCAGAGGCCCACCACCTCCGGGGCGAGCAGCACCTCGCCCGGACGGGGTGCATCGGGTTCGTGGACGTCGACGACCTCCATCGAGCCCCTGGCTTGGGTGACGGCTGCGCGCATGCGATTCCTGCTGCGGATCGAATCACGCGCAGGGTCGGGGCGCAACGCGCCGCGCACGCATACGATTGTCATGAGCCACGAGCGTCACAGGAGGAGCCGGATGCGCGAGCCGATGTTCACGGAGACGATGCAGATCGCCCTGGTCGTGCGCGATCTCGAGGCGACGATGCGGACCTATGTGGAGGAGTACGGCATCGGTCCGTGGGAGATCTACGAGTTCAACCCGGACACGGTGGCGGAGATGGTGAAGGACGGCGCGCCCGCCGAGTATTCCTTCCGGCTGGCGGTGACCATGGTCGGCAGCGTGCAGTGGGAGCTGATCCAGCCGCTCGACGAGCGCAGCATGTACGCCGAGTTCCTCGCCGCCAAGGGCGAAGGGTTGCATCACGTCGCCGTGGGCGTGTCGGACTATGCCGAGGGGCTCGACGCTCTGCGCGCCAAGGGACGCAGGGTGCTTCAGGGCGGGGTGTACAACGGCGTCACCTTCTCGTACCTGTCGACCGACGAGGATCTCGGCGTCATCACGGAGATCTTCGACTGGCCGCCCGGCCTGGAGCAGAAGCCGGACGCCGTGTATCCGTGACTGTCTCGGCTCAGCGGAGGTCGTCGATCACGTAGTGCTCGGGCGTGTCGAAGTCGGGCTCCTCCGGCCGCAGCCGCATCGAGATCCCGATCAGCTCGCCGCGAAAGCCGCGGCGGAGCATGCGGCGGTAGGCGTCGAGTCGTCCCGTGTTGACTCCTGCCACGAGGCGCCCCAAGCCGGCAGCGGCGGCGAACGCCTCGCAGGCGTCGAGCAGGAGCTCGAAACGGTGCGGTGCGGCGGCACCCGGACGGACGGCACCGAACTTGACGTAGCAGGCGCCGCTCCCCGCCTCGCTCCCTGCTCCGCAATGACACACCGCGATGCCGGCGAGCTCTCCCTCGGTGCGGACGAGGATCGTGTCACCGATCCCCTGCGCCGCCGCGGCCAGGATCTCACGCTCGAGCTCGAGGCCGGCGAACACGGCGTCCGTGAGCGCTCGCACCTCCTCCCTGAGGGCGGCCTGCTGCCCCGGAGATGCCTGCGAGAGGAGCGTGTACCCGCCGGTGCCTCCCGCGACAGGCTTCGCCGTCACGACCGTGAGGAAGCGTGGCCAGAAGCCGTGCTTCTGGTAGAGGCCGATGTGCTTGGGGCTACCGGGGAACGTGAAGAGCCCGGCCTGCCGCAGCTCCCAACGTCCGAGCGTCTCCATCACCGGCTCCAGCAGCCGGGTCGCGATACCCCGGTCCCAGTAGTCCGGATGAACCGTGAGCGGGCCGAAGAAGCCGAATCTCCCCCAACGGGTGGCGAACACGGATCCCACCACCTCGTCGTCGGCCTCGGCGACCCACGCACACTCCGGTGCGGCCCGGAACCGCGTCCGCACGTGCTGCGCCTCGCCGAAGGTCGCGCCCGGGTCCGGGAGCCCGCGGAAGGTGCCGAACGCCGTCCGCATGATGCGGTCGGCGGCGTCGAGGTCGTCCTCGCCCATGGGCCGGAGGCGCACCGCAGGCCGAACCGTCGTGTCCACCGGGGAATCCTCTCATCCGCAACCGACTCCTGCGGCTCGAGTAGGCGCGCCGGCCCGAAGCGGGGCTGCGGGCAGAGCGTCCCGCTCTGCCCGCAGCCGGTGTGCTCGCTCAGGTCACCTTCAACATCCGCTTCGAGCCCGGGCGCGCGCTCGAGCTGTACGGCGTAGTTCCCCTTCTTGAGCGTGACCGTCCATGTCGTCCGGCCGACGAACGGGATCCCCGTGGTCTTCTTCACTCCCGGGCCGGCGAGCTGGAAGCTCTGCTTGTTCGACCCGTCGGTGACGACGAACGTGTACTTGCCCGCCTTGAGCGTGTTGATCACCTTGCCGTCCTGCCGGAGGGTGATGAACTGCGCACCGAGCGTGCCCTGCACGGTCGACCCGCCCGAGATCGTGCTCGGCACGAGCTGGGTGAGGTTGGGCAGCGTCGTGATGATGCCGTACTTCTTCGTGGCCCGAGCCAGGTCGAGAAGCTGCTGACGATCGGCCAGGGTCGTCCAGATCGGCAGCCGGATGTTGCGTGACGCGGCCGGCAGGAGCTCGCGGACCTCGGCCGAGTGCGTCTGCGCATACTGGAGCGACTGATTCATGGCGATCCCGAACTTCCGTGCGAGATCCGGGTTCTGGGCCACCCAGTCGGTGCGAGCGAAGTAGCCGCCGATGGGGAAGTACCTCCCGAGCACCGGCCCGGGGGCCATCACGGTGCGGCCGCCGTCGCTCAGGATCTGCGACAGGAACGGCTCGGGCGTCCAGACGGCGTCGACCTGACCGTTTGCGAGCGTCGACCGCATGGCCGGGAAGGGCACTGCGAGGAGCTTGATCGAGTTGGCGTCGATGCCCGACTTCTCGAGTGCCGCCCGGATCATCACCTCGCCGACACCCTTCAGCGCGTTGACGGCGATCGTCTTGCCGGCGAGGTCGGCCGGCGACTGGATCGTGCTCGAGCCCTTGACGAGGATGTTCTGCCAGTTGTCGAGCGCATTCGTGCCTTCGACCTCGCTCGTGGCGACGGCGGTGATCGGGATGCCCGACGTGCGGGCGATCATCGCCGGCACCCAGCCGGCGAAGCCGATCTCTCCGTTGCTGTTCGCGAGCGCGAGCATGATGTCGTTTCCGCTCTGGAGCACGACCTTCTTGACATCCAGCCCCTGCTGCGCGAAGAACCCTTGCTTGATTCCGATGTCCAGGGGCAGCGTGTTCGCGATGGGGATGATGTTG
The DNA here is from genome assembly GCA_963787085.1 of uncultured Gaiellaceae bacterium. Classification (GTDB taxonomy): domain Bacteria; phylum Actinomycetota; class Thermoleophilia; order Gaiellales; family Gaiellaceae; genus Gaiella. The sequence continues at coordinate 90,409 of CAWBBO010000016.1, read as the reverse complement.
ACCGAGATCGGCGCGTTGGCGCTCGACTTCCCCGTCGTGGCTGCCGCCGCGCCCGCAAGCAGTGCCGCGAGCACCACGGCGACCGCGGCGAGCAAGATCCCGCGCCGGCGCCGCGTGTGCTGCGGCTCTGGCGCCCGCTGTGTGACAGCATGCTCCATTCGTCCCTCCCTACTCCGTGGGTGAATCGCCGACGGGCGTCGACGAGGCTTCGACCGGTGGCGCGACCTGGTCCCGCTTGATCAGCCGGTAGACGTAGGCGCGCAGGTGTGCAAAGTCGGGCAGCTCCTTGGTCGTGATCTGGTCGCGGTCGCCCGGGAGCTCGACCGACACGATCTCCTTCACTTCGGTCGGCGCGTGCGTGAGCACGACGATGCGCTCGGAGAGGTACACGGACTCGTCGATGTCGTGCGTCACGAAGAGGATCGTGATGCCGAAGTCCTTGTGCACCTGCAGCACGAGATCTTCGAGGTCGCCGCGCGTCTGGGCGTCGACCGAGGCGAAGGGCTCGTCCATGAGCAGGATCGACGGCTGGTACGCGAGGGCACGGGCGATCGCGACCCGCTGCTGCATGCCCCCGGACAGCTGCCACGGATGATGGTCGATGAATCGGGTCAGCCCGACGGCGGCGAGCGAGTCCTCGACGAGCTTCGTCCGCTCGGCTTTCGCGAGCTTCTTGTGGCGCAGTGGCAGCAGGACGTTGTTGCGCACCGTCATCCAGGGCATGAGCGAGCGGTTGTACTCCTGGAAGACGACTGCCATCTTCTCGGGCGGCGACCGCACCGGCTGCCGTCGAGCACGACCTCCCCGCTCGTCGGCTGCATGAGGCCCGCGATGCACTTCAACAGGGTCGTCTTGCCGCAGCCCGACGGTCCGACGACGCACACGAACTCGCCCTCGCCGATCGTGAACGTGACGCGACGGAGGGCGTGGGTCGCCTTTTCGCCATAGCCGTAGGTCTTCCCCAGGTCTCTGATCTCGAGCATTGCGTTCGGGTTCCGTCCTATTGCGGGGTCGCAGCCCGCCAGCCGCGGTGCCACGCCAGGAAGCGGCGCTCGGCGAGCACGTAGAGGAGGTTGAGGAGGTAGCCGAGGACGCCGATCAGCAGGATCGCCGCCCACATCGTGTTGAGCTGGAACGTGTTCTTCGAGATCAGCAGCACGTAACCGACGCCGCTCGTGCTCGAGAAGTACTCGCTGACCACCATGATGATCACCGCCAGCGAGAGGCTCAAACGCATCCCGGCCGAGATCCTCGGGAGCGCCGCCGGGAACACGATCCGGCGCAGCTGCTCGCCGGTCGGCACACCGTAGGACCGGGCCGTCTCGATCAGGGTGGGGTCGATGCCGCGAACGCCCTCGATCGTGTTGAGGAGCACCGGGAAGAGGCAGAAGAAGGCGATGAACGTCACCTTCTGGAGGTTCCCGATCGAGTGCAGGAGGATGATCGAGATCGGCAGCAGGGCAGGCGGGGGCATCGCGCGCCAGTACTCGATGTGCGGCATCGCGAACCTGCGCGACCAGGCCGACAGGCCGAGTGGGATGCCGAGCCCGATCCCGAGCACGACCGCGATGGCGAAGCCGAGCAAGATGCGCAGGAGGCTCGGCACGACGTCCGCCCGGAACTGCGCGAAGAGCCAGAGATCCTGGAACTCGCGCAGGATCGTCGACGGCGGGGGGAAGTACTGGCTGTCGGCCGAGGCGGCCCACGCCTGCCACGCGGCGAGGATCGCGATCGGCACCGCGATCTCGGCGCCGATCTTGAGCAGGGAATGGGCGCGCCGGCTCACAGTGCCTCCAGCCGCTGCGAGGGATGCCACCGCAGCGCGCGGCGCTCGAGCGTCGTGAAGGCGAGGTGCGTCCCGAGACCGAGGGCCCCGGTGGCCAGGGCGAGAGCGTAGAGCTGCGTCGTGAGGCCGTACGACTGAGCGTAGTTGAGCTCGGCGCCGAGCCCGGGTGTGCCCATGAAGAGCTCTGCCGTGAAGGCGAGGATCAACGAGACGGAGGACGCGATGCGCATGCCCGTCGCGATGTACGGGACGGAACTCGGCAGCGCGATGCGCCACAGCCGCGTGCCCGGTGGCACCCCGAAGGAGCGTGCGGTGTCCGTCGTCACGGGGTCGATGTCGCGGATGCCGTACATCGTCTGCACCAGAATGGGCCAGAAGGCGCCGAACGTGGCCAGGAAGATCTCGCTCGAGAAGTTCGTCCCGAGCGTGAGGAAGAGGAGCGGGATCAGCGCGGCCGACGGGATCGGGCGCAAGAACTCATCGGCACACGGAACGCGGTCGCGGCGAAGTCGCTCAGCCCGAGCGCGACGCCCAGGGGCACGGCGAGCACCGTTGCCAGCGCGAGCCCGACGGCCCAGCCGCGCAGCGTGTGTCCGAAGGCACTCCAGAACGCCGAGGTCTGAGCGAGCGACCACAGCTCGGAGACACTGGCGCTCATCGACGGCAGATCTCTCTGCGAGATCGCTCCCGTGCGCGACAGCACCTCCCAGAACGCGAGGGCGGACACACGAGAGCACGAAGACGAGCGCATTGGCGAGCCCGGTCGCACCCGGGCGCCGCTCCTCGGGCAACGGCTGCGGCGTGCGCTCCTCCGGCGACGGCGGCGGGCGCCGTAGGCCCGGTCATCGGCTCACACCTGCGCCTTCCGGGACTCCTCGCCGGCAGCCGCCGGGGCTTCCTCGTCGTTTCGCGGTCCGAGCACCGCGGGCGCGGTGGCTGCCATTTCCTCGATGCGGGCACGACACGTCGACAGCGACGCTATGCCGGAGGCAGTCGATTTGTCAAGACAGCGTTCGATTATGTGGAACATAGCCTCATGCCGTGAGGCTCGACCTCGCTAGCCGCCGGCGCCGAGGCCGAGCAGGCGGATGGCGTTCTCCTTGAGGATCAGCGGCCGCACCTCCGGCTTGATGTCGAGCGTCTCGAAGTCGGCGAGCCAGCGGTCCGGCGTGATGAACGGGTAGTCGGAGCCGAAGAGCACCTTGTCGCGCAGCAGCGTGTTCGCGTAGTGGACCAGTTGCGGCGGGAAGTACTTCGGCGACCAGCCGGACAGGTCGATGTACACCTGCGGCTTGTGCATCGCGACCGAGATCGCCTCGTCCTGCCACGGGAACGACGGGTGGGCCAGGACGATCGTCAGTGCGGGGAAGTCGACGGCGACGTCGTCGACGTGGATCGGGTTCGAGTACTTGAGCCGGATCCCGCCGCCGCCGGGCACGCCCGCGCCGATGCCGGTCTGCCCGGTGTGGAAGAGCGACCGGCAGCCCGGCCTCCTCGATCACCTCGTAGAGCGGGTACGCCAGGCGGTCGTTCGGGAAGAAGCCCTGCATGTTGGGGTGGAACTTGAAGCCGCGCACCCCGTGCTCGTCGATCAGCCGCCGCGCCTGCCGACGCCCCGCCTGCCCCTGAACGGGTCGATGGAGGCGAACGGGATCAGCACGTCGGGGTTGGCGCGCGCCGCCTCGGCGACCTCCTCGTTCGGCACCGGGCCTGTCCGGTGGCCGACTCGGCGTCCACCGTGAAGACCACGGCCATCCTGCGGCGCTCGCGGTAGTACGCCGCCAGCTCCTCGACGGTGGGGCGCGCCGACTCGACGCGGAAGTGGCGGATGGCGGCGTCGCGCAGCTCGTCGGGAAGGGAGTCGACGCCTGCCTTGACATCTCGACGTGGGCGTGGACGTCGATCGCGACGGCCTCGGGCAGGTCGCCCAGCAGGACCTCAGACACGGCCGACATCCGGAGCCTGCGCGCCGTGTCCGGCAGGCAGCCCCCGGCGGCGAGCGCGACGAACGGGTCGATCGAGGTCGGGTCGACGAGCGCGTCGCGGCTCGCGACGTCCTCCACGGGCACGCCGCGGAGGATCCGCTTGACCGGCACCTCGAGCTTCTTGCCCGTCAGCGTGCGCGGGATCGCGGGCACGGCGACGATGGTGTCGGGCACGTGCCGCGGTGAGAGCTAGCGGCGCAGCTCGCCGGCGATGCGCTCGCGCAGCTCGTCGTCGAGCTCGACGTCCGCGGCGAGGACGACGAACAGGAGCAGCTCGTCCTGCCTCTCCTCGAGGTGGACGACGAGGCTGTCGAGCACCTCGTCCAGCTCCTCGACGACGCGAGTAGATCTCGCTCGTGCCGAGCCGCACGCCGCCGCGGTTGAGCGTCGCGTCGGAGCGGCCCGTGATCACCGAGCTGCCGCGCTCGGTGAACACGACCCAGTCGCCGTGACGCCAGACGCCCGGGAAGAGGTCGAAGTACGCGCTCGCGGTAGCGCGACGCCGTCGGCGTCGTTCCAGAAGCCGACCGGCATCGACGGCATCGGCTGCGTGATCACGAGCTCGCCGAGCTCGCCGACGACCGGCTTGCCGTCCGCGTCGAACGCGTCGACGTCGACGCCGAGCAGGCGCGCCGGAGATCTCGCCCGCCGACACCGGCAGCAGCGGATAGCCCTGCACGATGCCGGTGCACACGTCGGTGCCGCCGCTGCCGACGATGAGCAGCACGCTCGGGGCCGAACTGCTCGTAGACCCACTCGTAGCCCTCGAGCGGCAGCGGGCGAGCCGGCCTCGCGAACGATGCGGACCGACGAGAGGTCGAACGTCCGGCCGGGCTCCAGGCCCTCCTTGCGGCACGCCATCGTGAACGCCGGGCTGACGCCCAAGAAGGTCGGCCGCGTCTCCTCGGCCAGCTGCCACTGGAAGCGAGAGGTCGGGATAGCCGGGGTTGCCGTCGATCATCACGATCGACGCGCGCAGCGAGGAGCGTCGACACGAGCGCGTTCCACATCATCCAGGCGGTCGTCGTGAACCACTGCAGGCGGTCGCCCGGCTGCAGGTCCCAGCTGAGGCCGTGGTTCTTGAGGTGCTCGAGCAGGATGCCGCCGTGGCCGTGCACGATCGCCTTCGGCAGGCCGGTCGTGCCGGACGAGAACAGCACGCAGAGCGGGTGGGCGAACGGCACCGGCGTCGAACGCGAGCGGCGCCGGCTCGGCGAGCAGCTCGTCCCACGGGACGCGCGTCGGCGACCGCGGCGCTCGCCGTACGGGACGTGCACGACGTGCCTCGAGGGTCGGCAGCCCGTCGCGGATCGTCGGCGACCTCCTCGCGTGCGGTCGATCGAGCTTGTCGCCGTAGCGGTAGCCGCCGACCGCGAGCAGGACCTTCGGCTCGAGCTGGCCGAACCGGTCGACGACGCTGCGCGACGCCGAACTCCGGCGCGCAGGTCGCCCAGATCGCGCCGAGGCTCGCCGTCGCGAGGAACGCCACCAGCGTCTCGGGGATGTTGGGCAGGTAGGCGACGACGCGGTCGCCGGGGCCGACGCCGAGCCGCTGCAGCCCGGCGCGCGCACGCGCCACCTGCTCGCGGAGCTCGCCGAAGGTGAGCTCGAGCGGCTGCGCGGGTCTGCGAGTACGCGACGACCGCGACCGCGTCCTCGTCCCCGTCGCGGCCGAGCGCGTGCTCGGCGTAGTTCAGCGTCGCGCCCGGGAACCACTCCGCGCCCGGCATCGTCGCGCGACGCGAGCACGCGCTCGTACGGCGTGTGCGCGCGGACGTCGAAGTAGTCCCAGACCGAGGCCCAGAAGCCCTCGAGGTCGGTCGACCGACCAGCGCCAGCAGCTCGTCGTAGCCCTCGAACTCGAGCCCGCGCTCGCGCTCGAGCCAGCCGAGGTAGCGGCCGATCACGGAGCGCTCGCGTGCGTCGGCAGGCGGCGTCCAGAGCACGGCGCCGGACGCCGCGACCCGGGTGGCGGCGGCATCAGGTCGGCCCCAGCCTGTGCCCCATGCTGAGAGAGATGTCGTGCGCCGTCTGGGTGACCGCAGGCCCGAAGCGCGCGACGAGCTCCTCCATCGACACCATCGTGCGGTGCACGGCGAGGTTGAGCGCCGCGACGACGTCGCCGGAGCGCGAGTGGATGGGGGCGGCGATCGAGCGCAGGCCGTAGGCGAGCTCCTCGTCGTTCACTGCCACGCCCGCCGTGCGTATGCGCGCCAGCTCTGCCCGGAAGGCCTTCGGGTCGGTGAGCGTGTTCGGGCCGCGCGGGGCGAAGTCGATGCGCTCGATGATCTCCAGCAGCTCCTCGGGCACGAACGCGAGGATCGCCTTCCCCATCGCGGTGCAATAGGCCGGCAGCCGCGATCCCACATGGAGGTTGAGGTCGATCTCGCGCTGGCCCGGCCCGGTCGTGCGGCAGCGCTCGATGTAGACGACGTCGGTGCCGTCGAGAATGGCGAGGTTGACCGTGTGCTGCGTCTCGTCGCTGAGCTGCCGCAGGTGCGGAGCAGAGATCTCGCGCACGTCCATCGAGTTGATGGCCGAGAAGCCGAGGTCGAGCACCTTCGGTCCGAGGCGGTAGCGCTTCGTGTCGGGGTCCTGCTGCAGGTAGCCGAGCGCGGCGAGCGTGGCGATGTAGCGGTGGGCCGTGCTCCGGCTCAGTTCGAGCTCGCGTGAGAGCTCGCTGACGCCGATCAGCGGGCGCTCCGAGTCGAACGAGGAGAGGATCGCCAGGCCACGTTCGAGCGACTGCGACGTGCCCGTGGTTCCGACCGAAGGCGGCATGGGCCGATCCTACCGGTTTGTTCCATCAATTGGAACACCGTCTTGACAAACGGGCAGAGCGCTGTGAGAGTCGAGCGCGATCGCCGACGCGGGCGTAAGCGTGCGCGGGATCGTAGTTTTACACAGCCACCGGCGTTTCGTTTCGACAGAAGGAGTCGTGCGCTCATGAGTTCCCGAAGCCTGGGGGATCTACTACAGACCGTCGATCCGGTCGATCTCGCCCGCAACTCGCAGATCGGTCCGTACGCGTTTCCGGGCTGCCGAGCGAGTTCACGAACTGGCGCGACGAGCAGCGCTCGTGGCGCGAGACCTGCGCGCTGTTCGACCAGTCGCACCACATGACGGACCTGTACCTCGAGGGTCCCGACGCGCTGAAGCTGATCTCGGCCCTCGGCATCAACACGCTTCAACAACTTCCGTGTCGACACGGCGAAGCAGTTCGTCGCCTGCAACCACGACGGCTACGTCATCGGCGACGCGATCCTGTTCCACCTCGAGCGCCGAACAGCTTCGTGTTCGTCGGCCGGCCGCCGGCGCTCAACTGGGTGCAGTACCACCTCGAGACCGGCGGCTACAACGCCAAGGCCGAGCGCGACGAGCGCTCGTTCGTGAACAAGACGGGCCGCGAGCGTCTACCGCTATCAGGTGCAAGGCCCGAACGCGCAGAAGGTCATGGAGAAGGTCACGGGCAAGCCCGTGCCCGACATCAAGTTCTTCAACATGGACTGCATTCACGATCGCGGGCTGCAAGGTCCGCGCGCTGCGCCACGGCATGGTCGGTCAGCCGGGCTGGGAGATCTTCGGCCCGTGGGCCGACGGCGACGACGTCCGCGACGCGATCGTCGAGGCCGGGCCGGAGTTCGGCATCCGCCAGGTCGGGTCGCGCACCTACCCGACGAGCACGCTCGAGTCGGGCTGGATCCCGTCGCCGCTGCCGGCCGTCTACACCGGCGAGCACATGAAGCCGTACCGCGAGTGGCTGAACGGGCACGAGCTACGAGGCCACCGCCTCGCTCGGCGGCAGCTTCGTCTCGAAGAACATCGAGAACTACTACCTCACGCCGTACGACCTGGGCTACGGCGCGCTTCGTGCAGTTCGACCACGAGTTCATCGGCCGCGAGGCGCTCGAGAAGATCGCCAAGAAAGCCGAAGAAGCAGAAAGTCACGCTCGTGTGGAACGGCGACGACGTCGACGAGTGCTTCGGCACGCTGTTCCACGCCGGCAAGTTCCCGAAGTACATCGACCTGCCGCTCGCGAACTACTCGACGCTGCCGTTCGACAAGATCGTGAAGGACGGCAAGACGGTCGGCCGTCTCGACGTACACCGGCTACAGCTTCAACGAGCGCTCGATGCTGTCGCTCGCCGTCGTCGACGTGAAGTACGCGAAGCCCGGCACGAAGGTGACGCTCGTGTGGGGCGAGGACGGCGGCGGCACGAAAAGCCGACCGTCGAGCGCCACACCCAGGCCGAGATCCGCGCCACCGTCCCGCCCGCGCCGTACGGCGAGACGTCCGCGCGTCGTACCGGCCGACCTGACCATGGCCGGAGATCCCGAGCTCCTCGGCCTCTACTGGACGGTCTCCGGCCCGGTAGTGGTGCATTTCGGGCGCGAGTGGAGCCTCTTCAGCTGGGCCGACCGCTGCGCAGAGGCGCAGAAGGTGGGCTTTGCGGGACTCGGCATCTGGCACGCCGACCTCGAGCACGTGCTCGAGACGGAGAGCCTCGCCGACATGAAGCACGCGCTGGACGACAACGGGCTCACCCGGCTCGAGCTCGAGTTCCTGATGGATTGGTTCTTCGACCCCGGTGACGAGCGTCGCCAGGCCTCCGACAGGACACGCGACCTGCTCTTCGACGCGGCCGCGGCGCTTGACGCGCATCACATCAAGATTGGGAACATCCCCGGCCATCCCGCGTCGCTCTCGCAACTCTGCGAGCGCTTCGGTGAGCTCTGCGAGGCGGCCGCCGAGCGAACGGATGCGAAGGTGGTTTACGAGTTGATGCCGTTCGACACGAACGTGCGGAGTCTCGACGCCGTCCTCGACGTGGTCGGCGGAGCGGCGCGACCGAACGGGGGTATCGCCATCGACACGTGGCACATGTCGAAGCTCGGCATCGCGCCCGACGATCTCCGTCGCATCCCCCTCGAGTACCTGAGCTGGATCGAGTTGAGCGACGGGCAGTTCGCCGACATGGACGACCCGATCGACGAGGTCATCAACCACCGCAACCTCCCGGGCGAGGGGGAGTTCGACGTGCGGGGCTACGTCAAGGCCTGCCAGGATCATGGCTACGCGGGGCCCTGGGGTGTGGAGACGCTCTCCGAGGAGCTCCGCAACAATCCGATCGATGTCATCTTCCGGCGGGCGTACGAGACAACCGCCGCCCAGTTCTTGCCCGCAGCTGCAGGATCTGCAGGAGCAGATCCCCGCATCGCGACAAACCCCTGAAGCGGCCGCTGTCGCGGCCGGGCACGAGAGGAGCATTGAATGCCAGTACCGGGAGGCAAGCAACTCGACCGCGACCGGCTGGTCTGGATCTACCAGCAGATGCTGCGGATCCGGGAGTTCGAGGAGCGGGTGAAGCGGACGTTCCTGGAGCATCCGGGCGTGATGCGCGGGCACACGCATCTCGCAGACGGCGCCGAGGCGTCGATCGTGGGCTCGATCGCGACGCTCGGCCCCGACGACCAGTTCTTCGCCACGTACCGCTGCCACGGCTATCCGCTCGCGCGCGGGACCGACCCCAAGGCGATGATGGCCGAGATCTACGGCCGCAAGGACGGCCTCTGCAAGGGGCTCGGCGGCTCGATGCACCTCACCGACGTCTCGAACGGCTTCCTCGGCACGTCGGGGATCGTCGGCGCCGGGATCCCGCACGCTGCGGGCGCGGCGTGGGCGGCGCAGATCCGCAAGCAGGGCCAGGTCGTCCTGTGCTTCTTCGGCGACGGCGCCTCGAAGCAGGGCGCCTTCTCGGAGACGCTGAACATCGCCTCCCTGTGGAAGCTGCCCATCGTGTTCGTGATGGAGAACAACGGCTACAACGTCCACACGCGTACCGAGCAGGAGGACGCGAACCGCGCCAACGGCGAGGATCTCTCCGTCAAGGCGAAGGCGTTCAGCATGCCGGGCGTGACGATCGACGGCCGTGACCCGGTCGCGGTCTACGAGACGGTCGGCGCGGCGGTGGAGCGCGCCCGCGCGGGCGAGGGGCCGACGCTCGTCGAGTCGCAGATGTACCGCCTCTCGGCGCACGGGAACATCATCGCCCCCCCGGGCGTGCCCCTGCACTTCCCCGAGCACGAGGCAATCGAGAAGTTCGGTGCGCCCGAGGAGTACGAAGCAGCCCTCAAGGGCGACCCGGTGCCTGCGTTCCGGGGCCGGCTCGTAGCCGACGGGACGCTCACCGCCGAGGAAGCGGATGCGCTCGCAGCGGCCGTTCGCGACGAGATGCAGGCAGCAGTGACGTTTGGTCTCGAGAGCCCGTTCCCCGACGTCGAGTCGGCCCTCGAGTACACCTACGCCTGAGGAGGGCGACCGCCATGGCACACGAACTGCCCTTCATCGCCGCCATCAACGAGGCGATCATGCTCGAGATGCAGCGGGACGAGACCGTCCTCTACTTCGGCCAGAACATGGCCACGACCGAGAACGAGCCCTATGTGGATGCGTTCGGCAAGGACCGCGTCCGCGTCACCCCGATCTCCGAGACGGCCGAGATCGGCATCGCGATCGGCGCGGCCCTGGCCGGCTTCCGCCCCGTGGTCGAGCTCTACATGGCCGAGTTCATGCTCGTGGCGATGGATCAGGTCGTCAACGAGGGAAACCGCTTCCGCGCCATGAGCGGCGGCCAGGTCAAGGTTCCGCTCGTGCTCAAGGCGGGCTACGGCTTCACCGCCGGCTGGGCCGGCCAGCACACCGGCACCATCAACGCGCTGTTCATGGGCGTTCCCGGCCTGAAGGTCGTGGTTCCCTCCACGGCGGCGGATGCGAAGGGGCTGATGGCGACCGCGATTCGCGACGACAACCCGGTCGTCTACCTGCACAACTACCTGCTCACGCTGGAGCACGGAGAGGTGCCCGACGGCGAGTATCTGGTCCCGTTCGGCGAGGCAGCCGTTCGCCGCGAAGGTGGCGACGTCACGATCGTGGCGACCGGGTGGACGGTGGATCGTGCGCTCGGCGCCGCGGAGAAGCTCGCCGAGGAGGGCATCCAGGCAGAGGTGATCGATCCACGCACGCTGGCTCCGCTCGACATGCCCACGATCCTCGAGTCGGTCGCCAAGACGGGGCGGCTCGTGCTCGTCGACCAGGCGACCCGGCACGCGTCGGCAGCGACCGTGATCGCGGGCGAGGTTGCCGAGCACGGGTTCTCGTCGCTCAAGGCCCCGATCGTCCAGGTCACCGCGCTCGACGCCACGGTGCCCTACAGCGAGCCGCTCGAGGCGTGGGTGATGCCGAACGAGGACAAGGTCGCGGCGGCCGTGCGGCAGGTGGTCGGCACCGCTGCCGTGACGGCGTAATTGGAGGGCTCGCCGCCGCTTCGTGGTGAGCAGGCTCTGCGCGTGCTCACCACGATGTGGCGGATCCGGCTGTTCGAGGAGCGCGTCGGGCGCCTGACCCGTGCAGGCGAGGGATCAGGTCGGACGACGATCCCTGCGCGACGTTCGCAGGCAGTGCCAGCGTCGTCTCCTGAAGCGGATTCAAGCGCGTGCCCTCCTTCGAGTTGCCGATGTCGCTACGTGACCTACGTGGGGTTAGACGTCTTCGCCGGCCATTCCGCTAGCGGTCTCCCAGGGCCTGGCTGCTGCCGCTTTTCGTGCGTGGGACAGGCCAGGCCCCTCCCTCCGGCGCCTGTTCGCGGTCGGCCTCCCCGAATTCATGTCCCGCATACTAGACTAGTGTCTTGACGAATGGAACACGCGGGCCGGCGATGATCGTTGCCGAGGCCGGCGGCTGCCCCCCACGCGATCCTTCGTCCAGCTCGACATGAACCGTCGTCCGTCTGCCCGCGTAGCCCAGGGTTACATCCTCGTCTCGCCCGGCGTCAACCCCGTGTTCTATCAGGCAGCCTGAGATTAGGCGAACGCCGCGTCGGCGTTCTATCATCGCCCGATGGCCGACTCTCGCCTCCAGGTTCTCGACGCCGAGACGGCACGGACGGTGGAGGAGGTCTGTGAGGCGATCGTGCCCGGCTCGGCGCGTGTGCGCCCGGCGGTCTACGTCGACGCGCTGCTCGCTCGGATGGACGAGGGACAGCGGGTAGCCGCGCTGGCGGCGTTCGCGGCCGTCGCAGCCGGGGAGATCGCCGACCACGTGGGGACGCCCGAGTTCGGCTGGGCCAGGGCGCTTGCGATCGAGGCGTTCTACAGCGACTTCGTCGCGCCCGGCGCGGATGCCGTGGGCGCGTGGGAGGAGATCGACTTCAACACGCCTCTCGCGACACGGCTCGCGAAGGACTGGTCCTACCTGGGGATCTCATGAGCCGGACGGAGCGCTACGACGTCGTGGTCGTCGGTTCCGGTGCCGGGGGCGGGGTCGTCGCCGGTGAGCTCGCAGACCGCGGTCGCAGTGTGCTCCTGCTCGAGGCCGGCCCGCACCGCACGGCGGCCGACTTCACCCGCTGGGAGGCGAAGGCGAACCACGACATCTGGTGGCCGATCCGGTTCGCGCTGATCGACGGCGGCGCCGGCGGCGTCATGCCGTTGCTCGGGGGGCGCTGCGTCGGCGGCACGACCACGGTCAACACCAAGGTTGCGCTGCGTGCACACGCGAACGACCTCGCCAAGTGGCACGAGGCGAGCGGGCTGACGGGGGAGAGCGGATCGCCGTTCGGCCCGTCCGACCTCGCGCGGCACTACGATCGCGTCGAGGCGCGGCTGGGCGTTCGCGAGCGCACCGACTGGCGGAAGAGCGTCCGCACGGTCGAACCCGGCTTCCGGGCGCTCGGCTCGGAGCTCGGGCCGGTGCACTCGTACACGGATGCGAACTGCATGAGCTGCGGCTCGTGCCTCCAGGGCTGCCCGACGAACGCGGGCAAGTCGACGCTCAACACCTACATCCACGACGCGTGGGCAGGAGGACGACTGGAGCTGCGCGCCGAGGCCCGAGTCGACCGGGTGGTGATCGAGGGCGGGGAGGCGAGAGGCGTCGAGTACACCGACGGCGACGGGAGCTCGGTGCGCGTCGATGCAGGCGCCGTGGTCGTCGCGGCCGGGACGCTCAACACGCCCCAGCTCCTCCTGCGGTCGGGCCTGCCGGACAGCCCGAGCACCCGGTTGATCGGCCGCAACCTGGGCTTTCATCCCGTCCGCCTCGTCTTCGGCCTCTTCGACGAGCCGCAGGACGCGCACATGGTGTACCCGATCACGGCACACGCGATGGAGCACCAGCACGACGAGGACGGCGGGTTCGTGATCGAGGCGACCACGATGATGGATCCGATCGGCTTCGCGACCACCGCTCGAGGACGAGGGCGGCCCGCTCTGGGGCGACGCCCTCGTCGAGACGCTGCGGGGCTTCCGCCGCTGGATCGGCGTGCTCGCCATGGTCAATGACGAGAACAACGGCAGCGTCGGCGCTCGACGAGAACGGCGCGGAGACCTTCGCCGCAGCGTTCACCGAGCTCGAGCTCGGGCGCGCGCAGAGCGCACTCGACTTCGCCCGCGACGCGCTCCGGGCGGCGGGCGCCTCCGACGTCAAGTGGACCGGCCTGATCAGCACGCACGTGCAGGGGACGTGTCGCATGGGCAGCGACCCGGAACGGTCGGTCGTCGACGCGAACGCCCGCTCGTGGGACGTCGAGCGGCTGTACGTGGGTGACGGCTCGCTCGTGCCGCGGACGCTCTCCGTCAATCCGTCGCTCACCTTCATGGCGCTCGCGGACCGCCTGGCCGACCACCTCCACGCCGATCCCCACGGCTACCTCGCGTGAGAGCCGCGCGCATCCGAGCATGACAGAGCCGATCCGCGACCTCGCGCACCTCTCCCACGTCGAGCTGCTGACGCCGAAGCCGGAGGAGAGCCTGTTCTACTTCCGGGAGATCCTCGGCCTGGAGGTCGCGGGCGAGAGCGGGGATTCGGTGTACCTGCGCGGCTTCGGCGACTACGAGCGGTCGTCGCTGAAGCTGACTGCGGCCGAGCAGTCGGGCATCGGGCATCTCGCGTATCGCACCCACAGCCCCGAGGCGCTCGAGCGCCGGGTCAAGGCACTCGAGGCGGCCGGAGGCGCAGGTGAGTGGCTCGACGGCGACCTCGGTCACGGGCCTGCCTACAGCTTCTGCGACCCCGACGGCCACCGGTTCGAGCTCTTCTACGAGTCCGAGCGCTACGAGGCGCCGCCGGAGCTCCGGCCGGCGCTGAAGAACCAGCCGCAGCGCTACCCGGGGCGGGGCGTCGGCGTCCGGCACCTCGACCATGTCAACTTCCTCGCCGTCGATCCCGGCGAGAACCGGGCCTTCGCCCAGGAGCTCCTGGGCCTCCGGCTGACCGAGCAGATCGTGCTCGACGACGGCACCGAGGCGGGTGTCTGGCTCGCCTCCAGCCAGAAGTCGTACGACGTCACGTATACGCGCGACCTGACGCGGACACGCGGCCGGCTCTCACCACATCGCGTTCTTCGTCGACCAGCGCGAGGACGTCCTGCGCGCCGCCGACATCTTCCTCGAGCACGGGATCGTGATGGAGTCGGGCCCGCACAAGCACGCGATCCAGCAGACGTTCTTCCTCTACACGTACGAGCCGGGCGGGAACCGCATCGAGGTGTGCTCGGGGGGATTCCTGATCTTCGCGCCCGACCACGAGGCCGTCGTGTGGTCGCAGGCCGAGCGGGCGAAGGGGCAGGCATGGGGGATGCAGACGGTCGCCTCCTTCCACATCAAAGGGACACCTCCCGTGCCCGAGGAGGACGTGCTGCTTGCCAGAGCCGGCCACTGAGCCATCTGCCCGTGCGCGTGAGCTCGTTCGCGGCGCCTACGACCTGCACGTCCACGTCGAGCCGGACCTCGCGAAGCGGCCGCATCGACGACCTCGGGCTCGCCCGCCGCTTTGCCGAGCTCGGGCTCGCAGGGTTCGTGCTCAAGTCGCACTACGTGCCGACGGCCGAGCGGGCCGCCGTCGTGAGCGCGGCTGTGCCGGGCGTCCATGCCCTCGGCGCGATCACCCTCAACGCCGGGGTCGGTGGGTTGAACACCCAGGCGGTCGAGATCGCGGCCCGCGGAGGTGCGCGCATCGTCTGGCTGCCGACTGTCGACGCCGAGAACGAGGCGCGGGAGGACGGGCCGCAACCCGCCAAGCAACCTGTCTGGCGGAGCGATCCAGGACGAGTTCGTCGCAGCCGGCGTCGAGAGCGAGCCGGTGCGCCTGACGGAGGAGGGCCTGGCGCCGGTGCTTCGCGTCGTCGCCCGGCACGGGCTCATCCTCGCGACCGGGCATCTCGGCCGGGCCGAGATCCACACCGTCGTCGACGCTGCTCTTGCCGCCGGGGTCGCAAACGTCGTCGTCACCCATCCGGACTACCCGACGCAGGGAGTCCCCGTCGCCGAGCAGCACGACCTCGCCGTGCCGAGGTGCCGTGCTCGAGCGGTGCTTCGCGCCGATTCATTCCGGCAAGGTCTCGTGGGAGGCAGACCTTCGAGGCGATCCGTGCCACGGGCCGGAGCACAACGTCCTCTCGACCGACCTCGGCCAGGTGGCGAATCCACCGGTCGAGGATGGACTGGCTCTGATGGCGGATCGCCTCCTCGAGAACGGGTTCTCCGACGACGACGTCCGTACGATGGCGGTCGTCAACACGAGGAGGCTGGCCGGTGCCTAGGCGACTCCTCGTCGTCAGCGCGCACTCCGCCGACTTCGTGTGGCGTGCCGCGGGCGCGATCGCCACGGTCGTCGCCGGACGGCGGCACGGCGCGACGTGGTCGCGCTCTCGTACGGCGAGCGCGGCGAGTCGGGCGAGCTGTGGAAGGAGGACGGGCAGACCGAGCGAGAACGTCAAGGAGATCCGGCACGGCGAGGCGGAGGCGGCCGCGCGCGCTCGGCGCGGACTTCGCTGCCTCGACCTCGGCGACTACCCGCTCGTGATGGACGCGGCGCCGTCGACGCGCTGACGGACGCTGATGCGCGAGGTCGAGCCGCGGCGTCGTGCTCACGCACGCCGGCACGGATCCGTTCAACCCCGACCACGGCGTCGCGTACGACGCGACCGTCCGCGCGCGCCAGCTCGCGAGCGGCGCCGGAGTCGCGAGCGAGTTCAGGACGATCGCGCCGCCCGAGCTCCTGCTCTTCGAGCCGCATCAGCCCGAGCTCTGCGGCTTCGTCCCGACGACGTTCCTCGACATCACGCCCGTCTGGGAGCAGAAGGTGGCCGCGATGGAGGCGATGGGAGCCCAGGAGTACCTGCGGCAGTACTACACCGAGCGCGCGGGGCATCGCGCGAATCACGCGCGGCGGATCTCCGGCCGCAGCGACATCCGCTACGCCGAGGCGTTCCAGCGCGAGATCCCGCTCGTGGTCGACGCGCTGTGACGCGGCTCGCGGAGCTCGCACGGCTCGGCGTTGCCACGGTCCACGAGGCCGCCGGGCGGACCGGGCTCGTCGACCTCCCGCTGGTCCAGGTCGTGCCCGGCTCGCGGCGTCGCCGGGCGGGCGCGGACGGCGCTCTGCGCGCGACGGCGACAACCCGATGGTGCACGCGGCCGTCGCGCACGCGAGCCCGGCGACGTGCTGGTGCTGACGAGCGCCGAGCCGGCGCCGGTCGCGCTCGTCGGCGACCTGCTCGCGACACAGGCGCAGGTGCCGGGGCGTCGCGGGGATCCTGGTCGACGGCGCCGTGCGCGACCTCGACGAGCTGCGCGATCGGGCTGCCGATCTGGGCGCGGTTCGTGCGGGCGCAGGGGGCGACCAAGGAGCGAGGTGGGGGAGCTGGACGCGCCGGTCGTCGTCGGCGGCGTCGGGATCGGGCCCGGCGACTGTCGTGATGGACTGCGACGGCGCCGATGGCGCTGTCGAGCGAGCAGCGTCGGCGACGTCGCTGCCGCGTCGCGCTCGAGCGGGCGCGAGCGAGAGCGCGCCGCTGCGGCAGCGGTACGCGGCGGGCGAGCTCTCCTACGACCTGAACGGGCTCCGCGAGCTCGTCGAGGTGACGACCGATGGAGCGTCGCCGTGCTCGGCCTCGGCGAGGCCGGCGGCAGGATCGCCGCCGAGCTCGTGGCGGCGGGGTGTGCGGTGCGCGGCTGGGATCCCGTCCGCGTCGGCCGGCCGGGATCGCGAGCGCCGCGACGCCGGCGACGCGGTCGAGGGGCGCCGACGTCGTGCTCAGCCTGAACGGCGCGGCCGTCGCGCTCGACGTGGCGGCCGGCGTTGCCGGCGACGCTCGCCGGCGACAGCACTCTACGCCGACCTGAACACGTCCTCGCCGGGGCTCAAGCGGGAGCTCGCGGCGGCGCTCCCGGTGCCGTTCGCAGACGTGGCGCTGGTCGGCCTGGTGCCGAGCCTCGGCCTCGCGACACCGGCGCTCGCGTCGGTGCCGGCGCCGAGCGCTTCGCCGAGCTCGTCCGCCCGCTCGGGATGCCCGTCGAGGTGGTCGGCCGCGCGCCGGGCGACGCCGCCGGGTTGAAGCTGCTGCGCGAGCGTGTTCATGAAGGGCCTCGCCGCCGCGGTGCTCGAGAGCGCTCGAGGCAGCCAGAGCCGCGGGCGCCGACGACCTGGTCCGCGCCGACATCGCCGCGCGTCCTCGGCGGCCGCTCCTCGAGCGGCTCCTCGCGGGTCGCGTGACGCACGCCGCGCGGCGGGTCGACGAGATGGAGGCGGCCGCCGCCTACCTCGAGGAGCTCGGCGTCGAGCCGCCGCGTCGCCCCGGCGGCCGCCGAGTGGCTTCGGCAGCTCCGCGACGCCGAATCGGGCTAGTGGGGCTTGCTGCAACGCGGCCCACTTCGCGGACGAGTGGTTTCAGGTGCAACCTTGCCTCGAGGGCCACTAGCCGACCTCGACCCTGACGAAGCCATAGGCCTCGAGCGCCCCGAGGAGCTCGCGATGACCGAAGGCCTCGCACGGCGATGCGAAACCGAGCTTGCGCGGTTCCGCGTGCACGAGGTGGTGAGCAGCGAACGCCTGGATCAGACCCGTCTGGAGGTACGCCCCCTGGCCGTGCGCGCACACCCGCACCGTCTCGAGTCCGCCGCGCCCGACGACGACGTCGACCGTGCGGTTGTGGCGCCGGTTCTCGCGCGGCGGCACACCCGGCTGCATCGAGTCGGCGATCCCCGTGAGCACCTGTCTGCTCCTCCGGAGGCAGGGGCCTGATCTTCTCCTGATACTCCCGCTGGCCCGCGACGATGCCCTCCATGATGGAGCGGTCGAGCAGGCCGCCGAACGCCCGCACGTTCGCAATCTGCGGGTGATCCTTGAACCAGATCGGGTGGGAAAAGCCGCCCCACGGCAGCGCGAGCTGGGTCGTGATCGAGCTCGGGATCGTCACCTCGAGCGTCGTCACCGGCGGCCACTCCCTGTACTCGTTCTGCTCGAGGTAGAGGGACTCCCACTGGAGCTGGCCGAAGATCGTCTGGGTCGAGCCGTAGGTGGGGAAGCCGTTCAACATCGTCAGGATCTCGAGCGAGTCGATCCCCGGCGCCCGCTCGATCGCGATCCGCGCACACGCCTCCGCGACAGCGGACATGTACGCCGTCGCCGGCGCGAGCAACAGCCCGGGCGTCTGCGAACTTCGCACCCCACTCCTCGTGTGCGAGGCGGACCCATGGCGTCTCGCCACCCGTGTCGATGTAGTGGCAGCCCGCCTTCAGTGCGGCCTCGGCCACCGTCGAGGCGTGGTAGATGCAGGGGCCGACGGTGTTGCAGACGACCCTGGCCCCTTCGAGCAGCGACGCGAGCGCCTCGACGTCGTGACCGACCTGGACGATCTCGTAGTCGGCGGTAGCGATGCCCGGCACCTGAGCGAGAACCTGCTTGATCTTCTTGCGGTCCCGTCCCGCGGCAACGAACGGGACGTTGTACTCCCGCAGGAACTCGATGATCAGACGCGCGGAGAAACCGCTCGCGCCGTAGACGACGACCGGACGTCTGCCGCTCACGTGGCCTCCTGGAGGATGACTGCCGGCGCCGGACAGTGGCTGCCGACCGGCCTCGACCTGTACGGCGGGTGCTCCGGTGACGTCCGGGTCCACGGCCCACTGCTTCGAGGCACCCGTTCCATCAGTTAGAACGCTGTCTTGACAATCGAACAGCAGCCTGAAAGTCTACCTGTTCCCTCGTCGGGTATCGGCCGCGCTGGATGGTGGCAGCTGACCGTCCAGCCGTCGATTCGAAGATGGGCGCTCATGAGAATCACCGCTGCCGTCACCGAGAGCATCTCCCAGCCGTTTGCCCTGCAGGAGCTCGAGCTCGGCGAACTGCGACCCGACGAGGTGCTCGTGCGCGTCGTCGCCGCCGGCATCTGCCACACCGACCTGATCGTGCGCGACCAGTGGTACCCGGTGCCGCTGCCGGCCGTGCTCGGGCACGAGGGGGCAGGCATCGTCGAGCAGGTGGGGAGCAGCGTCACCAAGGTGGCCGCCGGCGACCGTGTCGGCATGACCTTCGACTCGTGCGGCCGTTGTCCCACCTGCCAGGTGGGACGGCCGTCCTATTGCCACAACTTCTTCGAGCACAACTTCGCGTCGTCGCGCCCTGCCGACGGCACGAGCGTGCTCTCCCGCGGCGGCAAGCTGATCCACGCCCACTTCTTCGGGCAGTCGAGCTTCGCGACGCATGCCGTCGCCCGCGAGCGGAACGTGGTGCGGATCGACTCGCCGATCTCCTTCGAGGTCGCAGCCCCGTTCGGCTGCGGCATCCAGACCGGCGCGGGCGCCGTGCTCAACAGCCTGCGCGTCCCTCCCGGATCGAGCATCGCCGTGTTCGGCACGGGCACGGTCGGCCTCGCCGCCGTGATGGCCGCGGTGATCGCCGGCGCGACGACGATCGTCGGCATCGATCTGCACCCCGCCCGGCTCGAGCTCGCGCTCGAGCTCGGGGCGACGCACGTCGTGAACGCCGGCGAGCAGGACGCGGTGGAGGCGATCCGCGGGCTCACCGGTGGGGGCGCGGACTTCAGCCTCGAGACGACCGGCGTGCCACAGGTGCTCCGACAGGGCGTCGACTGCACCACACCAACCGGCACCTGCGGCGTCATCGGGGCACCGCGTTTCGGCGCCGAGGTGTCGCTCGACGTCAACACCATCCTCACCGGCGGTCGGGTCGTTCGTGGCATCGTGGAGGGGGACTCGGTGCCCGACCTGTTCCTGCCCGGTCTCGTGCGCCTCTGGGAGCGAGGCAGGTTCCCGGTGGAGCGGCTGATCACCACCTACGACTTTGACAACATCAACGAGGCAGCCCACGACGCCGAGACCGGCAAGACGGTCAAGCCGGTCCTTCGCATGAGCTTGAAGACCGAAAGGAGCGGGACCATGACGCAACGACAGAGACGGCGACCGGCGTCCGCGAGGCGCTGAACTTCGTGGGCGGGGAGTGGGTCGCCTCGAGCGGCGGCGGCACCTTCGAGGTAGCGGACCCCTTCACCGGCGATCCCGTGGTGCGCGCGGCGGCGGGAACGCGCGAGGACGCGCGCAGCGCCGTCGAGGCTGCGGCGGCGGCGTTTCCCGAGTGGGCGGCGACGTCTCCCGGCGTGCGTCAGGGGATCTTCCTGCGTGCGGCGGACGTTCTCGAGAGCCGCCGCGACGAGATCGTCGACCTGCTGGCCCGTGAGACCGGCTCCACCTTCGGCTTCGGCATGTTCCAGATGCACTTCACGCCCGGTCTCCTGCGCCAGGCGGCAGGAGCGGCCTATGCGCCGCTCGGGGAGGTGATCCCGTCCGACGTCCCGGGCGCGATGGCGATGGGCCTGCGGCAGCCGGTGGGCGTGGTCGGCGCGATCGCGCCGTGGAATGCCGCGCTGATCCTCTCCCTGCGCTCGATCACAGCGCCGCTCGCGCTCGGCAACACCGTCGTGCTGAAGCCGTCGGAGTGGTCGCCGGTGTCCGGGGGCACGCTCTGGGGCGAGATCTTCGCCGAGGCCGGCCTGCCGGCCGGGGTGTTGAACATCGTCACCCACGCGCCCGGCGAGGCGGCGGGGATCGGCGACGAGCTCGTCGAGCACCCGGCGGTGCGGCGGCTCAACTTCACGGGCTCGACGCAGACGGGCCGCCGTCTGGCGGAGGCGTGCGGGCGCCAGCTGAAGCGAGTGGTGCTCGAGCTCGGTGGCTCGAACCCGCTGATCGTGCTCGGAGACGCCGACCTGCAGTACGCGGTGGATGCGGCCGCGTTCGGCTGCTTCCTCCACCAGGGGCAGATCTGCATGTCCTCGCGGCGCATCATCGTGGAGCGTTCGATCGCGGACGCGTTCACGGAGAAGCTGGTGGCGAAGACCGCCGCCCTCAAGGTCGGCGACCCCAAGGAGCACGACACGGTGATCGGCCCGCTGATCAACCGGCAGGCCCTCTCCACCGTGGCGGCACGGGTGCAGGACGCCGTCGACCGGGGTGCGAAGGTGCTCGTCGGCGGCGAGTCCGAGGGGCCCTGCTACCAGCCCACTCTGGTCACGGACGTGCCGGACGACGCGCCCTTCTCGTGCGAGGAGACGTTCGGCCCGGTCGCCTCGATCGAGATCGTGGACGACGCCGACCAGGCGGTCGAGCGTGCCAACGCGACGGCCTACGGCCTCTCGGCCGGAATCATCACAGGCGACAACCAGCGTGGCTTCGAGCTGGCGCGCCGGATCGAGTCGGGCATCGTGCACGTCAACGACCAGACGGTCGGGGACGAGCCCCAGGTGCCCTTCGGCGGCGTCAAGGACTCCGGCTGGGGCCGCTTCGGCAGCCGTGCAGCCGTCGAGGAGTTCACGGAGCTCCGTTGGGTGACCATCCAGGCCGGCGCGCGGCACTTCCCGTTCTGAGGCGGCCGGTGATTCCGTTGAGGAGGCGAGGGTGACGGCGAGCGCGATGATCACGGCGAACGAGGCCGTCGCCCGCATCCGGTCGGGCGATACCGTGATGGTGGGCGGCTTCGGCCTGGTCGGGGCGCCTCTCACGCTCATCGACGCGCTCGTCGACCACTCCGACGCGACCGACCTGACGATCGTGTCGAACAACATCGGCGAGCCCGGCCGCGGGCTCGGCAAGCTGCTGCGGCAGGGACGCATCCGCCGAGGCATCTCCTCCTACTTCACCTCGAACCCGGAGGCGGTCGCCGCCGTGAACGACGGCGAGATCGAAGCGACGCTGGTGCCGCAGGGCACGTTCGCCGAGGCGATCCGGGCGGGCGGCGCCGGGATCGGCGGCTTCTACACCCCGGTCGGCGCCGGCACCCTGCTCGCCGAGGGCAAGGAGGAGCGCGTCATCGACGGCGTGCGCCACGTGCTGGAGGAGCCGATCCGCGCGGACGTCGCGCTCGTCTATGCTGCCCGCGCCGACGTACTCGGCAACCTCTGGTACCGGCGGACCGCGCGGAACTTCAACCCGTTGATGGCGACCGCCGCGACGGTCACGATCGCCGAAGCGGGCGAGGTCGTGCCGGTCGGGGGCGCTCGAGGCCGAGTCGGTCGTGACGCCCCACCTGTACGTCGACCACCTGGTGGCGGCGAGCGTGAGAGGCGACGTCAAGGCCCGGATCGCGGAGCGGGCCGCGCGGGAGCTTCGGCCCGGCGAGATCGTCAACCTCGGCATCGGCATCCCGAACCTGATCCCTGGCTACCTCGGCGCGCGACACCCGGGTCGTGCTGCACACCGAGAACGGCCTGCTCGGCGTCGGGCCTCGCCCGAGCGAGCGCGAGCTCGACCCGGACCTGATCGATGCGGCCAAGCAGCCCGTCACCGCGCTGCCGGGCGCGTCGTACTTCGACAGCGCCGCGAGCTTCGCGATGATCCGCGGCGGCCACGTCGACGTGGCCGTGCTCGGAGCGCTCGAGGTGAGCGCCGCCGGGGACATCGCGAACTGGGCCGTCCCCGGCAAGGACGTGCTCGGCGTCGGCGGCGCCATGGACCTCGTCGTCGGCGCGCGCCGCGTGATCGTCACCATGACCGCGACGTCGTCCCGGGGCGAGCCCAAGGTCGTCGCCGAATGCACCTACCCGCTCACGGCCGCCGAACGCCGTCGACGTGATCGTCACCGAGCTGTCGCGTCTTCCGCCTGCGGGACGGCAAGCTGCACCTGACCGAGCTGCTCGAGCGGCGCGACGCTCGACGACGTCGCCGCCGTCACCACCGCCCACTTCGTCGTCAGCCTGGAGGAGAGCCATGCCCGTTGAGCAGCGTCCTTTTGCCGAGGTGGTCGATTCCGACCGCGTCGGCGCCGACCCGCCCTACGACTACCCCGACTACGTCGGCACGCGCCTGCGGGCTCCGAAGGAGCCGCTCGTGATCATCCCGGCCACCTTGACGGAGCTGACCGGCCCCGCCTACGGCGAGTCGGCGATCGGCGAGCTCGACGCGCGACCTCACGCGCCAGCACGCCGGCCAGCCGCTGGGCGAGCGGATCGTCGTCAGCGGCCGGGTGCTCGGCAGCGACGGCAAGCCGCTGCGCGGGCAGCTCGTCGAGATCTGGCAGGCGAACGCCGCCGGCCGCTACCGGCACGACGTCGACACCCATGACGCGCCGCTCGACCCGAACTTCGACGGGGCGGGCGCTGCCTCACCGACGACGACGGCTGGTACCGGTTCACGACCGTCAAGCCCGGCGCGTACCCGTGGAGGAACCATCACAACGCGTGGCGGCCGAAGCACATCCACTTCTCGCTCTTCGGACGGGCGTTCACCGAGCGGCTCGTCACCCAGATGTACTTCCCGGGCGACCCGCTCTTCGAGTTCGACCCGATCTTCAACTCGATCCCCGACGAGAAGGCGCGCGAGCGCCTGATCAGCGGCTTCGACCTCGACCTGACCCAGCCCGACTGGGCGCTCGGCTTCCGCTGGGACATCGTGCTCGGCGGCCGCGAGGCGACGCCGCTCGAGGAGCCGCACGATGACTGAGACGCTCGGCGCTCACTCCGTCCCAGACCGTCGGGCCGTACCTCGCGATCGGCCTGACGCGCGACGCTGATCACGCCGCAGGTCGTCGATCCCGGCCGACCCGCGGGCGATCCGCATCCGGGGCACGCTGCATCGACGGCGCCGGCGACGCCGGTCCCCGACGGGATGATCGAGATCTGGCAGGCGAACGCCGCCGGCCGCTACGACCACCCCGCAGACGACCGTGCCGAGACCGCCCTCGAGGACGGCTTCCTCGGCTTCGGCCGCTCCGGCACCGTCGACGCAGGGCGGTTCGAGTTCGTCACCGTCAAGCCCGGGCCCGTGCCCTGGCCGGCCGGTGGCCTGCAGGCGCCGCACCTCGACGTCGGCGTGTTCGCACGCGGGCTGCTCAAGCGCGTCGTCACCCGCATCTACTTCCCCGACGAGGAGGAGGCGAACGCCGGCGACCCGGTGCTCTCGCGGCCTCGACGAGGCGGCGCGCGCGACGCTCGTGGCCGTTGCCGAGGACGGCGGCCTCCGCTTCGACATCAGGCTGCAAGGCCCGGGCCACACGACGTTCTTCGCCGTGTGAGCACCTTCGCTCTGCTCTTCGTCCCCGGACGAGCTGCGTGACGCGGTTGCGGGGCGCGCCTGGCTCGAGGCGATGCTCGAGGCCGAGCGCGCGCTCGCGATGCGGGCGCCCGGGCCGGTGTCGTCCCGCGCACGTCGCGGCCGCGATCGCAGGCGGCCTGCGTCGGCCGAGGGCTACGACTGGGAGCGCTGCTCCGCGAAGGACGCCGGGTCGGGAGCCCCCGTCGAGCCGCTCGTCCGCGCTCTCGTGGCGCGCGTCGGAGAGGACACGGCGCGTTTCGTGCACCTGGGCGCGACGAGCCAGGACATCATGGACACGGCAGCGATGCTCGTCGCGCGTCGCGCCCTCGGGCTCGTTCTCGGCGAGCTCGACCGCGTCACGGCCGCCTGCGCCGGTCTCGCGCGAGACGCACCGCGACACGCCGATGGCGGGCCGCACGCTCCTGCAGCAGGCGGTGCCGACGACATTCGGCCTCAAGGCCGCCGGCTGGCTCGTCGCGCGTGCTCGATGCGCGCGCACGGCTCGCCGGTCTGCCGCCGACGGCCTCGCGGCACAGCTCGGCGGCGCCGTGGGGACGCTGGCCGCGATGGGCGAGCACGGGCCTCGAGGTCGCCCGGCTCTTCGCCGCGGAGCTCGGCCTCGTCGAGGCCGCGCTCCCCTGGCACACGAATCGCGTCCGGGTGGCCGAGCTCGGCGCTGCACTCGACATCGCCGCCGGCGTGTCGCGAAGATCGGCCTCGACGTGCTGCTGCTCGCGCAGACCGAGGTCGGCGAGGTGCGCGAGGGCGGGGAAGGACGGGGCCTCGTCGCGATGCCGCAGAAGCGGAACCCGGTCGGTGCGATGAGCGGCGCGGGCCGCCGCCGAGCTCGCGCGCGCGCACGCGTCGGTGCTCACTCGGCGCGCTCGCCCAGGAGCACGAGCGGGCGGCCGGAGCCTGGCAGGCGGAGTGGGACGCGCTCGCGGGTGCGCTCGCTGTACGCGGGCGGGGCGGCCGCCGCCCTGGCGGGGTCGCTCGAGGCGCTCGAGGTCGACCGCGTCCGCATGCGTGCCAACCTCGACGCCACGGGTGGCCAGATCGCCGCCGAGCGGATCGCCGTCGTCCTCACCGAGCAGCTCGGCCGCACCGCCGCGCCGCACCCTCGTGCGAGACGCTTCGCTCCGCGCCGGCGAGACCGGGCGGTCGCTCGGCGAGGAGCTCGTCGATGCTCGACACCGGGTTGTCGCCGGAGGAGATCCGCGACGCGCTCGAGCCGACGACATACCTCGGCTCCGCCGGCGCGCTGGTGGACCGCGCGCTCGTCCGCTACGCAGCGGAGCGGGTGACACCGGAGTGAGGCTCCACGTCGTCGTGGACTGGGCCGGCCGGCGCCCCGCCCGCTCGTCCTCTGCAACTCGCTCGGCACGACGCTTGCGATGTGGGACGCGCAGGTACCGGCTCTCGCGGAGCGCTTTCGCGTCGTGCGCTACGACCGGCGTGGCCACGGTCTGTCGCCCGTTCCGCCGGGCCCGACTCGATCGACGACCTCGGCGGTGACGTGCTCGCGCTGCTCGACGAGCTCGGGCTCGAGCGGGTCTCGTTCTGCGGCCTCTCGATCGGCGGCGCCGTCGGCATGTGGCTCGCTCTGGAGGCGCCCGAGCGCCTGGAGCGGCTCGTGCTCTGCTGCACGCGGTCTGCGTTCCCTCCCCCGAGCAGTGGGCGAGCGCGCGGCAGCCGTGCGGGACGGCGGCGTGGCGGTCGTCGCCGAGGCGGTGCTCGGCGCGCTGGTTCACCGAGCGCTTCCGCGCCGAGCACCCGGACGTCGTGGATGCCTTCCGCACGATGCTCGTCGAGACTCCGGCCGAGGGCTACGCCGCCTGCTGCGAGGCGCTCGCGACGTTCGACCTCGGCTCGCGCCTCGGCGCGATCGCGGCGCCGACGCTGATCGTCAGCGGCGCAGCACGATCCCGTCGCGCCGCCGGAGAGCGGCGCGGCGCTCGCGGCCGCGATCCCGGGGGCGACGCACACCGTCGTCGAGGACGCCGCGCACATCGCCAACGTCGAGCAACCGGACGCCTTCACCGCGGCACTGCTTGCTCACCTGCACCGTGACATGGGAGGCACATGAGCGACGAGACAAGAGCCGAGCTGCGCGCGCGCGGCATGGAGGCGCGCCGGGCAGTGCTCGGCGACGCGCACGTCGACCGGGCGATCGAGCGCACGACGCCGTTCACCGAGGACTTCCAGGACCTGATCACGCGGTACGCCTGGGGCGAGATCTGGTCGCGGCCGGGGCTCGACCGCCGCACCCGCAGCTGCATCACGCTGACGGCGCTCGTCGCCTCCGGGCGGGAGCACGAGCTCGAGATGCACGTGCGGGCCGCGCTTGCGCAACGGGCTCACCGCGGACGAGATCGGCGAGGTGCTGTTGCAGTGCGCCGTCTACTGCGGCGTGCCTGCCGCGAACGGGGCGTTCGCGATCGCGCAGCGAACGCTCGAGAGCATCGACGCCGGCGCGACGGGCCGGTGAGCACCTTCGTCCTCATCCACGGGGCCTGGCACGACGGCAGCTGCTGGGACGAGGTCGCGGCCGGGCTGCGCGCCGCCGGCCACGAGGTTCACGCTCCGACGCTCGCCGGGCAGGGGCGCGGCGACGTCGACCGCTCCGTCGGTCACGCCGACGCCGTCGCCTCGGCCGCCGAGGCGATCGCCGCCGCCGGCCTGCGCGACATCGTCCTCGTCGGTCACAGCTACGGCGGCACGGTGATCTCGAGGCTGGCCGAGCTGCTCGCCGACCGGATCCGGCGCCTCGTCTACTGGAATGCCTTCGTTCTGCTCGACGGCGAGTCGGTGTACGACGTCAGCCCACCCCACTACAACGACGCCATGGATCACGTCGCCGCCGAGCGCGGCGACG
This sequence comes from uncultured Gaiellaceae bacterium, assembly GCA_963787085.1. GTDB lineage: Bacteria > Actinomycetota > Thermoleophilia > Gaiellales > Gaiellaceae > Gaiella. The sequence goes on along the minus strand of CAWBBO010000016.1, from coordinate 63,380 downwards.
GCGCGGTCGTGCTGCCGTACCCGGTATGGCGAGAAGCGTTCATGAACGACGCCGACGACGCGTTGGCGCGGCACGTCTACGAGGAGCGCCTGTCGCCGCATCCCGTGAGGACGCTGCGCGACAAGGTCGAGCTGAAGGCCTTCCCGGCACTCGAGCTCCCGCGCTCTTACCTGAACTGCACCGAGGACATCGCCATGCCGCCCGGAGAGTACGGCTGGCACCCGCGCTTCTCGTCCCGCCTCGGCCTGTACCGTCTCGTGCAGATGCCAGGTGGGCACGAGGCGATGTTCACGAACCCCAGGCTCGCTGCCGAGAAGATCCAGGAGGCAGGACGTGACTGAGCCAGACATCGCGGGCCGCGGACGCAGGGCGTGCACGTATGACACGGGCCGTCGTGCTCTCGGCCGTGCGCACGCCGGTCGGCCGCTACGGCGGCGGGCTCGCGGGCGTCCGTCCCGACGACCTGGCGGCCACCGTGATCGCCGAGGCGGTCGCCCGCGCGGGCGTGCCGGCCGCGGAGATCGAGGACGTGTGGCTCGGCTGCGCGAACCAGGCGGGCGAGGACAACCGCAACGTCGCGCGGTTCGCGGCGCTGCTGGCAGGCCTGCCGGACTCGGTGGGCGGCGTCACGGTCAACCGTCTCTGCGCGTCGGGCCTGTCGGCGATCGTCGGTGCCTGCCACGCCGTCGTCGCCGGGGACGGCGACCTCTTCGTCGCCGGTGGCGTCGAGTCGATGACCCGGGCGCCGCTCGTGACCGCGAAGCCGGACGCGCCGTACGCGCGCGGCGACCGCACCCTCCACGACACGACGCTCGGCTGGCGCTTCGTCAACCCGCGCTACGAGGAGCGCTACTCCCGGGCGGCGATGGGCGAGACGGGCGAGAACGTGGCGGAGCGCTGGCACGTCTCGCGCGAGGACCAGGACGCGTTCGCGCTCCGTTCGCAGCGCCGGTGGGCCGACGGCGCACGAGGCGGGCCGGTTCGCCGACGAGCTCGTGCCCGTCGCCGACCTCGAGCACGACGAGCATCCGCGCCCCGAGACGACGCTCGAGAAGCTCGCCTCGCTGAAGCCCGCCTTCCGGGCGGGCGGGTCGGTCACGGCGGGCAACTCGAGCGGGATCAACGACGGGGCCGCCGCGCTCGTGGTCGCCAGCGAGGAGCGTGCGCGTGCGCTCGGCGTCGAGCCGCTCGGTGTGTTCGTCGGCTCGGCCTCGGCCGGCGTCGATCCGGCCGTGATGGGCATCGGACCCGTGCCGGCGGTGCGCAAGCTGCTCGACCGCACGGGCGTCGGCGTCGGCGAGCTCGACCTCGTGGAGCTGAACGAGGCATTTGCGTCACAGAGCCTGGCCGTCGTGCGCGAGCTCGGCCTGGACGAGGAGAAGGTCAACGTCAACGGCGGCGCCATCGCGATCGGGCACCCGCTCGGCATGAGCGGCGCCCGTCTCGTGACGACGCTGCTGCACGAGCTCCGGCGACGGCGCGGCCGCTACGGCCTGGCCACGATGTGCATCGGGGTGGGGCAGGGGCAGGCTGCCCTGTTCGAGCGAGCGGCGGATGTGTGATGCGGACACAGGTGGCGATCATCGGAGCGGGGCCGGCGGGCCTGACGCTGGCGCAGCTCCTCCACCTGCACGGCATCGAGTCGGTGATCCTGGAGAACAGGAGCCGTGAGTACGTCGAGGCCCGCATCCGCGCGGGCGTGCTCGAGCAGGGCGTCGTCGACCTCCTCGCGGATGCGGGGGTAGGGGAGCGGCTGGCCCGCGAGGGCCTCGTGCACGAGGGCATCGAGCTGCAGTTCGCGGGCGAGCGCCACCGCGTCGACATGTCCGCTCTCACGGGCGGCAAGACGATCACCGTGTACGGGCAGACGGAGGTCGTCAAGGACCTGATCGAGGCACGGCTCGCGACCGGGCGGCCGCTGCTGTTCGGCGTGGACGACGTCCGCGTCGAGGAGATCGAGTCCGGGCGGCCCCGCACCCTGTTCACGCACGAGGGCGCCGCGCACGTGCTCGAGTGCGACATCGTGGCCGGGTGCGACGGCTTTCACGGCGTCTGTCGGCCGGCGATCCCGGCCGGCGTGCTACGGACGTTCTCGCGCGAGTACCCGTTCGGCTGGCTCGGCATCCTCGCCGCCGTCGCCCCCTCGAACGACGAGCTCGTCTACGCCCACCACGAGCGCGGCTTCGCCTTGCTGAGCCTGCGCTCGCCCGAGCTGAGCCGCCTGTACGTGCAGTGCCGTCCCGACGAGGACATCGCCGAGTGGCCGGACGAGCGCATCTGGGAGGAGCTGCAGATCCGGCTCGGGCTGCCGGGCTGGGCGCTCGCCGAGGGGCCTGTGCTGGAGAAGGGGATCACGCCGATGCGCAGCTTCGTCACGGAGCCGATGCGCCACGGGCGCCTCTTCCTGGCGGGGGACGCCGCTCACATCGTCCCTCCCACCGGGGCGAAGGGTCTCAACCTCGCGATCCACGACGTGCGCCTCCTCGCCGACGCCCTCGCCGTCTGGTATGCGAGCGGCAACGAGCGGTTCCTCGACAGCTACTCGACCGATTGCCTGCGCCGCGTCTGGCGTGCCGAGCACTTCTCCTGGTGGATGACGACGATGCTGCACCGGCCGGAGGAGGGCGACCCGTTCGACCTGCGCCTGCAGGAGTCGCAACTGCGGTACGTGACGAGCTCGACAGCGGCCGCCACGAGCCTCGCCGAGAACTACGTCGGCCTGTGACGGTCGGTCAGGCGGCCGGTTGCGCAGCCGTCGCAGCGGCGAGGTGGACCGTCGCTTTGACGTGGACGGGCACCTTCAGCGCCATCGCCACGAGGCAGCCGCGCTCGGCGCGCTCGACCGCATCCTCGGCCGCCGCCAGGTCAGCGGTGGTCTCCGTCCCGACGTCGACGTCGAGCTCGATCGACGCGAAGCCGAAGCCGCCGTCGTCGAGCGGGCCGAGATGGCCGACACCGGCCACATGCATCGAGGTCAGCGCGATGTCGCGGCGCCGGGCGATCGCGCTGAGGGTGACGGCGAAGCACGTCGCGGCGGACGCCACCAGCAGGTCCTCCGGGCTCCACACTCCTTCGACGCCGCTGCCGAACTCGGGCGGCGTGGCGACCGGGAGATCACGCTTGCCCTCGATCGCCGCGACCGTGGACGGCCCGCCTTGCCACTCGACGGCAACGGGGAAGTGGAACTCCTTGGCACGGGGCATCGTGGCTCCTTCTGTCGTCTGCTCGCTCCCAGTCTCCAGCGTGCTCGTGCTCGCCGCATCGGGGCCTTGCCCGGGTCGCGATCAGTAACAACTACTAATACTATACAACGATAGAGTTGTGATACCATGCGGGCATGCACACAGGCGATCCCGGCGAGACGCACCTGCCCGAGCTCTTCCAGACGGAATGGTGCCCGGCCTCACGGCGCGTTCGGCAGCGCCTGACGGAGCTCGACGTCGGCTACGTCTGCCGGCAGGTTCCGGTCGAGCGCGACGAACGCCTCGATCTCGTGAGCACGACCGGGGAGGACGTCATCCCCGCCCTCGTCTCCGAGGAGGGGCGGGTGATCGTGGGGGAGGACGACATCCTCGCCTATCTCGACGAGCGCTACGAGGAGCCCGCCGGCGCAGAGGCCCACCGCATCAAGGCACAGAAGGCGCGAAAGCGCGAACTGGAGGAGGCAGCGAGATGATCGGAACGCAGTACGCCCTCACGGGCACGACGCAACTCCCGTTCGACGAGGCGGTCGAGCGGGTGCGCGAGGAGCTGAAGGGCGAGGGGTTCGGTGTCCTCTGCGAGATCGACGTGCAGGCGACGCTGAAGGCGAAGCTCGACGTCGACTCGGAGCGCTACCTGATTCTCGGCGCCTGCAACCCGCCGCTCGCCCATCGGGCACTCCAGACGGAGCCGGACATCGGCGTCCTCCTGCCCTGCAACGTCGTCGTCTACGAGCGTGACGGCGAGACGCACGTGTCGGCGATCGATGCCGAACGGATGCTCTCGATCGTCGGCAGAGACGACCTCGTGCCGATCGCCGCCGAGGTACGGACGCGGCTCGGTGCCGTCGTCGACCGCGTCCTCGGCGCGTAGCAGCAACCACCGTCACGTCAACGAAAGGATCGAGGCAATGGATGCAACTGTGGGAACCTTCGACGGTGCGGTGATCGAGCGCTCGCACGAGCGGCCGGTCGTCGTCGACTTCTGGGCGCCCTGGTGCGGCCCGTGCCACCGGCTCGCGCCCGTGTTGGAGAGCGAGGTGGCCCGGCGGGACGGTGCGATCGAGCTCGTCAAGGTCAACGTCGACGAGAATCCCGACCTCGCGAGCCGGTATGCCGTCAGCGGCATCCCGAGCGTGAAGGCGTTCCGCGACGGCGCCGTCGTCGACCAGTTCGTCGGCGCGGTGCCTCCCGCCGTCGTCAGCAGCTTCCTCGACGGGCTGGGTGGGGACCGGGCGGCGGCGTGACGGTGGCGAGCCCGGTCGCCGGTCTCCCGCATCCGCTCTCCGATGCGCTCGTGGAGCTGATCGCCCGGCGCTTCCGTGTCATCGGGGAGCCGGTGCGCGTCAAGCTGCTCGACCGGCTGCGCGACGGCGAGGCGACCGTGCGCGAGCTCACCGAGGCGGTGCAGGCGTCGCAGCAGAACGTGTCGAAGCACCTCGGCGTGCTCTACGACGCCGGCATCGTGTCGCGCCGCAAGGTCGGCAACCAGGTGTTCTACCGGGTCGTCGACGAGGGGGTCTTCCGGCTCTGCGAGAGCGTCTGCGGGAGTGTTCAGCGCCAGGTGCTCGAGCTCGGCGCCATCCTCGAGGGTGTCGGCCGGTAGCGCTCCGTCACTGCTGTAGTATTCGCTGCGGGTAATTTGTTCGGCCAATAGACAAAATCGCTGGAGGGATGATGGCGACGTACGATCGCGTCAAGGGTGTCCTCTCGGACGGCCGCTGGCACACCCTCGAGGAGCTGCGCGAGATCTCCTACTTCCCGGAGCGCTGGCTCGAGGAGCTGCGCCGGGACGGTCTCGAGGTCGTCGAGGACGAGCACGAGGGCACGGTGGCGCTCGTGGGGGCGCGCGACTAACCCCGACGACCTTCACTCGGAGCGAGGTGCGCCGGGAGCGCCGCCGGCGCCGCGCTAGATTGGCCTCATGACCGTGCGCGTGCGCTTCGCACCGAGCCCGACGGGCTCGCTCCACCTGGGCAACGCCCTCAGCGCGGTCGCGAACCGCGGCTTCGCAGACGCGCGCGGTGGTGTGCTCGTGCTGCGCGTCGACGACACCGACCCGGACCGCACCGTCGTCGGGGGCGAGCAGGCGATCCTCGACGACCTCGCCTGGCTCGGGGTCGGCTTCGACGAAGGCCCCGTGCGCCAGAGCGGCCGAGGCACCCTGTACGCAGCAGCGGCCGATCGTGCGCTCGAGCACGGGGCCTTGCGGGATGCCGACGGGTCGATCCGCCTCGACGGGACGACGCTCGTGCGTGGAGACGGCACCGCCACCTACCAGCTCGCCACGGTGGTGGACGATCTCGAGCTCGGCATCACCCACGTCATCCGTGGCGCCGACCATCGTGCGAACGAGGAGGTGCAGCGCAGGATCGCCGTCGCCGCTCGGCGGCCGACCTGCCCGAGGTGATCCACCATGGTCTCCTGCTCGGCGAGGACGGCAAGAAGCTCGCCAAGCGGCACGGGCACGCCTCGGTCGCCGACCTACGTGAGGAGGGCATTCCGGCGGCGGCCGTGCTGGCCTACCTGCAGGAGCTCGGGCTGCCCGCGCACGACGTCCGGCTCGACCTGCCGCGCCTGCACCGGCTCGCGATCGACGCGATCGCCGCCATGCCCGATGCCGAGCTCGCGGCCGCCGCCGCCGCGCCGCTGCGCATCGTGCGCGCCCTGCGCGGTGCTCGCACGCTCGTCGAGGCACGGGCGATCGCCCGCCAGATCCTCGAGCCCGAGCCGGTCTCTCTCGGTGACGGCGCCGAGGTCACGCTCGCGCGCTTCGCCGAGCTGCGGGCACCGGCCCCCGACGAGCTCGACGAGGCCGGCGCGCGCGAGATCGTACGCGAGCTGCAGGCGGTCGGCGCGAGCCTGAAGCTGCTGCGTCTGGCACTCACGGGCGCGCCTCGCGGTCCCGAGCTCTGGACCGTGCTGGCGGCGCTCGACCGGGACGAGGCCCTCGGGCGCGTGGCGGCTGCGGCGCGGCTATAACACCGCGATGGCCGTACGCCTCTACGACACTGCGACCCGCGCTCTCGCAGAGCTGCCGGCGCCGCCCGCGCCGGTCGGCATGTACGTGTGCGGGCCGACCGTGTACCAGCGTGCCCACATCGGGAACGCCCGCCCCTTCGTCGTCTTCGCGTGGCTGCGCAACTGGCTGCGCGAGCGGGGCTACGAGGTCACCTACGTGCACAACATCACCGACGTCAACGACAAGATCTACGAGGCTGCTCCGGGCCGAAGCGCGGAGCGGGCGCGCGAGGCGACGCAGTGGTACCTGGAGGACACGAGCGCGTTCGGGCTCGAGATGCCGGACGAGCAGCCGCTCGCGACCGAGACGATCCCGGAGATCGTGGCGCTCGTCGAGGAGCTGATCGCGTCCGGTCACGCCTACGAGGCCGGCGGGGACGTGTACTTCAGGGTCGCCAGCTTCCCGTCGTACGGCGCGCTCTCGGGCCAGCGGCCCGACCAGGTGGAGGACCAGGAGCCGAACCCGCTGAAGGAGGACCCACGCGACTTCGCGCTCTGGAAGGCGACGAAGGACGGCGAGGACACCTCGTGGGAGTCGCCCTGGGGCCCCGGTCGCCCCGGCTGGCACATCGAGTGCTCTGCCATGGCGGAGAAGTCGCTGGGGGCGGAGTTCCTGATCCACGGCGGTGGGCTCGACCTCGTCTTCCCGCACCACGAGAACGAGCGGGCCCAGTCGCAGGCCGTGGGGCGGCCGTTCGCGCGCATCTGGATGCACAACGGGATGCTGCGCTTCACGGGCGAGAAGATGTCGAAGTCGGTCGGCAACGTCGCGACGATCCAGGAGGTGATCGACGGAGTGGGGCCGCGAGACCGCCCTGCTCTTCTTGCTGAGCGGGCACTGGCGCAAGCCGATCGACTTCTCCGAGGAGACGATGGCCCAGGCCCACGCGCAGGTGGAGGGCCTGCGCAACGCCCTGCGCGGCACGCCGCGCGTGGCAGGGGACTGGGAGGCGTTCGCGGCGTCGCTCGACGACGACTTCAACACGCCGGCGGCACTCGCGACCCTGCACGAGTGGGCCCGCGACGGGGCGCTCGACGAGCTGCGGCGCGGCCTCACGCTCTTCGGGCTCGGCTCGCTCGCCGACCGGCACGAGGCGCCGGCCGAGATCGTGGCGCTCGCAACGGCAAGGCAGCAGGCCCGTGCCCGCCGGGACTTCGCCGAAGCCGACCGGCTTCGCGACCAGATCGCCGAGGCCGGCTGGGAGGTGCGAGACGCGCCGGGCGGCTTCGAGCTCGTGCCGTCGCGGTGACGCGCGAGCTGCTCTACGGCCGCAACGCGGTGCGGGAGGCCCTCCGCGGCCGTCGCGACGTGTTCGAGCTGTGGGCGTCCGATCGGGCCGCAGCCTCGCTCGACTGGATCGCAGAAGGGCCGCGCCCCCAGCTGCGCAAGGAGCGGGAGCTGACCGAGGCGGCCGGCGGCGCCCGATCACCAGGGCGTCGTCGCCTGGGCGGGGCCGTATCCGTACGCCGACGCCTGGGAGCTCGCCGCAGTCGAACGTCCCCTGCTCGTCTGCCTCGACCAGGTCACCGACCCCCGCAACCTGGGCGCGGTCGTCAGGAGCGCCGCCGGGGCCGGTGCCACCGGCGTGATCGTCCCGGCGCACGGCTCGGCACGCGTCACTCCCGCCGTCTGCCGGGCTTCCGCCGGCGCCGTCGAGCACCTGCCCCTCGCCGTCGTGCCGAACCTCGCGCGCTATCTCGCCGAGATCAAGCGCGCCGACCTGTGGTCGTACGCCGCCGCCGCCGACGCGCCGCAGACGATGTGGCAGGCCGACCTCACCGGTGGGGTCGCCCTCGTGTTCGGGGCGGAGGGGAAGGGCGTGCGGCCGCTCGTGCGCAAGACGTGCGACGGCGCCGTCTCGATCCCGCTCGAGCCCGGCGTCGAGTCGCTCAACGTCAGCGTCGCCGCCGCAGTCCTGCTCTACGAGGCGAAGCGACAGCGCTCGTAGACGCACCGGCGGGCGAGGCCGGGCAGGGCCGGCCCTGCGGACGACGGACAGCGCCGTAGAGTGGGGGCATCGCCGACCCGACGCTGTACCTGTTCGACGGCTACAACCTGCTTCACGCCGGCTCCTTCGAGGACGTCCGGGAGCTGACCGACGCGCTCGCGAGCTTCGTCGCCCTGCAGGGCGCGCGGGGCGTCGTCGTCTTCGACGGCGTCGGCGAGGAGCTCGAGCTGGGGCCGCTCCAGGTGCGCTACGCGCCGCACGCGGACACGCTGCTCGAGCGGCTCGCAGCCGAGCGCCGGCACGAGGAGCAGGTCTGCCTCGTCTCGTCCGACGCCGCCCTTCGTGGCACGTCCGGGCAGGAGGTGCGGAAGCTCTCCTCGGCGACGTTCCTCGGCGACCTCGAGCCCACGCTCCACACCGAGGACGATGCCTCCCGCGTGCGCGACCGCGTCGACGACGCGACGCGGGCGAAGCTCGAGCGCCTCCGCCGCGGCGAGGACTGACCGACCTTCGCAGCAGGCGTGGCGGCGGAAGCAGCGGCAGGCGAACGTCTGTTCTGATCAACATGCAAAAACTGCAATGGGGTTGTAACGCCCGCAAGAAGCTGCTACGTTCTCCCTCAACTTCAGGGTGAGACTTGAGGCTCGAGACCTGAGGCGACCCGGCACGGAAAGCCACCAGAATCCAGGGGAGAACCGATGTCAGCCCGCACAGCCGTAGCACCGAAGACGCCGCAGAAGCTTCAACGTGAACTTGAGGATCTGCAGCTCGTGATCAAGGCGCGCAACGGTAGCCAGGGTGCGCTCGACCAGCTGATGCGCCGCTACCACGGCTTCGTGCGACTCAAGGCGAGCTCGTACTTCCTCGCCGGCGGCGACGCGGACGACCTCATCCAGGAAGGCATGATCGGCCTCTACAAGGCCGTGCGCGACTTCCGGCACGACAAGGAGACCTCGTTCCGCTCCTTCGCCGAGCTCTGCGTGACGCGGCAGATCATCACGGCGATCAAGACGGCGACGCGCTTCAAGCACGCCCCCCTGAACACGTACGTCTCCTTCAGCCACACGCCGGCGGGCCAGGACAACGAGGGGGAGTGCACCCTCGGCGACGCGCTTCCCGGCCCGGCCGTGAACGACCCGTCCGTCTGCGTGATCTCGACCGAGGAGCTGCAGAGCCTCGTCGGCTGCCTCGGGAGCGCCCTCTCGTCGCTCGAGGCCGAGGCGCTACGCCGCTACCTCGACGGCAGCTCGTACGAGCAGATGGCCGAGGTGCTCGGCTGCGACACGAAGACGATCGACAACGCGTTGCAGCGCGTGAAGCGCAAGATCCTCGCGCACCAGGCGTCGCGCGCCGTGCCTGCCTGAAGACCGGCGTCGCTAGCGCTTCGTCCCGAGCACGAGCAGGAAGGGCCGCGGGAGCACGACCCCCTCCTCGGTCTCGAGCCGGCCGAAGAGCTCGATCATCTCCCCGCGGAACGCCGCGGCGTCCTCGCCCGAGAGCGTTCGCAGCAGCACGATGATGGGACCGAACGCCTCTGCCATCTCGTTGTAGAGGTCCTCGGCAGACTCGCCGACCCACGGCACGTCATGGTGCGAGAACTCCAGCTCGAACGCGTCGCCGAGCAGCTGCTCGCAGTACGAGGGGTCGCCCCACGAGATCGAGCTGCCGGCGCCTTCGGCCGGCGGCGGCGCGTACCTGTCGATGAGCCTGAAGAACTCGCCGATCGTCCCGTCCGCCGTCCACGCCGTGAGCGCGAGCTTGCCGCCCGGCCGGAGGACGCGGGCGAGCTCGGCGGCGACTCGTCGGTGGTCGGGCGCGAAGATCGCTCCCACCGACGACGTGACGACGGCGTAGGTCCCGTCCTCGTACGGCAGTGCCTCGCAGTCGGCGACCTCGAAGGCGAGATCGTGGCCGCGTTCCGACGCCTGCCGGCGTGCCGTCTCCACGAGGGCTGGGGAGAGGTCGGCCCCGTGGATCGTGGCTCCGGTCCGGGTGGCGAGGAACGCCAGCTCGCCCGTGCCGCAGCCGATGTCGAGCCACAGGTCGTCCGGCCCCGCCTCGACCGAATCGATCATCAGGTCGTGCATGTCCCCGAGCGTGTGGGCGATCCGCTCGAACGGGCCGGCACCCCACATCGCCGCGTGACGCTGCTTCAGCTCCTCGAACGCCATGGCGCCCGCCTCCTCTCGGCTCGTCGCGATCCGCACGATGATAGGCGAAGACGTGGTGGGCGGGAAGGAGCCGGAGAAGGGATTCGAACCCTTGACCCCCGCTTTACAAGAGCGGTGCTCTGACCAGCTGAGCTACTCCGGCGTCTCCACATCGTAGAGACCCACCGGCGCTGCGGCTTTCCGCCTAGGTGCAATCCGTGGGCGACCCGATGACGCCGGGACGACGTCGTGCCAGGCTCGAGACGAGAGCGACCAAGGAGGCCACCATGGCACGAGTGCTCGTCGCCTACGCGAGCAAGTACGGCTCCGTCGAGGAGGTGGCTCGGTTCGTCGGCGGTGTCCTGCGGGACGAGGGTGCCGAGTGCGACGTCGTCGCCGCGCGCCAGACACCACCCCTCGACGGGTACGACCTCGTCGTCCTCGGCAGCGGGCTCTACATGACCAGGCTGCATCGTGACGCGCGCCGGTTCCTGCGTCGCCACCGCGACGATCTCGCCCACACGCCGTTCGCCGTCTTCGCGATGGGGCCGCTCAGCGCCGAGCCGGCGGAGCGGGAGACGGTGCGGTCGCAGCTCGAGCACGGGCTCGAGCGCTACCCCGAGCTCGTCCCTGTCGCGAAGGCGATCTTCGGCGGGGTGATCGTGCCCGAGCGCATGCCGTTCCCCTTCAACCGCATGCCTGCGGGCGATCATCGCGACTGGGAGGAGATCCGGCGCTTCGCCGCAGAGCTTCCCGTTCCGGTCGCGGCCTAGAGCCCGCCGTCCGCCAGGAAACGCGAAGGGCCCCGGCACTGCCGGGGCCCTTCGCCCTCGTGCTCCGTCGAGGTCAGGCGGCCGACCGCTCCGGCAGTGCGTCGAGCGGGCGGTCGGCGTCGATCGAGCGCTCGTGCTCGAGCCGAGGCAGCCACTCGAGCCACGCCGGCAGGTACCAGTTCCAGCTGCCGAGCAGCTTCATCGTCGCCGGCAGCAGCACCGCCCGGACGATCGTCGCGTCGATCAGGACGGCGGCTGCGAGGCCGATGCCCATCTCCTTCATGTCGATGATCGGCATCGTCGCGAACACGCCGAAGACGAACATCATCACGACGGCTGCGCTCGTCACGACGCCGGCGGTGGACCTGATGCCCGCTCGCGACCGCCTGCTCGGTGTTCATGCCGCGGTCGTAGTACTCCTTCACCCGGCTGAGGATGAACACGTGGTAGTCCATCGAGAGCCCGAACAGGATCACGAACAGGAACATCGGCAGCCACGAGGCGATGCCGCCGTTGTCGCTGGAAGTCGAGCAGGTTCGCGCCCCAGCCCCACTGGAAGACCGCGACGAGCAGGCCGTAGGCGGCGCCGACCGAGAGCAGGTTCATCACGATCGCCTTGATCGGGATCACGAGCGAGCGGAACGAGACGAGCAGGAGCAGGAACGCGAAGCTGAGCACGAAGGCGAAGACGAGCGGCGCCGACGACTTCATCTTCTCGTTCCAGTCCTTCGAGCCGCCGTATCCCCGGTGACCGCGTAGTCGACGCCCGGCGAGCTTGCCGACCGTCGCGGGCATGATCTGCGTCCGCAGCGTGTCGAGCGCGTCGTTCGAGACGTCGTCCGTCCCGGAGCCGACGAGCGGGATGTCGACGCGGACGACCTGGCCGTTCGGGGACGTCTCCACGTGGATCGGCTCGAGTGCCTTGCCCGACGCGAGCGCCTGCGCCTTCAGCTCGGCGACCGCCGCCTGCACGCGGGGATCGGACGCGTCGCCCTTGATCGCGACGACGGCCGGAGTGGCGCCACCCGGGAACGCGTCCTGCACCCTGTTGAGCGACTGCACTTCCTGCATCGACTTCGGCAGCGCGTCGAGGCCGGACTGCGAGGTGTGGAGGCTCAGTGCGGGGATCGCGAGCGCGACCAGCACGGCCGTGGCCGCGAGCGCCGAGACGAGCGGGCGGCGCAGGACACGGTCGAGGATCGGCGGTCCACAGGCGGCTCTCGCCGTCGTCGCGCTTCAGCCGCCAGATCAGCGGCACCCGCACCTTGTCGACCCGGTCGCCGAGCCAGGAGAGCATCGCCGGCAGGACGGTGAGCGAGCCGATCATCGCGACTGCGACGACCATCATCGTGCCGATCGCGAACGACATGAACGTCTTGTCGCCGGAGAAGAACATGCCGGCCATCGCGATCATCACCGTGAAGCCGGAGATGAGCACGGCCCGGCCCGACGTGGCGGCGGCGGCCTCGAGCGCGGCGGTCTCGCTGCGTCCGGCCCGTCGCTCGTCCCGCTCGCGGCGGATGTAGAAGAGCGAGTAGTCCACCCCGACGGCGAGGCCGATCAGGAGGATCACCTCGGAGATCGACTCGTCCATCGGCACGATCTGGCTCGGCAGGGCGACGAGACCGATGGTGGCGAACACGGCGGTGAGCGCCAGCCCGAGCGGGATCGCGGCGCCGACGAGCGAGCCGAACACGAGCAGCAGGATCACCAGCGTGATCGGGATCGAGATCGCTCCTGCCCGCGCGAGCTGGGAGCCGAACATCTCGTCGAGCGCCTTGCCCGTCGAGGCCGAGCCTGCCTGGCCGACGTAGAAGTCGGGGTTGGCCTTCTGCACCTCGGCGGTGGCGTTCGTGATCGTGTCGATGTAGGCGATCGCCTCGTCGTACGAGCCTTCCGGGCTGAACTGGATCAGCGCCGCCCGGCCGTCGCTCGAGATCTGGCCTTCGTTGCCGGCGGCGAGCGGCGAGCGGAGCTTCGTCGACCTGCGGGAAGCTCTCGAGCTTTGCGATCGCCTGGTTCACGACCGCGCGGAACGCGGGATCCCTCGCCGTCCGCGTGCTCGACTGCACGAGCACGTACTCCATCTGCTCGTCCAGCTTGAAGCCCGCGTCGCGGATGATGTGGTCGGCCTTCCGTGCCTCGCCGACGTTGACGTCGTTCGGGGTCGATCGTCTGCATGCCGACCGCCCCGCCGATGACGAACGAGGCGACGACGAACGCGAGCCACCCGAAGATGGCGGTCTTGCGGTGGCGGGCGCTCCAGCGACCCATCCGGGCCGCGATGTTCGTGCTGCGCTGCAAAGGTGACATTGCGTCTGGCTCCTTGGAGGGATCGTTGGCTACCTCGCAGGCTCGCAGCAGGCGGGGCGCCGCACAGTGCGGCGGTCAGGCGTCTTTGGCGTGCGGGTAGCCGCACCCGTTGTGTTCGCGTCAGCCCTGCAGGTACGCGAGCACGGCGAGCACGCGACGATGGTCGTCGGTGCTGGCCGGCAGGCCGAGCTTCGTGAAGATGCTGGTCACGTGCTTCTCGACGGCCCGCAGCGTCACGAACATGCGCTCCGCGATCGCCTGGTTCGACCGGCCCTCGGCCATGAGCTCGAGCACCTCGCGCTCGCGCGGTGTCAGCTCGTCGAGCGGGTCGTGCTGGCGGCGGCGGCCGACGAGCTGGCTCACGACCGCGGGATCGAGCGCCGAGCCGCCCTCACCGACGCGCCGGACGGCGCCTGCGAACTCCTCGAGGTCCGAGACGCGATCCTTGAGCAGGTAGCCGACGCCTTCCGCGCCCTCCGCGAGCAGATCGATCGCGTATCCCGCCTCGACGTACTGCGACAGCACGAGCACCCCGGTCGCCGGGGTGGCGCTCGCGGATCTTGCGGGCCGCGGCGAGCCCTTCGTCCGTATGCGTCGGCGGCATGCGGATGTCGACGATCGCCACGTCCGGCTTGTGCATGGCGACGTGGCGCAGCAGATCCTCTGCCGTTGTCGGACTGGGCGACGACGTCGAAGCCCGACTCGTCGAGCAGGCGAACGACGCCCTCGCGGAGGAGCACGGAGTCGTCTGCGATGACGACGCGCATCGCGTTGCCGAGCATGCGCGATCGTGTTGCGCAGGGGTGGGAAGTCGCGCGGGAGGCCGTCGGCGAGCAGCTGGTAGATGTGCTCGGGTGCGGGCAGGCCCGGCGAGGCGGTGGGTGCCGAGGTCGCGCGTGGTCGATGTCGGTCGAGGACGGCCTGCGTCGGTGCCGAGACGAGGATCTGTCCGCCGTGCCCGGCCGAGCCGATCCGGGCGGCACGGTGCACGTCGATGCCGGTGTAGCCGTCCTCGGTCACGAGCGCCGCGCCGGTGTGGATTCCCATGCGCACGCGCACGTCATGTCCGTCCGGCCACTCGTGCTCGATGAGCGCCCGCTGGGCGGCTACGGACGCAGCGGCGGCGGCGTTGGCGTCGGCGAACGCGGCGAAGAGCTCGTCGCCGTGGGCGTCGATCTCGTCGCCGCCCTGCTGGGCGACCGCCTCACGCAGGATCCGCCGCTTGTCCGACAGGATCTGCCGGTAGGCCTCGCCCGCCTCGTGCACGAGGCGCGTCGACCCCTCGATGTCCGACAGCAGGAAGCTGACGGTGCCGTCTGCTCGCTCGCTCATGCCCACGAGTCTACGAGGGCACAGCGGGGGTGCGCGAGCGGAGCCGTTACGGGAGTGTCTCGGCACCTGCACGGAGCCGGGGAGGACGACGGCAGCGACGGCAAGTACGGCAGGGTGGCGCCGGCGCCGGTCACGTGGTCTGCGATCGTCGTCCCCGGCTCGCGCTGAGTGGTGGCACCGTCGAGGACGTGCAGGTGGTTGCCGCCTGGCGGCGGCGAGAAAGCGCTTCTAGGCTGCGACCTCCAGAGCCGTGTCGCCGAACGCGAGCCCGCGGAGTGCCGCGTGCGCGTACGGGTGCTCGAAGACGTCGATTGCCTCGGCCCCGTCGACGACGAGCTCGAACGAGCCGCCGGTCGCGTCGACCACGACGACGGCGAGCGAGTCGTCCGCGGCACACCAGAGGAGGAAGATGTCGGTTCCGCCGGACGAGCGGTAGGCGAGCTCGCGGCGGGCGGGGAGTGTGTGGATCATGGGCACTGCGAGCCTCCTTCGTGCATCGATTGCCTGATGCACGGACACTCGCAGCCCGCCGGCGACACGGCAGTCCGGTGCACTGGTGTCCGTTGGTGCGGCCAGCCCTACGTGGGAGGTGCGGGCCTGAGCGCGGGCAGGACGGCGACGACGAGCGTGCCCTCGCCCTCCGGGCTCTCGAGCAGGAGCGCTCCGTCGAGGGCGGCGACGCGATCGGCGAGGCCCTTCAGCCCGGTGCCGCCGTCGGGGTCGGCGCCGCCGACGCCGTCGTCGGAGACCTCGACCGTGACCTGCCCGTCGTGCTCGGAGATCCGCACCCGGACGTTGGAGGCCCGCGCGTACTTGACGACGTTGGCGAGGGCTTCGGAGATGACGTAGTAGGCGGCCGCCTCCACGGGAGCGGGAAGGCGCTCGTCGGGCAGCTCGAGCTCGACCGGGAGCGGGAAGCGGGTGATCGCCGCCTCGACCGCAGCCCGGAGCCCGCGGTCTGTGAGGACGGCCGGATGGATGCCGCGGGCGAGCTCCCGCAGCTCGTCGAGGGCGGCGGCGAGCTCGTCACGGGCGGCCGAGAGGATCTGGCGCGCACCGTCCGGGTCGGCGTCGAGCCTGCCCTCGGCCAGGCGGAGCGAGACGGACAGCGCCACGAGCCGCTGCTGCGCGCCGTCGTGCAGGTTCCGCTCGAGCTTGCGGCGCGCCTCGTCGGCGGCGGCGACGATGCGCGCGCGGGAGGCGCGGATCTCCTCCTCGTGCTCCTTGCGCTCCGTCACGTCCACGCCGGAGAGAAGCACGAGCGACGCCTTGCGGCCCGTCACGTCGTCGACCGGGGTGGCTGTCCAGGCGACGACGAGCAGGTTGCCGTCGGCGCACCGCCAGTGGGACTCGCGCTCGGGGGCGGGCACCCCGTTCGCGGCCGACGCGATCGCCATCAGGGCGAGGTAGCCGTCGGCGGGGTCGATGAAGTCGAGCACGCTCCGGCGTACGAGCGCACTGTCGGCCCAGCCGAGGGCGTGGCGGAACGCGTTGTTCACTCCCGCTCTCGTCTCGTCGACGCCGCTGTCGACGATGACGCCGTCGCTGTCGACGACGACGACGAGGCTCGGGATCGCCTGCATGAGCGTCGCGGTGATGTCGCGCTCGCGCTGGAGCTGCATCTCGCGCTGCTTGCGCTCCGTGATGTCGATGCCGCCGGCGACGATGCTCGTGACGTGGCCGGCGGCATCGGTGATGGGGGCGCGACGCCATTCGATCACGATCCGCTCGCCCCGGGCGTTCGTGAACGTGTTCTCGTACGGGGCGGGGGCGAAGTCGGGCGCCGACTCGTGGAACCGGCGCGCCATCGCCTCTCGCTCCTCCGGGTCGATGAACACCTCCCAGAAGTACCGGCCCCGGATCAGCGCCTCGTCGTCGACGCCGCTCGCATCGAGCGTGGCGCGGTTCTGGTTGAGGATGCGGCCTTCGGTGTCGAGCACGACGAGCAGGCTCGGCGCCGTGTTCGCGACCGTCTCCAGCATCAGGAACTGCGAGCGCAGGTCGGCCTGCAGGCGGACGTTCTCGAGCGACAGCCCGGCGCCGGCGACGATGAAGTCCACGAGCTCCGGCTCGGTGTCCAGGGCGGGATCGTGGACGAGCACGGCGATCGGGCGTCCGTTGCGCTCGATCGTGGTCGTCGAGCGTCGTGGCGAGGCGAGCGGCTCGTCGACGGCGTGGCCGTCGGCGTTCACCCACAGGTCCCTGCTGTCGAGCCGGTAGACGACCTCGAGGGACGGGTCGTGCAGCGCCTGTGCGAGCGCGTCGCGCAGCGGCACGCCCGCGTCGAGCGACAACAGCATGCGCGTCGCCGCCGCCCGGTCCAGACGGCTGCGGAGCACGCCCGCGAGGAACGTGAGCGGGACGGCGACGAACGACACGAGGAAGAGCACCCATACGACCGAGTAGGCGCGGTTGTCGAGACGGTCGATCGCGACCGTCGCGAGGAGCAGCGAGAGCGCGGTCGCGCACGAGACGAACACGGGCCGCAGCGTGCGCCTGCGCGCGACCGAGGCGCGTTGCCAGCGCCGGCCCAGCACGGCGAAGATGGCGACGAGCACGGCGACGACCACGATCGTCGCGACGGCGATCGCAGCGTCCTTCACGGCGGGCTGGTTTGTGATCGCGATGGCGCTCGGCGGGCACTCCGGGCATCCCCTCACGGGCGTCTCGTCGACGAGTGCGGCGATCGTGTTCGCGCCGACGGCGGCGAGGCCGCCGGTCGCGACGAGCAGGCGGCCGTGCCGCCCGAGCGTCCCGTCGGGGTAGGCGAGGATCAGCGCGCCGAAGGCGATGAACGCCAGGTTGCCGGTGACGAACCCGGTCGTCCAGACCCATGGCTCGTTCGACTCCGACAAGGCGCCGAGGAACCAGAGGTAGCCGGTGGCCGCGAGCAGGAACCCGATCGTGTTCTCCGGCCGTCTCCACAGAGCCACGAGCCCGGCGGCGACGAACGAGAGGCCGGCGAAGATCGCGAGGGCGGCCGTCAGCCACGGGTTGTCGTTGCGCTCGTTCGTGAAGACGAGCGCGATCGCGGCTGCCGCTTCGACGAGCGCAGCCGTCCCTGCGAGCCCGAACCGCAGTGATCTCACTGCAACAGCGCTGTGACTGCCTCGCCGGAGAGGTCCGCCTTGGCGATGAAGCCGCGGGCTCCGCTCGACTCGATCAGCGGGCCGAAATCGCACGCGTCACGGCTGGAGACGAGCACGACCTGAGGTGCGGAGCCGTTGTGGCGGGCGATGATCGTCGAGCAGACGTCGAACCCGCTCATGTCCGGCAGTTGCACGTCGAGGAGCAATACGTCCGGCCGTTTCTCGGTCACCGCGGTGAGGGCGCCGACACCGCTTTCCACCTCGCCCACCACGTCGAAGCCGTCCGCCTCGAGGATCGCCCGCGCCGACGCACGGAAGCTCGGGTGGTCGTCGACGATGAGGATCGTAATGGGCACACCGCAATCGTGGCAGACACGCCACGATCGTGCAGTACGGGCAGCCGCACCCATGCCGCAGCGCAAGTCGCGCGAGATAGCGCCCGCCCGCCCGCAATGCGCAGCGTGCGGCCGCCGGAGCTGCGCAATGCGAGGTGGCCGGGGATGAAACCGTGCCGCGGCTGAGGCATACTCGCCCGATGCACACCACTGACGCAGACCGCTCACGATCGGATCCTGGCCGAGCGCGCCCGGTACGTCAGCGCCGGCGTCTCCACGCCGAGGCTCGTCGTCTCGCACGCCGACGGCGCCCGCGTCACGGACGTCGACGGCCGCACCTTCATCGACTTCGCCGGCGGCATCGGTTGCCAGAACACCGGTCACCGCTTCGGGCCGGTCGTCGACGCGATCACGGCGCAGGCGAACGAGTACCTGCACCAGTGCTTCATGGTGGGCGTGTACGAGCCGTACGTCGAGGTCTGCCGGCGCCTGGCGGAGCTGTCGCCGTGTGCCGGCGAGCAGCAGAAGTCGATTCTCGTCAACTCCGGCGCGGAGGCGAACGAGAACGCCGTCAAGATCGCGCGCTCGGCCACCGGCCGCCCTGCTGTCGTCGTCTTCGACAACGCGTTCCACGGCCGCACGCTGCTGACGATGACGATGACGGCGAAGGTGAAGCCGTACAAGGCCGGGTTCGGCCCGTTCGCGCCGGAGGTGTACCGCGCCCCTGTGCCGTATCCCTACCGGGGCGTGACGAGCGACGACGCGATCGCCGGGCTGAAGAAGCTGTTCAAGGCAGAGGTCGACCCCGCCGACCGTCGCGTGCGTCGTGCTCGAGCCCGTGCAGGGAGAGGGCGGCTTCATCCCGATGCCCGGCGACTTCCCGCGCCGCCTGCTCGAGCTCTGCCGCGAGCACGGGATCCTCTACGTCGACGACGAGGTGCAGTCGGGCGTCGGGCGCACCGGCAAGATGTGGGCGATCGAGCACTACGAGGATGCCGCGCCCGACCTGCTCGTCTCGGGCAAGTCGATCGGCGGCGGCCTGCCGCTCGCGGCCGTCACCGGCCCCGCCTCGATCATGGACGCGGTGCCCCCGGGCGGGCTCGGCGGGACGTTCGGCGGCAACCCGCTCTCGTGCGCGGCGGCCGTCGCTGTGCTCGACGCGGTCGCCGAGCCGGAGTTCCTCGAGCAGGCGGTCGCCCTCGGCGACGCCATGCGCTCTCGCCTGGAGCAGCTGGCCGCGAAGCACGACGCCATCGGCGACGTGCGCGGGCTCGGGCCGATGCTCGCCTTCGAGCTGGCCGAGCAGACTCCCGACGCGGCGTCCGCGGTCGTCGGAGCCGCGTTCGAGCGTGGGCTGCTGCTGCTCGCCTGCGGCATGTACGGCAACGTGATCCGCCTGCTGGCGCCGCTGACGATCGAGGAGGACGTGCTGGACGAGGGGCTCGCGTTGCTGGAAGATGCCCTCGTCTGTTGGCCTCTGAGACCCCCGATATCCGGCTCACCGGGCTGCGGAAGACCTTCGGCGACGTCGTTGCCGTCGACTCGGTCGACCTCGAGATCGGGCGCGGCGAGTTCTTCACCATGCTCGGCCCGTCGGGATCGGGGAAGACGACGACGCTGCGGATGATCGCCGGCTTCGAGCTGCCCGACGAGGGGGCGATCGAGCTCGCGGGCCGGGACGTCTCGCGGCTGCCGCCGTACGACCGGCCGGTCAACACGGTGTTCCAGGACTACGCGCTCTTCCCGCACATGTCGGTGCAGGAGAACGTCGCGTACGGCCTGATGGTGAAGAAGGTGCCGAAGGGCGAGCGGAGGGCGCGTGCGGCCGAGGCGCTGGCGATGGTGCGCCTCGAGGGTTACGGCGACCGCAAGCCGGCACAGCTCTCCGGCGGTCAGCGGCAGCGCGTCGCGCTCGCGCGCGCGATCGTGAACCGCCCGCAGGTGCTCCTGCTCGACGAGCCGCTGGGGGCGCTCGACCTGAAGCTCCGGCAGGAGATGCAGGTCGAGCTGAAGCGGATCCAGCAGGAGGTCGGGATCACGTTCGTGTACGTGACGCACGACCAGGAGGAGGCGCTGACCATGTCCGACCGGGTCGCGGTCTTCAACCACGGCAGGATCGAGCAGGTCGGCCCGCCGGCGGAGGTCTACGAGCACCCGGCCAGCGAGTTCATCGCAGGCTTCGTCGGCGTGTCGAACGTGATCGAGCGCGACGGGCGCCGCTACACGGTTCGACCCGAGAAGCTTCACGTTCTCGACGTGGGCACGGAGCCTGCGCCGGGAGCGCACGTGGAGGAGGGCGTCGTGCGCGACGTCCAGTACGTGGGGCCGGTGACGCGGTACCACGTGGTGCTCGATCGAGGTGGCGAGCTCCAGGCGCTCGCGCAGAACCTGGAGGAGACCTCGAGCGAGGTGTTCGCAGTGGCGGGGCGGCGCGTGCGGCTGCAGTGGCGCCCCGAGCAGGAGTCGGAAATCGTCGAACAGGAGGGACGGACGGCATGAGCCGAACAAGACGCAACGGGGCACGGGGGGTGCTCGCCCTCGTGGTCGTCGCACTCGCGGTGCTCGCGGCAGGCTGCGGCGGCGACGACTCGTCGGGCGCGCAGGAGGGCCTCGGCGGTTCGCTCGAGGAGATCCAGTCCAACGCCAGGGAGGAGGGCCAGGTCAACCTGGTCATCTGGCCGGGCTACGCGGACAAGTCGTGGGCGGACACGTTCACGCAGAACACGGGCTGCAAGGTCAACACCAAGGACGGTGCGACGTCGGACGACATGATCGACCTGATCTCGTCGGGTGAGTACGACGGTCTCTCGGCGTCCGGGAACGCGAGCGTTCGCCTGATGGAGCGGGGCGACGTGTCGCCCGTGGATACGGAGCTGCTCCCGAACTACGCGGACGTCACCGAGGGCATCAAGAACCAGTCCTACAACTCGAAGGACGGCGAGCCGTACGGGGCCCCGCACGGTCGTGGCCCGAACCTGCTCGTGTTCCGCACGGACGAGGTGCCCGAGGGCACGGACAGCTGGGCGCCGCTGTGGGACGGGGCCTATGCCGGCAAGGCGTCGATCTACGACGACTCGATCTTCATCGCGGATGCGGCCGTCTACCTGAAGGCGACGCAGCCGGATCTCGGGATCGAGGATCCGTACCAGCTCAACGAGGAGCAGTTCCAGGCGGCCGTCGATCTGCTCAAGAAGCTCGCGCCGACGGTCGGCGAGTGGTGGGCGGACTACGCGAAGCAGATCCAGTCGATCACGAACAAGGACATCGTGATCGGCACGACGTGGCCGTTCCAGGTCAACACGCTGACCGCCGACAAGCAGCCCGTGAAGGCGGTCAAGCCCAAGGAGGGCACGACGGGGTGGTCGGACACCTGGATGATCTACTCCCAGGCCAAGAACCCGAACTGCATGTACCTCTGGATGGACTACATCATGTCGCCGGAGGCGCAGGCGAAGGTGGCGGAGTACTTCGGTGAGGCGCCGGTGAACCTGAAGGCGTGCGACCTGACCGCGAACAAGAGCCACTGCGCCGACTTCCACGCCGACGACGAGGCCTGGTGGGAGGACGTGTACTACTGGACGACCCCGACCGAGGACTGCGGCGGCGAGGGCGGCACCTGCAAGACCCAGGAGGAATGGGTCGCCGCCTGGACCGAGATACGCGGGTAGTCACGGCCCGGAGGCTCCGTGACGTCCGTTCCGTATGACGAGCCGCCGCCCCGGGGTAGCCCGGGGCGGCGGCTGTCGACCTTCCTCTACCGCCATCCGCGCGCCAGGCTGGGGCTGCTCCTGGCCGGTCCCGTCGGGTGGCTCGTGATCGGCTATCTCGGGTCGCTCGTGGTCCTCTTGCTGGCGGCGTTCTGGGACACCGATCCGTTCACGTCCGAGGTCGTGCGGACGTTCACGTTCGACAACTTCCAGACGATTCTGGACACGCCGGTGTATCGCGACGTCGCCTGGCGGACGATCAGGATGGCGGCGCTCGTCACGGTCGGCTGCGCCGTGCTGGCGTTCCCGATCGCCTACTACATGGCGCGCGTCGCCTCGGCACGGACGCGTGGGCTGCTCGTCGTGGCCGTGTTGATGCCGCTGTGGGCGAGCTACCTCGTGAAGGCCTATGCGTGGCGCACGATCCTCTCCGACCAGGGGGCGCTCAACTGGGCGCTCGAGCCGTTCGGCCTCTTCTTCGACGGCTACTCGACGGCGGGGCTCTGGCTCGTCTTCACCTACCTGTGGCTTCCGTACATGATCCTGCCCATCTACGCGGGGCTGGAGCGGATCCCCACGTCGCTGCTCGAGGCGTCCGCCGACCTCGGCGGCAAGTCCGTGCGGACGTTCTTCCGGGTCACGTTCCCACTCGCCTTTCCGGCGGTGGTGGCAGGCTCGATCTTCACGTTCTCGCTGACGCTCGGCGACTACATCGCGCCGGACCTGATCACGAGCGAGCAGTTCATCGGCACCGTCATCTACGACAGCCGGGGCACGAACCTCCCCGTCGCGGCCGCGTTCACCTACGTGCCGATCGTCGCGATGATCGCCTACCTCCTGGTCGCACGCCGGCTCAAGGCCTTCGAGGCGCTCTAGCCGTGGTCGAGTCCAGGCTCACGCGTGCTCTGCTCCGGGTGGGGACCGGGGTCACGCTCGCGTTCATCTACGTGCCGCTCCTGATCATCGGCCTCTACGCGTTCAACGAGAGCGTCACGCAGGCGTGGCCGATCGACAACTTCTCGACGAAGTGGTTCTCGGTCGCCTACCACGACGAGGACGTCCGCGACGCGCTGCTGTTGTCGATCCAGGCGGCGCTCGGGGCGACGGCGATCGCGCTCGTGCTCGGCACGCTCGCATCGCTCGCCGTGTCCCGCTACTCGTTCTTCGGCAGGGACGCGCTCTCGTTCGCCGTCATCCTCCCGATCGCGCTGCCGGGCATCGTCACGGGGCTGGCGCTGCAGGCGACGATCCGCGACGTGCTCGGGCCCCTGGGGGTGACGTTCAGCCTGACGACGATCATCATCGGCCACGCCACCTTCTGCGTCGTCGTCGTCTACAACAACACCGTCGCCCGGCTGCGACGGACGGTGGGCTCGCTCGAGGAGGCGTCGTCCGACCTCGGTGCCGACGCGTGGCAGACGTTCCGCTACGTGACGCTGCCGCAGATGCGGACGGCGCTGCTCGCCGGCGGCCTGCTCGCCTTCGCGCTCTCGTTCGACGAGGTCGTCGTCACCATCTTCACCTCGGGTGCGCAGCAGACGCTGCCGATCTGGGTGTTCGCGAACCTCTTCCGTCCCGTCGAGCAGCCTGTCGTCAACGTCGTCGTGCTGTTCGTGATCGTCGTCTCGATCATCCCGGTCTACCTCGCCCAGCGACTCGCGGGCGCGAGCGGCATCGCCGTCGACCGCCCCGGTAGAGGGACGGTCGCCGCCGCGATCGACGCGGAGCCGTAGCGGCGGGTCGTCGCACGGGTCAGGCGAGAGCACGCTGGCGCAGGCGAGCATCTACGGTGTCGCCGCGGCGAGGTGGTCGATCCGGGCCGGGGCGCTCGTTAGACTGGTGTCGCCTGCTTGTCCCCACACGACCTGCCGGAGGACGGCCGAATGAGCGGTTACGCGGTCGCGCGGATTGACGAGATCGACGAGATCGATGACGGCCGCGTCCTTTCGCGCCCCGTCCGGTTCCACTTCGGCATCACGTCGTTCGGCGTCAACGCATTCACAGCTCATCAGGTGGGCGATCGGCTCATCAACGAGCACGACGAGTCACAGGAGCATGACCTGCAGGAGGAGCTGTACCTCGTCCAGCGCGGACGCGCGACGTTCGAGCTCGACGGCGAGCGGGTGGACGCACCCGCGGGCACACTCGTCTTCGCTCGCCCCGCCGTTAAGCGGACAGCGTTCGCTGAGGAGCCGGGGACGACGATCGTCGCGCTCGGCGGAACTCCGGGGAAGGCGTACGAGGCCCAGGGCGGCGAGATCTGGATGCCGCTCAACCATCTCTACGAGTCAGGCCAGTACGCCGAGGCCGCCGATCAGGGACGCGAGTTGATCGAAGCTCATCCCGAGTTCGCCGGGCCGCTCTACAACCTCGCGTGCTGCGAGAGCCTCGCTGGTCGGACAGACGACGCGATCAGGCATCTCCGGCTCGCGATCGACCGCAGGGAATCGTTCCGTTCGCTTGCTGCCGAGGACAGCGACTTCGACCCGACGCGGCTGTTGGCCTCTAGCTTTCCGTCTAGTTGAGGGAGTGCAGGACACGCTCATGGCGAGCGGAGCGATCCCAGCTAGGCCGTTGAGGAAACGTGATCATGGCGCGAGCGACTATGGAGGTGACCGATGAACGACAAGCCCAACTGGAAGGCGGCGCGTCTCGACGAGATCGAGCGGCGCGGCAGAGATATTCCGGTGCGCGAGCACCTCGGGATCCACTCGTTCGGAATCAACGGTTTCATCCGCGGCGAGGACGGCACGCTGATCAATGAGCACGACGAGGCCGGGTCGGGACAGGAGGAACTGTATTTCGTGGTCGACGGCAGCGCGACGTTCGTGGTCGACGGCGAGACGATCGACGCGCCACAAGGAACGCTCCTATACGTGGGTGCGGAAGCGCAGCGGAAGGCGACCGGGAACGCAACCATCCTTGCTATGGGCGGCACGCCCGGCGAGGTATATCAGGCGGTCGACTGGGGTGAGGCGTGGCCGTTTCACACCGAGTCGATGACGGCGTACGGCGAAGAGCGGTATGCCGATGCACTCGAAGCGGTCCGTCAAGGCCTTGCGCGCATGCCCGATCATGCGGGTCTGAACTACAACGCCGCCTGCTTCGCAGTACGCGCCGGTGACACCAGCGACGAGACGTTCGACCACCTCCGACGATCCGTCGAACTACTGCCGCGGTTCCGCGATGACGCGCGCAGAGACGACGACTTCGCCGCCGTGCGCGACGACCCGCGGTTCGAAGCGGCTCTTCGTTAGAGGCGCTTCGGGTGATTCCCGATCATTGGCGCACGCGAAGGCGGGTCAGCGGACGCGACCGGTGAAGATCGCCCACCCCAGGTCGGAGCGTTGACCGCTCAGGTAGCGATCCCGCCATCCAATGTGTGTCTCCATGACCGTCGGGTCGGCGGTCTCGACGGCGGTTTCGACGGCGGCGCGCCAATGGAGGCTCTCGTAGTGATCCCAGTCGTCTTCCGACGCCGCCACGATGCCCGTGAGATCGAGGCCCGCCGACTCAAACCGCGCGACTGTTGCGACCAGGTCGACGAAGCCCAGTTCGTCGCGTCCGCGTTGCCTCCAGAAGGGTTCGCCGACAGCGATGGCGCGGCCGCTTCCGACGACCTCGGCCAGCGCGGTTGCCGCATCGCCGATGTGTCCCCAGACGAAGGCTGCGCCAAGGCAGAGCGCAACGTCGTACTTCCCTCGCTCCAGCGAGACTTCCTTGGCGTCGGCAACCGTGACCGAGATGAGGTCATCAAGCTTCGCCTCGGCGATCCTCCGCTGCGCGGCCTCAGCAAATCCCGACCTCAGTTCGATGCCGTCGATGCGGCAGCCGTACTCACGAGCAAGGATGATCGCCGGCCCTGCCTTGCCGCAGGCAATGTCAAGTACCCGCGTGGCTGAACGTAGCCGCAGATACGATCCGACCAACCGGATCTTCTCCGGGCTCGTTGGGTTCTGGAGGTCGTGGTCTCGCTCGACGAGCTCGTACCACCCCGACATGCCCACGAGGGTATCGCGCTGAGGCGTCATCCCGGGACGCCGGCCAAAGGCGAAAGACTCCTCACCGACCGCGATCCTCCTCGGGGAGCCCGGAAGCAGCCTGAGGCGAAACCGCATCGGCGACCAGGAATAGCGACTCCGTCGTCATCTCCGTTCAGGCGGTGCGAAGTGCGTCGCCGGTCGCCGTCTCGACCAGTCCCGAGACCGCCCGCGCCAGATCGCCGTCGGATGTGACGAAGACGTCCGCCTGCAGCTGCGTCAGCGCCACGAATTCGGCGTCGTATGTTGTCTCCCACCCCAGCTGGGACGCGACCCTCCAGGCCGCCCGCTGGAGCACTTTGTCGCCGAGGAAGCGAACCTTGAGCGAGTTGATCCGCGTCACCCGCTCGATCCCCTCGGTCGCCGAAATTTCACCCCGGCGGACCGCCTCGTATAGCGCCGCCAGCGCCTGCGAGCGGACGAGCGTCGGGGCGACGAGCTTGTGCTCGGCGGCGACCTCGATCTCACCAGCCGCGATCCCGAGCAGCGTCTCGCAGTCGACGACGAACCGGGTCATGCCAGAGACGCTACACGCTCAACAGACGGCGACTACTGCGTCAGCGCACTGATCCAATGCGGTGAAACGCGCAATGCGGCTGCGACGATCGGGTGCGCGCACGGACGGCTACGATCGGCGGCGTGGCCGAGTTCGTCCCGCCTGACTTCGACGTGCCACTCGGGCTCGAGACTTCCGAGTTCGTGCTCGAGCCGCTCGGGCCTGTGCACAACGAGCAGGATTACGAGGCCTGGACGTCGTCGATGGAGCACATCGCTGGGACGCCCGGGTATCCCGACGGCTCTTGGCCGCGGGAGATGACGTCCGACGAAAATCGCGCGGACCTGCAGCGACATGCTGACGACTTCCGCAACCGGAAGGGGTTCACGTACACGGTGCTCGAACCGGCGAGCCGCGACGTGATCGGGTGCGTCTACATCTACCCGGTGCCAGACGGGGACTATGACGCCTGTGCGCTCTCATGGGTGCGCGAGAGCCGCGCGCACCTGGACGCTCCACTTTGGCGCGCTGTGAGTGAGTGGCTCGCGTCCGACTGGCCATTCGACAGCGTCGAGTACGCGCCGCGCGCCTAGGCGCGACCCCGGCAGCCGTGCACCTCGTTTGGGCCGGGGTCATTCCCGAAACGTTGTCCAACCAGAGGCCGCGATAATGGCCGCGTGGCGCTTCAACGGATGGACAACGTCGGCATCGTGGTGGAGTCGCTTGATGCCGCGATCTCTTTTTTCGCCGAGCTGGGCCTCGAACTCGAGGGGCGAGCCATGGTCGAAGGAGACTGGTCAGGGCGCGTCACTGGACTGCGCGACCAGCGCGTCGAGATCGCCATGATGCGTATGCCGGACGGCCACGGCAGGATCGAGCTCTCGCGCTTTCTCACGCCGCCTCCGGTCGCCGATCACCGGAACGCACCGGTAAACGCCCTCGGCTACCTCCGCGTCATGTTCGCGGTGGACGACCTCGACGATACGCTGGCCCGGCTCCGCGAGCACGGCGCGCAGCTCGTCGACGAAGTGGTCCAGTACCAAGACGTGTATCGGCTCTGCTACGTCCGAGGCCCCGAGGGCATTCTCATCGGGCTGGCCGAGCAAATCGGCTGACGCCCAAACGCGCTCGGGCGTAAAGCGCAAGAAGACCGCGGACGAGCACGGCTGGGTGTTCGTTGTTGACGGTTCAGGGGAAGATGCTGGCTGAAACGATCCCGCTCGGGTGACATCTTCCGAACACTGCGCAAGCGAGCGTCACGTGGCTGGCAGTTGGCTGTCCTCGCGTCACGGGCGCCGACACGCCCTCTATCCTAGAGCGCGACCTCCGGGGAACACGCAGGCTCTTTGAGATCATCGGCGTGATGCACGGGGCGCTGGGATTCGAGTTGCGGTCGGCGACCGCCGTCGACAGGCCCTTCCTTGTCGAGATGGCTCGCGAAGCCTGCGCTCTCGAGGGGCGTCACCCGGTTCCGTCGGCTGATGATCCCGCGGTACTTGCTCTGCTTCCAGACTCGGACGACGCGGTCGTGGTTGCCCAGCACGAGGAGGGGCGGCTGCTCGGGGCCGCATGGTGGGTCATCCGTGAACCGCCGTTGGTGCGCGGCGCGGATGCGGGGCCTTTGCCCGAGATGGCGATGGCGGTTGTCGAGGATCAGCGAGGGAGAGGCATTGGGACCGCTCTGATCGAAGCCTTGGCCGAGCGCGCGAGTGGCACATTCCCGGCGCTGACCCTACACGTGCATATCCTCAACCCTGCTGTCCGTCTCTACACGCGGACCGGCTTCCACGTGGCGGGCGCGGGGAGGGGCTTGTTCGGCGTAGCGATGATCCGCCCGCTCGACAGAGAGACCGTCTCCGCTGGGTGAGTGATCTGCTGGTCGGGAGCGGGAAGCCGAAGGCCTCCGGGGCGATCAAGCCTCGGGGGAGATTGCTTAACCACGGCGAGCTAGACCGTCGCTCGGTGACAGCTCCGAACATTGGCGCAGGCCAGTCTCAGGCGCCGGAGGCTCACCGATTTCAGACCAAGCTCGCGTGCGAATCCGCTGAACCTCTTGGTATTACGGGGCAAAGAGCTGCCAGTGCCCCTCGGAGACGACTTCGACTGCGCCATCGGTCACTTTGATGGCGGTCTGATCGTCAATCGCGTAGGTCGGCACCTGGGATCCCGGCCGCCCTTCGTTCTACGTTGGCCGTGGAACTTTCCGGGTGGTCCTCGTGATCCACGTGCGGAAGCATCGCAAAATCAACCAGTCCCAGCCCTTTGTCGCCACCGAAGGGCGGCCTCCGGTCGTCGAAGTCCTCCCCGAAACTAGGGGCCGTCACCATACTGCCGGCGCTCACCCCCACGTAGACCGTCTCGCGCAGCGACGGCAAGAGGTCTGCCAGTCCGGACTGCCGCATCCAGTGGCACAGATACAAGGCATCGCCGCCCCCCACCAGCAGGGCGTCAGTCTCCTCGGACCAAGGGGACCCAATGCTCTTCTTCGATGCTGGGCAGTGCGGTGAGCTCCAGCACGCCCAACGACTTCCAACCCAATTCGCACATGGGGGTTCTGGCTGCTGGTCCGCTGATGAACCGGTAGGCCACGCCGGGACGTCAAAGGGTGCCCGTACGCCGCGGTGGGAATGCAGAGGGCGCTGGACTCGGCAATCGGTTTGCCCAGTAGGTCGACCAGCGCATCGTTGATGGTCGTGTTCTTGATGCCGGCGGACGTGAGAAGAAGCCTCATGCTGCCTCCCGCACCGCAGCCGCATGACCCTCACGCACGTGCCCTATGGCCCTGTCCTTCACGTGGCAACATCCTTTCTCGGCGCTTGCGAATCCGTACGCGGCACAGACTGGCAGAGCATCCAAAACTCATCGGCTCCCGGCCAGATCAGCCTCACGTCCCAGGGGACATTCCCCAACACTGGCGCCCGGGGATTGCGAATTGCTCGGTCTTGCTCGGCCTGACACACTGGTGTGCATCGCTTTTTCAAACTGAGGGGGTGACCGCCACAGATGGCGACGAGCCATGGTGAGCGGGAGCCGATTACCACGTTGTCGCGTGGCTTCAGTAGCGACGCCGCGGTCCCGACGGAGTGGGCGCAAGCGCGGAGAGAGCTTCAGGACGCCGAGTTGTATTGGTTGTCGACAGTTCGGCCGGACGGCCGGCCACACGTGACCCCTCTGCTCGCAGTTTGGCTCGACGGCGCGTTGTACTTCTGCACGGGGCCCAACGAACGTAAGGCCAAGAACCTGGGGCAGAACCCGCAGTGCATTCTTACCACCGGCTCCAACACGCTCTTCGGGCTCGACCTGGTGGTCGAAGGGGAGGCCGCGAACGTGAGCGACGAGAGGGAGCTGCGAGCGGTCGCCGACACCTACGAGTCGAAGTACGGTGCACGCCTCACAGAACCCGAGGGGACGTGGTTTGGTCTTGGCGACCAGATCAGAAATGCTGAAGTCCTCGTTTACCGGGTCGCCCCCTTGAACGGCTACGGTTTCGCCAAGGGCACAGTGTTCAGCCAGACCCGATGGGCGTTTTCCTGAACGGCACAGCGGAATCATCGCCCACATCCCGGCTGACGCCGCCCCCGTCGAGGCAGGGCCGCTCCTGACGACCTCCGAGCTAGTTGGCTCGAGTCTTCCTGGGGACATTGCTGAACACCGGCGAGGCGAGTCAGTTGTGCCCGGCGTCCGTGTTCTTCGGAGGCTGGAAATCCCTCGCGAGGATGAGCGGCAGAACGAGCAGTGCAACGATCGCTCCTATGACAGTGAAGCGCCGCCCCTCGTCGTCGACCTGATCTGATGCAGTCATGCACCTGCGCGGAGTAGTGCTCGTTGAGGGCACGAGCGACCGCCGCGCCGTCGAGACGCTTGCGCGTCGCCGTGGCCGCGACCTCCAGGCCGAGGGCGTCGCGATCGTGCCGATGGGCGGCTACGGGAACCTCCCACGCCTTCTCGGGCAGTACCGCGACGTCCGACTCGCGGGGCTCTATGACGTCGGCGAGGAGCGGCATTTCTTGCGCGCGCTGGGGTGCGACGACCGGCGCGAGCTCGAGCGCGTCGGGTTCTACGCCTGCAGGCGCGACCTCGAGGACGAGCTGACGCGGGCGGTGGGGCCGGATGGCATGGAGCGTGTGCTCGCGGAACAGGGCGAGCTCCCCGCGTTCCGCACCTACCAGAAGCAGCCCGCGCACCGCGCCCGGCCGCTCGAGGAACAGCTGCACGGCTTCATGTGGAACCGTAAGCAGAAGTACGCCGTGCTCTTGGTGGAAGCACTCGACCTCGAGCGCGTCCCGCGGCCGCTCGACCGCGTCTTGACGTACTTCTAGCTCAGCGCACGTGTGCGAGGCACGCGGTAGCAACAGAGGCTGAGGTCCAGCGGTACCGCTCAGGCGCCTCCATCGAACGCGCTCAGGGGACATCCCGAACAGTGGCGTAGCCCTCCACATCCGGACGTCCGTCCGGTGCTACGCCTCGCGGAGCTTCCAGAAGCTGTTCTTGCGCGCGACGAGCCCGTCGGAGTCGAAGGTCCAGATGTCACACCCGCGCACGTCGACGGTGACACCGTCGACGGTCGTGCCCGTGATCGTCCACTCGGACACACCGCGAGCCCCGCAGGCGAATTGACTGTCGTCGGTGTAGTGCACGTTCGGGATGCCCTCGAATCGCGCGGCGAGGCCGCGGCGCACTTCCGCTTTCCCGACGAATTGGCGGCCGCAGCGGTCAGGCCCTCGAGGCGCCTCGAAGACGCTGTCCTCCGCGAAGTGGGACATGATCGCGTCGAGATCGTGCCTGTTGAATGCGTCGATCAACTCGCGCAACACGCCGACCTGGGGGTCATCGGGCATGGGTGCCTCCTCGATCTCGGGACGGCGGCGAGTCTATGCCCTTTCGAAGATAGGGCGTGCGGGCCTCCCGCGGCTCGAGCAGGTCGCGGACGCGCACCTGCTCGGTCAGCAGGTGGTGGAAGCGCTCCGGCTCGCCGGCGACGTACGCGTGGCAGAGCTCTCGTCCGGCAGGGTAGGTGATCACGTACGTCCGCGAGGTCGGTTCGCCGAGGAAGCGGACCATGTGCGCGGCGAGCTGCTGGGTCATCAGGCCCCAGCGCTCGAGATACGCGCGCACCTCGGCCTCGCTCACCCCGCGATCGTGCAGCAGCAACGCGGCGTTGACCTCCGCCCACCGGCACGGCTCGAGAGCCTCTCGGACGGCGAGCGCGTGAGCCAGATCGAGCTCGATCCCGGCGTCGCGCACGACTGCGGCAAGGTCCGGCCCGCCGTCGCCCTCGAGCAGCACGGACGGCGCGAGCGTAGCGATCCCCTCGGAGACGAGCGACTGCGGTGTCGGCACGAGCACCAGCGTCTCCTCCAGCATGCCTCGACCGCGCACGAGGAGATGTTCCTTGCTGCAACGCTCCGTGTGATGGCCGGGATACGTCTCGTGGATCGCCAGGATCAGCAGCTCGATGGCCGACAGCGGCAGGTCGACGTTGACGCTGATCCGGCTGCGCAGGTCGCCGAGGTACCCGCAGAACGCCATCCACGGCTCGTCGCGCACGGCCTCCAGGACGACGCCTTCACCTGCCGGCAGCCCAACGAGGCGGTGCGTCCAGGCGCGCGCCGCCTCGATCACCGACGCCAGAGTGCGCTCGACCTGCTCGGTGGGTACGCGGATCGAGTCCTCCCAGCGCTCGTATCGCCCGGCAAGCGGCCCGGCGCCGGGGAGCAGCTCCCCGAGCCGCTCGTGCGCGGCCGCGAAGACGGCTTCGTCGGTGTAGACCGGCCGCAGCCCGTAGCAGCCCTCCACCTCGTCGGCGTACGAAACGGATTCGCCTGCGAGCACGCCCGCGTAGGTGCGCAGCCCGCGCACCTGGTCGCGGAGCCAGCCGTCCTCGACCTCGTCGAGCAGCGCCTCTGCCGCGGTGACGAGCACCCGAGGGTCGACCGGCGGCTCCGCGTCGACGGCGGCCGCCAGCTCCGGCGGTCCGAAGTACGCATCGACGATCCCTTCGACGTGCCGGCCGAGCTGCAGCCCCAGCCGGAGGTAGCGCTCCGCGGCAGACCCGGTCATCCCGCGAGCCTAGTGACATCCCCGCCGCCACTGCCTCTCTGGCGCAGGTGAGGCCGGCGTCGTTCCATTTGACTCCGGTCGGGAGTAGGGTCCGCTCCATCCGACCACGGAGGAACAGATGAGCATCCTCGTCCGCTTTACGGGAGCGCCGAGCATGACGGCCGAGACATACGACGAGACGTTGCCCCGCATCGAGGCATCGGGCGAGTTCCCGCCCGCCGGGCTCGACTTCCACGTCGCTTTCAGTGCCGGTGGCAGCTTCCGGGTCAGCGAGATCTGGGACTCGAAGGAGCAGTTCGAGGCATTCGGTCAACGCCTGATGCCGATCCTCGCCGAGAGCGGCGTCGAGCTCGCCGGTCCACCGGAGATCGTCGAGATCCACAACATCATCAAGCGGTAGGACTCGGAGGAGACGCGATGCCCACGATCATCGGCCACCACGACGTGAAGGACAGCGGGCACTGGCTCGCCTCGCCCAAGCGCGAGGAGTTCTTCGGGCCGCTCGGCGTTACCAACGTCCGCACGTTCGTCGACCCGCAGAACCCGACACACGTCGCGGTGCTCATGGACGTTCCCGACATGGACGCCCTGATGGCCGCAATGCAGACCGCGGACGCCGCCGAGGCGATGGCCAACGACGGTGTGCTGGCCGACACCCTGGTGATCCTCGTCGAGGCGTAGCGCCTGCAGTCCTCGGCTCACCCGGTCACACGAGCGCAGCGCGGATCGACAGCTCTGGACCATCGAAGCGGATGTCGATCACGTTCAGGATGCGCCGCAGCAGCGCGACCGCTGCGGGGTTGTCACTCGATACGAGCGCGGTGATCTCCGTGATCCCTGCCGCTCGCGCGTCTGCGATCAGCTCCGCAGCGAGGGCCGATCCGATGCCGAGCTGCTGATACTCGTCGGCCACCTCGAAGGCGATCTCGGCGCTGTGGCCGTCGCGGACGAGGCGCGCGATCGCGACCGGTTGCCGATCGCGCTCGACATACGCGACGAGCGCGTGACGGCCCGGGTCGGCCGCGGCGAGGTGCTCGAGCTCGGCCGCACTGAGCCGCGGCTTGGGCCCGTTGAAGCGCGCGCGGCGCGACTGCTCGCCGAGGCGCTCGAAGACGGCCGCAACGGTGGCGACGTCGCCGTTGCGCAGCGGCCTCACGAGGAGCGTCGGCGCGTGCTTCGGTTTGAGAACTCGGGTGTGCATGGATCAACTCCAGCGTGCCTTCACCTCCGTGCCTGGACAGGACGGCCGACAGGTGTCTCCGGGTACGGTCAGCCGCACGCAGTGCTCCGGGGCCGACTGCCCGCCGTCGTCGCCCCGGGGCGAACCCATCTGTCGGGCAGACCACGAACGAAGGGATGTGCAGCTTGAGCCTGACGCAGTACTACACGGCGACGACCCTGGACGGCTTCATCGCCGACCCTGACAACTCGTTGGACTGGCTGTTCAGCCGCCAGCAGTGACGATGACGGGCTCTTGAGCTATGGCGCGTTCATCGCCGATGTCGGCGCGTTGGCGATGGGGTCCACGACGTACGAATGGATCCTCGACCATGAGTTCGCGGGCAAGGACCCGGCGGAGTGGAAGTGGCCGTACGAGATCCCGTGCTGGGTCTTCACCCATCGGCAGCTGCCCGTCGTCCCCGACGCGCAGATCGAGTTCACGAGCGCGGACGTGGCAGCGGTGCACAGGGAGATGGTCAGCGCCGCCGGCGGCCGGAACGTCTGGATCGTCGGTGGGGGAGACCTGGCCGGCCAGTTTGCCGACGTCGGCCTGCTGGACGAGGTGATCGTCACGATCGCGCCGGTCACGCTCGGCGCGGGCGCACCTCTGCTGCCGCGCCGGATCGAGCTGCGCCTGGACGAGCTGGGACGGAACGGCGACTTCGCCTGCGCCAGGTTCGCCGTCGTGCGAGCACCGCCCGCCTGATCGCTCAGCGCCGGGACGCCGACGGCCGAGCGACATTCCCGCACGCAAGACGTGCTGTCGCGGGGCGCTAGCTCGTGAGCTCGGTGAAGAGCGTCAGCTGTAAGCCCGCCGGTCCTTCGAGTCGGGCGTTGAGCGAGTCCCACGGAGTCCGCACCGGTTCGGCGATCACGCTCGCACCGGCGGCTCGGGCGAGCCTCGTCGCCTCCGCCGAGTCGTCCACCTGGAAGGCGACACGCACGTGACCGGCGACCCGGCGGCCGACCTCGACCTCGTCGATGTACTCGGCGTACGTCGGGTCGGCGAGCTCCAGGGTCGCCCGCCCGGCCTCGAGGATCGTGACGCGGCCGCCGGCGGGCGAGGTGAACGTCCCCTGCTCGTGGAGGCCGAGCACGTCGCGGTAGAAGCGCAGCGCGTCCTCGTAGTCCGCTGCGGTCACCGCGAGCCGCAGTTCCTGCACGCCTACCGCGTTCCGTGCCTCGGCCATCGCTCCTCCCGGTTCTAGACGCCGATCCCCGCGGGACAGGCGACGCCGGTGCCGCCGATGCCGCAGTACCCCATCGGGTTTCGCGCCAGGTACTGCTGGTGGTAGGTCTCTGCGTAGTAGAACGGCCCTGCCGCTGCGATCTCGGTCGTGATGCCGCCGTGCCCGGCGGCGGCGAGCGCCGCCGCGTAGCGGTCGCGGGAGGCTTCGAGCTCGCGCCGTTGCGCCTCCGTCGACCAGTAGGCGGCCGAGCGGTACTGCGTGCCGACGTCGTTTCCCTGCCGCATCCCCTGGGTCGGGTCGTGACCCTCCCAGAACACCCGCAGCAGGTCGGCATAGGAGATCAACGCCGGGTCGTAGGCCACGAGCACCGCCTCGGTGTGGCCCGTGCGGCCCGAGCACGCCTCCTCGTAGGTCGGGTTCGGAGTGGTGCCGCCGGCGTAGCCGACTGCGGTCGTGTGGACGCCGGGGAGCTGCCAGAAGAGGCGCTCGGCGCCCCAGAAGCAGCCCATCCCGAACACCGCCGTCTCGATGCCGTCGGGGAACGGCGGCTCGAGTGGCGTGCCGAGGACGACGTGCGGCTCGGTCACGGGCATCGCGCCCGGGCGGCCGGGGAGCGTGTCCGCCGGAGCGGGCAACGTGGTCTGCTTGCGTGTGAAGAGCATGCCCTTACCGTATCGGCAGGCCGGCTTTCGTTGCGCGCCTCGTCAGCGTGCCATCGCCTGTTCGAGGTCGGCCCACAGCACGTCCACGTCCTCGAGGCCGACCGACAGGCGCAGCAGCCCGGGCGGGCAGCGGTCGCCCTCGCGGCGATGCCGTCCCTCGATCTTGGAGACGGTGCCGCCGAGGCTCGTCGCGTTCATGATCGTCTGCAGCGACCGCTCTGCCGAGAGCGCCGCCTCCTCGCCGTGGAGCTCGAACGAGAGCAGGTACGAGAAGCCCGGATAGCGGACCTTCGTCACCGCCGGGTGCGTGCCGAGCCGCTCGGCGAGCTCGCGGGCCGTCGCGGTCTGGCGCTCGATGCGCACGTGCAGCGTCTTCAGGCCCCGCAGCAACAGCCAGGCGGTGTCTGCGGACGCGACGATGCCCGTCAGCCCGCGCATCTCCTGGAGCCGGGTGAACAGGTCGTCGTCGCGCACGCACACGGAGCCGGCGAGCGTGTCGTCGTGCCCGGCCAGCACCTTCGTGGCCGAGTGCAGGGCGACGTCGCAGCCGAGCTCGAGCGGGCGCACGAACAACGGGGAGGCGACGGTCGCATCGCAGACGACCGGGGCCGGGTGGGCCACGGCTGCCTCGAAGTCGGGCATCGTCAGGAGCGGGTTGGAGGGAGCCTCCAGCCAGATCAGGTCGGCGTCGTCCGGCGGCGGCCCTGTCTGGTCGAACTCGAGCAGGCGCACGCCCCACTGCGCGAGGCGGCGGCACAGCAGGGAGGTGCCGTAGTAGGAGCCCTCCGCCACGGCCACGGCGGCGCCCGGCCGCAGGATCGTCAGCAACACGGTCGTGACCGCCCCCATACCGGACGGAAAGAGCAGGGCGCGCCCGCCGTCGAGCGCACCCAGGGCCTCTTCGGCCTCGATACCCGTCGGATGGGCGTCCCGTGCGTAGGAGAACGTCGCCGGCATCGCGTCCTCGAAGGGCCAGGTCGTCGAGCGGTCGAGATGCGACGGCATGACCGCGACGGTAGCACCGCTCCCGCCGGGACGCGCTTGTCCTTTCACGTGACTCGTGATACAAAACGAAACCGCATTGCGGCTGCGGTCAGGGGGAGAGACCGGGAGCCGGGCCGGCGTCGGCCCGGGCCTCGGTTTGCCCCGCCGCTTCCCGGTGCCACGGGGTGCGCGACGACCGGTTAGGCTCATCCGGATGTCGACGCATGACACGACCGGGGCGAAGCTCGAGTGGCTCGCGGAGTTGTCGGCGGAGGCTGCGGTTGCCGCGGGGGAGAAGGCGATCGCGAAGCAGCACGCGCGCGGCAAGCTGCTGGCGCGGGAGCGGCTGGAGCGGCTCCTCGACCCCGGCTCGTTCGTGGAGCTCGACCGCTTCGTCCGCCACCGCGAGGTGGAGTTCGAGATGCGGGAGAAGCGACCCTGGGGGGACGCGGTCGTGACCGGCTACGGCACGGTGTTCGGCCGCAAGGTGTTCGTGTTCTCGCAGGACTTCACCGTCTTCGGCGGCTCGCTGTCGGAGGTGTTCGCGGAGAAGGTGTGCAAGGTGATGGACATGGCCGTCCGCTTCGGCTGTCCCGTGATCGGGATCAACGACTCGGGCGGGGCCCGCATCCAGGAGGGTGTCGTCTCCCTGGCCGGGTATGCGGAGATCTTCTGGCGCAACGTGCAGGCGTCCGGCGTCGTCCCGCAGATCAGCCTGGTGATGGGGCCGTGCGCGGGCGGCGCCGTGTACTCGCCCGCGATCACCGACTTCACGCTGATGGTGGAGGGAAGCTCGTACATGTTCATCACGGGCCCTGACGTGGTGAAGACGGTGACCGGCGAGGAGGTGTCGTTCGAGGAGCTCGGCGGCGCCGACACGCACGCATCCAAGTCGGGCGTCGCCCACTTCGCCTCGCCGGACGAGGAGGCGTGCCTCGAGGACGCCCGTTACCTGCTCTCGTTCCTGCCCCAGAACAACCTCGAGACCGCGCCGTGGGCAGCCCCCGCCGACCCCGTCGACCGCGAGGACGCCGAGCTCGACACGCTGATCCCGGACGCGCCGAACAAGCCGTACGACATGAAGCAGGTGATCACCAGGGTCGTCGACGACGGCGAGTTCCTCGAGGTGCAGCCGCATTACGCCGAGAACATCGTCTGCGGCTTCGCCCGCCTGGGCGGCCACAGCATCGGTGTCGTCGGGAACCAGCCGCAGGCGCTCGCGGGCGTGCTCGACATCGACGCCTCCGTCAAGGCCGCCCGCTTCGTCCGCACCTGCGACGCCTTCAACGTGCCCCTGCTCACCTTCGTCGACGTGCCCGGCTTCCTGCCCGGCACCGCGCAGGAATGGGGCGGCATCATCCGCCACGGTGCCAAGCTGCTGTACGCCTACGCCGAAGCCACCGTGCCGAAGCTGACCGTGATCACCCGCAAGGCCTACGGCGGCGCCTACGACGTGATGTCGTCCAAGCACATCCGCGCCGACTTCAATGTCGCGTGGCCCACCGCCGAGGTCGCCGTGATGGGGCCGGACGGCGCCGTCAACATCATCTTCCGCCACGAGCTCGACAAGGCCGACGACCCGGAGGCCCGGCGCGCCGAGCTGATCGCCGACTACAAGGAGCGCTTCGCCAACCCGTACGCCGCCGCCGAGCGCGGCTACGTCGACGACGTGATCCAACCGCGCCGCACCCGGCCCGTGCTCGTCTCCGCGCTCGAGACCGCGCTCACCAAGCGCGAGCCGGGGCCTAAACGCAAGCACGGCAACATCCCCCTCTGACGCCACCGACCGCGCCTCCTGCCGGCCGGCGGAGCCGGCCTCCGGAGGCGCTCGCGCCGCTGAGGCCGCTCTGGTCGGGGGCCCGTGCTAGCGGGGCTTTGTGGTGAATCACCACAAAGTTCGCTCGCGGCGCTGCCCGCACCGGGGCGACCCCGGCTCCGCCATCCGCTCGCGTCGGAGGCGTCAGAGCCGCGGCACGGTAACGCGGTTGTCGTGCGGCCGACGGAAGCGGCGTCCTACAATCACTGCCGTGCCGCCGTCCCTCGACCAGCTCCTGCCGGAGCTCGCGGAGCTGATCGCGATCCCGTCCGTCAGCGCCGACCCCGCCCACAAGGGCGACGTCGTCGCTGCGGCGGAGTGGGTGGCGGCCCGGGTGCGCGACATGGGAGGTCACGCCGACGTGGTGCCGTGGGGCGAGCGGCCGCTCGTGATCGGCGAGGTGAAGGCCTCGGCGAGCCCGGAGAGTGCTCCCACGATCCTCTGCTACGGGCACTTTGACGTGCAGCCGCCCGACCCGCTCGACCTGTGGGAGTCGCCGCCCTTCGAGCTCGTGGAGCGTGACAGCTGGCTCTACGCCCGTGGCATCGCCGACGACAAGGGGCAGCTGTACATGCTGCTGAAGGCGGCCGAGTTGCTCTCGGAGGCAGGCGAGCTCCCGGTCAACATCCGCTTCGCCTGCGACGGCGAGGAGGAGATCGGCGGCCATTCCATCGTCGACTGGATCGCCGCCGACGAACAGGGTGCGGACGCCGCGGTCGTGTTCGACAGCGGCATGGTCGAGCGTGGCGTGCCCGCCTTCAACGTCGCGGTACGGGGTGTCTGCTACTTCCACGTGCGGGTGCGAACGGGCTCGCGCGACCTTCATTCCGGCGTGTACGGGGGAGCTGCCCTCAACGCCATGCACGCGCTTCTGCAGACCCTCGCCGGCGTGACCCCGCGCGACGGCCGCGTGCCGGAGGCGCTGCGGGTCGGCGTCGCCGCCCCGGTCCCGGAGGAGGTCTCCGGCTGGGCGACCCTCCCGACGGGGGCGGCTGAGATCGCCGCGGCTGGCGCACACCCGGCCGACGCCGCCGCCGGCGACGAGTTCTACCTGCGCACGTGGGCCGAGCCGTCGGTCGACGTGCA
Organism: uncultured Gaiellaceae bacterium; assembly: GCA_963787085.1. Taxonomy (GTDB): domain Bacteria; phylum Actinomycetota; class Thermoleophilia; order Gaiellales; family Gaiellaceae; genus Gaiella. The sequence goes on along the minus strand of CAWBBO010000016.1, from coordinate 23,956 downwards.
CGGCATCGCCGGCGGCTCGCCGATCCTGCAGAAGACGGTGATCCCGGTGGAGGCGGAGGCGAACCTGTCGATACGCCTCGTCGCCGACCAGGAGCCGTCGGTGATCGTCCCCACGCTCGAGCGGCTCCTGCGTGAGGCGGCGCCCGACGGCGCCGAGGTCGAGGTGACCGTGCTCTCGTCGGCGCCGCCGGGCCTCGTGCCGCCCGACGCCCCGGCGGTCAGGCTCGGGCTCGACGCGTTCGAGGAGGTGCTCGGCGTGCGTCCCGTGCTCATCCGCTCGGGCGGCGCCATACCCCTGGTCTCGGAGCTCGCCGCCCGGGGGGTTGCGACGGTGCTCACCGGGTTCGCGCTCAACGAGTCGAACGTCCACTCGCCGAACGAGCGCATCCCGGCCGAGTACCTGCCGCTCGGCGTCGCCGCGGCCGAAGCTCTCTACCGCCACCTCGGGAACCTTGGCCGCGTCGACTAGGGCCGGGTACGCGTCGCCGCTCGCCGCCGTGCTCGCCGCCGGTGTGCTCGAGCGCTTCCTGCGCTACGTCCGCATCGACACGCAGGCCGTCGAGGACGCCGACACGTATCCGAGCACGGCCAAGCAGCTCGAGCTCTCGCGGCTGCTGGTGGGCGAGCTGCACGCGATCGGGTTGACGGATGCCGCCTTGACGGAGCACGGCTACGTGTTCGCGACGCTGCCCGGCGCTGCCGATGCTCCCGTCGTCGGGCTGATCGCCCACGTCGACACCACGCCCGAGACCCCGGGCGGCGGCGTCGAGCCGATCGTGCACGAGGCGTACGGCGGGCAGACGATCGTCCTGCCGGACGACCCCTCCCAGGTGCTCGACCCGTCCGAGGAACCGGAGCTGGCTGCTCGCCTCGGCCACGACATCGTCACGAGCAGCGGCACCACCCTGCTCGGAGCCGACGACAAGGCGGGCGTGGCCGAGATCATGGCGGCACTCGAGTACCTCGTCGCCCACCCGGACCCGGCGCACGCCACCATCCGCGTCGCCTTCACGGTCGACGAGGAGGTTGGCCGCGGTGCCGAGTACTTCGACCTGGACGAGTTCGGCGCCGAGATCGCCTACACCCTCGACGGCTCGGGGCTCGGCGAGCTCGAGATCGAGACGTTCTCTGCCCGTGCCGTGCGCGTCACCATTCGCGGACGCGGCGCGCACCCCGGCTCTGCGAAGGGGAAGCTCGTGAACAGTGTCAAGCTGGCAGCCGACCTGATCTCGTCGCTGCCGCGGGACACGCTCTCCCCTGAGACGACCGAGGGGCGCGAGGGCTTCGTGCACCCGTCACGCATCAGCGGCTCCGCCGAGGAGACCGTGATCGCATTCATCGTCCGCGACCACGACGACGCGAAGCTCGACGAGCACACGCAGCTGGTGCGGCGTCTCGCCGCGCAGCTCCAGGAGCAGGAGCCGCGGGCGCGGGTGACCGTCGAGGCGACGGACACCTACAGCAACATGCGCGCCGCCATCGACCGGCACCCTCGCGTCGTCGCTGCCGCCGAGGAGGCGATCCGCAGGGTCGGCGTCGAGCCGGTGCGCTCCATCATCCGCGGCGGCACCGACGGCGCCGTTCTCTCGGCGAAGGGGCTACCGACCCCGAACATCTTCACCGGCGGCCAGAACTACCACTCGCTGCGCGAGTGGGCGAGCGTGCAGGACATGGCCGCCGCGGCCGCTACCGTCGTCGAGTTGGTGCAGCGTCTGGGCCGAGCCGGCCGCCTGATGCGCCCGGCGAGGGCGAGGCATGGCCTCGCCCCTACGAGCTTTCACAACGAGGCGTAGGGGCCGGGCCGTGCCCGGCCCTCGGCCGGGGAGCGGCTGCGCTCGGTGGGGTCAGTGGTCGTGGACGCCGCAGCCGAGCCATTCGTGGCCGAACGTACGCATTTCGGCGACGAGCGGGAGGAGGGCTCTGCCCTTGTCGGTGAGCTTGTACTCCACGCGCGGTGGCGACTCGGCGTAACTGTTGCGTTCGACGATCTCCTCGGCCTCGAGCGAGCGCAGCCGCTCGGCGAGCGTGCGAGGGCTGATGCCCGCGCAGGAGTGCTCGATCTCGGTGAAGCGGCGCGGTCCCTCGGAGAGGTCGTGGACGATCAGCACCGTCCACTTGGCCCCGACGATCTCCGCGCAGGCTGCGACCGAGCATGTCTCCGACTCGTGAACCTGCAGCATCGTTCGTGTTGCCACGATCCCAGTGTAGTCGGTGAGGGCGCTGTCGGACATGCCCGCTCGACGTCAGTCCCACGGGGGCGGGTTGTGCACCCAGCGTCCGCCGACCATGGTGGCGACGACGGAGACCTCGTGGAGCTGCTCGGCAGGCGTCGTGACGGGGTCGCGGTCGAGCACGACGAGATCCGCGAGGAAGCCGGGCAGGAGCTTGCCACGGCGGCGCTCGTCTCCGGCGAGCCAGGCCGGCGCGACAGTCGTCGCCTGCAGGGCCTGCTCGATTGTGAGCGCCTCCTGCGGCCGCCACGGCGGCCGCCCGTCGAGCGTGCGGAGGACGCCGGCGCGGATCCCGGCGAGCGGGTCGAGCTCCTCGACGGGCGCGTCGGAGCCGTTGGCGACGACTGCGCCCGTTGCCCACAGCGACCGGAAGGCGTAGGTGCCGTCCAGCCGGTCTCCCCAGTAGCTCTCCGCGAGGTCGCGATCCGACGGCGCATGGGTGAACTGGACGGAGCAGGCGACGCCGATCTCCGCGAAGCGGGCGATGTCGCCGGGCGCGAGGCACTGGGCGTGCTCGATGCGGTGGCGGAGGCCGAGCGGCTGCCAAGTGTCCCTGGTCTGCTCGAAGGCGTCCAGGGCCTCCCGGTTGGCGAGGTCGCCGATGGCGTGGACGGAGATGGGCCAGCCCGCGGCGGCGCCTGCACGGATGATGTCGGCGAGGTGCTCGCCGCTCGTGATCCGGACGCCGGAGCCGTCGAGCATGAGTGCGGTCTGCGAGCCGAGCGTGCCGTCCATGAAGGTCTTCAGATAGCCGAGCCGGAGGAAGTCGTCGCCGAGGCGGGAGCGCAGCCGCAGCGCGGCCAGCTCCTCGACTCGGTCGGCGGGAAGCGACTGCCACACGCGCAGCGTCAGACCTTCGCGCTCGTGGATCCTGCCGAAGATCGCGGGTGCGCCGAGCCAGCCGTCCTTGTCGTGCACCGCGGTGACTCCGCGGCTGTTGGCGATTCCGATGCCCTCGCGCACGGCCCCGACCCACTCGTCCTCGTCGACGGCGACGAAGCGGTCGCGGAAGCGCCAGGCGGACTCCTCTCGGAGGACTCCCGTCGGCCGGCCGGCGGCATCGCGCTCGACGACGCCGCCCTCCACCTCGAGGTCGTCCAGCGCACGGGCGAGCGCAGCGGAGTTGACCCAGAGCGAGTGATAGTCCTTCGACCACAGGGCCGTCGCCGTGTCCCCGGTGACCGTGTCGAGAGCCGTGAGCGAGGGCTTCTCCGACCACGTCGCGTCCCGCCAGCCCGTGCCTCGGATCCAGGTGCCGCGCCGCGGGTGGCGGGCAACACGGTCGAGCGCCTCGGCGAGAGAGGCGGATCCTTCCAGCTGGACGTCGTGACGTGCGAGCGCCCAGGTCGGAAAGTGGACGTGTGCGTCGTTGAAGCCGGGCACGACGCAGCGGCCGCGGAGATCGACCCTGTCGGGTGTGGGGAGCGCAGACTCGTGCGTGCCGACACCTCCGGCGACGTACGGCCCGGCGACCACGAGCGCGCCACAGGTCGGGAGCGACGGGTCCATGGTGCGGATGACGCCGTTGTCGAGGATCACGTGCGGAGTCTATGCACCGGCCGCAGCAGCCCGAATGGCCGGCCCGACCCCTGCAAACGGCTTGTGAGGGTTTGCGTGGCGCCGTTGCCGAACGGGCAACATGACGACTGGAGGCACTGACGAAGGAGGTTGAACGTGCGCATCCTGGTCATAGGTCTTGTCGCACTCGTCTCGGCAGCGCTTGCCCCCGGTGCGATCGCCGCCGGCACGAAGAAGGTCACGATCAAGAGCACCGGCTTCTCGCCGAAGACGGTCAGCATCACGGCGGACCAGGCCGGCGTGGGCTACCTCGGCGCGCTCAGCAAGGAGGTGCGCTGGGTGAAGCTCTGATCCCTCACCGCGTTCCTCCGATGCCTGCCCGAGGCGGGTCAGCGCAGAGGGGTCGTGTCGACGACCTCGAAGGCGGATCCCGGCACCGTGTGCAGCGTGTGCAGGTCGTCGTTCGACCAGCGCGGGTCCGGCGCGCCGGACACGTACCAGTCGGAGCCGTTGTCGGCCACGATCATCCCGTATTCCTTGAGGGCGCGGAGGACGACGCGGGACTGGGCGGGGAACCGTGAGATGTCGAAGCTCCGCTTCAGGCGTACCCGCAACCCCATCGGCGGCAGTGACGTGTCGGTGGCCGAGGAGGCGAAGTGCCGCGCGGGCCACACGTACGCGCGCCGCGTCCGCGACACCGTGAAGCGCAGGGCGTGGTCGATGCGGCCGCGGGCGACTTCGTCGTAGCGGGCGAGGCCGGGGAGGATGGGCAGGCCGGCGGCGTCGGCGGACGTCCAGCCCGCCGGCCGCAGCCTGTTCGAGCGAAGATCCCAGATCGCGCCCGAGCCGGCGGTCCAGCGTCCGCCCTGGCGGCGCAGCGCGAAGAGCTCGTAGAGCTTGCAGCGGTCGCGGTCGACGATGAGAGCATGCCGGTCGCCGTCGGCGCCCGCCCCACCTTCGATCTTCACGTCGGCGGGGATCGGGTAGGGGCCCCGGTCGGACTCGTCCGCGTACTCGAACGACACGGCGCTCCGCTTCTGCGTCGACGGGACGGTCGTGATCGGGATGCCGATCGGCCCTCCCTCCCAGAGACCGGAGCCGAAATCGGCGTGCATCGTCTTCTCCGCGACCGATCGTCGCGATGATCGAGTCGGAGCCCGCAGCCACCGGCAGGTCGTCGACGCGCCGGTTCCACGGGCTGTCCGGCGGGAAGACCTTGCAGCCCTTCGCCCCCGGCAGCGGCGAGGCGAGGGCGGCCGAGCAGGCGAGGCCTGCGAGGGCGACGAGGGACACGAGGCGCTTCACAGGTGTCGCGTCGGCCGTGGCGGCGGCACGGTCAACCCTCGTTCGGGGGGCGGCGTGGCCCGCGGGTAGCGCGCCCTGATCCCGTCGACGAACACGGCGAGCCGGTCGGCCACGCCGGGATCGTGGATCTCGAGCACGTTCTCCGCGTTGCGCTCGCCGGAGCGGGAGAAGTTGAACGACCCCACGAAGACGATGTCGTCGGCGACCACGACCTTCGCGTGCATGAAGTCGTGCAGCGACGACGGCGACCATGTCGTCGATGCCTTGCCGGAGAACGGCGCTCCTTCGAGCACCTGGCGCAGCAGCGGGATCTTCCACGCGCTGACGCCGTTCGTGAGCCACTGGTGGAACACCTCGTCCACCTGCGTGTCGTCGATCACACCGGCCACGTCGCAGCGCTGCTCCTTCACGATCTCGACGAGCGTGCCGAGGATCGGCCCGGACGTCAGCACCGGCGAGGCGATGCGGATGCGTCGTCGCGCCCGCCCCATCATCTTGGCGACGCGGTGCGAGAGCGCATCACCGTACTCGGGCGTGAACCAGGCGCGGATCTCCGTGCCGCCCGCGTCGACGGGCCGCGGCTCGACCTTGCCCGTGTGCTCCACGTGACCGCTGCCCCACAGCTCGTCCATGTTGAGCGTGAAGGCGTGGGCCAGCGCGGGCGCCGACAGCACCCGCACGATCACGTTCTCCTGGCGTGCCCATGAGTCGTCGGTCCAGTTCGTGGAGCCGCTCCAGACGTCGGTGCCGTCCCGGATCACGTACTTGTGGTGCATCAGGTCGGGAATCCCGGCCACGCCGCGGGTCGGCACCGGCAGCGCCTCGATCGCCTCCGGCCTCGTCTCGGGCGGGGGCGGCACGGGGATCGGGCCGGGGTGGTCGACGTTGTAGACGAGACGTATGGCGACGCCGCGCTGGTGCGCGGCGAGGAGGGCGGCCAGCACGAGCGCGCCGGCGTCGGTCTCGAAGCGAACGTCGTAGAGCGCCAGGTCGAGCGCTGCGCTCGGCGCCGGCGAGAAAGGCGGCCACTTCTCGCGCGATCTCGGACGGGCTCTGGCCTCCGTCGGTGAGCGTCGTCAGCTCGACGGCCACGCGGGCGCGTCCGTGCCGCTCTTCTTCGCGGCCTTGTAGGCGCGCTTCTGCGCCTGGTAGGCGACGAGCGCCTCCGGTGAGTCGACGTCGCCGAGCGTGGGGTGGGGAGGCACGAGCTCGGCGGCCGCGGCGACGTCGAAGCGCTTGGCGAGCACGGCGGCGAACGACTTCACCTTCATCTCGCCGAAACCGGGCAGGCCCTCGAGGCGCCGCCGCAGGTCTGCGGCGTCCGTCGCCTCCGTCCACACGCGCGAGGCATCGTCGCCGTACTCGGAGGCGATCACGGCGCAGTGCTCCCGCACGCGCTTGGCCATGTTTCCGGGGAAGCGGTGGAGCGCAGGCCGCTCGCGGAACACACGCTCGAGCTCGTCCGGGTCGATCGCGGCGATCCTCGCCGCGTCGAGGCCGCCGAGCCGCCGGGACAGCTCGAGCGGCGACGAGAAGGCCTTCTGCACGGTCACCTGCTGGTCGAGCACGAAGCCGATCGTGAGCGCGAGCGGCTCGCGGGCCAGGAATGCGTCGGCCTCTGGGTCGCCGGTGAAGTGGAGCGCTGCGGGCGCCATGGGGCGATCCTACTCGCTGCGATCGATCGTCTACCCTGGCTGGATGGACGCGCTGGCTGCACTGTCGCCGAAGACGCGGGCGTGGTTCGAGCAGGCGTTCGCGGGGCCGACGCCCGCCCAGCGAGCGGCATGGCCGGTGATCGCGACGGGTGCGCACGTGCTCGTGCAGGCGCCGACCGGCTCGGGCAAGACGCTCGCCGCCTTCCTCACCGGCATCGACCGGCTCGACGCGAGCCGGGGCGAGGGGCTGCGGCTCCTCTACGTCTCGCCGCTGAAGGCGCTGAACTACGACGTCGAGCGCAACCTGCGCGGGCCGCTCGCGGGCCTCGCCTCGCGGCTGACGGTCGGCGTGCGCACGGGCGACACCGGCCAGCGCGAGCGCCGCCAGATGCTGCGGACACCGCCGGACATCCTGATCACGACGCCGGAGTCGCTGTACCTCCTCCTCACCTCCCAGGCGCGGGACACGCTGCGGCCGATCGAGACGGTGATCGTCGACGAGGTGCATGCGGTGGCCGGTACCAAGCGCGGCGCCCACCTGGCGCTGTCGCTGGAGCGACTCGCCCGTGTCACGGCCAAGCCGTTCCAGCGCATCGGCCTCTCGGCCACCCAGCGCCCGCTCGAGGAGATCGGCCGCTTCGTCGCCGGCGGCCGCCCGATCGAGCTCGTCGACGCCGGCTCGCGCAAGGAGCTCGACCTCGAGGTCGTCGTCCCGCTCGAGGACATGCGCGAGCTGGGCTCGAACCTCGCGCTCGCGCAGCCCGTGATGCCCGACGGCGTCGAGATGGACTCCGGGTACGAGCCCTCCGCCCGCTCGATCTGGCCGTCGATCTACCCGGCGCTGCTCGAGCTCGTGCAGCAGCACCGCTCGACGATCGTGTTCGTCAACAACCGCCGGCTCGCGGAGCGGCTGGCCGTGCGGCTGAACGAGCTGGCCGAGCAGGAGGTCGCGCGGGCGCACCACGGCTCGCTCGCCCGCGAGCAGCGGGTCGAGATCGAGGAGCTGCTGAAGGCGGGCCGGATCCCGTGCCTCGTCGCCACCTCGAGCCTCGAGCTCGGGATCGACATGGGCGCGGTCGACCTCGTCGTGCAGGTGGAGAGCCCGAAGTCCGTCGCGCGCGGACTGCAGCGGGTCGGGCGTGCGGGGCACGATCTCGGCGCGGTCTCGAAGGGGCGGATCTTCCCGAAGTTCCGGGCCGACCTGCTCGAGTCGGCCGTCGTCGCGAAGGCGATGCGCGAGGGTGCGATCGAGGAGACCGCGATCCCCCGCAACCCGCTCGACGTGCTGGCGCAGCAGGTGGTGGCGATCTGCGCCGACGACGAGATCGAGGTCGGCGACCTGCACGCGCTCGTGCGCGGCGCCTACCCGTTCGCGGACCTGTCGCTGCAACAGCTCGAGAACGTGCTCGACATGCTTGCCGGCCGCTACCCCTCGGACGAGTTCGCGGAGCTACGACCCCGCATCGTCTGGGACCGCTCCGCCGGCGTCGTCAAGGGTCGGCAGGGTGCCCGCCGCCTCGCGGTCACGAACGCCGGCACGATCCCGGACCGCGGCCTCTTCGGCGTCTTCCAGGTCGACGGCGGCAGCCGTGTCGGCGAGCTCGACGAGGAGATGGTGTACGAGGCGCGGCACGGCCAGACGTTCATGCTGGGCGCCTCCACCTGGCGCATCGAGGAGATCACGCGCGACCGCGTGCTCGTCTCCCCGGCGCCGGGGGTGCCCGGCGCCGTGCCCTTCTGGAAGGGAGAGGGGATCGGCCGGCCGTACGAGCTCGGCGAGAAGATCGGACGCGCCACCCGTGAGGTGTCCGCCCTCTCCGATGCGGACGCGCTCGCCCGGCTCGCCGGCGACTATCACCTCGACCGTCGCGCCGCGTCGAACCTGCTCACCTACCTGCGCGACCAGGCGGCGGCGAGCGGCGGCGTCGTCCCGTCCGATCGCACGATCGTCGTCGAGCGCTTCCGGGACGAGATCGGCGACTGGCGCGTCTGCATCCTGACCCCGTTCGGCGGCCGCGTGCACGCCCCGTGGGCGATGGCGCTCGGCGCGCGCCTGCGTGACGCTCTCGGCCTCGAGGTGCAGTCGATCTGGTCGGACGACGGCATCGCGCTGCATCTCCCCGAGGCCGACACGCCGCCGGCGGTCGCCGACCTGCTCGTGACGCCCGAGGAGATCGAGGAGCTCGTCGTGCAGGAGGTGGGGCAGACGGCGCTCTTCGGTGCCCGCTTCCGCGAGAACGCGGGGCGCGCGCTGCTGATCCCGCGCCGGCGCCCCGGGCAGCGCACGCCGTTGTGGCAGCAGCGCCTGAAGGCCCAGAGCCTGCTGCAGGTGGCGCGCAAGTACGGATCGTTCCCGATCGTGCTCGAGACCTACCGCGAGTGCCTGCAGGACGTGTTCGACCTGCCGGCGCTGAAGCGGATCCTGCACGGGCTGCAGACCCGCGAGCTCGATCTCGTCGAGGTGGAGACGACCACGGCGTCGCCGTTCGCCTCCTCGCTGCTGTTCGACTACATCGCCACCTACATGTACGAGGACGACACGCCCGCGGCGGAGCGTCGAGCGCAGGCGCTGTCGCTCGACCGCGACCTGCTGCGGGAGTTGCTCGGCCAGGAGGAGCTGCGCGAGCTGATCGACCCGGACGCGCTCGCCGGCGTCGAGGCGCAGCTCGCCGGCGATCCCCGCAGCCCGGACGAGCTGCACGACCAGCTCCGCCGCCGCGGTGACCTGAGGGACGACGAGGTCGACGCCGGGCTCGCCGCCGTCCTGACGGCCGAGCGTCGCGCTCTGCGGGTCCGCATCGCCGGCGAGGAGCGGCTCATCGCCGCCGACGACGCGGGGTTGTTCCGGGACGCGCTCGGCGTCATGCCCCCGGGCGGGCTGCCGGAGGCGTACCTCGACACCGTCGCCGACGCGCTCACGGTTCTGCTCGTGCGGTTCGCCCGTTCGCGCGGCCCGTTCACGACCGCCGAGGCGGCGACCCGGTACGCGCTCGAGCCGGAACGGGTGGAGGAGATGCTCGCCGTGCTCGAGCGCGCCGACCGGCTGGTGCGCGGCGAGCTGCGTCCCGGCGGGATCGAGCGCGAGTGGTGCGACCCGGAGGTGCTGCGGCGTCTGCGCCGTGCGTCGCTCGCGGCGTTGCGCAAGGAGGTCGAGCCGGCGGAGCGGGCGGTGCTGGGGCGCTTTCTGCCGGTATGGCACGGCATCGACAGGCGTGCGAGCCTGCACGAGGCGCTCGTGCCGCTGCAGGCGCTGCCGCTGCCCGTGTCCCTCTGGGAGACCGAGGTGCTGCCGCGACGCGTGCCCGGCTACCAGCCGGCGTGGCTCGACGGCCTCTGCGCCTCGGGTGAGGTCGTCTGGGTCGGCTCCGGGCTCGACCGGGTCGCGCTCTTCTTCCGCGAGGACGCGCACGTGCTCGGCGCCCCCGCCGCCGCGACCGCGCCCGAGGGAGAAGCCGCCGACGCGCTGCGAGCGGCGCTCGCACGCTCCGCGGAATTCTGGCCGGACCTCCTCCTCGCGAGCGGGCTCGACGCCGAGGCCGCGCTGCCTGCCTTGTGGGAGCTCGTCTGGGCCGGTGAGGTGACGAACGACGCCTGGACGCCGTTGCGGGCTGCTCGCCGCTACGGCGCCCCCGTCGAGCCGCGACGCCCGCGCCGGTTCTCGCGTTCGCGCGCGCTCTCGTCGACGTCGACGCAGGGCCGCTGGTCGCTGGCTGCGCGGCTCTTCTCCGGCGGCGAGGTCGACCGCCGCGCCCTCGCCGAGCTGCTGCTCGAGCGGCAGGGCATCGTCGTGCGCGACGGGGTGCGGGGCGAGGGGATCGCGGGCGGGTACGGCGCCGTCTACGGGGAGCTTCGCGCGCTCGAGACGATCGGGAGCTGCCGGCGCGGCTACTTCGTCGAAGGTCTCGGGGGCGCCCAGTTCGCGCTGGCGGGTGCCGTCGAGCGCCTGCGCGAGTTGCGCGCCGACGCCGACACCGGGGCGCTCGTGCTCGCTGCGGCCGACCCGGCCCAGCCGTACGGGGCCGCCCTCCCCTGGCCGAAACGGGCAGGCGCCCGGGCCGCCCGCGTCTCCGGCGCCCATGTCGTCCTGTTGGGCGGCGAGGCGGTGCTGTTCGTGGAGCGCGGCGGCCGCACGCTCGTGCCGTTGCGCGACCCCGACCCGGAGTGGTTGCGCCCGGCGCTCGCGGCGCTCGTGGTGCACGTGAAGCGGCGGGGTGCGAAGCGGCTCGCTGTGGAGCGGGTCGACGGTGTGCCGATCGTCGAGAGCGACGTCCTGCCGCTGCTCGTCGAAGCCGGCTTCCTCGCGGGTCCGCGCAGGGCAGTGCTCAGGCCCTGAGAGCAGCGGCCGCTCCGAGCGACACGAGCAGGCCGAGCGCGACGCCGAAGACGAGGTGACGCCACGTGCCTGCGCGAACGCCCTGAGGGAGCGCGCGAGCGGCGGCAGCTCCGGCGCACTGCGGGCCGGGTGGAAGCGGTCGGTCAGGAGCGTCAGCGAGTGAGCACGTGCTCAGCCAGTGCGAACACCACGGCGAGCCCCACCACGCTGCCGCCGATCCAGGCGTAGATCGCCCAGAAGACGAGGCCGGCGACCGCCCCGTTCGCGAGATGCACGGCCCAGCCGACCGGCTTCCAGCGCGGTCCGCGCGTCGCCAGCCGCCCGAGGAGCGCGATGTCCGAGTACGGGAACCGGAGGACGCGCTGGTCGAGCGGCTCGAGCAGTCCCCAGAGGGCCGCCGCACCCGCTCCCGCGAGCGCTGCCTGTGCCCAGGGGCTCACCGGTCCGGGAGCGTGCGAAGAGCCGCCACGGTGTTCTCGAGTCGATCGTCGGCGTAGATCGCTCCGAGTGCGCGAACGGCCGCTTCGTCGGCGCCGGCGCCTCCGACGAAGAGCGCCGGCGCCTGTCCCGGGTCGAGCCCGTCGAGCTCGGCGCACAGCTGCTCGAACGGTGGCGTGCGGGTGGCGCTGAAGCAGACGATCGCGGCTCCGATCGCCTGGGCGAACTCGACGGCGTCGCGGGCCGGTGTGTCCGTGCCGAGATACTCGACCCGCCAGCCGTCGGCTCTCAGCATGACGGCGAGCATCAGCAGCCCCACGTCGTGGTGCTCACCGGGCGCGCACGCGAGGACGGCGGATCCGCGCACGGCACCGCGTGGGTCGGCGAGCAGCTGGTCGAGTCGTGCACGCACCTTCGCGGTGATCGCGTGCTCCTGTGCCACGGAGATGTGGCCGCAGCGCCACGCCTCTCCGACCGCCTGCAGCGTCGGCGCGATCACCTCTCGGAACGCCTGCTCGGGTGGCAGCATGGCGATCGCCTGGTCGAGCGTCGCAGCAGCCTGCGCGGGATCGTCGCCCAGAGCGGCGGCGATCAGTGCCTCCCGCAGCTCGGCCGGGTCGTCGAGCGGAGGGGCGGCTCTCTCCTGCAGCACCCGCGCCGCCTCGCCGATGCGCCAGCCCTCGCCGAGCCTGTCGCGGAGCCATTCCACGCGCTGGATGTCACGCTCGGAGTAGCGCCGCTGCCCTCCCGCCGTTCTCGTCGGCTGCAGGACGCCGTAGCGCTTCTCCCATTTTCGCAACGTGTCGGACGCGACGCCCGTGCGCCGCGAGAGCGCCGCGATGTTGAGGAGCGTCGTCATCCGCGTACCTGGACGAATCCTAGACCGGGCGCTCGCGACGAACTGGCCCTCCGTGTGCAGACGGCCGCCGGACGCGCTGGCGTGTGATAGAGGCTCGTGGAGCCCGATGCCCGAGGGAGACTCGATTCACCGTGCAGCCTTGCGGCTTCAGCCGCTCGTCGGGCAGCGGGTGGAGGCGGAGTCGCCGCACCCACGAGGCCTCCTCACCGGTGTGGCGGCCGCCGTCGACGGTCGCGTGCTCGTCTCGGTCGAGGCGGTCGGGAAGCACCTCCTGCTCCGCTTCGAGGGGGGAGTCGTCGTGCGCAGCCACCTGCGCATGACGGGCCGCTGGGTGGTGGCACCGAGCACTGCGAGACGCGCGGGCCGCCCGTGGCTCGTGCTGAGGGCCGGCGGGCTCGAGGCTGCGCAGTGGCGCGGGCCGGTGCTGACGCTCGATCGCGCGCCCGTTCGCCGGCTCGGCCCCGACCTGCTCGCGGACGATGTCGAACCGGCTGCGATCGTCGGCCGTCTCCGCCGCGCCGACCCTGGCCGGCCGCTGGGGGAGGTGCTGCTCGACCAGCGTGTCGTCGCGGGCATCGGGAACATGTGGATGGCGGAGAGCCTCTGGGCGGCGCGCGTGTCGCCGTTGCTCCCGCTCGGGCAGGCGACCGACGCGGAAATGTCGGAGGTCGTCACCTGGGCGCAGCGTGAGATGCGCGCGGCGGTGTCCGGGGCACGGCCGCCGCGGGCGGTCTATCGTCGCTCCGGGCGGGCGTGCCCGCGTTGTGGCGCTCCGATCCGCTCCGCCGGGCTCGGCGACCACAATCGTGTTGCGTACTGGTGCGACGCCTGCCAGCGGCAGCGCTGAGATCCGTCGAGTGGGCGCGCGCGCGCCGTGTCCCATCGAGCCATGCCGCAGGCCCGATCCGCCCCCACCTGTGGACGAGAAGTTGCACTTTCGGCGCGAAGGGTGTCTCCCCCTGGGTGACACCCAGGGGGAGACACCCTTCCGCGACCCGCGCTGGCAAGCGGCGGTGTGGATGAGAAGTTGCACGCGCGTTGCAGCTGCACGCGGGAAGGGCTGAGCGCACTGCGGATCGTCCACCCGAGACAGGAATTCGCGTCGGCAGGGCGTAGGGGTGAGTGTGGCCGTGCGCTCACCTCAGTTGCACCACGCCCTGCGGGCGTTCACGCTCGGCGCGTTCGCGTTCCTGCTCCGCGAGCTCGACGAAGGCGACGAGCTGCCGGTCGCGTTCGTCGCGCACGAGCACGCGCATGGGCCCGCGCTCTACGAGTACAGGCCGCTCGTGCGCGCCTTCGCGGAGGGTCACGCGGAGCGTCTGCGTTCCCGCGAGGACGCGATCATCGCCCTCGAAGAGCTACGCCGTGAGACTGCCGCAGGAATCTTCGCTCGCGCCCACGCCGGCCCGCGCGTCTCGGAGGACGAGGCGCTGTTCAAGACCGTCCTGCTCGGCCTGCTCGTCACCACGGCGGAGGCATGTGGCGGCTTCGACTGGGACGACGCCGCCTTCGAGCGGGCATACGCCGAGCTCGAGCGCTCGCTCTTCGGCGAGCGTCGCACGTACGCGGCTGTCGCTCCGCTCGTCGGCATCTCGGTCGTGACCCAGCTCGAGCTCGGCGACGGGGCTGCGCCTGCGGGCCGTCGCCGACGGCGAGCTCGCACGACACTGGCCCGAGGCGAACGCCATGCTGCCGGCCGGTTTCGGTCACGAGGCCGACCGCTACGCCGTGCTGGAGCTGCGGGCGACCCTCGGGGCAGGCGAGGAACCACCGGACGCCCCTGCCGAGATCGCCGATGCGGTCAGCGCGATCCGCCTCGCGACCGCCGCGCCGCTCGCGGCCGGGCCGGTCATCTTCGAGACGCTCGACGGCCGCCCGTTCGGTATCCGGCCCGGGCTACCGATCGCGGCCACGCAGCCCCCGGGTGAGGCGACCCGCCTCGATGCCTTCCGCGGAGAGCTCGCCGGCGACCTGCTGGCGCAGCTCGGCCGGGCCGATGCCGACACGGTGCTCGCCGAGGCGCTCGACCGCTGGGAGCTGTCGCTCTTCCAGCACGAGCCGTTCCGCTCCGAGCAGGTCCGCGGGTCGCTCGCCGCGCTGCTCGGCGAGACGTGGCCGCTGCGGGCGGCCGTCCTGCTGGAGGAGGACATGGACGCTCGGGCGGCCCTGCACGGTGCGCTGACGGCGATGGCGGCGGGAGGGGACGGGAGCCCGGACGCGATCGACGCAGCCCGCAGGGCGCTCGTGGAAGCGCTGCAGCACGCCGACCGTGGCTCGCTCATCCGCGAGCTCGACGACGAGTTGCTCGGTGTCCGCGTGCGCCGCGGACTGCGCGTCGCTGTGTAGAGCCTCTACGCTCGGAGGATCACGGGACTGATCCTTCTCACCGGGGCGACGGGCTACGTCGGCGGGCGTCTTCTGCATGCACTCGAGCAGCGCGGCGAGCGCGTCCGCTGTCTCTCACGTCGGCCGGAGTTCCTGCAGCCCCGTGTCGCGGCCTCCACGGAGGTGGTGGCCGGCGACGTGCTGCGCCCCGAGACGATCGCGCCGGCGCTCGAGGGTGTCGACACCGTCTACTACCTCGTGCACTCGATGAGCTCGAACCGGCCCTTCGACGAGGCCGACCGTGCGGCGGCGGCCGCGTTCGCCCGAGCGGCCAAGGACTGCGGGGTCAGGAAGATCGTCTACCTCGGCGGCCTCGGCCGTGGCGCGCTGTCGGAGCATCTCGCCTCGCGGCAGGAGGTCGGGCGGATCCTGCGCGAGTCGGGTGTGCCGACGATCGAGTTCCGGGCGTCGATCGTGATCGGGTCGGGGAGCGCGTCGTTCGAGATGATCCGGGCGCTGGTCGAGAAGCTGCCCGTCATGGTCACCCCGCGGTGGGTGCGGGTACGGGCACAGCCGATCGCGATCGACGACGTGCTCGCCTACCTCCTGGCCGCGCTCGACTACGAGCCCGAGGGGGGCGAGTTGTTCGAGATCGGCGGTGCCGACAAGCTGGCGTACGTCGACCTGATGCGCGAATACGCCCGGCAGCGCGGCCTGCGACGGACGATGATCCCGGTGCCGGTGCTGACACCGCGTCTCTCGAGCCTGTGGCTCTGGCTCGTGACGCCGGTGTACGCGGGTGTCGGCCGCAAGCTCGTCGACTCGCTGCGCAACGAGACGGTGGTCCACGACCCCCGTGCGCTGGCGGTGTTTCCCGTGCGGCCGCGCGGTGCCGGTGAGGCGATCGCCCGTGCGCTCGCCTTCGAGGATCGCGAGATCGCCGAGACGAGATGGTCGGACGAGGCGTTCGCGGAAGGGGCCGGGTTCGGCGGCGTGCGCCGTGGGTCTCGCCTCGTCGATTCGCGCTCGCTGCGCGTGGCGGTGCCGCCGGAGCGTGCGTTCGCACCGATCCAGCGCATCGGCGGCGAGACCGGGTGGTACAAGGGCGCCTGGCTGTGGCGGCTGCGCGGTCTGCTCGACGTGCTTGCTGGTGGCCCTGGGCTGCGCCGCGGTAGGCGCGACCCGGTCGGGATCGCGGTCGGCGACACGATCGACTTCTGGCGCGTGGAGGCGTTCGAGCAGGATCGGCTGCTGCGCCTCTGCGCCGAGATGAAGGTGCCCGGGCGGGCGTGGCTGCAGTTCGAGGTTTCGCCGGACGGGAACGGCGGCTCGATCGTCTCCCAGACGGCGGTCTTCGATCCGTCCGGGCTGTTCGGTCTCGTCTACTGGTATGCGCTGTGGCCGTTTCACGGCTACATCTTCGGTGGCATGCAACGTGCCCTTGCGGTGGCGATGGCCGACACGAGAGCCTGAGCGCGCGGGCGGGCGCGGTCGAAGCGCCGGCACACTCTCGGCACACTTCCGGCACGGTTTCGACACACATCCGGCACAGACATGCAACAGCTCCTTCTCTAGCGTTCGTGGCGTGGAGGAGGCACGCAGAGTGATCGAACGACTGGCCCGGATCGAGGCGCTCGATCGGGCGACGGCCGACCCGGCGGAGCTGCTCGCGGAGGTGCGCAGCCTCCTCCGCGAGGCCGAGGCGTGGGTGCGCGTGGAGGGAGGTGATGCCGGCGAGGAGGCGGTCGAGCGGGTGCGGTCGGCGCTTGCGCGTGACATGATCGGTGTGTGATCACGCACTGGGACGACGTCGTGGGCGTCCGTCGCGAGCAGGGGCACATCGCCGGCATGTGGTTCGCGTTGACCGGCCAGAGTTCCGTCACGGTGGGAGTGCGTCGGATCCGGGTCGACCCCGGCAGCTGGTCGACGCCATTGCACATGGAGGGCTCGGAGGAGGAGATCTTCTTCGTGCTCGAGGGCGACGGTGTCTCGGTGCAGGACCGAGGCGACGGCATCGAGGCGTACGCGATACGCCCGGGCGACTGCCTCGTCCACCTCCCGCTGCGGGACGCGCACACCCTGCACGCCGGCGACGGCGGCCTGGACGTGCTCGCCTTCGGGGAGCGTCACCTCGCTGCGAACACGCTGCTCCAGCGTGCCGGCGTCTCGTGGCTCGGGCCGACCTGGGTGCTCCAGGGTGCGCCAGGGGATCATCCCTGGGCGCGTGAGGCTGCCGTGGGAGCGCCCGCGGTAGGCGAGCTGTCGGCGCGCCCGTCGTGCATCGTCAACCTCGACGACGTCGCCGAGTTCGAGCGGCTCGGTGCCACGGTGGCGCGCCGCGGCCGCGATCTCGGGCGGGCTGCCGGCTCGGAACGGACGGGGATCAAGCTGTACGACGTGCTGCCCGGGAAGCTGATGAACCCGCCGCACAGCCACTCGGCGGAAGAGGAGATCTTCGTCGTGCTCGACGGATCGGGCACGGTCGAGCTGTGGCCGCATCCACGCGCCGAGGCCGAGCCCGACCGCTGGCCGGGCGGCCACGAGCGACATCCGGTGCGTGCGGGCCACACGATCGCGAGCCCTGCCGGCGAGGGCCGTCCCCTCGGCATCGAAGCGGGTGCGGAGGGCATGCGCGTGCTCGCCTACGGGACGCGGGACCCGAACGACATCACGTACTACCCGCGATCCGGCAAGGTGGCGCTGCGCGGGGTCGGCGTGATCGCCCGGCTGGAGCAGCTCGGCTACTGGGACGGTGAGGACGAGTGAAGCCCCGGCGCTCGTCCGCCCGGCAGCCGGCTTCACAATGCTTGCAGGAGACATGCGGACCGCGGTGAACGAGGCTTCGTCATGGGTTTCGTCCGACTATTGCCTCGATCGCCGTCGCGCCGCGAGCACGCCTCCCTCGAAACGGATTCCGGGGAGCGCGTGACCGACCTGGTGCCCGAGCCCTCCGAGCCCGAGACCGAGACCGCTGCGGACGCGCCGGCTGAGCCCGTCCTCGTGACTCCCGCGGCAGCTCGGATCCTGACGCCCGCCCCCGCCGTCGTCCCGCAACCCGGCCTGCCGGGCGCGGTCGGCACCCGCGTGATCGCGTTCGCGAACCAGAAGGGCGGCGTGGCGAAGACGACGACGACGCTGAACCTCGGCGTCGCGTTCAAGGAGCTCGGGCACCGGGTGCTGCTGATCGATCTCGATCCGCAGGGGAACCTGACGATGAGCCAGGGGCTGAACCCGGACACGATCGAGACGTCGATGTTCGACGTGCTCGTCCGCAAGATCCCGATCTCCGACGTGATCGCCCACCAGGAGATCGACCTCGCCGTCGCCTCGATCGATCTCGCCGGCGCCGAGCTCGCGCTTTCGTCCCTGATCGGCCGGGAGCGGTCGCTCGAGAAGGCGCTGCTCGAGGTGCGCGACAACTACGACTTCATCCTCATCGACACGCCGCCGTCGCTCGGGCTGCTGACGATCAACGCGTTCGTCGCCGCGACCGGCGTGATCGTCCCCGTGCAGTGCGAGTACCTGGCGCTGCGCGGGCTCGTGCAGCTGGAGAACACCCTCGCGATGGTGCGCGAGAACCTCAATCCCCACGTCGGGGTGGAGGGGATCGTGGCGACGATGTTCGACGGGCGCACGCTCCACGCGCGCGAGGCGGTCGAGATCCTGGAGGAGAACTTCGGCCCGCTCGTGTTCAAGACGCGCATCCGCAAGACGGTGCGCTACGCCGAGGCCCCCGTGAAGGGAAGCTCGGTGCTGAAGTACGATCCCACCGGCCCCGCTGCGGATGCGTACCGCAAGCTGGCGAAGGAGGTGCTGCATGGCGCGCAAGCGCGCGAGCATGCGTGAAGGCCCGCTCGCCGACTTGTTCCGCGCCACCGAGGCCGCGCAGCGTCAGCAGAGTGGCGACCCGAAGGACGAGGAGCCGGCGGCAGCGCCGCCCGCGGCCGAGCAGGAGGCGCCGCCCGAGCCGACAGGCCGCCGTCGCGAGCCCGCGCTCGAGGAGACGGTGGAGCACGTCTACGACTTCGACGAGCAGGAGCCTGAGCTCACGCTCGTGACGCCTCCGGCGACTCCGTCGGAGCCGCCCGCCGCAGCCGAGGACACGGTGATGATGCCGCCACCGGAGGTGGTGGAGGCACGACGCACCGTCAAGCCCGTCAAGCCTGCCGAGCCCGTCAGCCGCCAAGCCCTCCGAGCGGCCGCAGCCTCCGTACGAGCCGCCGGCGAGCCGCTTCCTGCAGCAGATGCCAGAGAGCGCCCCCCGCCTGAACGTCGGCGGCGAGGCCGCGTCCTACCTCGCCGTGATCCGCGTCGTCGGCGTCGGCGGCGGCGGCCTCAACGCCGTCAACCGGATGATGGACGCCGGCATCGCGCAGGTCGATTTCGTCTCGGTGAACACCGACATGCAGCAGCTCAACCTCTCGGACGCCCCGGTCAAGATCCACATCGGTGAGGAGCTGACGCACGGCCTCGGCTCGGGCGCCGACCCGGAGACGGGCCGCAAGTCCGCCGAGGAGGCATACGACCAGATCCGCGCGGCCCTGCGCGGCTCGGACATGGTGTTCGTGACAGCGGGCGAGGGTGGCGGCACGGGCACGGGCGCGTCCCCGGTGGTGGCACGGATCGCCCGTGACCTCGGGGCGCTCACCGTCGGCATCGTGACGACGCCGTTCCGCTTCGAGGGAACGCGGCGTCGCCAGTCGGCGGACGCCGGGGTCGAGGCGCTGCGTGCCGAGTGCGACACCGTGATCGTGATCCCGAACGACCGGCTGCTCGAGGTGCTCGACCGGTCGACGTCGATGGTGGACGCGTTCAAGATCGCGGACGACGTGTTGCGGCAGGGCGTGCAGGGCATCTGCGACCTGATCACGATGCCCGGGCTGATCAACCTCGATTTCGCCGACGTCCGCACGATCATGGCCGACGCCGGCTCGGCCCTGATGGGAATCGGCTACTCGGAGAGCGCGAACCGGGCCCGCGAGGCTGCGGAGCGTGCCTTGCGGTCGCCGCTGATCGACACGGAGATCGTCGGTGCGCGCGGCATCCTGCTCTCGATCGCAGGCGGCGAGGACCTGACGCTCGTCGAGGTGAACGAGGCGGCCGAGGTCGTGCGCCAGGCGGCCACGGACGACACGAACATCATCTTCGGAGCGACCGTGGACGAGCGCCTCAACGGCCAGGTCTGGGTGACGGTGATCGCCACGGGGCTCGGCGGCGGTTACCGCCGTGCGCACACGCCGTCGCTGTCAGGCGTCGGTGCGAGGTCGGCTCCCCGTCGGCGCACCGGCAGCGGCGACGAGTCGGAGCTGCCGAGCTTCCTGCGCTAGTGCGGCCTCTCACAACGTTCCACCCGTTGCTCGACTGACGGGCCAGGCAGGCATCGAGTGCGGCGTCTCGCAACGATCATTTCCGGTCAATCGTTGTGAGAGGCCGCACTAGTACTGCTTTGTCGGTCTTGGGGAAGGGACCTCGGTCCTCGCGTTGAACGGTGTCCGCGGTAGCGGTCATCGTTCAAGGAGGGCTTGATGGAAGCGGTCTTTGCTCTTGAGATGCCGGCGGTCGAGACGCGTGAGCGTCTGGTCGGGTTCGTCGACGCGATCGTGTCGGGGTTGCCGCATGTGCGGCAGCGGGAGAACGCGCAGCTGTATGTGCGTGGCCTGGTCGAGGAGGGGCCGCGGAAGAGTCTGCAGCCGACGTTGTTTCGGCTCGAGGAGCCGTCGGCGCGGTACGAGTCGGTGCAGCAGTTCTTGGCCGACTCGCCGTGGGACCCGGTCGGGGTGGTGCGGCGGTGCGCGGAGCGGGTCGCGCCCGAGATCGGCGTGGAGGCGTGGGTGCTCGACGACACGGGGTTCGCCAAGCAGGGGAAGCACTCGCCCGGGGTGAAGCGGCAGTACTCGGGGACGCTGGGGAAGATCGGGAACTGCCAGATCGGCGTATCGGTGCACGCGGTCGGCGAGCGCGGGACGGCCCCGCTCGGCTGGGCGCTGTACCTCCCCGAGGAGTGGTGCGAGGATGCCGAGCGGCGCGCGAGCGCGAAGATCCCCGGCTCGGTCGGGTTCAAGACCAAGCCCGAGCTTGGCGTCGAGCTGGTCGAGCAGGCGGCCGGCTGGGACGTCCCCGCGGCCCCGGTGCTCGGCGATGAGGCATACGGCGACAACACTGCGCTGCGCGACAGGCTTGACGGAGCAGGCAGCGCCTACGTGCTCGCCGTCGGCGCGGCGACCAAGGTGTTCTCGCCCGGAACGGTGTTCGCCGTCCCTACCCAGACGGCAACGACCGGGAGGCCCAAGAGCCGGCAGCGGCCGGACCGGGAGCCCGAGACGATCGCCGCCCTGGTCGCCCGGCTCGGCAGCGACCAGGCGCGGACGGTCGCGTTCCGTGACGGGCCCGACGGCCATCCGGTCACCTCCCGGTTCGTGTTCGTCCCAGTGAGGGCCGCTCACGACTGGCGGAAAGGCCGTTCGCGCCGCGAAGAGCTCCTGATCGCCGAATGGCCCGAAGGCGCCGACGAGCCGGTCGACTACTGGATCACGAACCTGCCCGTCGACACCGACCCCGAACAGCTCGCCCGCCTCTGTCGGCTGCGGTGGAAGATCGAACTCGACTACAAGCAGCTCAAGGGCGAGCTCGGCCTCGACCACTACGAAGGCCGCTCCTGGATCGGCTGGCACCACCACACCGCCCTGGTCACGGTCGCCCACGGGTTCCTCACCCTCGAGCGCCTATGCCCGAGAGCCCCGCGGCTGGCCTGACGCTCCCCCAGACGGTGCTGCTCCTCCAGCCCGTCTTCAAGTGTTGGGACAGCCGCTGCCGAACCTGCCACCAGCCAGTCGACCTCAACCAGCTCATCCTCTTCCCGCTCCGTGAGTAACAAAGCAGTACTAAGGGCCTGTCCAAAAAGCCGGGCTCGGTGAGGTCCGATCGGGGTCCTATGCTCGACTTGTCCGTGGGTCTGGCGCCGGCTCCCCCCACGGCGTCTCGCCCAGCTCAGAGCCAATCGAGCTGCAGCTCCTCACCTGGCGCGTGCTCCAGCTCGACCGTCAGCGGATGCCCGCCACGCCTGCAGGCCGGGCAGGCGTCCGTACCCGGGGCCGACGCACCGGCAACGGGGTCCGGTCACCACGTCTGTGCAGAGCAGCCCCCCAGGAGCCGCTCGCCATTGAGTTGGTCGGCTGCGAGGTCGCCGAGACGAGTCACCGGTACGGTAGGTCAGCGTACCGTCGCCTTGCGGGTGCGGGGGGGCTTCGCAGGCGCCGGCGCGCGGCTGCCGGAGCCGGGCACCGGTACGTCGATGTGCTGCTCGAGCAGCGTCAACACCGTCTTGGGGTCGCGCGTCTGCAGCGCGGCAAGCAGCTGGCGGTGCTCGTCCGCCTCTGTCTTCAGGTTGCGGCTGCGGCCGTAGCGGAAGAAGTAGCCGCGGATGCGAGGCCAGATACTACGCCACACCTGTGCCGTGTGCGTGTTCCCCGAGCGGCGGATCACGATCTCATGGAAGCGGAGGTCGGCCTCGACGTTCTTCAGCAGGTCGGCGGCACGCGCTGCCTCGTCCATCAGCCAGATCTGCTTGCCGAGCTCGGCGAAGTCGTCGTCGGTGAGCAAGGGAAGGGCGTTGGCGAAGGTGAAACGCTCGAGCGTGAGGCGGATCGGGATCAGAACCTCCTGCACCTCCTCGTCCGAGACGCCGAGAACCACGGCGCCCCTGTAGGGGAAGGGATGCCACGAGTCCCTCGTGCTCGAAGTTGGCGCAACGCCTCGCGCACGGGCCCCCTGCTCGTGCCGAACTCCTGCGACAGCGTCGCCTCGACCAGGCGCTCGCCCGGCTCGTACGCCCCCGAGATGATGGCGTTGCGGAGGACCTCGACGACCTGATCACGGCGCGAGCGCCCCGCCGCCGGGCCGACGTCCTTGAGCGTGCTTCGCGGATCGGTCATCTCGGGGCTATCCAAATCGACCTGCGCAGATGTCACTTGTCGGCCGGGAGGGCGAGATCGTGCATAACGGCTCAAGGACACTTGAAGAACCCGTCTCTCTAAGTGGTCGCTCTCGTAAGTAACAACACGTATTAGTTGTCCGGTTTCGGGCCTACCGTTTGTGGCATCCTGTCCCACTGATTGGGGTGTTGATGCCTAGACAGAGTCCGTATCGGATCGAGCTCAGCGGTGAAGAACGCCAGCGACTTGGAGTCGCTGGCGCGCTCGTATACGTTGCCGTATTGGCAAGTCGCGCGCGCCCAGATGGTGCTGCTGGCCGCCCAGGGGCTACGCAACGACCAGATCGGCGCGCGGCTGAACTGCCGCCGCGAGGTCGTCTCGCAGTGGCGCAAGCGCTTCTTCGAGTCGCGCCTGGCCGGCCTCGAAGACCGGCCACGGCGGGGCCGCCCGCCGACCTTTTCCCCCTCACGTCCGCGCTGAGGTGATCGCGATGGCCTGCGAACTGCCCGTCTCAAGCGGCGTGCCGCTATCGCGCTGGTCAACAGCAGAGTTGGCGCGCGAGGCGATCGGGCGCGGCATCGTCGAGCAGATCAGCGACGTGACCGTCTGGCGCTGGCTCTCCCAGGACGCGATCAAGCCCTGGCAGCACCGCTCCTGGATCTTCCCCCGCGACCCGCTCTTCGCCGAGCGCCGGCCCGATCCTCGACCTCTACGCCGGCTCCTGGCAAGGAGAGCGCCTCCATCCCGGCGACTACGTCGTCTGCGCCGACGAGAAGCCCTCGATCCAGGCACGCAAGCGGATCGCCGCCAGCCAGCCGCGCAGGCCCGGCGCCGGCCAGAAGATCGAGCACGAGTACAAGCGCAAGGGCGCACTCTGCTACCTCGCCGCCTGGGACGCACGGCGCGCCAAGATCTTCGACCGCTGCGCCGCCAAGGACGGGATCGTGCCGTTCGACACGCTCGTCGAGCAGTTCATGTCGCAACACCCCTACCGCAGCGCCCAACGCGTCTTCCTGATCGTCGACAACGGCTCCGCGCACCGCGGCAAACGCTCGATCGACCGCCTCCAAGGCAGCTGGCCAAACCTGAACGTCGTCCACACCCCGATCCACGCCAGCTGGCTCAACCAGGCCGAGATCTACTTCTCCGTGATCCAACGCAAGGTCGTCACCCCCAACGACTTCCCAACCTCGACACCCCTCGAGCAGCACCTCCTCGCCTTCGGCCGCCGCTACCAGCAGATCGCCGCGCCCTTCCAATGGAAGTCCAACCCGCCACGACCTCCACAAGCTCCTAACCAAGACCGACGCCAACCACGCCCTCGCGGCCTGATACGTGCGCGAACTTCCGAGCCAGACCAC
>CAWBBO010000015.1:0-283460 GCA_963787085.1 uncultured Gaiellaceae bacterium | reverse complement strand
ATCAGGCGGCAATGGGCGCGCGCCCGGCGTACCGGTGTTTCCTCGATCGGGCTACAGGTTTGCCCGGTGGGCGCCGATGGTGAAACGAACCGGCGTATGACGCCGTGGCGCGGCTTTACGATCCGCCCGCGACAAGGTCGGAGCACGCTTCGGTGGCGCAGACGCGTCGCCGATCACGCTCGTTACGGGAAGGATCCAATGAAACTCCTCAAGCACCCCGCTCTGCTCGGGCTGCTCGCGCTCGCGTCCGTTGCGACGCTGGCATTCGCAGGCTCCTCGGGGGCCGCCGCCACAGGCGTGCCGCTGGGAACCGCCGGCGACTTCGCCGTGCTCGCGGGCTCCGGGATCACGAACACCGGCGCCACGACCATCGTCGGCGACACGGGATCGTCCCCGACGTCCACCCAGACCGGCTTCGGAGCCTGCCCGGGCGCGAACTGCGTCTCACAGACCGGGGCGAACCATGTCGACCCGGACCCGAACGACGCCGCCACGCAGTCTGCGAAGGCCGCGTTGACCAACGCGTACAACGTCGCGGCCGGCCAGACGCCGACCACGATCGCGACCGAGCTCGCCGGCCAGACCCTGGCGCCCGGCGTCTACAACTCCGCCTCCGGCACGTTCGGGATGACGGGAACGCTCACGCTCGACGGTGGCAACGACCCGAACGCGCTGTTCATCTTCCAGACTGCCGACGGAACCGGGACGCTGATCACCGGCGGAACCGGCAACGTCAGCCTGATCCGCTCCGCCCAGTCCTGCAACGTCTTCTGGAAGGTCGGGACGTCCGCCACACTCGGCGCCGGCTCGACGTTCAGAGGGACGATCATGGCCCACACCTCGATCAGCCTCGGTGCTGCGGTGACGGTGGACGGCCGGCTGCTCGCCGGCGAGCAGGCATCGGGTGAAGGCGCGGTGACGCTGATCAACGACACGATCATCAAGCCGACGTGCGCCGCGACGACGACGACTCCGACGCCGGACGCCACGCCGCCCGCGACGACCGACACCGACACCGTCGCGGCTGCGCAGGCAGCGGCTGCCAAGGCAGTGGCGACAAAGGCTGCCGCCGCGAAGAAGGCTGCTGCGGCGAAGAAGGCTGCCGCAGCGAAGAAGGCCACTGCTGCCAAGAAGGCAGCTGCCGCGAAGAAGGCTGCCGCCGCCAAGAAGGCCGCTGCCCTCAAGAAGCAGCGCGCAATCACGCAGGCGCGAGGCGATACGTCGACCTCGATCTCGAGGTCGCAGGGGAACGCTCGTCCCCCGGTAACTCTCACGGGCTTCACGGGCTGACCCTCGGTGCCTGGACTGCTCGGACTGCTCGGATTGCTGGTGCTGCTCGTCGCGAATGCGGCGAGCGGCGCCACGCCGGCCATAGACCGGCCGGCAGTGCGGGCGGCTCAGGAGGTCGCTGCACTCCTCACGCCGCACGTGGCGCGGCAGACGCCACGACGAGGGGCGCCCGTGCTGCTCGTCGTCGCGTCGCGGCGGCCGATCACGGAGGCACAGACCGTGCTTCCGGTCGTCGGACATGCGCTGGATCCGGCAGGCAGGCGCTGGTTGCGCGTCAAGCTCCCCGGCCGGCCGAACGGGCACACAGGTTGGATCGAGCGCAACGGCACGGCTCGGCGGGCGACGAGCTGGCACCTCGTGGTCGACATCTCGCGGCGAACCGTCGTCGCGTACCGACAGGCCCGGGCCATGCGAACCTTCCGGGCCGTCGTCGGCAGACCGTCGACGCCGACTCCCCGTGGGACGTTCTTCGTGGAGGAAGCTGTCGCGTTGCCGGCAGCTGCGGTGGGAGCGCCGTTCGCGCTCGCACTGAGCGCCCGATCGGACGTCTACCAGGAGTTTGCGGGCGGACCGGGGCAGATCGCACTCCACGGCCTCGCACACGTCAGCGGCGCACTGGGCACGGCCGTCTCGCACGGTTGCCTGCGCCTCGATGCCTCAGCAATGACGTGGCTCGTCGCCCGCTTCCGCCCCGGTGACCCCGTCACCATCCGCGGCTAGCGACCCTTCCGTCCGTCAGCTCGGGGATCGTGTCCAGGCAGCCGCCAGGGCCGGCCCGGTGGCGAGCGTCTGCCAGACGACGCAGTAGCGCTCCGTCAGCCGCATCAAGGTGTCGAGCTCCTCGTCGCTCGCGTCGGACTCGAGCTCGAAGGAGAGGCGGATCGAGCGAAACCCGACGGGCGCCTCCTTGCTGACCGCGAGCGTGCCGCGGAAGTCGAGATCTCCCTCGGCCGTCACCACTCCCGCCGCGACGCCGATCTCGAGCGAGGTCGCGACGGCGCGGAGCGTGACTCCTGCGCACGCGGCGAGCGCTTCGAGAAGCATGTCGCCGGAGCAGAGGCTGGTCCCGTCACCTCCGCTCGCCGGGTGCAGACCGGCCTCGGCGAGGGCGCGGCCCGTCGCAACCGAGCACGTGATTCCCGCCCCGAGGGTCCCGGTCGCGCGCAACGTGACGACGGCGTCGTCCGGGTCCTTTCGATAGCGCTCCTTCAGCGGCTCTTGCACGTCGCGCAGCTGCTCGCGGTCCATGGGACCTCCGTCCGTCGCTATTCGGGAACGCGGGCGTCGCGCTCGCCCGCCGGAAAAACGGCCCGCAGGCCTGCCTCGACGCATGCGCGGTCGTCGTCGCCGGTCGCGCCACTCGCCCCGGCAGCGCCGAGCACGGCTTCGCCGTTCCGGATCAACACCGCGCCCGGGCCAGGGATCAGAGGCAGACGAACGAGCCGGCTGACCGCATCGAAGAATCCTTCGTGTGCGGCGCGGCTGGCGGCGAGCTGATCGCCGTCACGATGCCACAGCGCCGTGCCCGCCGCCTTCGCTTCGGCGATCTGCGCTGAGAGCGGGAAGGTGCCGTCCATGCGACCGAGGGCGACGAGCAGTCCGCCCTCGTCCACGACAGCGACCGTGATCTTCCAGCCGTTCGCGACCGCGTGGTCATGGGCGGCGGCAATCAGGACATTGGCCTGGGCGAGGCTCAGCGGCATCGTTGCAGAAGGTGTGCGGTCGTCATCTCGAGGACGCTATCCGGTCGTGGTCAGCTCCGCGTCGCCGAGCGAGACGCCCACCGTGATCGGCTCGTGGCCGGTGAGCTCGTGCACGGTGTCCGAGACGACGTCGAACTCCCCGGCGTGGAGAGCGTCCCAGGAGGAGAGCCCCGCCGCGACCGACCAGGCGGGACGGCCCATTGCCAGCCGCTTTGCCGTCCACGCGTCGCGCTCGAGCGGCTCGCAGCGATAGTCGTCCTCGGTGATCTCGGCCGCGAGGAACGCTCTTCGCCATGCTCACGGGCGGCACCTCCGTGCGCATCCCGGTGAAGGCGGCAGTCACCAACGCTTGCGGCAAGCTGGTCAAGACGGTTGGTGCCAGCGTCAAGCGTTAGACGCCACCGATTCCGGAGGAGCCAGCGCGAAGGACGGGCCGCGGCTCGGCTCGAGGCCGGAGAGCGCTCGCAGCTTCACCGCACCTCGGTGCACTCGAGCGTAATCGCGACGCGGTTCACGACCGGCGCGTCGCCGCTGCGGAAGCCTTGCTCGCCGGCGGTGAGCAAGGCTGAGGAAGCACCCCCGGCCACCAAGCCCGTGCTCCGTCATGCGAGGCCCAGCCTCCGAGGTTTGCCAATCTCGCTTCGGCGGTACGACCACAGCGGCCGGCGGTGGCCTGCACTGCGGCCTCGAATCGAAAGGACACGGCATGGAGCGTGAGATCGCCGAGAAAGAGAGCAAGGAGAAAGAGGGCAACGAGCCCCTGTCGCCTTCGTCGCAGCTCGGGCGGCTCGCCCAGACGGGCGGCACACCCGAGTCGGGTGTCGAGCCGGGCAATGAGCCTGCTCAGGAGCCGCTCGATCAGGACGACAGGAGCCAGTCGCGCCGGCGGCCGTAGTCAGACCCGGATCCCCACGGGCGGACGCGTGTGCGTCCGCCCGCCTCGTGTAAGGATGTCGCGTACCATCTTGCGACCCGCCGGAGGGGACACGTTGGCCGGTATCGCGTACGAGAGCGTTTCGAAGGTGTACGACGACGGCACCTGGGCGGTCGAGGACCTCGACCTCGAGATCGCGGACGGGGAGCTGATGGTGCTCGTCGGACCGTCGGGGTGCGGCAAGACGACCGCGCTCCGGATGCTGGCAGGGCTCGAGGAGATCAGCGAGGGCACGATCCGCATCGGGGAGCGGGTCGTGAACGGCCTGTCGCCGAAGGAGCGGGACATCGCGATGGTGTTCCAGAACTACGCGCTCTACCCTCACATGACGGTAGAGCAGAACCTCGCCTTCGGGCTCCGCTACCGGAAGCTGCCGAAGTCGGAGGTCGCAGAGCGCGTCCAGCAGGCGGCGGACACCCTCGAGATCTCACAGTTTCTGAAGCGGAAGCCGCGAGCCCTCTCCGGAGGGCAGCGGCAGCGGGTCGCCATGGGTCGCGCGCTCGTGCGAGAGCCGCAGGCATTCCTGATGGACGAGCCGCTTTCGAACCTCGATGCGAAGCTTCGTGTTCAGATGCGCGGGGAGATCCACGACATCCAGCGGCGGCTCGGCGTGACGACGATCTACGTGACGCACGACCAGATCGAGGCGCTGACGCTCGGCGACCGGGTCGCGGTCATGCTCGACGGTCGGTTGCAGCAGGTCGCCGCTCCGGAGGAGCTCTACGAGCGCCCCGTGAACGATTTCGTCGCGAGCTTCATCGGCTCGCCATCGATCGACATGGTCGAGGCGGAGCTCACCCGAGGCGAGGACGGGCTCGTCGTCGGTTTCGGCGGGCACCACCTGGCAGTCGACGAGGTTGTGCGCCGGGCACGTCCCGGGCTAGAGGGCTACGTGGGGCGAACGGTCCTGCTCGGGATCCGGCCCGAGGACTTCGAGGATGCGAGAGTCGCATCCGACAGCCCGGCGGATCGCCGGATCAGGACGGTATGCGTTCTGAGCGAGTCGCTCGGAGCGGATGTGCTCGTGTACTTCGATGTGCACGCTCCCGGCATGGCGCCGGCCGAGCCGGAGAGGACGGCTGCCGAGCAGACGTCCCGGCTCGTCGCCCGGGTGAGCCCCCGCATGCGGTTGGCCGACGGGAGCCCGGTGGAGCTCGCAGTCGATACGAGCCGCCTCTACTTCTTCGACCCCGGGACCGGGCTCGCGATCGAGTAGCGCACGCTAGCCCTTGACGGCCCCCGCGGTCAGACCCGCCAGAATCCTCCGCTGCAGGACCAGCGTGATCACGATCAGCGGGATCGTGACGACGACTGTCGCGGCCATGATCTGCCCCCACGGCACCTGGAAGGAGCTGCCGGACTTGCCTGTGAAGGTGACGATCGCGACCGGCACGGTGTGCTTGTCGGTCGTCTGGGTGAACGAGAGGGCGAACAGGAACTCGTTCCAGGCAGCGATGAAGGCGAGCAGGCCGGCGGTCACGAGGCCCGGCGCGACGAGAGGCAGCATGACTCGGTAGAACGTCTGCAGAGGCGAAGCGCCGTCCACATAGGCGGCCTCCTCCAGGTCTCGTGGCAGCGCCTGCATGAAGCTTGTGAGCACCCAGACCGTGAAGGGAAGCACGAGGAGCATGTAGCTGAACACGAGCGCCCAGAGCGTGTTGTAGGCGCCGGCGCGGTTGATCATCGTGTACAGCGCGCCGAGGATGGCGATCTGCGGGAAGATCGTCATCGACAGCATCACGTAGAGGGTCACCGTCCGCCCGCGGAAGCGGAAGCGCCCGAGTGCGTAGCCTGCGAGCGATCCCAGGCACAGGGCGAGGAGCGTGACCGAACCGGCCACGATCGTCGAATTGAGCAGCGCCTGCTGGAACTCCCCGCTCGAGAGTACCTCGCGGAAGTTCTCGAGCGTCGGGTTCTTCGGGATGTACTGCACCGGCGTCCTGAACAGGTCGCCGTCCGGCGTGAACGCGGAGCGGATCGCCCAGTAGAAGGGAAACAGCGCGTACACGAAGATCAACGCGATGAGCACGTAGAACGGGATGCGCCGGACGAAGCGCCTGAGTCGGCGGCGCTCCAGGCGCCGCCGCTCGGGACGCGCCCTCGGCCGGGCTCTCGCCGAGCGTTCTGCGACCGAGGTCATCGCTCCTGCACCCGCATGAAGGTCGTGTAGATGACGACGAACAGGGCGATGATCAGGAACATGCCGACGCTGAGCGCGGCGCCGTACCCCACGTCGCCGGTCGACACGATCGTGTTCTGGGTGTAGATCGCCATCGTCTGCGTGTCGAGGCGCGATCCGAAGAACACGTAGAAGATGTCGAAAACGCGAAGCGCGTCGAGGGTGCGGAAGACGAGCGTCACAAGGATCGCGGGCATGAGGAGCGGCAGGGTGATGCGCCAGAACTGATGCCACTTGCTGACGCCGTCCACGTCTCCGGCCTCGTACAGCTCGACGGGGATCACCTGCAGGCCTGCGAGGAGCAGGAGCGCGACGAACGGGCTCGTCTTCCAGATGTCCACCGCCGCCACCGACCACAGCGCCGTACTCGGCTGCGAGATCCATGCGACCGAGTGGTCGAGCACATGTGTGCGCACGAGCGCGTCGTTGACGACGCCGTAGACGTCGTCGTACATCCATTTCCACATCTGCGCGGAGACCACTGTCGGGATCGCCCAGGGGACGAGCATGACGGCCCGCATCACTCCGCGGCCCTTGAAGCCCGAGTTGACGACGAGCGCGATCACCATCCCCAGGATCAGCTCGCAGAGCACGGTGATCACGGTGAACTTCACCGTCACGACGACGGAGTCGCGGAAGATCGTGTCGTGGATCAGATCCCGGTAGTTGTCGAGCCCGACGAACTCGGTCGGCTGGAGTCCGCCGAGGAACTGCTCGTTCGTAAAGCTCTGGTAGATCGTCTGGCCGAGTGGATACACGGCCACCACGGCGACGACCGCGAGAGCAGGCGCCAGCATGGCCCACGCGAGCCGCGTCTTGGGGCGCTGCAGCCCCGAGGACCGGCGCCGTTCGGGCATCGGCCGGGATCCGGGTGCTCGCTCGTTCGTGCTCATGGTCTCTGTTCGGAGGCGGAAGCAGGGTGGGGCCGGCAGGTCCCACCCTGCTTCGGTCGCTTGTCGGGCCTTACTTCAGCAGCCGGTTCAGCCGCTGCTCGATCCCCGGCAGGACATTCTTGGCATCCTGGCCGTTCAGGATCTGGTTGATGCCCTGGTAGATGATCTGCGACCCCTGGTTGTAGCGCGTCCCCAGGTACTTGGCCGGCCTCGTCACGCGCGTGACGGTAGCGATCTCCGGCTTCAGATACGGGTTGGCCTTGACGACGGCCTTGTCCCGCGCCACGGCGGGGATGGTGGGCACGTTCGTGTTGTAGATCGCGTTGAACTTCTGCACGCCCGCGCTCGTCAGGTAGCGGACGAGCTCTGTCGCCGCGCCGACGTTCTTCGAGTACCTCGAGACGCCGAGCTGCCAGCCGCCGACGGTGCCCACGGATGGCCCGCCGCTGTGGGGCAGCACCGTCACGTCGTACTTCCCCTTGACCGGGGTCGACGCGTTTGCGGCGTAGGCGTACGGCCAGTTGCGGAGAAACGCCGCGTTACCGCCGGCAAACGCGTTGCGGGCTCCCTCCTCGTCGTACGAGGTGACGCCGCGCGGCGAGATCGTCCCGACCCAGCTCCGCATCAGGTTCAGGATCGCCGCCGCCTTCGCGTTGTTGATCGTGGCCTTGCCGCCATCGATGAAATGGCCGCCGCCTGCCGAGGCAACCCACTCGAGCGCATCGCACGTGAGCCCCTCATACGCGTTCCCTTGGTAGACGAACCCGTAGAAGTTCGGGTTGTCGGCACGCTCTCCATCCTGGATCTTCTTGGCCATCGCGCCCAGTTGCGCCCATGTCTTCGGCGGGGCGTTGTAGCCGTATTTCTTCAGCAGGTCGGTGCGGTAGTACAGGATTCCGAAGTCGCCGAACCAGGGCATCGCGATCAGCTTCCCGCCGATCGTGTTGTTCTGGACGATGCCCTGTGCGTGCTGCTTGGACGCCGTGCCGAGCGCGGGCTTCAGATCGACGAGGTACGGCGCGAACGCGCCGACCCAGACGACGTCGAGCATCATCACGTCGATCGACGACGACTTCGCCGAGAAGTTCCGGGCCAGCTGTGAGTACGCACCGTCGGAGGCCGACGGATGGGGCACGAGCTTGACCTTGATGCCCGTGTCCGCTGTGAACCGCTTGACGAGCAGCAGGTCACGCTTGTGACTCTGGCCGACGGCGTTGTCGCCGACGAAGGTGATCGACGAACCGCCGTACTTCGCCTTGATAGCGGATCCATTCGCGACCTTCGGCGGTTGCACGGCCGCGGTACCGGCGAACGCTGCCGCGGTGACGAGCGAAGCCAACAGGGCAAGCGCTCCGACCATGCCGGCGGTGAAGAAGACTGAACGATGCTTCACGTCTCTCACGTCCTTTCTCGAGACGGGCGGCGACCCCTGGGCGGGTCGGACGGCCGGGACCCGCGAGGACGTCAATGACTCACCGCGCTCGCTTCGAGCCTGACATTCGTGGCTTGGCGAGGCACGGGATCTCACACCTCATGAGGCATCCACCAACGTAGAGGGTTGCCGGAGCTCGTGTCAAGAGTCTCATTGCTCTAGAACCACACCGGCTGAGGAGACCGTCGTCACGCACATCGCGGACGGGGACGAGGCCGATCGTTGTGGACCAGATCGTTCCGCAGCGTGTGGTCTTCTCCGCGACGGACCTGCTCTGCGAAGAACAGCCGTGTGCCGTGCGGCTCGCGGAGCGCGAGCCTACGTCGGCGTCCAGCCCGGAAAGACGGCCCGCAGGCCTGCCTCGACGCATGCGCGGTCGTCGTCACCGGTCGCGCCACTCGCCCCCGGCAGCGCCGAGCACTGCCTCGCCGTTCCGGATCAATACCGCGTGGCATCGCGACGGCGATCAGGCGCGGCGCGGTTGGCGGCGAGCCACCTGGCGCGCCTCGAGCGTCAGGCGTTCGAGCAGACCCTCCAGGTCGAGCCGCTTGCGCCCGAAGCGAAACGGCTCGCAGACGAGTGGTTCTTCGAGAACGTCGTCCGCTCCATCGTGCCGGTGAAGGAGCGCCGTACACCGGGCTCAGACCCGCCGGTCTCGGGCGCGGCCCCGTCGTTCCTGTGGCCGAACGCGCGATCGAGGCGGGCTCTCCCGACGAGCTGGTCAGGCTCCTGACCGAATGGTCGAGATCGCAATCCGTGAAAGGTTCACGCACGTCATGCACCGGAAAGAGCACGCGAACGGCGATCTCGTCGCGAACCGCGCCTACGACGAGGCGATGCTCGGGTTCCAGGTGTGGTCGCACTCGATCTACGAGGCGCTCCACAGCGAGCCACACGAGCACGGCCACAGACACGAGCAGTAGTTCCGAGTCGGCGGGCGGGCAGAACCGTCCGATCGCAAACGACCCCGCCGCACGAAGGCCCCCGGGATGGGCCAGCCGGCCGCCCGAAGCATGCGGTTCGGCAACGTGCGACCGCGCGAGCGTGTGTGATGGAGATCGGTTCGGCTCTCCCGCGCTCCAGCGCCCGAATACCATGACCGGGGTGGCGCGGTTGGAGCTGGATCAGCTGTGTGAGGAGTTCGCGGCTCCTGTGCCCTCGCCGGCGGGGGGGAGCGCGGCCGCGGCCGCCGCAGCGATCGCCGCGAGCCTTGTCGTCATGGTCGGGCGGGGCTCGCCGGACTGGCCGGAGGGGGCTGCGGTGGCGGCGTCCGCGGCGGCGCTCCGCGATCGGCTGCTCGTCCTCGGCGGGGAGGACGTCGAGGCGCTGGCTGCGTTGCTCGTCGCGTTTCGGAGCAGCTCACGGCCGGGGCCGACCGACGGCGAGCAGGCGCTCGCCCGGGCCGCGGTGCGCGCCTCGGAGGTGCCACTCGAGATCGCGGAGCGGGCAGCCGACGTTGCCGAGCTCGCCGCCGGCGCCGGACGGAAGGGCAAGCGGCCCATGCGCGCGGACGCCCACGCTGCGGCGACGCTTGCCGCGGCAGCCGCGAGATCGCCTCGTCGATCGTCACGGGAAACCTTGCCGCCCGACGTGCCGACGGCCCGGGCGTGGACACGACACGGCTGCGCGAGGCAGCGTACCTGGTGTCGACGCGGGCAGGCGCGAGCCTCCTCGCGGCCTCGCCCGTGGAGCGGGTCGGGCGCGAATGATCGCCACCGCGCTCACCGACCTGCTCGGCATCACGGTCCCGCTCATCAACGCGCCGATGACGCCCCAGGCGGGGGGTCGGCTTGCGCGCGCGGTGAGCGAGGCGGGGGCGTTCGGGATGGTGGGGATCGAGAACACCGACACGGAGGAGGAGATCGCACGAGCAGCTGGAGATCGTGCGAGACGGGTCACCGATCTCCGTTCGGGATCGGATGTGTCGCATGGATGCTCGAGGAGCGCCCGGAGCTGCTCGACATCGCGATCGCCGCGCAACCCAACCTGATCAGCATCTCGTTCGGCGATCCGGCACCGTATGTTCGTCGCGTCCACGAGGCCGGCATCCTGGTTGCCTCGCAGGTCCAGAGTCGCCACTGGGCCGCAGGTCGCGCTGGCAGCCGAGGTCGACGTGCTGGTGGCACAGGGCACCGAAGCGGGAGGGCACACGGGCTTGGTGGGGACGTTGCCGCTTCTCCAGATCGTTCTGGAGATGACGGATCGCCCAGTCGTCGCGGCCGGCGGGATCGCCAGCGGTCGCGGACTTGCAGCGGTGCTCGCAGCCGGCGCGGCGGGCGCTTGGGTCGGCACCCCTTTCCTTCTCTCGGAGGAGGCACGGAACAGCGCGGCGGCTCGGGCGCGGATCGCGCAGGGCACCGAAACGCAGACGCTCTACACGAGCGCGTACGACCGCCTGCAGGACAAGGCCTGGCCCGCGGAGTTCCGCGCCCGAGCCCTCGAGAACCCGTTCGGCAGGGCGTGGACGGGCCGCGAAGACGAGCTCGGGGAAGGCAGCACGGCGAGGGAGGAGTTCGCCCGCGCGAAGGCAGTCGAGGACTACGACGTCGCGCACATCTACGCGGGCCAGTCGATCGGGCTCCTCGACGCGGTACGCCCGGCCGCGACCATCGTCCGGGCGATCGAGGCCCAGGCGCGGGATCTTCTCCTCGAGCTCGGCAGCGCAGGGCGAGGCGCCCCGCGAGAGGACGCGAGCGACGACCCTCGCGCCGCCTACACGCGAACGCGGCACGCACTGGAGCGGCTGTGGGAGGTACAGGACGAGGGCCGGCCCGCAGGGGGATCACGGCCGCCGCTCGCCGGCGACGGGCCGACGGCGTGAGCATCGTCGACCTGCTGGCGGGCCGCGGGCGAGGCCCGCTGTGGGGGGACGCGACCGAGGATCTGAACCTGACGCTCCTCGCGTGGCCGCCGGGCGAAGGCCCGGCAGAGCACGTCAACGACGAGCGCGACGTCGTCATCGTCGTGGCGGCAGGGACGGGGCTGGTCGTCCTCGACGGCGTGCCGCACGAAGTGCGTCCGGGTCACGTCGTCGTCGTCGCGCGAGGCGTCAGCCGTGCTCTGCGTGCCGGGCCGGACGGGATCCGGTACCTCTCGGTCCATCGCCGTCGCGGGGGCCTGCAGATCGGCCAGGTCGACGTGCAGGCCGGGCGCTAGCCGCAGGGAGCTCGGGCTTCCGCCTACGCGGAGGGGTCGGCGTCCGGTTGCTGTGTCGCGTTGACCGGCAGCTCGTGCGGGTCATCGCCTTCCGCGTCGTCGTAGTGCCCGGGGGCCGGCCAGGGCGCGAGCGCGAGGAGTAGCCGCGTCGACTCGAGCGCACGCACGGTGTGGAGCTCACTCGGCTCGAACATGACGAGCGTGCCCTCCGCGCAGGTTGCGGTGTCCTCTCCGCAAGTGCACGTGACGCTTCCCCGCAGCACGTGCATGATCGCACGCTCGCGCACGCGGTGCTCGCCCATCTCCTCGTCCGGTGCGAGGTCGATCACGACTCCGCGTGCCTCGGAGGTCGAGAACAGGACCCGTGGGCCTGTCCTGCCGCTCTCGTTCGGTGCTGTCAGATCCCATCGCTGCATGCCGGCAATGCCTCCGAATCGACCGTCGATCGCCACGGGCTGCGCTGTCGACTCGCAGGGAGCGCGCGCCCTCGTCGCCCGATTGTATGCCGCTGGCCGTGACCTCGGCATCAGCGCGACGGCAGTATGGGCCCGATGAGGGATCGCTCGGAGTCACAGCCCGGCGGCTCGGTCCGCCCGCTCCGGCCCCCGCACACGGGTGCCCCGGCGTCGTTTCGGATCGTCGCGCCCGCCTACCTCGCGGCGCTGGCGGGGTGGCTCGCGGCGACCATCGTCCTCGTCCTCGCCACTCCGGCGCTCGTAGACGGTGCGATCGCGACGACCGAGACGGTCCTTG
Source organism: uncultured Gaiellaceae bacterium (assembly GCA_963787085.1). GTDB lineage: Bacteria > Actinomycetota > Thermoleophilia > Gaiellales > Gaiellaceae > Gaiella. The sequence goes on along the minus strand of CAWBBO010000015.1, from coordinate 271,120 downwards.
CCGCGCACCTCGTGGCGCTCGTGCTGTTTCCCTTCGGCGTCGCGGCGGCCGTCTGGCAGCTGCTGCCGATGTTGCTGCGCAACGATCTTCCCCCCGGTCGTCACAGGCTGCTTGTGCTCGTCTTGATCTCCGCCGGGGCGCCACTCGCCGTTGCGATTGCCGTCGACGCGATCACCCTTGTCGCAATCCTCGCGGTGCTCCTCGCCTGTGGGCTCGCCGTCCTACTCGGCGAGATCGCGCTACTGATCCGCCGAGCCCCGCGCGGCAGGCTGATCATCGTCAACCGGCTTGCCGTGGCGCTCGCGGGTGCGCACGCAGCGCTCGCATTTGCCCTGGGCGCGGCTGCTGCCGCCGACTCCGGCCCCGAGCCACTCGGCGTCCCGTATGAGCGACTACTCCTAGCGCACCTCTCGCTCGCACTGCTCGGCTGGCTCACGGTGCTGATCGCCGTCATCGGGCGCACGCTGGTTCCCATGCTCGGCCTCGCCGCCGCCCCGGCACGGCGCCGGGTGCCCGTGGCCGAGCTCGCAATCGTCGCCGGCCTCTGGCTCTTTGTCGCCGGCCTCGTCGGCCCCTCCGACGTGCTGGCCGGGTGCGGCATCGTCGTCGCCGCGGCCGGCATCACTCCTGTCGCCTGGCTCTTTCTCCGCTCGGCCCTGGCAGGAAAGATCGGCGTGCGCGAAGGACCGGCTGCCCATGCTGCACTCGGGGTGTTCTTCCTCGCTCAGGCGGCGCTGCTCGGCCTTGCCGCTGTGACCGGGTTGGCGGATCAGAGGCGTGCCGCGATCGGGGCGGTCACGCTCCTCGGTCTCGGCTGGGCGGCCGGGATGATCGTCGGTCACCTGGGGAAGCTCGTCTCGCTCTCGGGCTGGGGATCGTGGCCGCCCGGGCCGCGGCCACGGCAGGCAGAGCTCTATCCCCGGCGTTCCTGGCAGCTCGAGGCCCTGCTGTTCGCCCCCGCTGTGGAGCTGTCCGTAGGCGGAATCGTCTTCGAGTCGGATGCGGCGGCACGCACGGGTGCGATGCTGCTCGTCGGCGCCGCGCTGGCGGCGGTGCTCGGCGCGGGCGTCACCGTCGCGCGGGTGGTGTCGCTGCGGCGCGCCCGGCCGGAGGCTACGTCTCGAGCGCGGCCTTGATCTCGTGAACGCCCGGGGCGCCGTGGAGGACGAGATCGGCCGCCCGTAGCCCTGCCTCGCCGACGTCGACGGCAGGCCCGTCGGGGGCGCGCTCGTACCAGGTGCCGGGCCCCCAGAGCAGAGCGAAGCGGAGCACGAGGGCCTCGAGCCCCGACACGAGCGCTCCCTGCTCGAGTGCAGCGACCGCTTCGCCTGCCGCCCCGGGCAGCGGGAAGGACACGCTTTCGACGACGAGCCGTCGTGCGCCGGCCTCACGGGCCGCGTCGACCACGTTGGCTCCGCCTTCCCGGCGGATGCGATCGTTGCCCGGGCCGACGCCGCCTGCCAGGTCGGTGAGCAGGTTGACGACGATCTCGGGGCGCGTGCCCCGCGCAGCCCCCGCCAGCGCCTCGCGGTCATAGACGTCGCAGACGACGCCCTCGGCGCCGAGCGCTCGCAGCAGGTCGAGCTTCGCAGGCGACCGTGTCAGGCCGACGACCCGGTGGCCGGAAAGGTGGGAGAGGACGGCCCGGCCCAGTACACCCGTCGCGCCGGCGACGAGGATCCTCATGGCACCGGACGGGCCCTCGACGTCACACGGACTTCCGGTCGTTCGATCGTTCGCCAGCAGTTGCGACTGCTGGGCTCCGTACGGGATCCATCCATCTGGACGGGCCGGCGTGGATTCGTGCCTCGGCAGGTGTTCGCTGGCCGGTGTGCGGTGGCGCGGCGGGTAGTTGCACCGTGACGCAGAGCCCGCCGGCGGCCCGGGGGGTGAGGGTGAGGGTTCCGTCGTGTGCCTGGGTGATGCTCTTGACGATCGCCAGGCCGAGGCCGACACCTGCGTGGTCGGTGCGTATGCGTTCGGTGCCGCGCTGAAACGGCTCGGCGAGCGTGGAGACCAGCTGTGGGGTGAGCTTCTCGCCGGTGTTCTCGACGGTGAGCACCACGCTCTTGGGGTGAACGCTGGTCGTGACCCACACGGTGCCCTGTTCGGGCAGGTTGTGGACGATCGCGTTGTGCACGAGGTTCGTCGTCAGCTGCAGCAGGAGCGCGTGTGAGCCGATGGTGGGGGTCATGTCGCCGGAGGTCTCGATGGTGACGCCGCGCTTCTCTGCGAGGGGGAGGAGCGTCTCGGTGGCTTCCTCCGCGATGAGGGACAGGTCGACGTGTTCTCGGGTGAAGGACCGCTGGTCGGCGCGGCTGAGCAGGAGCAATGCTTCGGTGAGGTCGATCGCTCGGGTGTTGACGGCGTGGAGGCGGTCGACGAGCTCGCCGGTGTCGCGGTTCGGATCGTTGCGGGCCACGTCGAGCAGCGTCTGCGTGATCGCCAGCGGGGTGCGCAGCTCGTGGGAGGCGTTGGCGGCGAATCGCTGCTGTTCGGCGACGTGTGCTTCGAGCCGCGCGAGCATGGCGTCGAAGGCGTCGGCGAGCTCGCGGAACTCGTCGCTGCGGCCCTCCAGCCGGATCCGGTGGGAGAGCGATCCGGTCGCGGCCATGCGTGTGGCGTCGGTGATGCGAGTCAGGGGGGCGAGCATGCGGCCGGCGAGAAGCCACCCTCCCAGGAGACCGAACACCAGCAGGAACGCCAGCACGATGGCCGCCTTCGGAGCGAAGGCGTGCAGGAGGTCGGAGCGGGTGGGACTGAAGCGACGAGGCCGTCGGGTGCTCGTAGGATCGCGCGGTCGGGGACGTAGCGCAGGAGGAACACCCACACGGCGGCGAGCAGCAAGGCGCCGGCGAGCATGAGGAAGCCGGCGTAGCTGAGGGTGAGCTTGAGGCGAACGCTCAAGCCCGGGCGCTCTATCCACGGTCTCCTCCCTCGCGCCCGGTGTCCGGTTGCGTGTCGATGCGGTAGCCGACGCCGGCCACGGTGGCGATGATCCAGGGTTCGCCGAGCCGTTTGCGCAGTGCCGAGACCGTGATGCGCACGGCGTTGGTGAACGGGTCGGCGTTCTCGTCCCACGCCCGCTCCAGGAGCTCTTCGGCGCTGACGACACCGCCTTCGGCGGCGACGAGGACCTCGAGCACGGCGAACTGCTTGCGGGTCAGCGCGACGTAGCGGCCGTCGCGGTAGACCTCGCGGCGGAACGGATCCAGCCGCAGACCGGCGATCTCCCGCACGGGCGGCCGGTTGTGGGCGCGCCTGCGGTCGAGCGCTCGGAGACGGAGCACGAGCTCTCGGAGCTCGAACGGCTTCGTGAGGTAGTCGTCGGCGCCGAGCTCGAACCCGGTGGCCTTGTCGTCGAGCCGGTCGGCAGCGGTGAGCATGAGGATCGGCATGCCGCTGCCGGAGGCGACGATGCGCTTGGCGATCTCGTCGCCGGAGGGCCCGGGGATGTCGCGGTCGAGGACGGCGATGTCGTAGGCGTTGACGCTCAGCAGCTCCAGAGCGGTGTCGCCGTCACCGGCGATGTCGGCCGCGATCGCCTCCAGGCGCAGGCCATCGCGGATGGCCTCCGCCAGGTAGGGCTCGTCCTCGACGATCAACACACGCATGCTCCGATGCTACGAGCCGGCGCATATCGTCGGCATATCGAAAACCGCATACGTGCTGGCAACACCACGCTGCCTTGACTGGCGGCGTGACCTACAGCCGACCAGCACGACCGACGACCCGTCGGATCCGGATCCGCAGGATCCGTGCCGCCGGCCTGCTCGTCGTCATCGCGGCGATCGCCGCAGCCCTCGGCCACCAGTCGCCGGCGTCCTCGTCCTCGACGGTCGCCTCGCCCGTCGACGTCCTCGCACGGCCGCAGCACCCGTCGACGTCCCTCGCAGTGAGCACCGTCGGTGCGCTCGGCGAGGCCGACGGTGCCGTCCCCGACGGCACGACGGTCTTCGATGACGAGGTTCCGGGTGTGGCCAACCTCGACCCCGCTCTGCTCGGTGCCCTGCGCCAGGCCGCGACCGATGCCGCGGACGACGGGGTCGAGTTCTTCGTCGACAGCGGCTGGCGTTCCCCGGAGTACCAGGAGCAGCTGCTCCGCGAGGCGGTCTCGAAGTACGGCTCGGAGGAGGAGGCTGCCCGATGGGTGGCCACCCCCGACACGTCCGCTCACGTGTCGGGGGACGCGGTCGACATCGGGCCCTCCGATGCCACGGCGTGGCTGTCCGAGCACGGCGCCGGGTACGGGCTGTGCCAGATCTACGGCAACGAGCCCTGGCACTACGAGCTGCGCCCCGAGGCCGTCGATCACGGCTGCCCGCCCAGTACGCCGACCCGACGCACGATCCGAGGATGCAGCAGTGATCGGCAGGGGGTCTCGTCTTCGTCGTCGGCATTCTCCCCATCCTCGTCGTCGGCATCATCCCCGTCGCCGACATCAGGCTCGAAGTCGACGAGCTCGGCTCCCTCGGGCCGCTCCGGGGCTCCGGTGCCGCCGTAACCACCGGTCTTCTTTGGATCCTGATCCTGCTGACGTTCGGGTGTGGACATGCTCCTTCTCCTGTCTTGGTCTGTGGCCTGATCTGCAGCATTCGTGGCTCGAGGTCCCTTTGTGCGCGACTAACGGTGAGTTCCCTACAGCTCGTACCCGCGACAATGGCGGACAAACGTCCGCGCGCGGAGCTCCGCGCCGATGCTCGATTGCCACAGGGCCCACACTCGGGGAAATGGAAGGGTGACGCGCAGGGCCAGCCAGGCTTCGAGAGTTGAAGGTACGGGCGTCCGCGTCCGGCGCGCGGGCTCTGGCCGGCGCGCGACGTGACGTGCCTCTGAGGATGTTCGCCGGCCCGGCGCGTGACGCGTCCATGGCGAGTCTCATCAGGAAGCTTGGACGGGCCTGGAGCAGTGACGCGAGCAAGGGCCATCCGAAGGTGAGGGCCGAGCGCCGCGGCGTGATGCCCGGCGGCGAGATGAGGATCAGCCTGCGGACGAGCTCCGGATGCGTGAAGCAACCTGGAGGGCGACGAGCGCCCCCAACGAGTGACCGGCGAGATCAACGGGGCCAACGACCCGGGAACGGTCCAGATGCTCGACAACCCAGGCGGGGAGATCGGACGGTTTCAGCGACCGGGGCAGGTCGAGGGAGCAAACCCTTCCCTCCTCACCGAGCTCGGCCGAGACGCCGGCCCACCAGGTCGAGGAGCCGGCCAATCCGTGGACACAGACAAGCGCGCCGGGGGACTGGTCCGCGTTCGGCGGTGAGGAACCTGAGTCGTCGTCCCTGGAGTGGAGATTGCCCACGATCAGGCTCCTATACCCACGATGAGGACTCGCTATCCGGGCTTCGCGGAGGGCCTGATGCGGCTCGATGCGCACCGTGTGCGGGTTGCTCGGGGTTGTGCTGTCTGCCGGCTGAGCGTTTGCTGCGGGGTCCTGGAGGGTACGGGGCTGCTCGTGAGCGACGTGAGAGAGAGCCGCGATGACCCGGTCGAGGTGACCGAGGAGACGGCGGTGACCGAGCGGACGGAGGTGGCGGACGGTGGCTGGCGCATCCCGCCGGAGATGGTTCCGCCCGCACCTGTGCCGGGCGCGCCTGTCGAGATGGCCGGTCCGCGGGTCGTGAGCGAGACCGAGAACGTGCGGCTCGAGGAGGACGGCTCGATCACTCGTCGCGCCGACCGCGTCGAGCATGCTCCAGTGCGCCGGCGGCCGCCGAGCCTCGTGCCTGCGCTGATCGCGATCCTGGTGCTCGCGCTCGGAGCGATCGCCGCAGCGTGGTACCTGACGGCGTCGGACACGACGGACGTGCCGGCGGTGGAAGGGCTCGCGCTCGACGACGCGGTAGCGCGGATGCAGGACGCCGGCTTCAGAACGGACATAGTCAGCGAGGCGAACGACGCTCCGCAGGGCACCGTCTTCCGTCAGGGCCCGGCGGCCGGAACCGACGCCGAGGGGGGCTCGACCGTGCAGCTCTTCACGTCGAAGGGGCCGGCCACGGTCAGCGTTCCGAACGCCGTCGGCGTGACCGAGGCGGAGGCCCGCGATCGGCTCGCCGCGGCGGGGCTGCAGCCATCCGTCTACCAGGTGTTCTCCGACAAGCCCGAGCGCGAGGTCGTTGCCCAGTCGCCCGCCGCCGGGTCGAAGGCCGCGGACGGATCCCGCGTGCGCCTCAACGTCTCCAAGGGGACGGGCCTCGCCGACGTGCCGAGCCTGGTCGGGCGTTTGCAGGGGGAGGCCGTCTCGGAGCTCCAAAGCGGGGGCCTGAAGGCGAACGTCGTGATGGTCCCCTCGCGGGAGCCTGCCGGCACCGTCGTTGCGCAGCATCCGGTCGCGGGTCAGGCCCGGCAGGGGTCGGCGGTGCGCCTCAACGTCTCCAGAGGCCCCTAGCCCCCGATTACGCCTCTCAGCGGGGACTCGAGTAGACGTTCGAGCTGAATCCCCCTCGAGCATGCGACGATCATGCCTCGGGCGTGGACTGGCACGATCGTCCTTTAGACGCCCTCCTCGTATCGCTCGGCATCAAGACGGGACGACTGGGTGCCGGACGACGTCTTCCGCTTCCCCGAGCGCCCGGCCGGGATGCGGTCGAGGATCCGGCGCGAGCGGACGGGGTCGTCCTGCGAGCGCCTGCGTGTTGTCGGTCGGCGGAAGGAAGCAGACTCCTCTCCGCCAGGTTGCTTGAGCTGTATCAAGATCCCTGTTACTGTCTCGCGCCAGGGTGAACGAGGGATCCGGACCTAGGCGGATGGGGCTGTCACTCCACACCGCGGCGACGCCGAACGGCCTCGTCCCATCGGGCTCGGCCAACACCCCGTCCTCGCAGGCGTCTGAACAGAGACTCTCGTACGGCAAAGGTCATCGGGGTCTTCTTGTTCCCAAGGTAAGGAGCAGTGGATGACTCGTCGGAAGGTGTTCGCAGCGCTGGTCGCTGCGGGAGCCACGGCAATGCTTTTCGTCGTGACCGGTTTCACGAGCAAGCAGGCTGCATTCAGCGGCACCGTCTACTTCGGTATGGATGCCCCGCTGACGGGGCCGACGGAGCTCGTCGGGCAAAGCGACCGCCAGACGGTCCAGGCCGTTGTCGCATACTGGAACGCGCGCGGCGGTATCAAGGGCAGGCGGGTCGTGGTCGACGTGCTGGACAACGCATCGAACCCCTCGCAGGCCGTGCAGAACGTCCAGAAGTTCATCGCCGACTCGAAGTACGTCGGGATCCTCGGCTCGGGCAACGCGGCCGCAGCCGTGGCGACGGGGCCGATCGCCAGCCAGGCGAGCATCCCCTTCATCGCGCTGTCGCCGCCGACGACCCTTGTCGCTCCGCCCATCCCGTACGTCTACGTGGCCAGCCCGACGGCGCGCCTCTACGCGTACAACGAGGCCGCGTATCTGCGCAAGCTGAAGATCTCGCGTGTCTGGCTGATGGGTGACAACGGTGGCTTCGGTCGGGACGGCCCGGCGCAGGTCGCGAAGCTTGCGAGCGCGTACGGGCTCCAGGTCGTCGACACGACCATCTTCTCGCCCGCGACCACCGACTTCACCGCCGAGCTGACGAAGGTGAAGAACTCGGACGCCCAGGCGCTTTGGCTCTGGACGGCAACGCCGGCGGGCTCGACGATCGTGAAGCAGTTCCGGCAGCTCCAGCTCGCGCAGCGACTCGTGCTGACCGGAGCCAATATGTCCCCGCAGTTCCTCTCGGGCAACTGCCCGGACGTCAACGGAGCGATCATCAACTCGTACCTGGGCACGGTCTGGGAAGACCTTCCGAGGACGAACCCCGCCCGGGCGCAGGCCCAGCTCCTGCGGAAGATGATCAAGCGGGGCGTGTCGAACTTCGACGTCGACACGGGAACGGCATTGTGGGCGTTCAAGGCGGCGATGGAGAAGGGCGGGTTCACTCGTGCCGCCATCAACACCGCGATCGAGACGAAGCTGAAGGGCGTCGTCACCCCGGGTGGGAAGCTTCGGTTCTCGACAACCAACCACACGGGCCTGAACATCGACAGCATGTGGGCAGGGCAGATCAGCAACTGCAAGCCGAAGCCGGTCTTCGGCGCTGCGTTCGGAGTCACCAAGTAGCACCCGGATGGGGCGGGGCTGCGTGGCAGCGCAGTCCCGCCCCGCCACGACGACACCTGCTGATGCCCTCTCGTGACACTAGGACTCTGGCGCCGAACCGGTCACTCACCGTGCTCCGCGCGAAGCTCGAGAGGATCCAGCGCCTGGAGATGGTGCGCGCCCTGACCTCGGCCGCCCAGGCGCCGGGCTGGGGGCTGCCCCAGCACGTGCGTTGACGACCGCGCCGGGAGAGACGACGAGCGTCGCGCTGCCGACGTGCTGCGTCGAGGGGGTCACGAAGCGGTTCGGCGCTGTCGCCGCCGTCGACGACGTCAGGCTGGAATTCGCCAAGGGCTCTCTGACGTGCCTGATCGGCCCGAACGGCGCGGGCAAGTCGACGCTGCTGGGCTGCATGTCGGGGTTCCTGCCCGTTGACGAGGGACGCATCGTCGTGGAGGGAAACGACGTCACGCACTGGCCGGCGCACCGGCGTGCCCGCGCAGGGACGGCAGTCTGCTTCCAGACGACACGCGTTCTCGAGTACCTGGATGTGCTCGGGAATGCTGCCGTCGGCTGCCATACGTGGACGCGCGCGGGCTTCGTCGAGGGGATGCTGCGACCGCCGTGGCAGTGGCGCGAGGAACGGGTCGTGAGAGCCGAGGCCCGCGCGGCGCTCGAGCTCGTGGGACTTGCCGCTCATGCGGATTCGGCCGCGACGACGCTCCCGATCGGTCAGCTCCGGCTGCTCGCAGTTGCCCGCGCGCTCGCCCAGCGGCCGCGGCTGCTGCTGCTCGATGAACCGGCCGCCGGGCTCCGCGCAGCAGAGAAGGACAGGCTCGCGCAGGCCCTGAGCACCCTTCGCGAGCGCGGCTTGACGCAGATCCTCGTCGAGCACGACATGACGTTCGTCGGCTCGCTGGCTGATCGCGTCGTCGTTCTCGACCGTGGTCGCGTCATCGCCGACGGAACACCGGCGGACGTGCGAACCGACAGGCGGGTGATCGAGGCTTACCTCGGATCGGCAACCATATGACCCCGCTGATCGAACTCGACGACGTCGTGGTTCGTTACGGTCCCGCGGTCGCGGTCGACGGCGTGTCGCTGCGCGTCGAGGCGGGCGAGCGCGTCGCACTGATCGGCCCGAACGGGGCAGGCAAGAGCTCTCTGCTGAACGCTGCATGCGGCGTACTCGTTCCCGCGGGCGGGCGCGTCCGCGTTGACGGCCGCGACGTGACGGGCTGGGCGCCTGGCCGGATCGTCGCGCGAGGGCTGACGCAAGTGCCCGAGGGACGCCAGGTGTTCCCCACTCTGCCGGTCGAGGCGAATCTCCTGCTCGGCGCCTACGGCAGCACATTTCGCACCGAGATCATCACCTCGACGCTCCGCTATCTCCGCCGCCGTGGCGAGGTTCGTGATCGTCTGGCGCGCCTGTACGAGCTGCTTCCGAAGCTGTACGAGCTACGGGAGCGTCCGGCTGCGCGCACGTCGGGAGGTGAGCAGCAGATGGTCGCGATCGGCCGTGCGCTGATGGCGGCACCGCGCGCGCTTGCGATCGACGAGCTCTCGCTCGGGCTCGCACCGCTGATCGTTCAGCAGCTGGCGGAGTTCCTCCTGCGCCTCAACGAGGAGGACGGTGTCGCGCTCCTGCTCGTCGAGCAGAACGCACGGCTCGCGTTCGAGCTCTGCACGCGCGCGTACGTGCTCGAAGTCGGGCGACTCGCGCTCGAAGGTGAGAGCGCCGCTTTGCGCGATCGACCCGAAGTGCGGAACGCCTACCTGGGGGCCACATGACGACCTTCCTGCAACTGATCGTCGTCGGGCTCTCCACCGGATCGGTGTTCGCCGTCGTCGGCATGTCGCTCGTTCTCATCTACCGGACGACCGGAATCGTCAACTTCGCCCAGGGCGTCTTCGCCGTGCTCGGCGCCCTGCTCACCTTTCAGCTGCAGGAATGGCTACCGCTCTGGCTCGCCGGAGCCGTAGCGGTCGCTCTCGCCGCTGTGGCCGGGAGTCTCCTGGCAGTTCTCGCCTTCGGCTTCAGCCGTCGAACGACGGCGCTCGCCAGCCTGATCATCACACTCGGCGCGTCGTTCGTCGCCGAGGCGGCGCTCTTGCTCGCGTTCGGCGACATTCCACGCTCGTATCCGGGGATCTCCGACCACGCCTGGAACGTCGGCGACGTCCTCGTGCAGCCCCAGTACGTGCTCATCGCCGCCGTTGCGCTCGCTGCGGCGCTCGGATTGACGCTCTTCCTCCACCGGACGATCGTCGGCCAGGCGCTCGTCGCCTGCTCCGACTCACGTCGCGCCGCCGAGCTCGTCGGCCTCAACATCCGCTCGATCGCAGTGGTCGCGTTCGTCGTCGCGGCCGCGCTATCGGCGCTCGCAGGGGCACTCCTCGCACCGAGCTACCCGATGACCTACGCGTCGAGCGTCACCATCACCGTCAACGGCTTCGCTGCCGCCGTCTTCGGCGGCCTCACGTCCATCCGGCTCGCGTTGATCGGCGGTTACGTCCTCGGCATCCTCGAGCAGCTCGTCGTCGGATACATCGACTCGCAGTACAGCCTGGTGATCGCACTCGTGATCATGCTGGTCTTCATCGGCTGGCGCTCCCGGCGCGAAACCGCGGTCGCCCACCACGTCGGCATCGTCGCCGCCCGTGCCCGCCGACAGTTGCCGGCGGCCGTCAGAATCGGACTCCTCCTCGGGGCTGCGGCGTTTGCATGCTGGCTCCCGTTCCAGCTGTCCACGTTCGATCTCGGCCTCTACGACCGCATGGGGCTGTACACGCTCGTCACGATCGGGCTGACGTTGCTCACGGGCTTCGCCGGCCAGATCTCGCTCGGTCAGGGGGCGTTCTTCCTGATCGGGGCGTACACGTCCGCGGTGCTGACGGTCGGGATCGACCCGGACTCGCGGTTCGTCGATCCCGACGCCGGCATCGACCCTCTCCTCGCCGTCCTGGTCGCGCCCGTCCTCACCGCGATCGTCGCCGCCGTCATCGGCGTGCCGCTGCTTCGACTACGGGGCCACTACCTGGCGTTTGCGACGCTCGCCCTCAGCCTGATCGCGTACGGCCTTCTCTACGCTCAGGATCGGTTCACCGGTGGTCAGTACGGCATCGCCGTGGCGAAGCCGCTGGAGATCGCCGGACACGAGATCCGCGGGGCATTGCACGCATCGGTCGTCTGGGGGCTCGTCGCAGTCGCGCTGCTGCTGTCGATCAACCTCGTCCGCTCCCGGTCAGGGCGCGCACTTCAGGCGATTGCGGCCGACGAGGCCTCCGCTGCGGCGTCGGGAGTCGCGGTCGCCTCGATCAAGTTGCGTCTCTTCGTCTACTCGGCGGCGCTCGCGGGGCTCGCAGGCGGCCTGTTCACGTTCTCCTTTCAGTTCGTCTCGCCCGACTCGTTCCCCGTGATCCTCAGCATCCAATTTGTGGTCATGATCGCCGTCGGCGGTCTCGGCAACGTCTACGGTGCCGTCGTCGGCACCGTCGGGATGCTGTATCTCGAGCACGAGCTCCGGCAGATCGGGGCTCAAGCCACGCTGTTCGGATGGTCGCTACCGTCGGCCGCACCGACCGTCTTCTCGCTGGGCGTCTTCGGCGCGATCCTCTGCCTCGTGATGCTGTTCTTCCCGAGAGGCCTCGTCCCCGCGGCGGCGGACGCAATCGATGCGCTCCTGCGGCTCGTTCGGCGGTCGCCGTCGTCGGCGCCGGCAGATCCGGACGGTCGACCTGCGTGATCATCACGACGACCCTCTCGCCGCGCGGTTCGCCGGCCACCCGGTCGCAGGCGCCGATGAGATCACGAAAGCCTCACGTTGCTGACATCATGGGCCGGTGACCGTCGGCCGCGTCTGGGACGATGAGCCCGTTCTGACCTCCGATCACACCGATCAGCCCCGGCTCAGCTACATCGTGGCTCGTCTCGAGCGAGCGATGCGGCGCGCTATCCACGAGCGTGTCCAGCCGTACGATCTGACGACGCTCCAGTACACGACGCTGAGCGTGCTCGGTCGTCGCGGAGCTCTCTCGAATGCCCAGCTCGCGCGCCGCTCGTACATGTCACCACAGGCCATGAGCGAGGTGATCGAGGCGCTCGAGAATCGCGGGCTCATCGAGCGAAGCCGCCATCCGCACCACCTCAGGGTCTACCCGGTGGGTCTGACGGCAAAGGGACGAGAAGTGCTCGCGGCGTGCGAGGCCGCGGTCGACGAGCTGGAGGCCGAGATCTTCGGTGGCCTCGACGAGGCCGGCAGGCAGTGCCTGCGCGACGGTCTGGTGTCCGCCGTCCGGCACATGCACGCCGGGCTGCCCGAACGCTGAATGCCGGATAGCTGATTGCCAGAGAAGGGAGTGTCAGATTTTCGGGTGCCTGCCTTGTCATGTCAGTTGTTGCTGTTGAGGTCGATTCGGCCTTCGAAGGTGACGGCGAAGGCGTTGAGTGCCTTCGGCTTGCCCGTCGACGACACGCCGACCCGCTACTCGGCCCGCTGGCCGGAGCCGGTTGTACCTGAAGAACAGCACCGCTTGGCAGTTGCTTCGGTAGCGACCGAGCACGGCGTGTCGATGTTTTGTACGTCGTTCTGTACGCTCAGTGTCTTTTCAGACAACAAATCTGGCACAAATATGTGCGATTTGCAGGGATTTTGTATGGGCCGTGCTGGAATCGAACCAGCGACCTTGGGATTAAAAGTCCCCTGCTCTACCAGCTGAGCTAACGGCCCACTACACGGGGAAGTGTAGGGGGCCGCCGGTTCCCGGCTTCAGGAGGTGTTTGCGCTGCGGGGATCCGCGTTAGCGGATTCCCGAACGTCGCGCAGCGAAGTCAGCATGCGGCGAATGCAGCACCTTGCCCGGGTTGAGGATCCCGTGCGGGTCGAACGCGCGCTTGAGGCCGTGCATCAGCGGCACGAGGTCGCCGTGCTCCTGCTGCAGGGCGCCGATCTTGCCGAGCCCGATGCCGTGCTCGCCCGTGCAGGTGCCGCCGCGGGCGAGGGCGTCGTCGACCACGCGATGCGCGAGCTCGTCCGAGCGCGCGACGGCGTCGGCGTCGTCGGGGTCGAGGTGGATGCTCACGTGCACGTTCCCGTCGCCGGCGTGCCCGACGATTCCCGCCTGCAGCCCCAGGCGGTCGATCTCGGCCCGCGCGAAGCTCACCGCCGCTGCGAGGGAGGTGAGCGGCACGCAGACGTCGGTCGCCCGCTCCTTCGTGCCGGGCATCTTCGCCGCGGCGGCGTGTGTCGTGTCGTGCCGGGCCTTCCACAGCCGGGCGCGCGCGTCGGGGTCGCGCTCGTGCACGAGCGCCGTCGCGCCCTCCGCCCGGGCGATCGCCTGCACGAGCTCGAGGTCGCCGGCCACCATCTCCTCGCTGCCCGTCGCCTCCACGAACAGGCACGGCCCTTCCGGATAGGTAGTGCCCGCGTATGCGTTGATGGCGGACACGATCCAGGCGTCGAGCAGCTCGACCCGGGTCACGCCGGCGCCGGCCGCGACGACGCCCGCTGCGGCCCGGCAGGCGCTCTCGACGTCGGGGAACGAGATGCGCAGCGCAACCGCGTGCTCCGGGATCGCGTGCAGCCGCACGGTCACCTCGGTGATGACGGCGAGCGTCCCCTCCGACCCGACGAGGAGTCCCGTCAGGTCGTACCCCGCCGACGTCTTCGCGGCTCGGCTGCCCGTCCGGATCACCCGTCCGTCGCCGAGCACCGCCTCGAGGGCCAGGGTGTTCGCCCGCATCTTCCCGTACCGCACCGTCGTCGTGCCCGCCGCGTTCGTCGCCGCCATGCCGCCGAGCGTCGCGTCCGCGCCCGGGTCGACCGGGAAGAAGAGGCCGTGCTCGCCCGCGGCGCGCTCGAGCGCGAGGCGGGTGACCCCGGCCTGCGCCGTCGCCGTCAAATCCTCGGGCGAGAGCGCGAGCAGCCGGTCGAGCCGGGAGAGGTCGAGGCTGATGCCGCCGTGCACGGGGATCACGTGGCCTTCGAGGCTCGTGCCGGCGCCGAACGGCGTCACCGGGATCCGCAGCTCGCTCGCGAGCGCGAGCACCTGCGCCACCTCGGCGGTCGAGCCCGGGTAGACGACCAGGTCGGGCCTGTGCGGCTGATGGAAGCTGAGGTCGCCTGCGTGCAGGTCCCGCTCGGAGTCGCCGTCACGCACCCGGTCCCCGCCCAGCAGCTCGCGGAGCGCCCGCGTTGCCTCCGTCACCGCCGTCATCCGGGCTGCGACGCCTCCGAGGGCAGGCTCGCCGCCACCCGGTCGACCGCCCAGCGCATGCTCTCGTGCACGACCTGCTCGGCCCGGGCGCCGTCGTTCGCCTCGCACGCGGCGAGGAAGTCCCGATAGCGGCCGACGGACTCGCGGAAGCGTTCGAGCGTGGAGAGGACGATGCGGTTGTAGCGGTCGGAGCGCCAGAACAGCCGCTCCACCTCGTCGACGAGCCGCCGGCGCCCGCTCGCCCGGTAGCAGGTGGCGTGGAACTCCCAGCGCTGGCGCAGGTACTCGTCCACGTCCTGCTCCTCGGCGAGCTGTCGCAGATGCTGCAGCAGCTTCTTCATGACTGCGATCTCGGCCGGCCCGGCCGAGGCGGCACCCACCCTCGCCGCGAGGCCCTCGAGGCCGAGGCGCGCGGCGTAGATCTCCTCGAAGTCCTCACGCGTGAGCCGGCTCACGACCGCCCGCCCGGTGGCGTTCACCGCCACGAGCCCTTCGCGCTCGAGCAGGCTCAGCCCCGCGCGCACCGGCGTCGGGGAGACACCCAGCTGCTGCGCGAGGTCGCGCTGCACGAGCGGTGTCCCGGCGGGCAGCCGGCCCGCCACGATCAGCTCGCGCAGCGTCCGCGCCACGCGCTGCTCGATCGACTCGCGCTCCTCGAGCGGGGGGATCGGTGCGATCAGGCCTTCCATTGCCAGACAGTTTGCTCTAAGCTCGCCCGCAGTGCAATTTGCTATTTCAAATCGCAAAGCGGTCGTCGAGAGGACTTTGTGGTGAATCACCACAAAGTCTGGTGCGACCGGTTTCCGGAGGCCGGCTCGTGACGGCCCGGGTCGGCGTCGACGTGGGGGGCACCTTCACGGACGTGCTGCTGCACGCCGGCGACGGGCGCGTGCAGGTGCGCAAGCTCCTCTCCACGCCGCCGAGCTACGACCGCGCCGTCGTCGAGGCGGTGGCGGGCCTCGCCGCCGACGGCGCCTCCGCCGTCGACGAGGTCGTGCACGGCACCACCGTCGCCACGAACGCGGTGCTGCAGCGCCTCGGTGCCGAGACCGCGCTCGTCACGACGCAAGGCTTCAGGGACGTGCTCGAGCTCAGGCGCCTCCGCGTCCCCCACATGTACGACCTCTTCTGGCGCAAGCCGCCTCCGCTCGTCGAGCGGCGCCTGCGCTTCGAGGTGGCCGAGCGCGTGGCCGCGGACGGCACCGTGGTGCGCCCGCTGGACGAGGACGAGGTGCAGGCACTCGCCGAACGGCTGCGCGGGCTCGGCATCGACTCCGTCGCCGTCTGCTTCCTGCACTCCTACCTCTACCCCGAGCACGAGCAGCGGGTGGGCGCCATCCTGGCCGAGGAGCTGCCGGGCGCGACGATCTCGCTCTCGAGCGAGATCCTGCGCGAGCAGCGCGAGTACGAGCGCTCGGCGACCACGGTCGTGAACGCGTACGTGCGGCCGTTGATGTCGTCGTACATCGACCGGATCCGCACGGGACTCGACGACATCGGCCTGGACGGCGCGCCGCTCTCGATCATGCAGTCGTCCGGCGGCGTGATGACCTCCGAGGACGCGAAGCTCCGCCCGGTGTTCGCGCTGGAGTCGGGCCCGGCCGCCGGCGTCGTCGCCGCGCTCGGGATGATCCGGCGGCTCGGCGCCGGGAACGCGATCGCCTTCGACATGGGAGGGACGACGGCGAAGGCCTCGCTGATCGAGAACGGCGTGATCGCGCGCGGCCGCGAGTACGAGGTGGGTGGCTCGATCTCTGCCGGCAGCCGCCTCATCCGCGGCGCCGGCGAGCTGCTGCGGATCCCGACGATCGACATCGCCGAGGTCGGAGCCGGCGGCGGCAGCATCGCCTGGCTCGACCCGGCCGGCGGGCTGCAGGTCGGCCCGCGCAGCGCCGGTGCCGATCCCGGTCCCGCGTGCTACGGCCGCGGCGGCGTCGAGCCGACGGTCACCGACGCGAACGTCGTGCTCGGCTTCATGCCCGCCGGCCAGGTCGCGGACGGGCAGATCACGATCAGGCGCGAGCTCGCCGAGGCGGCCGTGGAGCTGGTCGCGCGGCCGCTCGGCCTGTCCGTGCTCGAGGCAGCCGACGGCATCCACCGGATCGCGAACGCGCGCATGACGCGGGCGCTGCGCTCCGTCTCGTCGGAGAAGGGCCGCGACCCGCGCGACTTCGCGATCGTCGCCTACGGCGGCTCCGGTCCCGTGCACGCGGGCGGGCTCGCCGACGACCTCGGCGTCACCACCGTGCTCGTGCCGCCCGTCGCGGGGCTCTTCAGCGCGGTGGGGCTGCTGTTCGCGCGGCCGGAGTTCCACGAGGTGCGCTCCTGCCACCTGGACGTGGACGCCGTGGCCCCCTCGGCGATCACGGCGCTGCTCGAGGAGATGGAGGCGCTCCTCGCGCGAGCGTTCGCGGGGCGCGAGGAGCCGACGTGGGTGCGGACGGCCGACCTCCGCTACGGCGGCCAGAGCTGGGAGATCGAGGTCGTGCTGCCCGACGGCCCCGTCGACCGGGACTCGCTCGTGAGCCTGCGCGCGCGCTTCGAGGACGAGCACGAGGTGCTCTACGGCGTCCGCGGCCAGCCCGGCTCGCCCGTGGAGGTGCGGGCGGTGCGGCTCGCCGCGCTCGGCCTCTCCGCTGCCGGCCTCGCCTTCGACGTCGCCGACACGATCGTCCCGGACCGGCACGCGACCCGGCGGATGTGGCTCGGCGGCACGGCTGCCGACGTGCCGGTGCGGGCGCGGGCCTCGATCGGGGCCGCCGGGGAGCCGGGGCCGCTGCTCGTCGACGAGTACGACACCACCGTCGTCGTCCCGGCCGGCTGGAGCGTCCGGCGCCACGTCGAGACAGGCACCCTCGTGCTCGAGAAGGAGGCCTCGTGAGCGAGCAGCTTGCCACGACACCCGACCCGGTGACGCTCCAGATCGTCGCGAACGCGCTCCAGTCGATCGCCGACGAGATGGCGACGACCATCATCCGCACCGCCCACTCGACCGTCGTCCGCGACGGCATGGACTTCTCCTCCGCCCTCTGCGACGCCCGCGGAGAGACCGTCGCGCAGGCGGTCAGCGTCCCGTTCCACCTCGGCTCGATCCCGACGGCGATGGAGTCGCTCCTCGGGCACTACGGCGACCGCGTCCGCCCCGGCGACGTCTTCATCATGAACGACCCCTTCGACGGGGGCATGCACCTGCAGGACATCTTCGTCGTCAAGCCCGTGCACCTGGAGGACACGCTGATCGGCTGGGCCGTCACGACCGCCCACCACGGCGACGTGGGAGGGCGCCTGCCCGGCTCGAGTGCCTGCGACAACACGGAGATCTTCCAGGAGGGCCTCCGCATGCCCTGGATCCGGTTCTACGCCGAGGGCGAGCCGGTCGAGGAGGTGCACCGGCTGATCGAGACGAACATGCGCATCCCGCGGATGACCTTCGGCGACCTCGGCGCGCAGGTCGCCGCCTGCTCGGTCGCCGAGCGCGCGCTGCAGGCGCTCGCCGTGCGCTACGGCCGTGAGCAGCTCGCCGAGCTGATGGTCGCGCTGATCGACTACACCGAGCGGCTCGTCCGGCAGGAGATCGCGTCCTGGCCCGACGGCACCGCGTCCTTCACCGACTACCTCGGCTCCGACGGCGTCGACGCGATGGACGTGCCGATCACGGCGCGCGTCACGATCGCGGGCGACGAGGTCACCGCCGACCTGACGGAGTCGGCCCCGATGGTGCGCGGGTCGCTCAACAGCACCCGGTCGTTCGTGATGGCCTGCGTCTACCAGGCCGTCCGCTGCGCCCTCACCCTCGAGGTGCCGAACACGGCCGGTGCGTTCAGGCCGATCCACGTGCTCACGAAGCCCGGCACGATCGCGGAGGTGGTCATGCCCGGGGCGTCCTCGATGCGCGGCGTCACCGGATTCCGGGTGCTCGACGCGCTCAACGGGGCGCTGGCGCAGCTGATCCCCGACCGGATCCCGGCGGCCGGCGAGGGCGGCAACACGCTCGCGATCTTCGGTGCCGACCGCCCGGAGGGCGGCGACCGCTTCGTCTTCTACGAGCTCGTCGTCGGGACCTGGGGCGGCACGCCCCTCTGGGACGGCAACGACGGCCTCACGAATCCCGCCAGCCTGGCGGCGAACATCCCGATCGAGGTGGCCGAGTCGGAGTTCCCGATCGTCGTCGAGCGCTACGGGCTCGTGCCCGACACGGGCGGCGCCGGCGAGCACCGCGGAGGGCTCGCGATCGAGCGCGTCTGGCGCTGCCTGACGCCCGGCACCTCGCTGATCGTTCGCTCCGACCGAGCCGACAGAGGCCCGTACGGGCTCTCCGGGGGCGGCACCGGGGCCACCTCGAGCAACGTCCTGCTGCGCCCCGACGGCACGGAGGAGACACTGCCCGCGATGTTCTCGACCACGATCGAGGCGGGCGACGTCTACGTCCACCGCACCGCGGGCGGCGGCGGCTGGGGCGACCCTCTCGACCGCGATCCCGAGGCGGTCGCCGCACGACGTCGCGAACGAGAAGGTCAGCGCCGCGGCGGCGCGCGAGCTGTACGGCGTCGTGGTCGCAGCCGGCGGCCACGTCGACGCCGAGGCGACGAGAGCTCTACGAGACGAGAGGAGAAGCGCGTGATCGACAAGGCCGACGCAGTCGTGATCGGCGGCGGCATCATGGGTGCGAGCACGGCCCACTTCCTGGCGAAGATCGGATTCGGGGAGGTCGCCCTGGTCGAGAAGCGGAAGCTCTGCGGCGGCTCGACGCAGTACTCCGCCGCGCACGTCCGGCAGCACTACTCGAACGAGGTCGGGATCAGGCTCGCCGTGCGCGGCGCCGCGATGATCGCGAACGCCGAGGAGGAGCTCGGCGGGCCGTCGGGGTTCGAGAACATCGGCTACATGCTCTTCGCGCCGCCGGAGGGGAGCAGGGGCTGCGCGACATCGTCCCGGTGCAGCAGAGCTTCGGCGTCGACACGGTGCTGCTCGCGCCGGAGGAGGTCGAGCACCGCTGGCCGCAGCTCCGGCTCGAGGGCGTGGCGCTCGCCTGCTTCGAGCAGACGTCCGGCTACTGCAACCCCGTGCAGACGGTGGAGTCGCTGGTGCGCTCTGCGCAGCGCGAGCACGGGCTGCACGTGTACGAGGGGTGCGAGGTGCTCGCGATCTCGACCGCGAGCGGGCGGGTCACGGGCGTCGTCACCGGCGACGGCGAGATCGCGACGGGCGTCGTCGTCAACGCGTGCGGCCCGTGGGGCGACCGGATCGGCCGCATGGTCGGGGTCGACTACCCGATCACGTTCAGCCGCGAGCACGAGGCGATCTTCGACGCGCCCGAGGGATTCCGGGACTTCCCGGTCATCTCCGACGTGCCGCAGCGGTTCTACTGCCGGCCGTACGCGGGCGGCAAGGTGCTCGCCGGCGAGGGCTGGCCGAAGGAGATCGAGCCGGCCGACCCCGAGACCTACGACGACGGCACCGACGAGGCGCACCTGCAGAAGATGGTGCCGAAGCTCCTCGACCGGGTGCCGTCGCTCGCGCCGACGCTGACGCAGCCGAACTACGGCGGCGCCTTCGTGACCGGCTACTCGGGCGTCTACGACATCACCGAGGACTGGTACCCGATCGTCGGCGAGGAGGAGGTCGGCGGCTACTACTCGTGCTTCGGCGGCAGCGGCCACGGCTTCAAGATCGGGCCGGCGATCGGCGAGTCGCTCGCCGCCGTGATCGCGGGGCAGGAGCCGCGCATCGACATCTCGAGCCTCTCCGGCGCGCGGTTCTCCGAGGGGAAGACGTTCACCTCCGTGTGGGGGCAGGGGAACCGCGCATGATGCTCGACCCGATCACGTTCGAGGTGATCCGGAACGCGCTCGTCGCGGCGACGGACGAGATGGTGCTGACGCTGCGCCGGAGCGCGTACTCGACGAACATCAAGACGCGCTCCGACTTCTCGTGCGCCTTCTTCGACGCCGAGCTGCGGGCCGTCGCCCAGGGCTTCACGCAGCCCGTCCACCTCGGGTCGATGGTCGAGCAGGTGCCGCAGGCGGTGCGCACGCTACGGCGCCGGAGAACCTCGGGCCCGGCGACGTGATCATCACGAACGACCCGTTCCCGAGCGGCGTCCACCTCAACGACGTCAGCCTGATCTCGCCGGTCTTCGCCGACGGGGCAGCTGCTCGGCTACGTCGCGAACCTCGCGCACCACGTCGACGTCGGCGGCGGTGCGCCCGCGATCGATCGGCGCCTTCCGCGAGGTGTTCCAGGAGGGCGTCATCATCCCGCCGGTCAAGGTCGTCGAGGCGGGGCGGATCGTCGACGACGTCTTCCAGCTGATCCTGGCGCAGATCCGCTCGAAGCACGAGACCGCCGGCGACTTCCGCGCCCAGATCGCCGCGAACGCGACCGGGGCGCGCCGGCTCGAGGCGCTCGTCGCGCGCCACGGCCACGCCACGATCGTGGCGGCGATGGCAGGAGCTGCTCGACTACACCGAGCGGCGCACGCGCGCCGAGCTCGCGGCGCTGCCGCACGGCGTCTACGAGGCCGAGGGCTCGGTCGACACCGACGGCTACACCGACGAGCCGGTGCGGCTCCGCGCGCGGGTCGAGATCACGCGCCGACGGCGTCTCCTTCGACCTCGCGGGCAGCGACCCGCAGCGGCGCGCGCCGGTCAACTCGACCTACGCGCAGACCTTCTCGGCCTGCGCGTACGCGCTCAAGTGCCTGATCGACCCCGACCTGCCGGTCAACGACGGCTTCTACCGGCTCGTGCAGCTCGACGCGCCGCGGGGCAGCGTCACGAACTGCACCTGGCCCTCGCCGGTCGTCGGCGGCTGGGAGACGCAGACCCGCCTCGTCGACGTCATCTTCCGCGCCCTCCTGCCGGCGCTGCCGTCGGCGCTGCCCGCGGGGACGAAGGCGATGATGTGCCACGCGGGCTTCGGCGGCGTCGACCCGGTCACGAACGAGTACGTCTGCTTCCTCGAGACGTTCGGCGGCGGCTACGGCGGCGCGGCACGCGAGCGACGGCCCGGACGCGGTGCAGACGCACGGCCAGAACACGGAGAACGCGCCGGTCGAGGAGACGGAGCTCAACTACCCGGTGCGCGTGGTGCGGCTCTCGCTCGTCGACGACTCCGACGGGGCGGGCCGCTTCCGCGGCGGGCTCGGCCTGCGCAAGGACTTCCTCTTCGAGCGGCCGACCACGTTCACGGTGCTCGTCCGACCGGACGAGCGCGGGCCGGCCGGGCGCCTTCGGCGGCCACGACGGCCGGGTGGCCGAGTACGTGCTGATCCGCGGCGGCGAGGAGACCCGGCTCGGCGCGAAGGCGACGGTGGCGCTCGAGGCCGGCGACATCGTCAGCTACCGCACCTGCGGCGGCGGCGGCTACGGCCCGCCGCGAGGAGCGCGACCCGGAGCGCGTGCTGCGCGACGTGCTCGAGGACAAGGTGAGCGTCGAGCGCGCCCGCGACGTCTACCGCGTCGCCGTCTCGCGGTCGGCGAGCTCGACGAGGCGGCGACGGCGGAGCTGCGGGCGATGAGCGCGGGCGTCGACCCGATCTCCTTCGAGGTGATCCGCAACGCGCTCGTCGCGGCGACGGACGAGATGGTGCTGGCGCTGAAGCGGAGCGCCTACTCGACGAACATCAAGACGCGCTCCGACTTCTCGTGCGCGTTCTTCGACGCCGAGCTGCGCACGGTCGCGCAGGCGTTCACGCAGCCGGTGCACCTCGGCTCGATGGTGCAGCAGGTGCCGCACGCGATCCGCGCGCTACGGCGCGGAGAACCTCGGCCCCGGCGACGCGATCGTCACGAACGACCCGCACCCGACGCGGCGTGCACCTGAACGACGTCAGCCTGATCTCGCCGGTCTACGTCGACGGCGAGCTGCTCGGCTACGTGGCGAACCTCGCCCACCACGTCGACGTCGGCGGCGGCGCGCCCGCGTCGATCGGCGCGTTCCAGGAGGTGTTCCAGGAGGGCGTGATCATCCCGCCGGTCAAGGTCGTCGAGGGCGGGAAGATCGTGGACGACGTCTTCCGGCTGATCCTCGCCCAGATCCGCTCGAAGCACGAGACCGCCGGCGACTTCCGCGCCCAGATCGCGGCCAACGCGACCGGCGTCCGCCGGATCGCAGGCGCTCGTCCGGCCGGCACGGGCGCGAGACGCTCCTCGCCACGATGGACGGAGCTGCTCGCGTACACCGAGCGGCGCGTGCGGGCCGAGATCGCGCAGCTCGCGCCGGGCACGTACGAGGCCGAGGGCACCGTCGACAACGACGGCTACACCGACGAGCCCGTCCGCCTCCAGGTCGAGGATCGAGATCACGCCCGGACGGCCTCCACTTCGACACGACCGGGCTCGGACCCGCAGCGGCGCGCGCCGGTCAACTCGACGTACGCGATGACGTTCTCGGCCTGCGCCTACGCGCTCAAGTGCCTGATCGACCCCGACCTGCCGGTCAACGACGGCTTCTACCGGCTGTTCAGCCTCGAACGCGCCGGAGGGCACGGTGACGAACTGCACCTGGCCGGCGCCGGTCGTCGGCGGCTGGGAGACGCAGACCCGCCTCGTCGAGGTGATGTTCCGCGCGCTCCTGCCGGCGTTCCCGGAGCGGCTCCCGGCAGGCACGAAGGGGATGATGTGCCAGGCGGGCTTCGGCTCGCTCGACGTCGCCAGGGGAAGCTACACGTGCTTCTACGAGGCGCTCGCCGGCGGCTACGGCGGCCGCCACGGGAGCGACGGCCCCGACGCGGTGCAGGCCCACGGCCAGAACACGGAGAACGCGCCGATCGAGGAGACGGAGCTCAACTACCCGGTGCAGATCGCGCGGCTCTCGCTCGTCGAGGACTCCGAGGGGCCGGGCCGGTTCCGCGGCGGGCTCGGGCTGCGCAAGGACTTCCGCGTCGCTGCAGCCGACGACGTTCACGATCCTCGCCGACCGCGACCGGCAGGGCCCGTGGGGCGCCTTCGGCGGCCACGACGCGGCGGTCGCCGAGTACGTGCTGATCCGCGACGGCGTCGAGACGCGGCTCGGCTCGAAGAGCACCACCGAGCTCGTCGCGGGCGACATCGTCAGCGTGCGCAGCTGCGGCGGCGGCGGCTACGGGCCGCCCGAGGAGCGCGACCCGGAGCGCGTCCTGCGCGACGTGCTCGAGGGCAAGGTCAGCGCCGAGCGGGCGCGCGAGCACTACCGGGTGGTCGATCGCGGACCGCCGCGTCGACGAGCGAGGCAACCACCGAGCTGAGGAGAGGAACCGCATGAGCGTGCGCCTGGCGATCGACATCGGAGGCACGTTCACCGACGCCACCCTGATCGACGAGGAGACGGGCGAGGTCTCGATCGCCAAGGTGCTGACGACGCCCGCCGACCCGTCCGAGGGCTTCATGCAGGCCGCCGAGCGCGCGCTCGCCGAGGGCGGCGTCGAGGCGGGCGAGGTGACGTTCGTCGTCCACGCGACCACCGTCGCGACGAACGCGATCATCGAGGGCAAGATCGCGCGCAGCGGCTTCGTCACGACCGACGGCTTCCGCGACCTGCTCGAGATCGCGCGCCAGGTGCGGCCGACGCTCTACGACACGCAGTTCGAGAAGGCGACGCCGCTCGTGCCCGCGCGACCGCGCCGTCGTCGTCGGCGAGCGGCTCGGGCCGAAGGGAGAGGTGCTGCGCGCCGCTCGAGGACGACTCGGTGCGCGACGCGGCGGCGATCCTGCGGCGCGAGGGCGTCGAGTCGGTCGCCGTCTGCCTCCTCCACGCCTACGTCAACCCGGAGCACGAGCAGCGGGTCGGGCGAGATCCTCGCGGAGGAGCTGCCGGGCATCCCGGTCTCGCTCTCGTCGGAGGTCGCGCCCGAGTTCCGCGAGTACCTGCGCGCGTCGACGACGGTGATCAACGCCGTGATCCGGCCGGTCGTCGAGCGCTACCTGCGAGCGGATCGAGAGCCGGCTCGCCGAGGCGGGCGTGCAGGCGAAGCTGCTCGTGATGCAGTCGAGCGGCGGCATCTTCGGCTCCGACGCCGCGCGCGTGCGGCCGGTGTTCATGGTCGAGTCCGGGCCCGGCCGCCGGGCGTGATCGCCTCGGCGTACCTCGGCGAGACGCTCGGCCGCCCCGACATCCTCTCGTTCGACATGGGCGGCACGACCGCCAAGGTCGGCCTGATCCAGGACGGCCGGCCGTCGGTGACGAAGGACTACAACGTCGGCGGCCACGCCGGCGCCGGCATCGGCGGCATGTCGCTCTCGGGCTACCCGGTGCGGACGCCGGTCGTCGACCTCGTCGAGATCGGCGCGGGCGGCGGCTCGATCGCCTGGGTCGACTCGGGCGGGCTCCTGCGCGTCGGGCCGCAGAGCGCGGGCGCCGATCCCGGGCCGGTCTGCTACCGGCGCGGCGGCGTCGAGCCGACCGTGACCGACGCGAACGTCGTGCTCGGCCGCCTCAACCCGGCGCTACTTCCTCGGCGGCGAGATCGGGCTCGACGTCGAGGGCGCGCGCGCGCGCGATCGAGGAGCGCTGCGCGAAGCCGCTCGGGCTCGAGCGTCACCGAGGCCGCGAACGGGATCGTCGAGATCGCGAACGCGGCGATGGTGAACGCGCTCCACCTGATCTCCGTGCAGCGCGGCTACGACCCGCGCGACTTCGTCCTCGTCGGCTTCGGCGGCGCCGGGCCGGTGCACGCGAACGCGCTCGCGCGCGACGCCGAGATGCCGACGCTGCTGATCCCGCGCAGCCCCGGCATCTTCTCCGCCACCGGCCTGCTCACGACCGACCTCAAGCGCGACGCCGCGACGACGATCATGCGGCGCCTCGACGAGCTCGACCACGGCGAGGTCGGCGACGACGTTCGCGCAGCCTCGAGGAGGCGGGGCGCGCCGAGCTCGAGCGCGAGGGCCTCGGCGGCGACGCGATCGAGTTCCTCCGCCAGATCGACCTGCGCTACGTCGGGCAGAGCTACGAGCTGACGATCCCCGCCGGGCGACGACCTGCTCGAGCGCTTCCACGCCGAGCACGACCGCACGTACGGCTTCGCCGCGCCCGGCGAGCCGGTCGAGGTCGTGAGCCTGCGGCTGACGAGCATCGGCCGGATCGCGAAGCCGCCGCTGCGCCGCCTCGACGCGCGGGCGAGACGCCGGCGCCGAAGGAGCGCCGGCCCGTCTACTTCGCCGAGGCCGGCGACTACGTCGACTGCCCGATCTACGACCGCTACGCGCTGCCGCGCCGGAGCGACGTTCGCCGGGCCGGCCGTCGTCGAGGAGTTCGACTCGACCACCGTCGTCCACCCGGGCTTCGCCGTGCGCGTCGACGACGTCGGCAACCTGATCATCGAGAGGGAGGCAGGCGTGAGCGCGGAGCTACGGGATCGTCCTGTCGAAGGACGTGATGGTGCCGATGCGGGACGGCGTCCGGCTCGCGTTCGACGTCTACCGGCCCGCGCGCGACGGCGAGCTTCGTCGACGGGCCGCTTCCCGACGATCATGCTCCACACCCCGTACGACAAGACCGACAAGCGCTACAGCGAGATCGCCGACTTCTTCGTCCCGAAGGGCTACAACGTCGTGCTGATCGACCTGCGCGACCGCTACCGCTCCGAGGCGTCCGGCGTCTACTACCACGCCGCCACGCCGCACACCGGCCGGGACGGCTACGACATCTGCGAGTGGATCGCCGCGCAGCCGTGGTCGAACGGCCGCATCGGCACCGTCGGCAGCTCGTACGCCGCGATCACGCAGGTGCGCACGGCGCTCGAGCGCGCCGCCGCACCTGACGGCGATCTGGCCGGACGTGGTGCCGACGAACAGCTTCCAGAACCAGTGCCGCGAGGGCGGCGCGATGCAGCAGCACATGTTCTGGGCGCTCTTCATCCACGCGCAGGACGCGCAGGACATCGCGCGACGACCCGGACAAGCAGCAGGACGTCTGGAACGACCTGCGCGACCTGCGGCAGCTCTTCCGCGCGACGCCGTGGCAGCGCGGGCCAGACCGCGCTGCGCCACGTGCCGCCGCTCGAGGACTCGCTGCATCGACTACTACACGCGCGGCGCCTACGACGAGTACTGGGAGCCGGGTCGAGCACGACTACACGAGGTTCTGGGACCAGCACGCCGACATCCCGGCCACGATCTCGACGCGGCTGGTACGACCCGTTCCCGGCCGCCGACACCGAGTACTTCGCGGCGATGACGGCGCAGAACGCGCGCGCCGCAGCGGCTCGTCGTCGGCCCGTGGAGCCACGTCGGCATGCGCGGCGACGCGACGTTCTGCCACGACGTCGACTTCGGCCCGCAGAGCGTCTGGGGCGTGCAGCGCTACTTCGAGGAGCAGCTCGCGTTCTTCGACCGCTGGCTCCCGGACGACGCGACCGGCCAGCCGGACGGACGAGGCGCCGGTGCGGATCTTCGTCATGGGCGGCGGCTCCGGCCGCAGGACCGCCGAGGGCAAGCTCGACCACGGCGGCCGCTGGCGCGACGAGCGCGAGTGGCCGCTCGCGCGCGCGCGTGGAGACGCCGTACTACCTGCACGGCGACGGCTCGCTCTCGACCGCGCCGCCGCCGGCCGGGCGAGGAGCCGCGGCGCGTTCACGTTCGACCCCGCCCACCCGGTGCCGACGCTCGGCGGCCTCTACTGCTCGATCGGCGAGCTGCCGGCCGGGGGCGCGGGCATGGAGCAGGCGTGGGCGCGGTTCCTGAGCCCGGTGCTGCGGCTGCGCGACCTGCTCACCCCGGGCCCGGTCGACCAGAAGGAGTCGCCGGCGTTCTTCGGCTCCGAGCGAGCCGTACCCGCGCCTCTCCGAGCGGCCGGACGTGCTCGTCTTCCAGACCGAGCCGCTCGACGGAGCCCGTCGAGGTGACGGGGCCGATGACGGTGCACCTGTGGGTCTCGTCGAGCGCGCTCGACACCGACTTCACGGCGAAGCTGGTCGACGTCCACCCGGCGAACGAGGACTATCCCGAGGGCTACGACATGCTGCTCAACGACTCGGTCATCCGCTGCCGCTACCGCGAGGGCTTCGACCGGGAGGTGCTGATCGAGCCCGGGACGTGCCGTACCCGGTGACGATCACGCTGCCGCCGACGAGCAACCTCTTCGACGTCGGGCCACCGGATCCGGGTCGACGTCTCGTCGTCGAACTGGCCGCGGCTCGACGTCAACCCGAACACGGGCGAGCCGATCGGCCGGCACACCGCATCAGGTCGTCGCCGAGCAGGCCGTCTACGTCGACGCCGAGCGTCCGTCCCACATCGTCCTGCCGGTGATCCCGCGGTAGCCGTGCCGGGAATCGAGTGGTGCGCCGTTCCCGGCGGGGCCGTTCGCGATGGGCAGCGACCCGCGCCGCGCCTGGCCGCCCGACGCCGACGAGGCGCCGCGTCACGAGGTCGACCTCGACGGCGTTCCGCATCGGCCGGACGCCGGTGACGAACGCGCAGTACCGCGCCGTTCGTCGAGTCGACCGGTCATCCCGCCCCCGGCGCGTGGCCCGGAGGACTCGTGCCCGACGGGCGAGGAGGACGTTCCCGTCACCTACGTCACGTGGGACGACGCCGCCGCCTTCTGCGCCTGGGCAGGTGGTCGCGCTTCCCGACGCGAGGCCGAGTGGGAGGCGGCGGCGAGCGGCGGCGACGGCCGGCTCTGGCCGTGGGGCGACGAGCCGCCGGACGCGACGCGAGCCGTCTTCGACACCGGCATCGGCGGGCCGGCGCCGGTCGGGCCGGCTGCCCGGCGGGGGCCTCGCCGTGCGGCGTGCTCGACCTGGCCGGGAACGTCTGGGAGTGGACCTCGAGCGCCTACCGGCCGTATCCGTACGACGCGCACGACGGCCGCGAGGACGTCCGACGGCACGGAGCCGCGCGTCGTGCGCGGCGGCTCGTACATCCACGGGCCCGACGCGATCCGCTGCGCCGCCCGCCACCCGCTGCTGCGGGAGCGACGGACCCGTACGTCGGCTTCCGCGCCGCCGCTCGCCGAGCGGGGAAGGCGCCCGCGAGCTCGACTGGGTCGACGTGCCCGGCGGCACGGTCGCGCTCGGGCGCGATCCCGTCCCGTTCGGCGGCGAGGCGCGTCGCGGACGAGCTTCCGGCGCACGTGCGTCGAGCTCGCCGCCTTCGAGCTCTCGCTGCACGCCGGTCACGAACGACCAGTACGCGGCCTTCGTCGAGGACGACCGGCCACCGGGCACCGCCGCACTGGCGTGCCGGCACCGCCTCCCGGCGGGCGCGGCGACCATCCCGTCACCTGGGTCGACTGGGCCGACGCGGCGGCCTGTTCGCGCCTGGGCGGGCGCGCGCCTGCCGACCGAGGCCGAGTGGGAGAAGGCGGCGCGCGGCGGCGACGCGCCGGCTCTACCCGTGGGGCGGCGAGGACCCGGAGGAGCGGCTCGCGACGCTTCGGCCGCGGCTGCCAAGCACGGCGAGCACG
Source organism: uncultured Gaiellaceae bacterium (assembly GCA_963787085.1). Classification (GTDB taxonomy): domain Bacteria; phylum Actinomycetota; class Thermoleophilia; order Gaiellales; family Gaiellaceae; genus Gaiella. The sequence goes on along the minus strand of CAWBBO010000015.1, from coordinate 242,458 downwards.
ACGCCGGTCGGCGCGCTGCCCCGAGGGCGCGAGCCCGTACGGTCTGCTCGACATGGCCGGCAACGTCTGGGAGTGGGTCGGCGAGCGCCTACCGGCCGTACCCGTACCGCCCCGGACGACGGCCGCGACGACGCGGCGTCGCCCGGGAGCGCGTGCTGCGCGGGGGCTCGTACGCGAGCCCGGTCTGCGCTCCAGCTTCGCTGCGCCGCCCGCAGCCGCAGCTACCCGGGCCGGAGGGCCGCGCACATCGGCTTCCGGCTGGCCCGCCCCGTACCTTCCTGACGTTCAGCGACACCCCGACAAGGAGCCACACATGCTCGAGCACGTCGACGCCGACCGCCTCCGCGACCTGACGCTCGAGCTCGTCGAGATCGAGAGCCCGACCGGCGACACGGCCGACGTCGCGCGCCGCTACGCACAGCGTCTCGAGGAGATCGGCCTGGAGGTCGAGGTGCTCGACGAGCGTCTTCCCCGCGACGCCGATCGTGATCGGCCGGCTGCGCGGCGGCGAGCCGGGGCCGACCGTCGTCCTCAACGGTCACCTCGACACGGTGCCGATCCCCCACGAGCCGCCGAGGCTCGCGGACGGCGCCGTCTACGGGCGCGGCGCGGCCGACATGAAGGGGGCACTCGTCTGCGCGGCCGAGACGGCGCGGGTGCTGAAGCGAGGCCGGCCCGTTCCCGGGCGAGCTCGTGATCGTCGCGATCGGCCTGCACGAGGCGCCGGGCGGGCGCGGGGAGGACCTGACGTGGCTGCTGCGCGAGCACGGCTTTCGGGCCGACTTCGCCGTCGTCTGCGAGCTCTCCGGCGACACGCTCGTCGGTCGGCGCACATGGGCCAGGCGACCGTCGAGATCACGATCACGCCGGCCGGGCATGGCCACCCACGAGCTGCAGACGCCGCCCGGCACGCCGCACCCGATCATGGCGGCGGGCCGCGTGATCGAGGCGATCGCGCGCCCGCACCGAGGAGCTCGCCGCGGTCGAGCACCCCTGGGTCGGGAGCCGAGACGTACTTCCTCGGCGAGGTGCACGGCGGCGACTTCTACAACCGCCATCCGATCACGTGCCGGCTCGTCGGCACGCGGCGCTGGGCGCCCGGCAACACGCTCGAGCAGGTCGACGCCGAGTTCCGCGCCCTGCTCGCACCGATCGCGGAGGAGACCGGCTGCACGATCGACCTCGACCTGCGGCTCGTGCGCGGCGCGTACTCGATCGACCCCGAGCACCCGCTCGCCGTCGCGTTGCGGGAGGGCTACCACGACGTGACGGGGCAGACCTGCTCGCCCACCGGGTACAAGGTCGTGGCCGACGGCGCCATCTTCCAGGGCGAGGCCGGCATCCCGACCGTCTACCACGGCCCGGCCGGCGTCGGGCGCTCACGCCGACGTCGAGTACATGCCCGTCTCCGAGCTCGTGCGGGCGACGCAGGTGTACCTGCGGATGCTGCAGCGGCTCTGGGAATGAGCTCGCGCCTCGGAGGGCTCGCTCACCGGGCAGCGGGGGCGAAGCGCGCCTGCGGCAGCCGTACCACCCGCGTCGAGACCGCACCGTGGTCGCCGAGGTCGACGATGCGGTACCCGGCCGGATCGGACGCGAATGCCGTGACCTCGCCGGAAGGATCGAACTGGAGCCCGGTGGAGGGCGTTGTCACGATCGAGGCCCGGCCGACGTGATGGGTCGACTCGTGGTGGACGTGCCCGCAGCAGACGAGCCGGACGCGGCCGTCCTCGACCAGCAGCTCCTGTAGCAGCTCCCGGCCATCGAGCCCGATCCGGTCGAGCCAGGGGCTGCCGAGCAGTACCGGGGGATGGTGCATGAAGAGGGCGGCGGACTGCGGCTCGTGCTCGTCCAGCTGCCGCCTGACCCACGCGAGCTGGTCGGCCTCCACCAGCCCCGAGACGGCCCCGGGAACCTGCGTGTCGAGGCCGAGACAGAGCCAGTCTCCGGCGCGGAAGGAGAAGGTCACACGGTCGACCCCCACGCCGCCCGTGCGGTCGCCGAAGACGGACCGCAGCGTCGCACGGTCGTCGTGGTTTCCCGGCACCTGCCAGAGACGAGCGAGCCATGGCTCCAGGATCTGCCTGACCGCGCGGTAGGTCTCGGGCAGCTCGTCGTGCGTGTGGTCGCCCGTCACGACGAGGTGGTCGACGCGCCCGGCGTGCTCCTGGATGTGCGCAACGACCTCGCGAAGCACCTCCCGGGTCGGGATGCCGTGCAGGCGCGTGTCCGCATCGGCGAAGACGTGGAGATCGGAGATCTGGACGATGCGCGTCATCGGGTGGTTCGGCATCCGTCGGGCACGAAGCCGTTCAGGCCATCACGGCGCCGCCGTCGACGTCGTAGGCCTGTCCGGTGATCATGCGTGCTTCCGGTCCGACGAGGAAGACGACGAGCGGTGCCACGTCCTCCGGGGCGAGGCGTCCGCCGACCGGCGTCAGCCCCTGTTCGTACTCGTCGAGCGCCCGTCCCAGCCGCTTCGCGTCATAGTCGACGCGCACGTCGTTCATGCGCGTACGGACCGGTCCCGGACAGACACAGTTGACCGTGACGCCCTCCGCGGCGACCTCGAGCGCGAGCGTCCGCATGAGGCCGAGCACGCCGTGCTTGCTCGCCGTGTACGCGCCGCCGTGCAGAGCGGGAACACGACTGTTGATCGAGGCGACCGTGACGATGCGGCCCCAGCGCTGGGCGCGCATGTGCGGGAGCACCGCCTTCGAGAGCAGGTAGGGCGCGGTGAGGTTCACCTCCAGCGTCAGGTCCCAGAACGCGTCGCGGAACTCGGCCAGGGGGCGGGGGTCGGCGCTGCTGCCGATGCCGGCGTTGTTGACGAGGACGTCGACCGGCCCGAGGGTTGCGGCTGCGCGCTCGACGAGACTCGTCGACTGGGGCCGGTCCGCGAGGTCGCAAGGGACGGCCTCCGCCTCGCCTCCCGCACCGCGGATCTCGGAGACGACGGCTTCGAGCTCGTCGGCCGTGCGGGCCGTGAGCACGGTCTTCGCACCCTCTGCAGCGAGCGCCAGCGCGATGGCGCGTCCGATGCCGCGCCCGGCCCCGGTGACGAGTGCGACGCGGCCGGCGAGATCGTCAGCTCCCGTCATGTCGCCGCCGAGTATCGCACTGGCTGCTCCACGCTCGCTCAGCGTACGACGCCGCCGGCCCGCGCGCCCGTGGGCGCCCCGTCCCGAAGGGAGGCGACGCCGTTCACCCACACCCCCACCACGCCGTCCGGCGAGCGGGCGGGCTCCGCGTACGTCGCGGTGTCGACGTAGCGCTCGGGGTCGAGCAGCACGAGGTCGGCCCGCTTGCCGGGTGCTATCCGCCCGCGGTCCGCGAGACCGAGACGATCCGCCGCCCGCGAGGTGAGCCGTGCGATCGCCTCCTCCACGGGCACGAGCCCTTCGCGCATGGCGAACCGCCCGAGGAAGCGGGGCGCCGTGCCGTACAGGCGCGGATGGGGACGGGCGCCGAAGATGCCGTCCGACCCGACGAGCTGCAGTCGATGGCGCGCGATCGTCCGCACCGCCTCGTCGGAGGCGTAGTGGAGCACCATCGTCACGTCGAGCTCGCTCTCGACGAGCAGGTCGAGAGCCGCCTCCACGGGGTCGCAGTCACGCTGCCCGCCGATCTCGGCGAGCGTCATCCCCACGACTCCCTCGTTCGGGGGCGCCGCGTTCGCGATCTCGACCCGCTCCGGCCCGAGCGTGCCGAGGATGTTCTCCCAGCCCGGCAGCCCGTCGCCGATGTCGCGCCTCACCCGCGCGCGGTCGCGGGCGAGGCGCAGCGCGCGTAGCGTTCCGCCGGCGCCGCCCTCCTGCGCCCAGGCCGGGCAGCACGCTCGCGAGCAGGGTGCTGCCGGCGCCGTACGGGTACTGGTCGAAGGTGAGGTCGAGCGTCCGCCGCGCGCTGTGTCGAGCAGGTCGAGGAGCGGCTCGACGAGGCGCTCGTCGGCGAGCGACTTGAGATGGGAGAGATGCAGCGGTGCGCCGGAGCGGCGGGCCACGCCGATCATCTCCTCGACGGCTGCCAGCACGCCGTGACCCTCGTTGCGGACGTGGGGAACGAGCGGCGCCCCGACGCGGGCGGCCTCGCGAGCGACGGCGTCGAGCTCGGCCGTGTCCGCGTAGGCGCCCGGGAGGTAGACGAGGCCGAACGAGAGCATCCGTGCCCCCGCGTCGAAGCCGAGCCGCACCTGCCGGCACATCTCGCGCAGCTGCTCGGGCGACGGCTGCACGCGGTCGCCGCCGAGCACGAGCTCGCGCACCGCCCCATGTCCGACGACGGCACGAGCGAGAGCGCCGGGCGCGTCGCGTCGAGCGCGTCCAGGTACTCCGCCACGGTCGACCACGGCCACGTCTGCCCGGGCCTCCTCCCTCGAGCGGGCGCAGATAGGCCTGGCGCTGTGCCCGCCGCTCGGGCGCGACCGGGGCCGGCGCGAGCCCGTCCGGGTTGATCACCTCCGTCGTGAAGCCCTGGGCGAGCTTCGGCGTCAGGAACGGGATCGTCGAAGGAGACGAGCGCCGAGTGCGTGTGCAGGTCGATGAACCCGGGGCTGAGCAGGAGCCCGCGGCCGTCGACGACCGTGCGTGCCGCGGGGCGCGGGGAGTCCTTGTGACACTGTGTCACAAGGACGATCTCGGCCCCGCGCACGCCGACCAGGCCCTCGAAGGGCGGTGCGTCGCCGGGATACACGGTGGCGCCGTCGATGACCAGGTCGAGCACGGCCCTCACCCTGTCAGCAGCGGGCGCCGGAAGCCTGCGGCCGTTGCCGCCATGCCCACCCCGATCAGCACGAGGACGGCGCCGAACCCGAGCGGGCCGAGCAGGCCGGCGGCGACCACCACCCCCGCGATGAATCCCACCATGCCGACGGTGAGCAACGCCATGTTGAGCAACCCCTGATGGTCGTGCTCGACCTCAGCCGCGCGGGCGCCGTTCAGGGACGCGGCTGCGGCGCTGTTCGAGAGGAGGAACAGGCAGTAGAGCAGGGGCGCGAGCATCGCAATGCGGGCGTCGGCGAACAGCAGCACGGCCGCGCCCTGGACGACGATCGCGAGCACGAACGTCGAGATCGCGCCGACCCGGTGCTGCGCCGTGCGCACGACGGGCAGCGTCAGCAGGACGACCACGACCGCTCCCGCGATGAAGGTCGCGCTCGCCTCGATCTCGTTCATGCCGACGTGCTCGCGCAGGACGGCGGGCATGATCCCGATCGCAGCCCCGGCGAACAGGTTCCAGGTCAGGTTCACCCAGCCGATCGTCCGCAGGCGGCTGTTTGCCCGCAGCGATGCGATCCCCTCCGCCACGTTGTCCCGCATCAGCGTGTCGGGGTCGGACTCGTAGCCGAGCTCCGGCACGACGGCGAGGACGGCGATCGCGGCGACGAGGAGCAGGCAGACGCCGGCCAGCACCGCCGCCGCGCCGCCGAACCGGAAGAGGAGGAGCCCGACGAACGGGCTGCCGAACACCGCCGCCTGGTTGACCGTCGTCCGGATCGCATGTGCGCGCAGCAGCCCGTCGCCCGCGGTCGTGTCGGCAAGGCCGCGGAAGAGCGCCCCTTCCGAGAAGTTGCGCATCGAGCCCGACGACGACTGCGGCGACGAGCACGAGCGCGAACCGGTCGTACCCGGCGAGCGCCGCGAGCGGGTAGAGCGCGCAGGCGGCGAGCGAGAGTGCCGTGACCCAGCGCATCAGCCGCAGCGGATCGACGTCGTCGGACCACGCACCGGCCGGCACGGCCGTGACGAGCAGCGGCACGTAGACGAACGCGCTCGCCAGCGCCGCCTCCGCGGGCCGAGTGCCCGCGGGCGAGCAGCATCCAGGGCAGCACGAACAGGAACTGGCCCTGCACCGCCGCCGAGAGGCTGTTGGCGCCGATCAGCGCCAGCGTGCGCCGCGGGCGTGCGACGGCGCGTCGACGGCGTCCGCATGCCGGCCAAGCGGGCGAGCGCCTGCTCGAGCGCGGCTCGCGCCTCGGCGGCACCACCGAACGGGAGTCGTGCGTAGCCCGGGGCCTGGAAGTGGCGGCCGTCGACGACGGGCAGCCCGACGGCGATCAGTCGACGGCGACGTCGCTGCTCCGGACGCGGCGCCGACGAAGAGAAAGGGTGCTGCGCGAGGAGTGACCGTGACGAGCCCGGGCGTCGCAGCGACCGCCGCGAGCGCGACGGCGCGGGCCGCGACCACGTGCGCGTGGATCGCGGCGAGCCAGTCGCGCGGCCCCGCGAGGACCGCGAGGGCCGCCTCCTGCGAGGCGAGGCCGACGCGGAGGCAGTCCCACTCGAGCACCCGGGCGCAATCCGACGACGCGGGCGGCGGAGCCGCCAGCAGCCGACGCGGAGCTGGGGCAGCGAGAGGCTCTTGCCGAGGCTGCGGATCACGATCACGTCCTCGGCGAGGCCGAACGCGGACGTGAGCGTCGCTCCCTCCCAGAGCGACGCCTCGTAGGCCTCGTCCGTGACGACGACGACGTCGTGCGCCGCGGCCGCCCGCACGACGGCGGCGACGTCGTCCCGGTCGGGCACGTATCCGGTCGGGTTGCCGGGATTGCAGAGGAGCAGGGCACGCGTCCGTGCGCCCAGCGCCTGCTCGATCTGCGCCGGCATCCCACCGCCAGCCGTCCGCGGCCGAGCCGGTGACGTAGACGGGGACGCCGCCCGCGGCGCGAATCGGCCCTTCGAAGAAGAAGCACGGCGCCGGCACCACGACCTCGTCTCCCGGCTCGAGCAGCGACTGGAAGCAGACGCCGAGAGCCTGCATGGCGCCGTTCGTGACCAGGATCTCGGACTCGGGGTCGACGCTGCGCCCCGTCGTCCGCTCGAGCTCGCCGGCGAGCAGCTCGCGCAGCGCCTCGAGCCCGCGCGCGGGCGGTGTGCGCATCGGTCCGCCGAGAGCGGCGGCGACCGCCTGCACGACGTGGTCCGGCAGCGCGGGCGCGGACGTCCCGTGCAGCGGTACGGGCTCGACGTCCGCCGAGCGCATCGCCCGGAGCCGCTCCTCCGCCTCGTAGGTGGGGAAGCGGCGCTCCGGGATCACGACGGGATGACGGGCAGCACGCACGTGCGACGGATAGGCGGCGGTGTGCAGGACGGTCTGGTGGGCGACCTGCATGCGCGTCCCGGTGCCGACGTCCTCGCCGGTGTTGAGGTTGCGCGAGAAGCGCGGGAAGCTCGAGCTCGTGACGTCGACCCGGACGCGGTGGCCCTGCCGGAAGACGTTCGCCACCGGGTAGCAGCGGATCCGGTACTCGGCGACCTCGCCCGGCTCGAGCAGCTCGACCGAGTCGCCCTCGACGCTGTCCCGGTAGCGCGCCCGGATGATCCCCTCGGTGAGGAAGATCGAGCGGCCGTCCGGGTAGACGTCGCAGAGCCGGACGATGAAGTCCGTGTCCCGCGCGGACGACGCCGCGTAGAGCACCATCTCGACCGGGCCGATCACCTCGAGGTCGCGGTCGAGCGGCTCGCTCGTGTAGACGAGCACGTCGTCGCGCCGCCTCGAGCGCCCGCTGGTCGATCGGGCCCGGGCGGATCGGCGTCTGCGCGCCCTGCGTCATCGTCAGCACCGAGCTGACGCCGCCGATCGTCGGCACCGGATCGGCCGGGTCGTAGTCGTAGCGGTCGGCCGGGCTCGTCCGCGCGCGGCGCGTCGAGGGAGAGCGCGCCGCCGCTGCCGCAGGTAGCACGGCGTCGAACTCCGTGCCGGGCGAGCGGCCACTCGTGCTCGCCGCGCCACTCGTTCGCGCCGAGGACGTAGAGCTCGGCGGATGGCCGCTCGTCCCAGCCGTTGCCGCGTCCTTGAGGTAGCGGTCGTAGAAGACGAGCTCGTGGTCGCGGATCACGGTCAGCGCGGGCGACAGGTCGACGTCGCCGCGTGAAGGTCTCGACCTCCTCCTCGTGCGACCACGGGCCCATCAGCACGCGGTTCGGGACGCGGTCGCCGATCGCGGCGAACGAGCGCAGGTGCGAGCCCGAGTACGGGTCGAACCAGCCGCCCTGCTGGAAGATCGGCACCGTCACCTGCTCGGGCCGGTGGCGGAACTGCTGCCAGTACTCGTCGTTCACCTGGTGCTCCCACCACAGGCGCCAGTAGTCGACCTTGCGGCCGATCGTCACCTCGTCGAGCTCGATCAGCGGCAGGTGGCCGAAGATCCGGTCGTTCAGCACGATGTCGCGCGCGCTCGGGCCGGTGATCAGCGAGATCGCGCTCGACCAGAGCGCGGCCGCGCCGAGGGTCAGCGCGAGCTGGAAGGCGCCGCCGGTCCAGTAGCCGTCCCAGAAGTAGTCGTCGTGGATCACCTGCGGCGCGATGCACTCGAGGTTCGGGTGGCCGAGGTGAGCGAGCTGCCACTGCACGAGCCCGCCGTAGCTGCGGCCCCACGTGCCGATGCGGCCGTTCGACCACTGCTCGCCCGCGGCCCAGGTCAGCGTGTCGTGCGCGTCCTGAGCCGTCGTGCGTCCACGCGGTGAAGTGCGCCCTCGGACTCGTAGCGGCCGCGCACGTCGACGACGACGGCCGCGTAGCCGCGGCTGCGCGAACCAGACGCCCCACGAGATGAAGCGCTCGCGGGTCGACTCGTACGGCGTCCACTGCACGATCGTCGGCAGCCCCTGGCCCGAGACGGCAGGTAGACGTCCGCCGACAGCGTGATCCCGTCGCGCATGGGCACGCGGCGGTCGTGCAGCAGGCGGACGTCGTGGACGTTCTCGGAGCTCACGTCGCAGGCGATCAGCGGCGGCGTCTCGGGCACGAGCGTGCCCGCGAAGTGGCACGCGACCGTGTGCCCGGCCCCGTGACTCTCGAGCGGCGGCTCGACCTCCGCGCAGATCGGCTGCGCGATCGGGCAGCGCGTGCGGAAGCGGCAGCCCGGACGGCGGGTTGATCGGGCTCGGCACGTCGCCCGGTGAGGACGATGCGCCTGCTGCTTGCGTCCCGGGATCGGCTCCGGGTTCGCCGACAGCAGCGCCATCGTGTACGGGTGCAGCGGCCGGCGGAACAGGTCCTCCGAGCGTCGCGAGCTCGACGATCTTGCCGAGGTACATGACGGCGACGCGGTCGGAGATGTAGCCGACGACGGCGAGGTCGTGGGCGACGAAGAGGTAGGTGAGGTCGAACTCCTGCTTCAGCTCGACGAGCAGGTTCAGCACCTGCGACTGGATCGAGACGTCGAGCGCGGAGACGGGCTCGTCGGCGACGACGAACTTCGGCTGCAGGACGAGCGCGCGGGCGAGCCCGATGCGCTGGCGCTGGCCGCCGCTGAACTGGTGCGGGTAGCGGCTCCGCCGCCTCGGCGCTGAGGCCGACGCGCTCGAGCACCTCGAGCACGCTCTCCGTCGCGCGTCGCGCGGTCGCCGATGCCGTGGATCGCAAGCCCCTCGCCGACGAGGTCGCCGACCTTCATGCGCGGGTCGAGCGAGCCGACCGAGTCCTGGAAGACGATCTGCATGTGCGCGGCGCAGCGCCTTCAGCGCCGTTCGCTCGAGCGCCAGTCACGTCGACGCCCTCGAAGCGGATCCCTCGCCGCGGTCGGCTCGAGCAGCCGCAGCAGCGTGCGCCCGAGCGTCGACTTGCCGCAGCCCGACTCGCCGACCAGTCCGAGCGTCTCGCCGCGGCGGACGTCGAGGTCGACGCCGTCGACGGCCTGCAGCGTGCCGACCGTGCGCTTGCAGCAGCCCTTTCTTGACGGGGAAGTGCTTCTTCACACCGCGCGCCTCGAGCAGCAGCGTCGGGATGCTGCTCGCGTCACGAGGCCACCGGCGGTCTTCGGCCGGTACGCGCCTGCCGCCCTCGCAGAGCCAGCAGGCGGACTCCTGCGAGCCGGCCGCGGAGCAGCGGCGGGTCCTCGGTGGCGCAGCGGTCGAACGCGTAGTCGCAGCGTGGGGCGAAGCGGCAGCCGTCGGGCCAGTCGAGCGGGCTCGGGACCATGCCGCGGATCGCGTTCAGCGGCGTCGAGTGCGCATCCCGAGCAGCGGGATCGACTGCAGCAGCGCCTCGGTGTAGGGGTGCTGCGGGTCGGCGAAGACGTCGGCGACCGGCCCGCGCTCGACGATGCGGCCGGCGTACATGACGGCGACCTCGTCGCACGATCTCGGCGACCACGCCGAGGTCGTGCGTGATGAGCAGGATCGACATGCCGAGCCGCTCGCGCAGCTCCTGCATCAGCTCGAGGATCTGCGCCTGGATCGTCACGTCGAGCGCCGTCGTCGGCTCGTCGGCGATCAGCAGCTTCGGGTTGCAGGAGAGCGCCATCGCGATCATCACGCGCTGCCGCATGCCGCCCGACATCTGGTGCGGGTAGTCGTGCACGCGCCGCTCGGCCGACGGGATGCCGACGAGCTGCAGCATCTCGACGCGCGCGCGTCGCGTGCCTCCTTGTGCCCGACCTTCTGGTGCAGCTGCACGGCCTCCGCGATCTGGTCGCCGACGGTGAAGACCGGGTTCAGCGACGTCATCGGCTCCTGGAAGATCATCGAGATGTCGTTGCCGCGGATCTTCTCGCATGCTCTGCTCGTCGAGCTCCGTCAGCTCCTGCCCGTCGAACAGGATCCGCGTCCCGTCCACGATCCGTCCCGGCCGGTCGATCAGGCGCATCACCGAGAGCGCGGTGACGGACTTGCCGCTGCCCGACTCGCCGACGACGCCGAGGGTGCCGCCGAGGGGGATCTCGAAGTCGACGCCGTCGACCGCGCGGAGGACGCCGCGCGGCGTCGAGAACCACGTGCGCAGGTTCTGCACGGAGATGAGCGCACTCACGCTCAGCCCGCCTTCCCGGCCCGGCGCTTGCGTGCGGGCGCCGCTTGGACGGGAGCCGGGCTCGGCACGGCGATGTGCTGCTCGAGCACCCGCAGCACGAGCTCCGGCTCGCGCGACTGCAGCGCCGTCAGCAGCTCGCGGTGCTCGTCCACCATCGTGCCGAGGCTCTTGCCGCGGCCGTAGCGGAAGAAGTAGGCGCGGATCCGCGGCCAGATGCTGCGCCAGATCTGCACCGTGTGCGTCTGGCCCGAGCTCGAGATGACGATGTCGTGGAAGCGGAGGTCGGCCTCGACGAGCTTGAGCAGGTCGTCCGCCTGAGCCGCCTGCTCCATCAGCCAGATCTGCTTGCCGAGCTCCGCGAAGTCGGCGTCCGTCATGCGGTCGAGCGCCTGCAGGAAGCTGTAGCGCTCGAGCGTGAGGCGGATCGGGATCAGCACCTCCTGCACCTCCTCGTCGGAGACGCCGAGCACGACCGCGCCGCGGTACGGGAACGACATCACGAGGCCCTCGTTCTCGAGCTGGCGCAGCGCCTCGCGCACCGGGCCGCGGCTCGTGCCGAGCTCGCTCGACGAGCGTCGCCTCGATCAGCCGCTCGCCGGGCTCGTAGCGGCCGACGATGATCGAGCTCGCGGAGGATCTCGACCACCTGCTGGCCGCGGGGGCCGCCCTTGCCGGCGCCGCCGTCGACGACGGCGGGCGCTGCGCGCTCAGGACTGGTCGGCCACGGGGTGCTCGCCATCACGTGTGATTGTTGACAATCACCAAATGGTTGACAATCGCGCGAACGCGCGCCTAGTGTACCCATCCTCCGGTGCGGATCACAAGTGTCCATACGACGGCGGTCCGGATGCCGCTGCGCGAGCCGCTCAAGTGGACCGGCGGCACGCGGCAGTCCGCGTCGGGGCTGATCGTCGAGCTCGCACACCGACGAGGGCATCGTCGGCATCGGCGAGGCGCCGGGCCCGACGCTGCCGATGATCCAGCACGATCATCGACGCGCGAGCTGCCGCAGTTCCTGGTCGGCCAGGACCCGCTGCGCACTCGAGTGGCTCGTCCACCGCATGGAGGAGTTCTCCCGCAACTGGAGCGGCATCGCCGCCTACGCGATCGCCGGCGCTCGAGATGGCGCTGCTCGACGTCAAGGGCAAGGCGCTCGGCGTGCCGGTGGCCGAGCTGCTCGGCGGCTTCTGCCGCGAGCGAGGTGCCGGTGGTCGGCTACCTCTTCATCGACGAGCCGGAGGCGAACGCCCAGCGGGCGGCCGAGTTCGTCGAGGCGGGCCACACCGAGCTGAAGCTCAAGGTCGGTCGCGACCTCGGCCAGGACCACGACACGATCGCGGCGATCCGCGACCGTGTCGGGACCGGACGTCAAGCTCCGGATCGACGCGAACATGAACTGGAGCGTCCCGGCCGCGATCAAGTGGATCCGCGCGCTCGAGCAGTTCGACCTGCAGTACGTCGAGCAGCCGGTGCCCGACTTCGACCTCGCAGGGCCTGGCGCAGGTGCGGCGCGCGGTCGCGTCCCGATCGCCGCCGACGAGAGCTGCACGACCGTGCGCTCCGCGCTCGAGCTGATCAAGGCCGACGCGTGCGACGTGTTCGTCGTCTATCCCGTCCGAGGCCGGCGGCCTCACGCGCGCCAGCCAGATCGCCGCGCTCGCGGACGCCGCCGGCAAGTGGTGCGCGATCGGCAGCTGGGCCGAGCTCGGCGTCGCGACGACGGCCAACGCCCATGTCGTCGCCGCTGCTCCCGAACTTCGCGTTCGCGAGCGACACCCACTACCCGCTGCAGACCGACGACGTCCTCGACGAGCCGGCTCGACGATGGAGAACGGGACGGATCGCGGTCCCGCGCGCGCCCGGCCTCGGTGTCGCGCTCGATCCCGAGCGCCGTCGAGCGTCTCTCACAACTTCAGATCCGCGAATCGCGTCTTCTACGACGACATCCGGGAGAGGCTCCCCGGGTCGGTCAGATCCTCTGACCGACCTCCACGAAAGGAGGGACGTGCCGTGTCCGACAACGAAGCACCCGACACCCCGCGAAAGGGCGAGCTCAGCCGTCGCGAGCTGCTCGTCAAGGCAGGCGCCGTCGGCGCCGGTGCGATCGTGGCCGGCTCGCTCGCCGGCGCGGCCAAGGCGGCGAGCAGGCGCTCTGCCGCGACACCGATCCGCCGCGGCGGCACGATCATCTGGGCGCTCGAGCAGGATCCCGGTGCACATCGCCCCGTTCGGCGCGATCCTGACCTCGAACCACTGGGGCAAGCAGGCTGACCTACGACTCGCTCGTCGAGTGGGACCGGAACCTGAACCTCAAGCCCGCGCTCGCCGAGTCGTGGAAGATCGTCGACTCGAAGACGATCGTCTTCAACCTCGCGCAAGGGCGTGAAGTTCCACAACGGCAAGGAGCTGGACGCCGGCGACGTGAAGTACTCCGTGCGAGATGATGCTGAACCCGCCGCTGCCGGGGAGCATCTCCACGGTGGGGCAGGTGCCCGGGCGTTCGCGTCGGCGTCGACGTCGTCTCGAAGTACGTGCGCGGCTGCGGCTCAAGGCGCCGGACGCCCGCGTGTTCGGCTACCTCGCCTGGGGTCGCTACTCGCCGATCGTGCCGGAGGGCCTGTACCAGCAGATCAACGTCAGCCGCAACGCGATCGGCACCGGCCCGTACCGGATGGTCGGCTTCAACCCGAACGACCGGGTCGAGTACGTCACGAACCAGAGCTTCTGGAAGAAGGGCCTGCCGTACCTGGACGCGATGACGCTGAAGACGCTTCCCGACGAGCAGGCGCGCATCGCGGCGCTGCGCGCCGGCGCGATCGACGGTGCCACCGTCTCGTCCGACAGCGCCGCGGCGCTCGCGGGCGACAGCAACCTCACCGTGCTCAGGGGCGGCACGGCCGCGTTCCGCGAGCTCCAGATGACGCTGAAGCCCGGCGAGACGCAAGCCGTACGACGACGTGCGGGTGCGGCAGGCGGTCAACCTCGCGATCAACCGCCAGGCGATCATCGACACGGTCTACGGCGGCGTCGGCGAGTACTCCGGCGTCGTTCCGCCCGGGTACGGCCCGTGGCCGCTGACGCGGGCCGAGCTGAAGACCAAGTACCTGAAGTACGACCTGCCCAAGGCGAAGAAGCTGATGGCCGAGGCGGGCCTGACGAAGGGGTTCTCGCGTCACGCTGTCGACGTTCTCGACGCCGCTCGACTTCCAGCAGGTCGCCTCGGTGATCAAGTCGCAGCTGCAGCAGATCAACATCGACGTCAACATCGTGGCCCAGGAGCCGGGCACCTTCGCGGCCAACAACGGCGTCGGCAAGTTCGAGTGGGACCTCACCGCACGCGGCATGCGCGGCGACGTCGACGGCTACATGGCCGAGTTCAACCCGAGCGCAGCGATCTACCGGATCTGGTACCCGGAGTGGAGGAACGTCAAGGTGTGGCGCGACATCGGCAACGGGCGCATCACGCTCGACCCGGCGAAGCGGCTGCCCGCTGTACAAGGATGCGCAGCGGCGGCTCATGACGGAGCTGCCCCAGATCCCGCTCGTCGCAGGTCGCAGAAGTTCCAGGTCGTCCGCAAGCGGGTGAAGAGCATGTACGTCGCGTTCGACGACTTCAACACCGGGTCTCCGCAACTCGGTCTGGCTCAGTTCGTGACGGAAGCCGCTCGTGTCGACCGGGAGGGGTGCCGCCACGGCGCCCCTCCCGCGTCGATGTCGCGATAGGGCGTGGGCGGGTACGTCCTCAAGCGGGTCCTGTTCACGATCCCGACGCTGATCGGGATCTCGATCGTGATCTTCATCATGGTCCGGCTGCTCCCGGGGGACATCATCGACGTCCTCCTCGGCGGCGACCCGACCGCGACGGAGGAGGTCAAGCAGCAGGCGCGCGAGCAGCTCGGGCTCACCGGCTCGTACCCCGAGCAGTACTGGCGCTGGGTCAGCGGGATCCTCCAGGGCGACTTCGGCTTCTCGCTACCGCAACACCCAGCCGGTCTCGGAGATCATCCTCAACGCGCTGCCGATCACGCTCGAGCTCGTCTTCCTCGGGCCTCCTGATCGCAGTCGTGATCGGCATCCCGCTCGGCGTCATCTCGGCCGTGAAGCGCGACAGCAGGCACGACTACGCGGCGCGGGTCAGCGGCCTGATCGGGGTCAGCATCCCCAACTTCTGGCTCGCGACGCTCCTGCTTCTCTTCACGTCCAGCGTGTTCGGCTGGGTGCCGCCGCTCACCTACGTCCCGATCTACGAGGACCCGATCGAGAACCTGAGCCAGTTCATCCTGCCGGCGATCTCGATCTCCGTCTTCACGCTCGCGATCGTGATGCGGATGGTGCGCGCGACGATGCTCGAGGTCCTCGGCCAGGACTACGTCCGCACCGCGCGCGCGAAGGGAGTCAAGCGGAAGGTCGTCGATCTCGCGGCACGCGCTCCGAAACGCGCTCATCCCCGTCGTCACCGTCGTCGGCTTCGAGGTCGGCATCCTGATCGGCGGCTCGGCGATCGTCGAGATCATCTTCGGCCTACCCGGCGTCGGCAACACGCTGCTCAACGCGATCTTCAACCGCGACTACCCGGTGGTCCAGGCCGCGACGATGCTCATCGCCTTCATCTTCATCTTCGTCAACCTGTCGTCGACATCCTCTACGGCGTCCTCGATCCGAGGATCTCCCAGGAATGAGCACTTCGCCAACAACGAGGGCCCCGTCCTCGCGCCGGAAGGGCCGAGCGAGCTCGGTGCCGGAGCGTGGGCCTACACGCCTGCCCGTCGCAGCGACCGCCTCGGCAAGTGGAAGCAACCCGATCGGCATCGTCGGCGCCGTCATCGTCGGGGTTCAACGTCTTCATCGCCGCTCTTCGGCCGCTTCATCTGGACGCATCGACCCGAACGAGCTCGTCACCGACGCGGCTCCAGGCACCGAGCTGGGCCCATCCGATGGGCACCGACGAGCTCGGTCGCGACACGCTGGCGCGCATCATCCACGGCGCCCAGGTCTCGCTGCAGGTCGGCGCCATCTCGGTCGGCGATCGCGTTCGTCCTCGGCGTCTCGATCGGGTTGCTCGCCGGGCTTCTACGGGGGCAAGCTGGACGGGCCTCTGATGCGCCTCGTCGACATCATGTTCGCGTTCCCCGGCCTCGTCCTCGCGATCCTGATCGCCGGCCTGCTCGGCCCGAACCGGCGCAACGCGATGATCGCGATCGGGATCGTCATCACCCCCGCCTTCGCGCGCGTCGTGCGCGGGGCGGTGCTCGAGGTGATGGGCTTCCCGTTCGTCGAGTCGGCGCGGGCGCTCGGCGTCATCGCACGCGCGGATCATGATCCGCCACGTGATGCCCGAACATCGTCGCGCCGCTGATCGTGCTCGTCACCGTCTACCTGTCGACGGCGATCCTCAGCCGAGGCGGCGCTGAGCTTCCTCGGCCTCGGCACGCAGCCGCCGGAGGCGTCGTGGGGCGGGATGCTGCAACAGCGCGCGCGCGTATCTCGACGTCGAGCCGTGGCTGTCCGATCTTCCCGGGGCTCGCGATCATGGTCGTCGTGCTCGGCTTCAACTTCCTCGGGGACGGGCTGCGCGACATCCTCGACCCGCGGCTCGGGCCGCACGTCGGCGGAGCGTCGCGACAAGAAATGATCGCTGCGGCGACGTCCTGATCCGCGACGGCTGGGTCGTCGACGGCACCGGCAGCCCGCCGTTCCTCGGCGACGTCGCGATCGAGGACGGGCGGATCGTCGAGGTCGGGCGCCTCGGCGAGGACGCGACCGCGGACCGCGTGATCGACGCGACCGGCAAGGTCGTCTGCCCCGGCTTCGTCGACCCGCACAGCCACAGCGACTTCTCGCTCCTCGCGAACCCGACGGCGGAGAGCACGATCCGCCAGGGCGTGACGACCGAGGTCGTCGGCAACTGCGGCTGGAGCTACGCGCCGGTGTCCGACCACTCGCGCGAGTACATGAGCGCGACGGCTCCACACCTTCGGCTACGACGGACCGGTCGATCCCGTGGACGACGCTTCGGCGAGCACCTCTACGTTCCTCGCGGACGTCGGGCACACTCGCCGAACCTCGCCTGGTTCGTCGGGCACAACTCGATCCGGCTCGCGGCAGGCGTCTCCGGCCCGCAGCCGACCGAGGCAGCAGCTCGCCGCGATGGAGCGCTTCATGCGCGAGGCGATGGAGGCCGGCGCGCTCGGGCATGTCGACCGGGCTCGAGTTCAACCCGGGCCGCGAGGCGACGACCGACGGAGCTCGTCCGGCTGAACGCGATCGCCGGCGAGTACGACGGGATCTACACGAGCCACGTCCGCAACCGCGACTCGCGGCTCCTGCGACGCGATCGAGGAGTTCCTCGAGATCGCCCGCGACGGCGGGATCCGGGCCGAGATCTCGCACCTCAACGTGCGCCACAACACGGGCGCGCCCGAGCGCGGCTGGGAGCGCGCCGTCGAGACGATGGAGGCGGCGCGCGAGGTCGAGGGCCTGGACGTGCTCGCCGACACGACGCCGTTCCGTCGACGGCCTCGGCCAGCTCGCCGGGATCCTGCCGCCGTGGGTCGGCCGCCGGCGGGGAGGAGGCCGCGCTCGCGCCACCTGCGCGATCCCGACGACGCGCAAGCGCCTGCGGACGGAGTGCGACCGCTACTGGCGCTTCATCCACAAGGGCGAGTGGGATCGCGTGCGCCTGCAGGCGAGCGAGCAGCACCCCGAGTGGGACGGCCTCACGTTCGCCCAGATCGCCGACCTTCGAAGGCCGATCCGTGGGACTGCTACTTCGACGTGCTCGCCGGAGCCGGCGCCGGCGTTCGAGAGCGTCCTCGTCGTCGGCGAGGCTCTTCACCGACGAGCACATCGCGGAGATGATCTCGCACCCGCTCTTCTGCCTCGGCGTCGACACGTTCACGGTCACGCAGGACGGCCCGCTCGCCGACAGTCCTCGCGCCATCCGCTCGGCTACGCGGGCCACGTCCACTACCTCACCCACCACGTCGCGCGAGAACGGCACGCTGCGGCTCGAGGAGGCGATCCGGAAGATGACGAGCATGCCGGCCGCGCACTTCGGCCTCTCGGATCGCGGTCTAGCTGCGCGCCGGGGCTACGCCGCGGACGTCGTCGTCTTCGACTTCGACGGGCTCGACGAGGTCTCGACGCGTCGACGACCCGCTCCACTACGTGCGAGGGCGTCGAGCACGTGCTCGTCAACGGCGTCGCCGTCGTCGACGCGGGCGAGCACACCGGCGCGCGGCCCGGGCGGCACCTCCTGCGGTCCTGACGTCGCGATGGCGATGATCGACCTCCGCTCCGACCTCTGCGCGCCGCCGACGGACGAGATGTGGGAGGCGATGCGCGCGCGCGCGGCTCGGCTGGGCGAGCGTCGGCGAGGACGACTCCGTGAACGAGCTCGAGCGTCGCGTGGCAGGGCTGCTCGGCAAGGAGGCGGCCGTCTGGGTGCCGACGTGCGGCATGGCGAACCTCGTCGCGCTGCTCGCGCTCGCGCGAGCGCGGCGGACGGGCGGTCGTGCTCGAGGCGACGGCCGCACATCCTCACCTCGGAGGGCGATGTGGCTGACGGAGGTCGCCGGCCTCGAGCCCTCGCTCGCTCTGGGCGCCCGACGGCCGGCTCGATCCGGCCGCGGTCGAGGCCGCGATCGCGACGAGCGCGCCGCCGTGCTGTGCCTCGAGAACACGCACACGCGCGCCGGCGGCACGGTGCTCGCGCCCGAGCGCGACGGCCGCGCTCGCCGACGCGGCGCAGCGGCACGGCGTGCGCGTGCACCTCGACGGCGCGCGGCTGCCGAACGCGGCCGTCGCGCTCGGCGTCCCGCTCGCCGCGCTCGCGGCCCCGGTCGACACGGTCGCGCTCAGCCTCAACAAGGGCCTCTGTGCGCCCGTTCGGCGCGCGTGCTCGCCGGCAGCGAGGCCGTCGATCGCGGACGCGCGCCTGCACCTGCAGCGGCTCGGCGGCGGGACGGTGCACAAGGCGGGCATCGCAGCCGCCGCAGGCCTCGTCGCGCTCGACACGATGGTCGACCGGCTCGCCGACGACCACCGCCGCGCCCGGGAGCTCGCCGCGCTGCTGGCCGCGATCCGGGCCTGGCTGACCCGGACGACCGAGACGAACATCGTCCTCGTCGACGTGGCCGCCACCGGCCTCACGGTGGCGGAGGTCGCTCGGCCAGCTGAGCGAGCGCGGCGTGCTGGCGCTGGAGCGTCGACGCGGCCGGTCCGGTTCGTCACCCACGCGGCGATCGGCGACGGCGAGGTCGAGCGCGCGGCCGTCGCGACGATCGCCGAGGTCGTGGCCGGCGCGCTGAACGGCCTGCGACGGCGTGCGCCGGGGCCGCCGCACGGCGAGCACGCTCGCCATGCCGCGGTGCCACGATCGCGACGACGGCACCGGCGGCGGCGAAGGCGAGCCTGCGTGCCGCCGTCGCGCGACGAGCCAGCCCGCGAGCAGGCCGCCGAGCGGCGCGCCGCCCAGGAAGGCGAAGAAGTAGAGGCTCGCCGCGCGGCCGCGCAGGTGCTCGGGCGCCGCGAGCTGGAGCGTCGAGAGCGCGTTCGTGCCCCACAGCATGTAGAAGATCGCCGGTCGCGAACAGCAGCACGCACACGACGGCAGCGAGTCCTGCGGCGCGAGCAGGAGCTCGAAGAGCGCCGAAGCCGAGCGCGCCGCCGAGCAGCGAGGCGCAGGCGCGCGCGTGCCGACGGTCGCGAGGATCAGCGCGCCGCAGAGCGCGCCGCGCCGAACACGGCGGCGATCAGCCCGAACACCTCCGCGCCCGCGTTCAGCGTCTGCGTCGGCGACGAGCGGCAGCAGCACGTCGAAGTTGAACGAGAACGTGCGACAGCGCGAACACGGCGACGAACGCGACGGTGACGCGCCGCGAGTCGACGGTGAAGCGCAGCGAGTCCGCGACGCCCGCCGAGCACCGGTCGCGTCGCGG
This sequence comes from uncultured Gaiellaceae bacterium, assembly GCA_963787085.1. Lineage (GTDB taxonomy): Bacteria > Actinomycetota > Thermoleophilia > Gaiellales > Gaiellaceae > Gaiella. Next base: position 222,770 of record CAWBBO010000015.1, on the reverse strand, counting down.
TCGCGGCGCCGGGCGCGGCGCGACGCGGCATCGCGAGCGAGCGGCACGCGATGATCGACGACGTAGCTCGCGCGCGTTGACCGCGAAGGCGACGCCCGCGCCCTGCGAACGCGACGACGAGGCCGCCGAGCGCCGGCCCGACGATGCGCGCCGATCGTGCCGAGGCTCGAGCTGAGCGCGACCGCGTTCGGCAGGTCCGTCGCGCCCGACGATCCGGAAGACGAGCGTGTGCCGCGCCGGCGCGTCGAGCGCGAGCGACGACGCCGCCTGCACGACCGCGAGCGCGTAGATCTGCCAGACGCGTCGATCCGCCCGTCAGCGTCGAGCACGGCGAGCGTCGAGCGCGATCAGCGGCGAGCACGGACTCGCAGCACGATCGCCATCCGGCGGACGTCGAAGCGGTCGAGCGATCGTGCCGACGAAGAGCGCCGAGCACGGTCATCGGCAGCAGTCTGCGCGAGCGCGAGCGCGCCGACGGCGACCGGCGAGTCGGTCAGCTCGAGCACGCAGCCAGTACGGCCGCGATCTGCTGCATCCAGTGCCGATGAACGACACGGCCTGGCCGGCGAAGTAGAGGCGGTAGTTGCGGTACTTGCGGAGGCTCGCGAACGTGCGGTCCGCTCGATCACGCCAGCGCCGCTCCGGTCGGAGGGCCTGCATCGGCTCAGCAGCAGCTCGGACGCCTCGATCGGCAGGCCGAACACGAAGACGCTGTCGCCCTGCTCGGTCCCCGAGATCGCCTGCGGATCACGACGACGACGCCGTCGAGCGGCGCCTCGATCGGCACCGGCTCGCGCTCGGGCGTGTCGAGCGAACCAGATCCGGCCGACGACCGGCTCTCGCGCACCGGCTCGCCCAGCTCGACGAGTGTCTCGAAGAGGCCGTCCTCGGGCGCGACGACGTAGGTGCGCGGATCGCGGCCGTCGAGGATCACGGCGTCGGGCTTGCCCGAGCGACGCGCGCGTCTCGCACCTCGCCCTCGAGCACGCCCGCGTGGCGGAGCACGTTCGTGAGCCCGCTCCACGGAGAGGTCGTGCACGGCGCGCGGGACGAGGCCGCCGCCGCCGAGCTCGGTCGTGATCGACGATCTTGCCCTGGCCGCTCGGCCTCGACCGGCAGGAGGCCCGGTGCCGTTGACGTCGATGTAGAGGTAGTGCCAGTCGCTGTTCCACGCCTGCATCCCCTCGAGCATCGCCTTGCGCTGCGCGGCGTCGTCGACGACGTGCATGTGCGAGCACGGGATGAACCAGGCGCTGCGTGCCGCCGGAGTGCATGTCGATGACGACGTCGGCGAGCGGGAAGAGGACGGTCGAGAGGAAGTGCGCGAGCTGCTCGTTCGGCGGCCCGTCGGGCCGGCCGGGGAAGCGAGCGGTTGAAGTTCGACGCCGGAGGGCCAGTTGCCGCGTGTTCGCCTTCGAGGCGGCGGGCGAGAGGCACGGGATCACGATCACGCGGCCCGGCGACCTGCTCCGGGCTGCAGCTCCTGCGAGGAGCTCGCAGCGCCGGCGACCTGGCCCTCGTACTCGTCGCCGTGGTTGCCGGCCAGCACGAGCACGGTCGGGCCGTCGCCGTTCGCGATCGACGCGATCGTGGACGAACGTGCTCGCCCAGCCGCCGGTGTTCGTGATCTTCGGGAACGCGAGGTGCCCGACCTGCTTGCCGGGCGCCGCGAGGTCGATCGTGCAGGAGACCGCGGGTGCGCTCACGCGCGCGTCTCGAGGACGCGCGTCACCGCGGCCTCGGTTCGCCTCGAGCAGCCGGTCGACGTCGTCGTCGGTGTGGGCGTACGAGAAGTGGCTGCGCTTCAGGTTCAGCGGCAGCTCGAAGATCCCGTGCTGCATCAGCTCGCGGCGGTAGCCGACGAACAGGTCGACGTCGTTCGCGAGCAGGTCGTCGTAGCTCGTCGACCGGGCCCTCGAGGAAGTACGTGACGAAGACCGAGCCGAAGCCCGCTGACGACGGCCGGCACGCCGAGCCGCGTCGTAGAGCGCCTGCAGCCCGGTGCGCGCGCGCTCGCCGAGCGCGAAGACGTGCTCGTGCACCGGCTCGCGCTGCGAGCTTCTCGATCGTCGCGAGCGCCGCGGCGGTCGTCGGCGGGTGGCCGTTGAAGGTGCCGGCGAAGAACGCCGGCCGCCCGGGCGTCGTCGAGAAGAGGTCCATCAGCTCGGCCTTGCCGCCGAGCGGCGGAGACCGGCCAGCCGTTGCGCCATCGCCTTGCCCAGCGTCGTCAGGTCGGGCGTGACGCCGGCGATCGCCTGGTAGCCGCCGAGCGCCGTGCCGGAAGCCGGTGATCACCTCGTCGAAGACGAGCACCGTGCCGTGCTTCGTCGCGAGCTCGCGCAGCCGCTCGAGGAAGCCGGGCTGCGGCAGCACCGCGCCGATGTTGTGCGGGATCGGCTCGAGGATGATCGCGGCGACGTCGTGCGTCGGTCGAGCGCGCGCTCGACCGCGTCGGCGTCGTTGAAGCGGGCAGACGATCGTCGCGTCGAGGACCTCGGGGAGGATCCCCTGCGAGAGCGGATCCTTCGTGCCGACGCGCTCGGCGCGGCGAGATCACGTTCATCGCGACCGAGTCGTGCCAGCCGTGGTAGCAGCCCTGGAACTTGACATGTGGCGGCGCCCCGTCGACGGTGCGCGCGAGCCGCAGCGCGTGGAACGTCGCCTCGCTGCCGGTCGCGGTCAGCAGCACCTTCTCGAGCGAGGGCACGGCGTCGCAGAGCCGCTCGGCGAGCTCGACCTCGACCGGCGTGACGCCGACGCCCATCAGGCCGACCGACCGTGCCGGCGGCCGCGACGGCGGCGTCGACGTCGGGGTCGTTGTGGCCGAGGAGCGGCGGCCCGAACGCGGCGTGGTAGTCGGTGTAGGTGCTGCCCGTCGCGCGTCCGTGAACGTCGAGCCGCTCGTGGCGGTGACCACGAGCTCCTCGAGGCCCGGTACGCGGCGCTGGCCGCTGTTGACGCCGCCCGGGATGACGCGCGGCGGCGCGCGCCGCGAGCGCGGGCTGCGGTCTCCGACGCGGTGAGCGTCATCGCCCCTTCACCGACGCAGAGCTCTCGAGCACGTCCTCGTCGAGCGTCGACGCCGAGCCCGGGCGCGGTCGGCACGGCGACGCAGCCGTCGGCCTCGATCGGCAGGCGCTGCACGGTCAGGCGTCGTGTTGATCGGCGTGTCCGCGACGCAGTACTCCTGGAAGAGCGCGTCGGGCAGCACCGCGTTCACGTGCAGCGACGCGGCCTTGATGATCCCGCTCTTCCACGCGTGCGGCACGGTCGCGACCCCGTGCTGCGCGGGCGAGCTCGGCGATGCGCAGCGTCTCGGTGATGCCGCCGCAGCGGGTCACGTCCGGCTGGACGAGGTCGACGTGGCCGCGCTCGATCAGCTCGCGGAAGCCCCAGCGCGTGGCGTCCTGCTCGCCGGCGGCGATGCGGATGTCGACCGTGTCGGCGAGCTCCGCGTAGGCCTCGTACTCGTCCGGCTCGAACGGCTCCTCGAGCCAGTAGATGCCGAGCTCCTCGTAGCTCGCGCGCGACCCCGATCGCGCGTCTTCGCGTCGGCGACGTAGCCGAGGCCGGCGTCGATCATGATCGTCGACCCCGTCGCCGCCGGCCTCGCTTCGCCGCGGCGGCGAGCGCGACGTCGTGCGTCGGTGTCCTTGCCGAGCGGGCCCCAGCCGAGCTTGACCGCGGTGAAGCCCTCGTTCGCGGAGCGCGGCGACGGCTCGCCGTCACCTCGGCGGCGTGTCGGGCATCAGCATCGACGCGTACGCGCGCACCCTGTCGCGCACGGGCGTCGCCGAGCAGCTCGCAGACCGGCTTGCCGAGCGCCTTGCCCTTGATGTCCCAGAGCGCGATGTCGATCCCGCTGATCGCGTGGATCGCGATCCCGCGCCGGCCGATGTAGATCAGGCCGCGGTACATCTTCTGCCAGAGCCGCTCGACGTCGAGCGGGTCCTCGCCGATGAGCAGCGTCGCGGAGGCTCGTGCGCGATCGCGTGCGAGCTCGGCGCCTGGACGAGCGCCGCGCACGAGCCTCGGGCGCGGAGTCGACCTCGCCGATGCCGGTGATCCCCTCGTCGGTGTGGACGAGGATCGACGAGGTCGTCCTGGCTGCCGTCGGCGATGCCCTCGTCCACGACGGGCTGTCGGAGGACGATCGCCTCGACGTCGGTGATCTTCACGGCTGGTGTCTCCTGACCTGCGGGGGCGCGGGTGGCAGCCGACTGCCAGGATTGTCGACTATAGCGAAATTGTCAACAATCCTCTAGGATGGCGCGCGCGACCATGAGCGACTCTCCGATCTCTGCACGATCGACCTCGAGGCGCACGGGAAGCAGTATCGGCGCGCTGCAGGCTGCCGCGCTCGTCGAACACGCGCGGATGGCTCGACCGTCGTCCCGATCGTCGTCCGTGAGCAGGCGGCGAGGGCCCGACGGCGCTCGTGCTCGGCGGCGTCCACGGCGACGAGCCGGAGGGCCAGGTCGCCGCGCTCAACCTCGCGCGCGAGCTCCAGCCCGAGCAGGTCGCACGGCCGGCGTGATCGTGATCCCGTGCGTGTCGATGGAGGCCTCGCGTGCCGTACACGCGCCTGTGGCCCTCGGGCGCGAACATGAACCGCTCGTTCCCCGGCTCGCCGGACGGGACGCCCGACGAGCAGCTCGCGCACTTCCTCTCGACGGTACCTGTTCCCCGCGCGCCGACGTCGTCGTCGACATGCACAGCGGCGGCCGCTCGAGCCTCTTCCTGCCCTGGTCGGAGATGCACTGGGTCGACGACGCCGAGCAGCGGCGGCAGATGGTCGGACGGCGATGCTCGCCTGGAACACCGACTGGTGCTGCGTCTACATCGACATCGCCGGCACCGGGCCTGCTCGTCGGCGAGGCCGAGCGGCAGGGGAAGATCGTCGTCGCGACCGAGCTCGGCGGCGGCGGCCACGTCACGGCGGCGATCCACCGGCTCGCGATCGAGCGGTCTCGCGAACGTGCTCCGCCACTTCGGCGTGCTCGTCGGGCGAGGCCGTCGACGCGCGCGCGCTCGGGCTGACGCCGAGCCGATGATCCTGATGGCGACCGAGCGCCGACAACTACCTCCTCGCGCCCGAGTCGGGCCTCTTCGAGACGCTCGTCGACCTGGGCCAGCAGCGTCGAGGCCGGGCGAGCCGGTCGGCCGCATCCACTTCCTCGAGCGCCCCGACCGCGAGCCGGCGCCGATCCACTGGCGCGGGACGGCGGGCATCGTGTGCGTCGTGCGCGCGATCGCGCACGACCGAGCCGCGGCGACAACGTCGCTCGTCGTCGGCCGCGAGGTCGACCGCTCGGAGCTCGCATGAGGACGGATCGAGAGGAGACCATGAGCACCTGACCGCCGGCGTCGCGCGCGTCGACATCACGCCGCCGTGCGGCCTGCCGCACGGCTGCTGGGCGGCCCGCACGGGCCTCGCCGAGGGCATCCACGACGCCGATGATCGCGCAGGCGCTCGTGCTCGACGACGGGCGCACGACGATCGCGATCGTCGCCATCGACCTCGTCTTCGCCGGCGCCGACCTGACGGCCGCCGTGCGAGAGCGCGTGCAGGAGCTGACCGGGATGCCGCCGCACGCGGTGCTCGTGAACGCGGCGCACAACCACAGCGCGCCGAGCCTCTCGCGTGGCTCGATCGTGGCCGGGCTGCGCGACGCACCCGCGTTCGAGCGCTACACGGAGTTGCTGCCCGAGACGCTCGCCGGGGCCGTCTACGCCGCCTGGCGCTCGCCGCGGGCCGGCGCGCGTCGGCGCGGGAACCGGCCGTGCGCCCGGGCGTCACGGTCAACCGGGTGCGGCGCGAGCGGCCGGTGGACGACGCCGTCGGCGTGATCGCGGTCGACCGCGCGGACGGCACGCCGCTCGCCGTCGTCGCGAGCTTCGCCTGCCATGCCGACCCTGATCGGCGGTCACACGCCTGCTCTGGAACGCCGACTTCCCGGGGCCGCTGCGCGAGACCGTGCGGCCGTGCGTGCCCGGCGCCGAGTGCCTCTTCCTGGCCAGGGCTGCGGCGGCGACGTCGCCGCGCTGGGACTACTGGTTCGGCAACTGGGAGGCGTCGCCGCCACTCGCTACGAGCGCGCGACGAGCTCGGCCAGGCGATCGGCGGCCGCGGTCGCCGAGACGCTCGGCTCGGGATCGAGACGTCGCGCCGACGTGCGCGCTCGCCGCCGCGTCGCAGCGGCTCGAGCTGCGACGGCGCCGGATCCCGCTACGCGCTCGACGAGATCGAGGCGCGGCTCGCCGAGCTCTGAGGCGCTGCCCGATGCCGGACTTCCCGGAGGCGTGGGACGAGTCGGTGCACACCGCGACCTCGGCGCAGCAGTTCCCGGCGCTCTACCAGCGCTCGGCGCTCGGCATGTACGCCGACATGGTGCGGCGCGGCCGGACGTGCCGGTGCCGGCAGAGCTGCAGGCGATCGCGATCGGCGACGCGGCGATCGTCGGCGAACCCGTTCGAGCTCTTCAACGAGCCGGGCGCGCGGATCCGGTCGCGCAGCCCGTTCGCCCACGACGCTCGCGCTCGGGTACACGAACGACTACGCCGGCTACCTCGCGCCCGACGAGGACCTCGACCTCGTCGCCGGCGTCGCGCTCGACGACATCCTCGACCAGGACCGCTACCGCTGGGCGTACGGCATCACGAACACCAACGTCGACCGCGGCGAGGCCGGCCGGCTGGTCGACGAGAGCGTCGAACTGCTCACCGGCCTCGGAGGCGGGTCGTGAAGATCACCGGCGGTCGAGACGCACGTCTGCAACGCGCGCATGCGCAACTGGGTCTTCGTCCGCGTCGCTCACCGACGAGCCCGGGCTGCACGGCTGGGGCGAGGCGACGCTCGAGTGGCACACGCGCGCGATCGTCGGCGCGATCGAGGACCTGGCCGAGCTGATCGTCGGCGAGGACCCGACGCGGATCGAGCACCTCTGGCAGATGATGTTCCGCCAGCACTTCTGGCACGGGAACGGCATCGTCCGCGGCGACCGCGATGAGCGGCATCGACATCGCGCTCTGGGACATCCTCGGCAAGGTGCACGGCGTGCCCTGCCACCAGCTCTGGGGCGGGCCGGTGCGCGACCACGTCCGCCTCTACGGCCACCTCGGCGGCGGGCGGATGGAGGACTTCTACGAGAGCGACGGAGCCGCAGCGCTTCGCCGAGCTCGCGGCCGCGCATGGTCGAGCAGCGGGTTCACGGCCTTCAAGTCGATGGCGGTGCCGCCGACGATGCCGCTCGAGGGGCTGGCGCCGATCCGGCACGCCGAGCGCTGCGTGGCGGCGATGCGCGAGGCGGTCGGCGACGGCATCGACATCATGGTCGACTGCCATGCCCGCCCGAGCCCGCGCATGGGGCACCTGTTCGCCGCAGGCGCTCGAGCCGTTCGGCCTCTACTGGTTCGAGGAGCCGTGCTGGCCCGAGCGCGTCGACGACATCGCCGCCATCCAGCGCTCGGTGCGGACGCCCGATCGCGACGGGCGAGCGGCTCGTCGGGGCTGCAGGCGTTCTCGCGAGCTGCTCGACGCGAGGGGCGTGCAGCGTGATCCAGCCCGACATCACCCACTGCGGCGGCCTCACCGAGGCGCGGCGGATCGCCGCCCTCGCCGAGGCGTACCGCGTCGCGCTCGCGCCGCACAACCCGCAGGGCCCGGTCTCGACGGCCGCGTCGATCGAGCTCGGCCTCGCGACGCCGTCCTACGTGATCTGCGAGGCGGTCACCTCCGACGTGCCGTGGCGGGAGGAGGTCGCCTCCGAGTCGCACCCGATCGACCCGGTCGGCATGCTCGCACGTGCGAGCGAGCCGGCCCGGCCTCGGCATCGAGATCGACCTCGACGTCGTCGCGCAGGCACCCGTTCGAGCCGGAGCTGCCGCAGCGGGTCTTCTACGCCGACGGCAGCGTCGGAGACTGGTAGGGCGATGCCCGCGTCACCCGCGTCGCCGCGGGGGCCTGCGTGAGCGACGGGTACGAGAGCCGCCGGGCGGCGTTCTCCTGGGAGGTCCCGGTCGACTTCAACATCGCCGCGGCCTGCGTCGACGCGCACGACCAGCGCAGCGTCGCCCTCGTCGAGCCGCTGCCCGGTGGAGCGGTGCGCACGATCACGTTCGGGGACGTGTCCGACCTGTCGAGCAGGTTCGCGAACGCGCTGCGCGGCCTCGGCGTCGGCCCCGGCGATCGCGTCGGGATCGTCCTCGCCCAGCGCCCGGAGACCGCGGTCGCCCACATCGCCGTCTACCGGCTCGGCGCGATCGCGGTGCCGATGAGCGTCCTCTTCGGCTTCGACGCGCTCGAGCACCGCTTCCGCGACAGCGGCGTGCGGGTGGTCGTCACCGACGGCGAGCGCGTCGAGCGCGTCGCGACTGCGGCGGCAGGCACGGGGGCGACGATCGTCGTCGTCGACGGCGAGCCGCTCGCCCCCCATAGGAGCTTCGCGTCTCTCGTCGAGGAGGCGTCGCCCACGCTTGCGCCGGTGGCGACGACGGCCGAGACGCCCGCCCTGCTGATCTACACCTCCGGCACGACGGGGCCGCCCAAGGGCGCCTTGCACGCCCACCGGGTGCTGCTCGGCCACCAGCCGGGGTTCCAGCTCTCGCACGACGACTTCCCGCAGCCGGGGGACGTGTTCTGGACGGTCGCCGACTGGGCGTGGATCGGGGGTCTCATGAACGGGCTCCTGTCCTCCTGGTACCACGGCCGCCCGGTCGTGGCCGCGTCGCGCGCGGGCTTCGACCCGGACTGGGCGGCTCGCCTGATCGTTTCCTGCGGGGTGCGGAACACCTTCGCTCCGGCGACGGCGCTGAAGCTGATGCGGAACGCCGGCGTGCACATCCCCGGCGCCCTGCGCACCGTGATGAGCGGGGGCGAGGCGGTCGGCGCAGACATGCTGGAATGGGGCCGTGAGGCGCTCGGCGTGACGATCAACGAGATCTACGGCCAGACGGAGGCGAACTACGTGATCGGCAACTCGCAGGCGTGCTGGCCGGTGCGGCCCGGTTCGATGGGGCGAGCCTATCCCGGGCACACCGTGGGGGTGATCGACGAGGACGGCGTGCCCGTCTCCGGCGGCGAGCCCGGCGAGGTCGCCGTGGCGTTGCCCGACCCGGTCGCCTTCCTCGGCTACTGGGGAGCCGAGCACGCGACGACGGAGAAGACGCGTGGTGGCTGGCTGCACACCGGAGACCGGGCCCGGCTCGACGACGACGGCTACTTCTGGTTCGAAGGACGCACCGACGACGTCATCTCCTCCGGTGGGTACCGCATGGGGCCGGACGAGATCGAGCAGTGCCTGATGCGCCATCCCGCCGTCGCCCTCGCCGCCGTCATCGGGGTGCCGGACGAGATCCGCGGCGAGGTGGTGAAGGCGTTCCTGCTCCTGCGCGAGGGCACCGCCCCCTCGTCGTCGCTCGAGGCGAGCGTGCGCGCGCACGTGCGCACCCAGCTTGCGGCCTACGAGGCTCCGCGCGAGATCGAGTTCGTCGACGAGATCCCGCTCACCGTGACCGGCAAGGTGAAGCGCAGCGAGCTGCGCAGTCGAGAGCGGAGCCGGTCGTGACCGGCAAGAACGTGCTCGTGACCGGCTCGGCGGGCGGGATCGGCCGCGCCATCGTGGAGCGGCTGCTCGCCGACGGGGCGAGCGTCCTCGGGGTGGACCGGGTCGTCGCCGAGGATCTGCCGGCCGACCAGGTGGCCGTCGACCTCGCCACGCGTGAGGGGAACCGGACGGCGGTCGACGAGGCGCTCGAGCGCCTCGGCGGCCTCGATGCGGTCGTCGCGGGCGCGGGCTTCCAGCACGTCGCCCCGGTCGCCGACTTCCCCGAGGACCAGTGGGAAGCGCTGCTCGCCGTGATGGTGACGAGCCCGTTCCTGCTCGCCAAGTACGCATGGCAGGCACTTGCGGGCACCGGCGACGGGCGCTTCCTCGCCATTGCCTCCGCCCATGGCCTCGTCGCGTCGCCGTACAAGGCCGGGTACGTCGCCGCCAAGCACGGCGTCGTGGGGCTCGTGAAGGTGCTCGCGCTGGAGGGAGCCGGGTGCGGCCTCAGCGCCGTCGCCCTCTGCCCGGGCTTTGTGCGCACGCCGCTCGTCGAGGGCCAGATCGCGGCCCAGGCGCAGGCATACGGCGTGCCGGAGGACGAGGTGCTGGAGACGGTGATGCTGCAGCCGCAGGCGGTCAAGCGGATGCTCGAGCCCGGCGAGGTGGCGGATGTGGTCGCGTTCCTGCTCGGCCCTGCCGGCCGCGGCTTCACCGGCGCGGCGCTGCCCCTCGATCTCGGCTGGACGGCCCGGTAGCTGCGAACTGCCGTCGCACCAGGCACAATGTCCGTGGTGCAAGCGCTCGAGAAGCCGCGGCTACGCGGTGTGTTTCACCTGTGGGCCTTCTTCCTCGCGGTCGTAGCCGGCGTTGTGCTCGTCGCGATCGCCGACGGCACGCGCGCCCGGCTCGCCGCGTGGGTGTACGTGACGGCGCTCGCGGCGATGTTCGGCGCGAGCGCCTTCTACCACCGCTATCCCTTCCGCTCGGCGGCCCGCCTGCTCTGGGCGCGCCGGCTCGACCACTCGATGATCTTCCTCTTCATCGCCGGCACCTACACGCCGTTTGCGGTGCTCGCATTCTCCGGCACGCTGCGCTGGGTGGTGCTCGCGACCGTCTGGGGCGGTGCCGCGCTCGGGCTCCTGCTCAACTTCGTCTGGCTCGACGCCCCCAAGTGGGTGACCGTGCTCGCCTACGGCGCCGTCGGCTGGGTCGGTGTGTTCACGATTCCGCAGATGTTCTCCAGGGTCGGCGTCGCGGGCTCCACGCTCGTGCTCGTCGGCGGCGTGCTGTACACGGTCGGTGCGCTCACGTATGCGTTTCACTGGCCGAACCCGTTCCCGCGCACGTTCGGCTTCCACGAGATCTTCCACGTCCTCGTCGTCGCCGCGGCGGCGACCCAGTACGTCGCGGTCGCGTTCGTCGTCGTGTAACCAGCCGGCGGTTGTGACGGTAGATTCATGAGCATGCAACCCAGGATTGAGCTGACCGACGCAGAGTGGCGGGCCCGGCTGACGCCCGAGCAGTACGCCGTCCTGCGCGAGAAGGGCACCGAGCGGGCCTTCACCGGCGCGTACACCGATGTGAAGGACCTGGGTGTCTACCGCTGCGCCGGCTGTGGAGCAGAGCTGTTCCGCTCGGATGCGAAGTTCGACTCCGGCTCGGGCTGGCCGAGCTTCGTCGAGCCCGCGTCGCTCGAGAGCGTCGACACCCACGTCGACACGAGCCACGGGATGATTCGCACGGAGGTCACCTGTGCTGCCTGCGGCGGCCACCTTGGCCATGTCTTCCCGGACGGGCCCGGCCCGTCGGGCGAGCGCTACTGCATCAACTCCTGCGCACTCGAGCTCGACCGGCAGCCCTGAAACGGGCAGCTCGACGTGTTCTTGGCGACGCGAACCGATCCGTCGTAGCCTGCGAACAACGTGCGTCAACAGGCCGGCGCGCGGCTCGTGCCGGCCGAAGCGAGGAGGAGCGCATGGCAGTCGGCTACGTGATGCAGTTCGAGGGCGGCACCCTCGAGCAGTACGACCGCGTGATCGAGCTGATGGGCTACGAGCACGGGGTCACGCAGGCAAACGGCGGCATCTTCCACTGGGTGGCGAAGACCGACGACGGCATCGTCGTCGTCGACGTGTGGGAGAGCGACGAGCAGTTCAACCGCTTCGCCGAGGAGCAGATCGGGCCGTTCACGCGGCAGGTCGGCATCCCCAACCCCCCTGTGATCACGCGTTACGAGGTGCACAACACCCTCGTCTCGCCGCAGCTCGCCGGCGCCCGCGCCTGAGCGAGGCCTTGCTCGCGCACGCGGGGTGACCCGCGTGCGCGAGGATGGGCGGGTGCTGACCGCCGAGTTGCCCCGTGTGTTGCAGGAGGCCGTGCGCAGGCAGTTCCCCGGGGGCGCCGCGCCTGCCGCGGCAGCGGCGCTCTCCGAGCGCTATCGCGACGCCGGCGCAGCGCCGGGGCCGCGCGCACGGTCGCTGGCCGATGTGGCCGCCTACGCGGCGACGCGACTGCCCGCCACGCACGCCGCGGTCGCCGCGGTTCTGGCCGAGGTGCGGCTGCGGATGGCGGGCTTCGCGCCGTGCACCCAGCTCGATCTCGGCGCGGGGCTCGGGGCGGCTGTGTGGGCGGCGGCCGGGCACTGGCCCACGCTCGCGCAGGTGACGGCGGTCGAGCTCGAGCCGGCCATGCTCGCAGCCGGGCGCCGCCTCGCGGCAGCAGGCCCTGCGCCCGTCGCGAACTGCACGTGGCTGCAGGCCGACGCGGGTCGAGAGCTCGCGCCAGGGAGCTTCGACCTCGTCACGGTCGCATATGTCCTGAACGAGCTCGACGCGCCGTCGGCCGTACGCGCCGTCGAGCGGGCGTGGGCTGCGACGTCCGGCGCGCTCGTGGTGGTCGAGCCGGGTACGCCCGACGGCTACGGGCGCATCCTGGCCGCGCGCGAGCAGCTGCTCGGGCTCGGCGGCTGCACCGTCGCGCCGTGCCCGCACGATCGTCCGTGCCCGCTCGGGGAGGGCGACTGGTGCCACTTCGCCGTACGCCTGCCGCGCTCGTCGGAGCATCGGGCGGCGAAAGGGGCACAGGCGGGTTTCGAGGACGAGAAGTTCGCCTACGTCGTCGTGGCGCGGGAGCAGGTCGTGCCGGCGCCGGCCCGGATCCTGCGCCATCCGCAGGTGCGCGGCGGCCACGTCCGGCTGGAGCTCTGCAGCGGCGACGGGCTCCGCAGCGTGGTCGTCTCGAAGCGCGACCGGGAAGCGTTCCGCGAGGCCCGCAAGGCGTCGTGGGGCGACGCGTTCGGCGGGGTGGCATAGCAAAGACAGACGTGCCGGTGGCGGTGTGTGCCGGCGTTGCCGGCAAAGGGCGAGGCGTGGCCTCGCCCCTACGACACTCCCCATTTGGAAGGGAGGGGTCGCGGGGAACCGTAGGTTCCCGGCTTTAGGAGGTGTTTGCGCGGCGGGGGTCCGCGTGAGCGGATTCCCGAGCCTTCGCGCAGCGAAGGCCCGCTTGCAGGCAATGTGGGCGGTGACGGGCTCGAACCGCCGACCCCCTCGGTGTAAACGAGGTGCTCTACCAGCTGAGCTAACCGCCCTGTGCGCCACATTGAAGCGGCTGCGGGGCAGCGGGCGGTGGCGCAGGAGTCAAGTGGGGTCGTCAACCCCGGTCGGGGGATCGGTCAACCGCGAAAAGGTGATCGCGTCTGCACCGGTGGCGAGGACACTCCGGTCATCTCAACCAGAGCGACGGTGCGGCGGACGCATGGTTGGGTGATACAGGTTCTCTCTCCTGGGAACCATTGCGTGGAAGAGGGGTCGGCGGCGGCCCCTCTTCTTCGTGTCAGTGCTCGCCGGCCGGAAGGTAGCGCTGCATGGCGGCGAGCACGCGGGGCAGCACCTTGAGCTTGACGACCGCGGGCTCGCCGACGGTGAGGAGGGCCGTTCGCTGCCAGTAGAGGCGGCTCGGCTCGACGTGTGTGATCTCGTGCCACGGGATCAGGATCGGCGGCAGGGTGCCGATGACGGGCGGTCGTGCCTGCACGTACAGTCCTGCGCCGCTCACGATCACCGTGGTGCACCACTTCCAGCGCACCGAGCCGAACTGCACCGTGTCGCGGTCGAAGCGCTCGCCGGCCGGCTCGCCGTGGGCGGGGTAGCTCGCGGCGAGGCGGTCGTAGCCTCCGAGCCTGGTCAAGAGCTTCGTCAGCGACATGGCGCTCCTTCGTGTCGACGCCTGCCCCGATCCTCGCCGCGCCCGCGGCTCGTCGCATCGGGGCGCTCGCGGAAGCGTCGCCCGTACGAACCACGCGAGCTCCGCCGGACACGCACGCCCGGCAGAGCGTCGCGGTCGAGGGCGCTAGCCGACGCCGGGCGCCGGTGCGAACTCGCCGAGAAAGTCCGCGCCGATAATGCCCTGCTCGACTGCGGCCTCGCCGATGTAGCACCGCCATTCGAGCCCGTCCGCCCGCAGGGAGCGGCAGCCGCCGTTGACATGCTTCGAGTCGTCGACCGAGGGCTCGACCGTGCCCGTCCAGTCGGCCACCTCCGGTGCCGGCGGCCGGGCGAGCGTGCAGTGGTACTCGACGTCGGGCTGCACGACGGTGCACGTCGGCTCGGTGCCGAGCAAGGCCAGCGTGCCGGCGGGGAGGCTGCGGGCCACCTCGTCCGTGCCGATCAGCGTGCTCGCCGCGAGGGCGATGCCGGGGACGGCGACCGCAAGCGAGGCGGCGACGAGCAGGAGCCTGCGGGGGCGCCTGGCGGAGCGCGCAGCGGCCGCGGCGGCCGAGGTGGCGAGCAGGTCGGCAGCGGCCGCCTGCTCGAGCGCGTCTCCGAGCCGGGCGAGTGTGGGGTCGAGCTGGGTCATGGGGTTGCCTCCTGCCGGTCGGTCAGTCGGTTGCGGAGTGTGGTGAGGCCGCGGTGGACGCTGACGCGCGCGGCGCCGGGCGTCGTGCCGAGCGTGCGGCTGACACCCTCGTAGTCGAGCTCGTCGAGCACGTGCAGCCGGATCGCCTCACGTTGCGCGGCCGGCAGATCGGCGAGCAGCTCGTCGATCTCGCCGTCCAGCCAGGTGCTGTCCGGCTCCGCCCCGGCGGCAGGGCGGTCGAGCTGCTCCAGGATGCCGAGCCGCTCGCAGGCCGTCCGCTCCAGCGTGCGCTTGCGAACGGAGGCGGCGAGGACGTGCCGGGCGATGGCGAAGAGCCAGGGAAGCGCCGAGCCGTTCACCTCGTCGCGAAAGCGTGCGCCCGAGAGCCAGGCCTGCGCGAACGTCTCGGCCGTGAGGTCGTGCGCGGCGTCGGGGTCGCGGCTCCGCCGCAGGTGGAAGGCGTGGATCCGAGCCGCGTGCCGTTCGTAGAGCTCACGAAACGCGCCGGGGTCGGCCTTGGCGGCCTCGAGCAACTGGCTGTCGCTCCTCATGGATGTCTCTGCATCGTCCGCATGAGTCTCTCCCTTGTGGTGGTCATCAGGGAGATGTCGGTGAGGGCGGCCCGCGTTACGCGCTGATGCTTCGAGCCGCTCTCCGTCGCAGTGCCGTGTGGGGCTGCCCCGAGGCTAGCCGGGCGTCGCGCCCACGATCACGTAGGAGCCGCCCCAGGAGCCGTAGGCCCTGGTGGTGACGCCGTTGCGGGTCGTGCCGGTGTAGGAGCTCTGCCCTGGCTTGACCAGGATCGTGACGGTGCCGCCGCGGGCGAAGCTGATCCGTCCTGCGTGGACGGCGGCGGTGCAGATGGACGAGTCGTCGGTGTAGGTGCCGCTGCCCCAGACGACTCTGGGTGTGCCGCCGGCGGGGCAGCCGTACTTGAAGCGCTGCCCGATCGAGGCGCGCAGGCCTCTCGAGTCGACGTTCCAGCCGGAGCCGGCGAGTGCCGACGCTGTTCCGGGCGTTGCCCCGACGATGACGTAGGAGCCGCCCCAGGAGCCGTAGGCCCTGGTGGTGACGCCGTTGCGGGTCGTGCCGGCATAGGAGCTCTGGCCGGGTTTGACCAGGATCGTGACGGTGCCGCCGCGGGCGAAGCTGATCCGTCCTGCGTGGACGGCGGCGGTGCAGATGGACGAGTCGTCGGTGTAGGTGCCGCTGCCCCAGACGACTCTGGGTGTGCCGCCGGCGGGGCAGCCGTACTTGAAGCGCTGCCCGATCGAGGCGCGCAGGCCTCTCGAGTCGACGTTCCAGCCGGAGCCGGCGAGTGCCGACGCTGTTCCGGGCGTTGCCCCGACGATGACGTAGGAGCCGCCCCAGGAGCCGTAGGCCCTGGTGGTGACGCCGTTGCGGGTCGTGCCGGCGTAGGAGCTCTGGCCGGGTTTGACCACGATCGTGACGGTGCCGCCGCGGGCGAAGCGATCCGTCCTGCGTGGACGGCGGCGGTGCAGATGGACGAGTCGTCGGTGTAGACGTCGGTTCCCCAGACGGTGAACGCCTGGCCGTTCGCGGGGCACGTGGTGGCAACCCGCTCGCCGTCGCGCCCGCGCAAATCTCTTGCTGTCACGTTCCAGCCCGTGTCCGCGCCGGCTGCCACGTGCCGGGCGCCCCCGAACGCGGATGGTACGAGCATGAGCACTGCCGCGAGCGCCGCTCCCGTGGCGATCGCGCTGCGGGACAGGACACGTTGGCTGCGCATGGCTGTTCCTCCCCGTTCCTCGACCTGCATTCGGTCCGAACGGTAGAGACAGGCGCGAACGGCGTCATCCGCGTGGACGCTGATTCGCGTTTGGAACTAGGGCCGGCGTCCGGCGGCCAGCGCCTTGCCGATCTCGGTCTCCCAGCCGGCGATGAAGGCGGGGAACCCTGCGTGGAAGTCCGCGAGCCGGTTGCGCCCGGCGTCGTGGAGCGCCGTCAGCTCGTAGGTGACCTCCACCGTCGTCGGCGCCGTCCCGCCGGTTGAGACTGCCTCGACCGTGACGGTGCCCGCGGTGTCGTGCGCGACCCGGGCGTACTGGATGCAGGAGGCGGTCGCTGCGACCGTCACCCAGACCGTCTCGTGGCCACCGTGTGCCGTGACGAAGACGCGCGTGTCTGCGCCCGGGTAGCGGGGGTCCCAGCCCTCGACCCACAGGCGCTCTCCCTCCGGGGTGAAGAGGCGCATGGCGTCCTCGAGAGGGAGGGCGACCGTCAGGCGCGCGCTGACCTGTACAGCATCCATCCCGGGTTCAGGATAGTCAGCGACTGGATCGTCGTCGTCCCTGCGTCAAGCCGCGTTGCCTGTGCCGGCGGGAACCTGCACGCGGGCCCGTTGTGAGAAGTGGCGGATGTGTGGGGCGGCGTACGTCAGGAGTCGGCGTGGGGTCGGCGAGCTGGCTGAGGTCGAGCAGGCGGAAGACGTTGACGACGGCAGGGTCGAACTTGGTTCCGCTGAGCCGCTGGATCTCTGCAATCGCTTCGTCGGCCGTCCAGGCGGGCTTGTACGGCCGGTCGTGGGTGAGCGCGTCGAAGGCATCGGCGAGCGCGACGATGCGGCCCGAGAGCGGGATGTCGTTGCCGGCCAGTCCCGCCGGGTAGCCGCTGCCGTCCCAGCATTCGTGATGGGTGAGGGCGATCTCTTCGGCGAGTTGCAGGACCTCGCTGCTGCTGCCTGCGAGAATGGTGGCGCCGACGAGCGGGTGCGTCTTCACCCGTTCCCATTCGGCGTCCGTCAAGGCCCCTTTCTTGTGCAGGATCCGGTCGGAGACCGCGAGCTTGCCGAGGTCGTGCAGGGGCGCGGCGAGCCGGATCAGCTCCACGAAGTCGCGTGTGCTGCCGTAGGCGCGCGCGATGAGCGCAGCCGTCTTGCCGACCCGCTCCGTGTGGAGATAGGTGTCTTCGTCGTGGTACTCGCCTGCCGTTGCCAGGCGCTGCAGCGTGTCGAGGCGGGCTTCCTCGAGCGCGGCGGTCTGCTCCTGCAGCTCGCGGGTGCGGTCGCGCACGGCCAGCTCGAGCGTCTCGCGGTAGTGCCGCTCCTTCTCCTCGGCCTGCTTGCGCTCGGTGATGTCGCGGATCACCCCGACGAACGCCTTCTCGCCGTCGAACGTCGTCTCGTTGATCGAGAGGTCGAGCGGAAACACCGACCCGTCCTTGCGCCGGCCCGTGACCTCACGGACAAGCCCGATCGCGCTCGCCTCCCCCGACTTGCGGAAGTGGTCGCGGTAGCTGTCGTGCGCGTCGTGGTCGGGCATCAGGACGCCCACGTTCCGGCCCAGCACCTCGTCGCGGCTGTAGCCGAACAATTCTTCGGCCGCCCTGTTGAAGAGGACGATTGATCCGGCGGTGTCGATCGTGATCAGCCCGTCCAGCATCGTCTCGATCACGCCCGTCAGCTGCTGCTCCAGCTCCTCCTCGTTCCTCAGGGCCTCGCGCAGGTCGGCGAGCGCGGTCCGCTCTCGCTGTTCGGCCTGCTTGCGGTCGGTCACGTCGCGCCCGACGGCGAAGCCCTTCTGCCGGGCCGAGTCGACGTTGATCGACCATTCGAGCCACCGGTAGCTGCCGTCCAGGTGGCGATAGCGGTTCTCGAACGTCGCGATCGGCCCACGGCCGGCCACGACCTCACTCTCCACGTCGAGCGAGCGCTCCAGATCCTTCGGATGCACGAACTCGACATACGGCCTCCCGACCACGTCTGCGGCCGGGTGGCCGAGCACGCGCGTGAATGCCGGGTTGACCTCCTCCAGGTAGCCGTCTGCGCCGCTCACGATCACGTCGCTCGACTGCTCCACGTGCCGGGCGAGCGCGCTCAGAGCATGCGTGCGGCTGTCGACCAGCCAGCCCACGATCGCTCCTGCCAGCAGGTAGTTCAGCGAGCGCATGAACACCGCCGCTTCGCTGACCGTGTCCAGGTCGGTCGAGAAATGCCAGATCGCCGACAGGCACACCGAGAAGCAGGCCGCCGCCAGCCCGCCCTTGATGCCGTATGCGAACGAGAACAACGCGATCGAGATGAGCAGGAAGCGCCACACCCCGAGCTCCGCACCGCCTGTGCCGGATACCGCCGCCAGCACCGGCACGAGGACGAATCCGGCGGCCCCGGCGGCCGCCAGGCCGGGCGGCCCGGCGAGCCCGGAAGAGGCGCGGAATGGACCAGAGTCAAAACGCACGGGTACAGCATCGGCACCCAGAGCGTGACCCATGAGACCGTGCCGGCCGCCCGCGACATGCGACTGCCCGCCTGCTACCTCAGGCGCTCGCCGGCGTCCCCGGGGTCGAGCTGCCGTGGTCCTTCGGCTAAGGTCGTGTGAGAGTCGTCGATGGAGGACGGGATGTCCGGCCCAACAGCCAAGAAGCCACGACTTCCTCCCCGCTGGTTCATCCGCCTCTTCTGGATCACCCACCGGCGCCTCTACCGCCTGAGCGGTGGCCGTGTGGGATTGTGGCTGCCGAAGCCCGGGAAGTGGGGCGCCATGCGGCTCACCACCATCGGACGGCGGACAGGCCGGGAGCACCCGGTGATCGTCGGTTACTTCGAAGACGGCCCGAACTTCGTCACCCTGGCCATGAACGGCTGGGGTGACGGCGAGCCGGCGTGGTGGTTGAACCTGCAGGCCCATCCCGACGTCCGGGACGACCTGGCCGATGGGCCCCGCCTGGTCAGCGGCCGCGCCGCCCGGCGCGAGGAGCGCGAACGCCTGTGGGAGCAGTGGCGCCAGATCGACAAGAACCTCGACGCCTACGCCACCCGCCGCTCCATGGAGACCGCGGTGGTGATCCTGGAGCCACGGCCAGGGCCGGGGTGAGGACCGTCCGTGCTTTCGAGGTACCTCCGACACACCTGACACCCGCCGTCTAAAGCGGTTCACATGGCCAGGAGTGTGCGATGCCCCCAACGGGATTCGAACCCGTGCTGCCACCTTGAAAGATCGGGGCCCCGGAACCGCATGAATAGGTCGCTCAGCGCGGCGAGAGAGACAAAGCCAGCGGAGACCTCGTCTCCCCAAAGGGCGAACCGCCATTTCAAGCCGTTTCTGAAACTCGCGCATCTGGAGGTTTCGGCGTCAGTTCGGACAACGCTGAGGCTGTACGTACACGAAGCCGGACACCTCGAGATCTGTACGTACAGAAGACACCGAGTCGATACCTGTTCATTGGGCGACGGCGGTCCTACGCTTCGCGGATGGCCGAAGAGATCTCGTCCCGGATGCGCTGCTGCGACTCCCAAATGCTGCAATTGGCAAGCGCTGAACGCGGTGAGGGCGATCGGGTCGCCGTCTATATCTGCGAGCCCTGCAGACGGATCGATTCGCTGGGCGTTGCGTCCAGCTCCGGGTGGGTCGGAGCCAGAGCCCGCCGCTTCATCGAGTTGCGCACCGAAGCGTTCGACCGCGCCGGACTCGAGGCCGGCCCAGCCGTCGCAGTCCTCGACTGCGCGACCCTCGAAGTCATATTCGGCTGACGGGGAGTTCCGCGGAGAACCCACCAGCCTGCCAGGGTGGTGACTTAGTCCGTCGGAGGCGCTGCTCCTAGGGGCTCAGGGGTCGCGAGCCTTCGCGGTTGCCCAACCGTTGCCCGCTTTTCGATGTGCTCCGGCTGCGTCGGGGGTTCCTATCGGAGCCGACCCCCCACCCCCGCGGAGCGCGGGTCCCATTTGCGTCGGAGTCCAGGGCTCCTGGCACACCTGAGCCGAAAACGCCTCGTCCTAGCGGGCCGCGATGGGGTCGAGACCGGCGGCGTCTGAGATCGAGAGCATGGCTCCCTCGAGACGTGCGTCAGCGAACCGGGGACAGTCGGCAGCGAAAACGAGCTCCTCGAACTCCGGTCGGTCTCGCTCCCACTGGCCGACGCGGCCGTTGGCGGCCTCGGCCTCCACGGCGCCCCAGATCAGTCCCGCCCGGTGATGGTCTCCGCGCGCCGCCGCGATCGCCGCGAGCTGGGCACCGGCGTAAACGAGGTGCTGGCGGTCACCGATTGCGTTGGCGAGTACGAGCGACCGGGAAGCAAGTTCCTCGGCGGCGTCGAGTCGTCCGCGAGCATGCTCGCACCATGCCGCACTACCGAGCTGGCCCAGCTCCCACCACGTCCAGTCGGCGGCGTTGGCGATCGTGGCGCTCTCGAGGAAGAGATCGCAGGAGCGTTCGAGGTCGCCCTCCCGGAATGCTTTCTCGCCGAGGAACGCGAGTACCTGGCCTTCCCCGAGCGGCATGTCGCGCTCGCGAAAGTCATCGAGTGCCGCGTCGAGTAGTGGCCAGGCTGCGTCGGTCTCGCCCCGCATGAACATGTTCGCCGCGATCCGAAATCGGACGTTGGCGGCGTGTTCGTCCTCTCCGCAGGCGGTGAAAAGGGCGAGGCTCTCGCGGTAGCAGGGCTCGGCCTGCTCGGACTCGCCGAAGATGTCAAGGGAGCCTGCACGCGCGAGCAGGGCTTGAGCGCGTAGGCCAGGCTCGGCGTCCGCAGCCAGCTCGAGCAAGCGGCCGAGCCGCATGGCGCCCTCTTCCGGATCACGCACGACCCAGTACGACTCCAAGGCGACAGCGAGCTCGAGGCCGCGCGACGGATCTCGCAGTGCGGCCCAGTCGAGCACCGCGCGCACGTTGTCGATCTCAGGCGCCACGAGATCGAAGTTCCAAGGGCCGAAGTCGACCATGCCGCGCGTGCCTGCCCGACCGGCAAGCGCGAGCAGGGTCTGGAGCTGCCCGTAGCGGAGCACGTCCTCCTGGCCGGCCGCGTCGAGTCGCTCGCGTGCGAACTCCCGGATCGTCTCGAGCATCCAGAAGCGCCCTTCGCCGTCCCCATCCGGACGCCGGCGGATGAGGCTCTTGTCGAGCAACGACGCGAGCGTGTCGAGGTCTGCTCCGCAGATCTCCTCGGCATTCGCGAGCGTGCAGCCGCCGCGGAAGATCGCGAGCCGTGCGAAGAGCTCCTGCTCCTCCTCCGCGAGCAGGTCGTAGCTCCATGCGATCGTGGCGCGCAGGGTTGCGTGGCGCTCGTCGGCGTCCCTGCCACCTTTGAGGAGATCGAGCCGCTGGCCGATCCGCTCGAGGAGCTGTTCCGGCCCGAGCAGCTTGACGCGTGCGGCAGCGAGCTCGATCGCCAGCGGGAGGCCGTCGAGCCGGCGGATGAGCTCGTGGACGGCGGTGGAGTCGTCGATGTCGGCGCGAACCGCCTTGGCGCGGTCGAGGAACAGCCTCACTGCGTCGGACTCATCCATCGGCGGCAGGTCGATCTCCGTCTCGGCGGCGATCCGCAGCGGCTCGCGGCTCGTCGCCAGGATCCGCAGCGAGGGCGCTGCCGCGAGCAGCTCCGCAACCGGCCGTGCCGCCTCGGGCAGTAGCTGCTCGAGATTGTCGAGGACGACGTGTGCCTTCTTCTCGCCGAGACGCGTGGCGACCGCCTCGCAGCTGTCGCCGGAAGCGCCCAAGTGCGCGGCAATGAGCGGCACGACGAGGGCTGCGTCGCGCACCGGGGCCAGTGGCACGAAGACGGTTCCGCCGTCGGCCTCGTCGGCCAGGAACCGCGCCAGCTCGATCGCGAAGCGGGTCTTGCCGGTGCCTCCCGGGCCGATGATCGTAAGCAGCCGCGGCTCCCGCTCGAACCAGAGCGTTGCGGCGTCGAAGAGCTCCCGTTCGCGGCCGAGAAAATGCGTCGCGGGAGTGGGGAGGTCGACGGCACCTGGAGTTCGAAGCGGTGGGAACTCCCGCGTCCCGAGTTGGAACAGCTGCGCCGGGGCATCGAAATCCTTCAGCCGGTGGCGCCCGAGGTCGCGCAGCGGCTGATCGTCCACGAGCGCGGCTGTCGTGGCCGACAGGATCACCTGGCCGCCGTGCGCGAGGGCGGCAACGCGGGCGCCCCGGTGGACGTCGATCCCGACGTAGCCCTCGGCAGTGACGCTCGGCGTGCCCGTGTGGAGCCCCATCCGCACGGTAATCGGCCCCGGCGCGAGCACCTCCTGGGCGGCGGTCACAGCGGCAACCGCGCCGGTGGCCGTGGGGAACGAGACGAAGAACGCGTCGCCCTGCGTGTCGACTTCGACACCACCCGCGGCCGTGAACGCACCGCGCAGCACACGGCGGTGCTCCGCCAGCGCGTCGGCATAGCCGCCGGTGCCGAGCTCCCGAAGCAGTCGGGTCGAGCCCTCGATGTCCGTGAACAGCAACGTGACAGTTCCCGTCGGTAGGGCTCTCGGCATCTCGGGAGTATCGCTCAGGTGCGGGACCGCAACACTTACGCGGGAACGACGTCGAGCAGGCGATCGATCCGCGACACGGGCTTGAAACCGAGACGCTCGAGGATGGCCTCGACATCTAGGCCCGCATGCGTCACGAGCACGGGCGCGCCACAGTCTGCCGCCTCACGGGCCCGTGCCGCGACGAGCGCGGGTAGGCGCCACGGCCGCGCGCGAGGAGTCATGAACCCTGACGCAGACGCGCCTGCAAGTACGGCGCCCGGCCGCGGCCGACCACGAGGAGTGCCAGAACCAAGATCTTTGACGGCCGACAATGCCAGTCAGCGGCGGCTTGGCGTGGCCTCTGACGCGAACCGATTCCCCAATGCTCGCGGTAGCGGGAGCGACCTTCGGTCGTGCGCGAAGGCTCAGCTCGCGTGACAGGCCGAAGTGCACCAGGCACAGTCCGGGGTGGGTCGGCACACGCCACCCGCCAAGGGTGGTGACCGAAAGGGGCCGGGCCTCCATTCCTGCTGGCTTCAGGCGTCGAGAACCACCCGTTTGCCCAATCCGTTGCCCCGTTCTGCCTCATCGTTCACGCCGGCTGACGTGACGATCCTCCCGAGACGGTCTTGGTAGCCGCGGGCGACAACAGAAGGTGAAGCTGTCGTCCCGAGCCTTGGGACGAGTTCCGCGAGCTGTCCATTCCCGCCCTCCGCGTGCTGCGCCCCCTCCGGGGATCTCTGGCCGGAGGGAGGGGTGACCCCCACCCACGCGCGACCGGACGGGAGTCATCTCGGCGGCGGCGGGCTGGTCGATGCGATGACGACCGTGACAGTAGACCTGCATATGCCTCTCTATGGCACGGCCCTGGTGGCACCTCGGTCCGGCTGTCACCCGTCCGGGTGAGAGCGGAGGTGGTTGTTCGTGTCGATGGTGCTTCTGTATGGGCTGCGCGGCTGCCCTGTGGGGTGGCTGTGTCTCCAAGTGCCGGCGGTGTTGTCCGTTCGGAAGCCCTGATGAATGGCTCAGAAGGGCCGTGCTATGCAGCGTTTGCGCTTTCGCAGTCCGTCTCGCGTGTCTGGAGCCCCCGCCGGGACGTACGACGATCGCCGGGTTTCCGGGCCTGTAGCGCGTCTTTGGCGGGTTGTGGTGGGGTATGGGCGGGCAGCGGTGTTGGTCGTGGCGATCTGGCTGCTCGGTCTCGTCGCGCTCGGTGCGGTGTTGCGGTTCGAGCGGACGGCTGACGAGACGCGTCGCGCGCAGGTCGTGGTCGCAGAGATGCGCGACCAGCAATCAGTACTGATCTTGGTGGCGTTCGACCCGGCCATAAGGGCCGGGGCCGCCAGTCCGTCGCCCGCGGAGACGAGACTACGCCTCCGTATGGCGGAGGAGGCGTTCGACGCCTCGATCGCGGCTCTCGCTGCCATCGGACGCAGCGACGCACCGGCGAAACTCGCTCTTCTGACGACGCGGTACTACGCACACATCGACCGGCTCTCTGTAGTGGTCTCGAACGGCGACCCGATCGCGGCGGCGCTGGAGCTTGGTAAGAGCCAGCAACCGGGTGGTATCGGGGCGCAGGTGGACGCGACGCTCGACGAGGCTGATCTCCGCTATGGACAGGAAGCTGCGCGGGCGGGAACGGTGACGAAAGTTGGGTCGGTGTTAGCGATCGTGTTCCTGTTGGCTGCGTTCTCGACCGTCTTTTGGCGCTTGGTGCGGGCGCGGAGGCGCAGCGATGAGGTGTCGATGACCGATGCGCTGACTGGCCTCGGGAACCGGCGCAAGCTGTTCGCTGATATGCAACGGAGGCTGAGCGGCCTTGTCGCCGGGGAGACGGTCACGGTCGGGATCTTCGATCTGGACGGTTTCAAGGCCTACAACGATGCGTTCGGTCATCCGGCCGGTGACGCTCTCCTGGCGCGGATCGGCCGCCGACTCACGGCCGCGGTCGGCGGGCAAGGGAACGCCTACCGGATCGGCGGCGACGAGTTCGTGATCACGACCTCATCACCGACCGCGGCACGGCTGCTGAAGGCCTGTCAGGCAGCGCTCAGCGAGCACGGGGAAGGCTTCAGGATCGGCTGCTCGGTCGGCTCCACCCTTGTCGCCGCCGGAGTGACCCTCGAGCAGGCGCTCCACGTCGCCGACCAGAACCTGTACGCAAACAAGCGATCCCAGCGCAGCGATGCCCGCACCGAGGTCACAGACGTTCTCCTCCAGGTCCTCGCGGAACGGGACGGGGAGCTCGCCACCCATGTCGGGCACGTCGCCGAGCTCGCCTCGAGCACCGCAACCACGCTCGGGCTGACGGCCGACCAAGTCGAACGCGCCCGCCTCGCAGGCGATCTCCACGACATCGGCAAGTCGGCGATCCCCGACTCGATCCTCAACAAGCCCGGCCCGCTCGACCCCGAGGAGCGCCGATACATGCAACGCCACAGCGAGATCGGGGAACGAATCGTCGCCGCCGCACCAGTACTCAAAGACATCGCACCGATCATCCGATCGACCCACGAAAGAATCGACGGCAGCGGCTACCCCGACGGACTCCAGAGCAACCAGATCCCGATCTGCTCACGCATCATCGCCGTCGTCGACGCCTACGACGCGATGACCAGCGACCGCCCCTACCAGTCAGCGATGCCGGCCGACGACGCCATCGCAGAGCTCCACCACTGCGCCGGCACCCAATTCGACCCTGCCGTCGTCAAAGCGTTCACCGCCGCACTAGCCGAATCGGCCTACGCCCACCAGCCGAGCCCCACACCCCGAACACAACCCAAGCAGCCCGTGCAAGAAACACGCCACTCCCAAATCGAGGCGATCCTCTGAGGAGGAGCGTCACGAGAGGTGATCTCGTAGGCGCAGGTGTCGCCGCTCGTAGGCCGAGGAGCATGCCACTGCCGGTGAGCTTGGTGCGGGCCCGTCGCGGTTGGCTGGTCGCCACGGGCGCATGGCGGCGCGGCCACGCCTATGCCTCGCTCCTCGGGGTAGCACCGGGGGGCCTACCATCCGAGCTTTCCCGGCACCTCCGACACGCCTGACTTACCGTTTAAAGCGGTTCCCGTCTGGCCAGGAGTGTGCGGATGCCCCCAACGGGATTCGAACCCGTGCTGCCACCTTGAAAGGGTGGTGACCTAGGCCGCTAGTCGATGGGGGCGGCTGAGCGAGGATAGCCGCGGGTAGGTTCCCCACGCGCTGAGCCGCGTGGGCTCAGAAGCCGCGGGTTCTCGTGAAGTCCCGCAGGCGCCCGGTTAAAGTGGGCGCAATGTCCGTCACGATCGCCGTCGAGAGCCCGTTGCAGGACGAGGTGCGCACGCTGATCGCCGAGCTCAACGAGCACCTCCTCACGCTCACCCCGCCCGAGTACTGCTCGCACCTGACCGTCGAGCAGATGGCGGGCGACGACACGACCGTGTTCGTCGCGCGCGAGGAGGGCCGCGCCGTCGCGTGCGGCGCCTTGCGCCGCCACGGTGCGGGCGTGGGCGAGGTGAAGCGCATGTACACCCTGCCTTCGCATCAAGGGCAGGGGATCGGCGGGCGCATCCTCGCGCTGATCGAGGAGCTCGCGCGCGCCGAGGAGCTCACGCAGCTCGTCCTCGAGACCGGTCACCGCCACGACGCGGCCTGGCGTGTCTACGAGCGTGGTGGCTTCACGCGCTGCGGGCCCGTCCTCGACTATCCGCCGTCCGAGTACTCCGTCTTCTACGAGAAGTCCATCGCCTAGCCGCCGCCACTACACCGGGAGGACGGCCACGAGCCTCGTCCCCTGGCCGGCGGGGCTCTCGATCGTGAGGTTGCCGTCGAGCGCCTCGACCCGGTCCCTCAGCCCGTAGAGACCGGACGCGGTGCCCTCGCCCAGCGCCGCGCCGCCGACGCCGTCGTCCACCACCTCGACGGTCAGGATCCCCGGCTCGTGTACGAGGCTGAGCGACACCTTGGAGCACTGCGCGTGCTTGATCGCGTTCGTGACCGCCTCGGCGCAGACGTAGTAGGCAGCCGCCTCGATCGGCGCCGGCAGGCTCCCGCCCAGCCGGAGCTCGAGCTCCACCGGGACCGCCGAACGCCGTGCCCCCGCCCGCACGGCAGCTTCGAGCCCCTGCTGGGCGAGCAGCGGCGGGTGGAGCCCTCGCGCCAGCTCCCGCAGGTCCTCGATCGCGCCCTCCAGCTCCTCCCGCGCGCTGCCGACGAGCGGTTGCAGCTGCGCGTCGTCGCGGACGCGCTTCTCGAGCGCGTGAAGGCCGAGCAGCGCGACGACGAGCCGCTGTTGCGCCCCGTCGTGGAGATTGCGCTCGAGCCGCCGCCGCTCCTCGTCGGCCGCTTCGACGATGCGCAGGCGCGACGCCTTCAGCTCGTCGATCTTCTCGAGCAGGTCACGGTGCAGGCGATCCCGCTCCATCGCGATGCGCATCGCAGGCACGAACGCCTCGAGGAAGTCGGGCCGGTCGAGCAGCCTGGGGTCGTGCAGGATGGCACCGACCTTGCGGGTCTCGTACTCGACGAGAGTGGCCACCCTCGGAGTCGAGACATCGACCGTGGCGAGCTCACCCGGCCCGTCGTGGACGTCGACGTACCGTGCGCCGTCCCGCTCCCACCAGAAGAGCTCGAGCGTGGGGTCGTCGAGGATCTCCCGCACCGACGCCTGCACCTGCTCCGGCGTCGCCAGATCGGGGACCACGTGGAAGATCTGCTCGACCGCAGTGAGGAGACGGAGCTTCGGCACCACCGGGGTTGTATCGCGTGGCGACATAGACTGCCGACACGTCGATGGCAGACAACACCTGCGACCTCAGCGACGCGCACGGCGACGGGGCGCGCGTTCTCGCCCCGATCCTCCGGCACTTCGGCGGCAGGCGCCGGTTTGGCGGCGAAGTTGTCACGGTCAAGTGCTTCGAGGACAACGCACGACTGAAGGAGCTCGTCGGCACGGCGGGCGCCGGCAGGGTGATCGTGGTCGACGGCGGCGGCAGCACGCGCTGCGCGCTGCTCGGCGACATGGTCGCCCGGGAGGCGCTCGAGCACGGTTGGGCCGGCATCGTCGTCTGGGGCTGCGTCCGGGACACGGAGGTGCTGAAGACCCTCGACCTCGGCATCATGGCGCTTGCTCCCATGCCCCGCAGGTCGCTCAAGCACGGCGACGGTCAGATCGACGTGGCCGTCGAGCTCGCCGGCGTCCGTTGCGCGCCCGGCGACTCGCTCGTCGCCGACGAGGACGGCGTCGTGCTGCTGTAGCCGGCCCCCGGGATCGATCGACCGACGAGAGGCGTGCGGCAGCGGGCAGGTAGGGTCGCGTCATCGCCGCTCTGGTCACCCACATCTCCTACGCGCCGGTGAAGGGGCTCGCTCTCGTCCACCCCGACGCGATCGACCTGGACGCCGCGGGACTGCGCCTCGACCGCCGTTTCCACCTCGTCGGTGAGGACGGGCGGCTGCTGAACGGCAAGGCGCACGGACCGCTCGTGCAGGTCGCACCAGCCGTCAACCCCGACGGCACGACGCTCGAGCTGCTCTTTCCCGACGGTGCCCTCGTCGCCGGTGAGGTCAGGCTCGCAGAGCCGGTGACGACGGACTTCTACGGGCAGCCGGTCGGCGGGCGGCTCGTCGAGGGGCCGTGGGCGCACGCGCTCTCGGCGTTCGCAGGACGCACGGTCCAGCTCGTGCGCGTCGAGGGCGACACCGGCGGCTGCGACCGTGGCCGGCGCGGCAGTGTCTCGCTCGTGTCGGCCGCCTCGCTCGCGCGACTCGCCGAGGAGGCCGGTGTGGAGGCGGTCGACGCGCGCCGCTTCCGGATGCTGTTCACGATCGACGGTGTCGCGGCGCACGAGGAGGATGCCTGGCTCGGACGGGAGATCCGGGTCGGTGGCGCCATCATCCGCCCCAACGGCCTCGCCGGCCGCTGCGCGGTGACGACGCACGACCCCGAGACCGGCGTCCCGACGCTCGACACCCTCCATCTGCTGCGCGCCTACCGCAGCGACGTGCCCACCGAGGAGCCGCTGCCGTTCGGCGTCTGGGGCGAGGTGGTGCGCCCCGGCCGCGTCGCCGTCGGCGACTCTGTGGAGCCGGGCTAGCCGCTCGGCCGCGTCGCCTCGACCGCGGCGCGTGCCTGCCGCTCGTAGCCGTTTGCGGCGTAGCCGGTGCGGAGGTAGCTGAGCGGCATCCGCAGGGGCCGGTGCTGCATCTGCCAGACGTGGCAGAGCTCGTGCGTGACGAGATCATCCGACGCGTCACGCCTGCGCAACAGGATCACCCGGTGCGTCGCCCAGCCGTCGAAGCGGGCGAGCCACGGCAGGCGGAAGGCCCAGGGTGCCGTGAACATCCGCACCCCTTCGATGCGGACGGGCCGCGGCCACCAGTCGAGCGTGTCGAGCCGCTCCTTGGCCCGTTGCAGCCGTGCGTCCACCATGCCGATCGTAAGGATGACGATCGCGACAGGCGGGTGCGGCGTTGCATCAGTTCACGGGCCTCCCTTTGGAGGGAGGGGTCGCAGGGAACCGTAGGTTCCCGGCTTCAGGGGTTATTGCGCGGCGGGAATCCGCGTTAGCGGATTCCCGAACTTCGCGCAGCGAAGTCCGCTTGCTCAGGCACCCAAGTATGACGGGGTCGAGCACGAGCACGGCGCTTCCGTCCTGCGCCTGCTGGTACTCGTACGTGTAGAGCCGCGGCTCCGTGATGCTGTCGACCTTCGCCAGCTCAGGCTTGCTCATCTTCCCGATCGCGGGCACGGTCGACGAGAGCGTCTTCGCCAGCGGTCGCTGCAGCTCGTCCTTGACGTCGCTCTTGCGGAGGAAGATCGACGTGCCGGCGGCCGCGGCGTCGGGACGCGGCGGCAGGAACACCGCCACCGAGTTGACGTCCTTCACGTGCTTGAACGTGTAGAGGGCGAGCTCGAGCGCCTCGCGGCGCAGCAGCGCATGCCGGGCCTCCGAGGGCACGCCGCCCTTGATCGAGCAGTTCTGGCCGAGCCCGCAGAGGATGATCATCAGGTTTCCCTGTGCATCGATGATGTCGATGTCGTCCTCTTCGTGTTGCCCTGTCGAGGTGTCGGGCCGGATCGCGATCGCGCGCACGGGAATCTCGCCGCCTGCGGTCGTTCCCGCGGAGACGGCCGGCGGGCCAACGAGGGCGGCCGCGAGCTGCTGGCCGTTCGCGAGCTTGTACCGTCCGGCGATGCGGGTGGCGATCTGCTTCGCCTTCGCGGCCTCGCTGCCTTGCGGCACGAACGCGGACCAGGCCGGCGGCGGAGCGGGATCCTCCCGTGCCATGAGCACGAGGAAGCCGCCGACGGCCACGCCGGTGACGGCCGCGAGCAGGAGGTACACGATTCCGAAGCGGCTGCGGTAGGACGACTGGCGGGCGCGGTCGGAGCGCGACGCTGACAGGTTGCCCACGACCGGCCGCGCCGGCTCGGCGTCGATCAGCCTCGAGTCCTGGGCGCTGTCGCTCACGACGCGGCCTCGAGCATCGGTGGGGGCGGGGCGGCGGGGCCTGCTGTCCGGTGGTCGGAGCCGCTCGCGAAGAACGCGCCGGGCCAGCTCGTCTCGTCGTTGTAGTCGACCTCGGGGATGCGGATCGTCGCCGCCTCGAGCAGCGCCAGGAGGTCGTTGCCGAAGATCTCCTTCTTCTCGATCAGCCTGTCCGCGACGTGCTCGATCGCGTGCCGGTTGTGGCGCACCAGGTTGTGTGCCGTGACGTAGGCCTGTCCGAGGATCTGCCCGGCGACACGGCGCTTCGACGGGTCACCGAGCGCGCTCGTGACCGGATCCGCCGTCATCGGGCCGCCGCCCGTCCGGTTCATGATCTGCAGGCCGATGCGCTCGAAGCGGTCGAGCACGCGCTGGCGCGCCTGCTCCTCGGTCTCGCCGTCGCGGGGTGCGACCGTGAACGGCTGCGGGCCCATCGCCCACTGGCCGACCATGGTGGCCGTCAGCGCGGTGGCGCTGTAGACGTCGCCGCCGACACCGCGGGAGTTCTCGCCGTAGAACACGCGCTCGGCCGCCATCGCGCCGAGCGTCCAGATCAGGTTGGCGAAGTCCTCGCTCTGGAACTTGCTGAACCGCTCCTCCTTCGCCGCCGCCTGGTGATGGCCGAGGGAGCCGCCGCGCATCCTGATCGAGAGGCGCGTCGACTCGATGTCCTTCATGTAGACGTGGCCGCTGATCGCGTGGCCGGCCTCGTGGATCGCGACCGCCCTGCTCTCCTCGGCAACGTACTCGACCCCGATCGGCGGTGCCCGACTCGAGCGTCGTCATCGCCTCGACGAGGTCCTCCCATTCGAAGGCGTCGCGGCCGGAGTGGTGCGCGATCGTGAGCGCCATCGAGCAGACCTGGTCGATCATCGCCGGCGAGTAGCCGTTGGTGATGCGGGCGATCTCGTCGCGCCGTGTCGGCGTGTCGAGCTCGGGGTCGTGCGCGACCTTGTTGATGTA
Source organism: uncultured Gaiellaceae bacterium (assembly GCA_963787085.1). GTDB lineage: Bacteria > Actinomycetota > Thermoleophilia > Gaiellales > Gaiellaceae > Gaiella. The sequence continues at coordinate 191,736 of CAWBBO010000015.1, read as the reverse complement.
GAGGTCGAAGACGTCCAGGCGGTCCTGCTGCGTCGGCGTGCGGAACCAGACGTGGCGTCCCATCCGGCCCGGGCGCGTCAGCGCCGGGTCGAGCTGCTCCATGGGCACGTTGGTGGCGCCGATGAAGTAGATCTGCTCGCTGCGTGGGCGCGGCGCCGGCCAGCCGCAGCGAGCACCTTGCCGAGCCGGCGCGGGACGATGTACGATCGCGTCGAGCAGCGTGTTGAGCCTGTTCGTGAACGTAGCGCTTGAGGAACGGCGGGTTGTCGATGCCGTCCATGACGACGAGCAGCTGGTTGAGCGCGAGGCCGCCGCCCATGCCGCCCATGCCGCCCGGGCATGATGAAGTTGGCGATGCCCGGCGAGCCGCTGGTGACAGCCCGCGACGGGCCGGCGCGCTCCGGCGCGCGCTCCTCGAACAGGCGGTCGCGCCAGCGCGCCGGTCTCGAGCACGAGGTCGCCGGACGGGTTGAGCGCGCCCCACGGGCCGAAGAAGAGCAGGTCGCTCGGGTCGGACGGCGCCGACGCCGTGCGCACCGCGGCCGCCGCCGCCGCCGCCGAGCGAGGCGCGGCGCATGCCGACGGCGTCGATCTCGTCGATGAAGACGATGCACTGGCCGCCCCACTTGCGGGCGAGCCGCTTCGCCTTCCAGCGCCAGGATAGCGGACGATGATCGCGTCGATGCCGATGAACGTCTGCGCGAAGCCCGAGCCCGGGATCGAGACGAACGGCGAGTTGAAGCCGGTCGCGATCGCCTTGGCGAGCATCGTCTTGCCCGTGCCCGGCGCGCCGAGGAAGAGGAGGCCGCGCTCGCGCTTGCCGCCGGCGCGCTCGAACGCCTCGCCCGACTGCCAGATGGTGACGACGCGGCGCACCTCCTCCTTCGCCTCGTCCTGGCCGCGGACGTCGTCGAGCTTGACGCCCCACTCGCGCGTCGCCCGGCTCGAACGCCCGGATCTGCGACTGATGCCCATCAGCAGCATCGGGCCGATGAGGATCACGAAGTTGGCGAAGAAGAGGAAGAACACGAAGATCGCCTGCATCCACAGCAGTCGGCGAGCTGAGGATGCTGCCGATCGAGCTGAGCATCGAGCCGACGGTGCCCCACCAGGTCACGTCCGCCTTGCCCGCAGAGCCACCACGAACACGGTCGTGACGAGCAGGAAGAACGATCGTGCCGAGCCTGAACCAGAAGCGCCAGAACCACGCGCGGCGGCGTCCGACGATGTCCTCCTCGCGCAGCTGCTGGCTCTCGGCGCCGAACAGGCTCGGCCAGGGGATCAGTCGGTGGAAGACGAGGTCGGTCGAAGCCGCGGAAGACGACCACGACGCCGGCGGTCGCGAGCAGCGAGACCCACCAGACCACCCGTTCTGCTGGGTGAACCAGAGGAAGAGCGCCGGGCTCGTCAGCAGACGCGACGACCGTGGCGGCGCGGGTCAGCGTGCGCCAACCCCGCACGAGCTCGGTCGAAATCGCTTCCTGCGGCAGGACTGTCGAGTGGCTCTGCCGTCGCCATTCGCTCAGTGTACGCGGGACATGGGAAAGTGGATGTTGGTCGCTCGTTAAGCGCGTTGCCGGGCTGCTAGCGTCGGATGCATGACACAGACGACGCTTCACACCAGCGAAGGCCCGATCGAGATCGAGCTCTTCCCGGACGACGCCCCCAAGACCGTCGACAACTTCACCAGGCTCGCCGGCGAGGGCTTCTACGACGGGCTCATCTTCCATCGCGTCATCCCCGACTTCATGATCCAGGGCGGCTGCCCACTCGGCACCGGCACCGGCGGCCCCGGCTACCAGTTCGAGGACGAGTTCAACGACCATCCGGTCGTCAAGGGCGCGCTCGCGATGGCGAACGCAGGGCCGAACACCAACGGCTCGCAGTTCTTCATCGTCACGGCCGAGGCGACGCCGTGGCTCGACGGCAAGCACACCGTCTTCGGGCAGGTCGTGAGCGGCCAGGACGTGGTCGACCGGATCTCGCTCGTCGATCGTGACGGCCGCGACCGCCCCACGACACCGGTCACGATCGACCGCGTCGAGATCTCCGAGGCCCGTCAGGAGGCCTGAGCCTCGAGCGCGCTCTCGGCGCGTGCGAGGAGGGCGGATGCGTCGGTGGTCTTGCCCGCGAGCGTCGTGCTGCCGAGCACGAACACTTGCTCGTCGGGGCCTGCCACACGGGCCGCGACGAGCGCGGAGCCGACGGTGCCGGTGCGCGGCAGGATGATGGCGAAGCGTTGCGGCGCGATCCGGGCGACGACGTCCGTGATCCGGACGAGCCGCAACAGCCGCTCGCCCGCCGCCTGCTCGTCGGCGTCGGCGTCGACGAGATCCAGCACGAGCAGCGAGAGCGGCTCGTCGTAGCGGCCCGCAGCGGCGATGGCACGCGTGAGGTCGTCCATGAAGCGTGCGCGGTTCGGAAGCCCCGTGACGGGGTCGGTGCCGACCTGGCGCTCGAGCTCGAGGTGCATCCCTGCGTAGGCGTCGCCGTCGTTCGTCTCGTCGACGGCGGCGAGCTCTGCGACGATGTTCGCGAGCAACAGCTCGCCGGCCTCGCCGGGCAGCGCCTCGCGAACGGCGTGCGCAATGCGCTCGTAGTGGTCGACCGTCGTCAGGGTCGGGGGCTCGCTGTGGCTCATGTCCGCCTCATCATCGATGCCGGGCGGCGCCGTGCATCCCCCGGACGAGGTACATCAAGCCTCAAGAGGCTAGTACGCTCGCCGGGTGAGCCTGCAGGGGAAGACCGCGATCGTGACCGGCGCCTCGTCCGGGATCGGTGCTGCCACCGTGCGGAAGCTGCGCGAGGCCGGAGTCCGCGTCGCCGGCGGCGCGCGCCGCGTGGGGCGGGTCGAGGCGGACGTCGCGCTCGAGCTCGACGTCACGAGCGAGGAGAGCAGCCGTGCGTTCGTGACAGCGGCAGCCGACGCGCTCGGCGGCATCGACATCCTCTTCAACAACGCGGGGCTCGCGCTCGGTCGCTACCCGTTCACCGACTCGAACGAGGACGACGAGGCACGTGTCCTGCACACGAACGTCGACGGCGTCCTGCGCGTGACGCGGCTCGCCTTGCCGCACGTGCGGGACGGCGGTCACATCGTCTTCATGGGGTCGATCGCGGGACGCCAGGCGTATCCGAGCGGTGCGTCATACATCGCCTCGAAGTTCGCCGTGCGCGGGTTCACCTATGCACTGCGCGAGGACCTGCTGGGACGTCCGATCAGGATCACCACCGTCGATGCCGGGCTCGTCGAGTCGGAGTTCTCGATCGTCCGCTTCAAGGGGGACGAGCAGGCTGCCAAGGCCGTGTACGAGGGCGTCGACCCCGTCACCCCCGACGAGGTGGCCGACTGCGTCATGTTCGCGCTCACGCGACCGCCGCACGTGAACGTCGACGAGATCGTGATCAAGGCGTTGCAGCAGTCGAGCGGCGCGCGCGTCGTGCGCCGCTCGACTGCGTAGGGATGAGGCCATGCCTCGCCCGCGCCTGCAGCGAGCTTTGTGATCCGGCTCCGCTCCCCGCACGACCGCCAGATCCTGCGGTTCGCGCTGCCCGCACTCGGCGCGCTCGCAGCCGAGCCGAGCTACGTGCTCGTCGACACGGCGATCGTCGGTCATCTCGGCCGTTCGGAGCTTGCCGCCCTCGGCGTCGCGGCCACGGTGCTGTCCGTGCTCGCCATGTTCAACTTCCTGCAGTACGGCACGACCGCGCAGGTCTCGCGGGCCATGGGAGCCGGCGAGGACGACACGGCGGCGGGGCTCGGTGCCCAGGCGCTGTGGCTGTCACTTGCCGTCGGAGTCGTGCTCGCGGCGCTGATCGCGGCCTTCGCAGGGCCGATCGTCGGTCTCTTCGGCGTCGACGGCAAGACGGCCGAGTACGCGGTGCTCTACCTGCGCATCGCGGCGGTCGGCGTTCCGTCGGCGTTCCTCGCGATCGGCGGCCAGGGCTTCCTGCGCGGGGTCTCGGACCTGCGCACGCCGCTCGTGATCGTGATCCTCGGGAACGTCGTCAACGTGGTGCTGGAGCTGCTGTTCGTGTACGGCTTCGACTGGGGCATCGCCGGGTCGGCGTGGGGGACGGCGATCGCCCAGACCGCGATGGGAATGGGGATGGCCTGGGCGATCCTACGCCGGGTCGGCCGCGGCAGGATGGGCGTGCGCGTCGCGCTCGCGCGCAGGCTGCTCGGGGTCGGAAAGTTCATCTTTCTGCGCACCGCCGCGCTGATGAGCTCGTTCGTCCTCGCCGGCGCGGTCGTCGCACGGATGGGTGATGCGCCGCTCGCCGCCTACCAGATCGCCTTCCAGCTGTGGATCTTCCTCGCCCTCGTGCTCGACTCGATCGCGATCGCCGGGCAGATCATCGTCGGACGCGAGCTCGGAGCCGGGCGCGACGACGGGGCCTACGATGCGAGCGCCCGCATGATCTGGCTCTCGGTCGTGCTCGGGGGTGCCTTCACCGTGCTGCTGTTCGCGCTCTCGGCCGTGATCCCACAGGCCTTCACCTCGGACGCCGACGTGCTGGCGCAGTGCGCGCTCCTGTGGCCGATCTTCGCGCTGATGCAGCCGCTCAACGGAGCGGTGTTCGCACTCGACGGGATCCTGATCGGGGCGAGCGACGGCCCCTACCTGGCGCTCTCGATGGTGGCGGCGTTCGCCGCGTGCACGGCGGTGCTGCTCGCGACCCTGGCGGCAGACTGGGGTGTGCGCGGTGTCTGGGCAGCGCTCGCGCTGCTGATCGTCGTCCGGCTGGTCCTGATGCTGGCCCGCTTCCTGCGCCGCCGCTGGCTCGTGACCGGATTCGCGTCCCCCGCACTCTCGACCTGCGCCCCTGAAGCGGTCGCGTCCCTTGCAGCGGCCGGCGTGGCGCCAGCGGCGGCGGCGGGCGCCGGCCGGTCGATGCTGCGAGCGGTCGAGGCAGGAGGCGTCGGGGTGACTCGGACAGCCTGCGCGGAGGGGCAAACAGCGCCGGCGGCGGTGTCGTTCACGGGCGTCGGTGCCGCCGCCGCTCGCACCACCGGCTCGACGACGGGGCGGGGGGGCCGGTAGGATCGCCGGCCGGAGCAGCGCTCCCGGAAAGGGGCTCGGGGACCGGCGCGGTTGCTCCGGAGCCGAGCAAACCCCCTGCAGCCGCCGGCTGGGCCGAGAGCGTCTAATCCCCCGTCTGGGTGAGTTGCAGGCCCATCCCCGGCTCGAGCGCCGTTCCGCCGCCCGGTCAACGGGCCTGCGTGAAAGCGGCCGGCCGCAGCCAGTTCGCCGTGATCGCCCGCTCCTCGAAGCCGGCGCGGAGGATGTTCCGGTACGAGTTGTTCGGCAGCCCCTCGCGAAGCTCGCCCGTCTCGGTCAGCACGACGTCGCAGCCGCGCTCGCAGGCGCGCCGGATCCGCGCGGCGAGGAGTGCGTTCTGAGCGCCCTTGCGGCGGTGCGGCTCGAGCGTCGCCGCAAACCCCAGGTAGCCGGCAGCCTCTGCCACGTAGAGGGCCGCGGCGGCTGCCGGCTCGTCCCCCTCCAGAGCGAGCCAGCACGTCCAGCCACGATCTGGGGCCTCGGCGATCCAGGGCCCGGCGGCATCGGGCAGGCCGTAGCCGGTTGCCACGACCTGTCCGAATGCTTGGGCCTCGCCGGGCCCGACCTCGACGAGACGGAGCGGGGTGCCGGCGGTCGCCGGGTCGTTCGTGCCGCGCCGGAAGCTCATCCAGCCCCAGCCGCGCTCGAGACCGCGCGCCCGGAGCCAGTCGGCGAGCTCGCGTGGGCGCGCGGCAGGTGACACGCTGACGTAACAGGCCGGCTGGTCGCCCATGGCTGCGAGGGCTGCCACGAGCGTCTCCTCGGTGGCCGGCGTATCCACACCGAGACCGACGATGCGGTTGAGCATGGGGGATTCGGGCGCACAGGTGCTGCGCAGCACGGTCGCGCCGCCGACCTCGACGACGTCCTCGTACAGGCAGCGGTAAGCCGCCAGCGTCACCCGCTCGTCGCGGGTCACCGGAGCGCTGCTTCCCTTCGCTTGCGCCAGTAGCGCTCCAACCCCTGATAGCACTGCCAGTACGGTGCCGAGCGGGCATAGGCATCGACCTCGCCCGGGTCGGAGGCGGCGCAATCGGCCCGGGCGGCAGCGACGAAGGTGGCCTCGTCCATGCCGTGTCCGACGCGCTCCGCCCACTCCTGCAGCGTGTTGCGGAGCCGGCCGATGTGCTCCTGCACGTCGTCGAAGACGCCGAAGTGGGTGAGCGCGAGGCGGGCCGGTCCACGGCGCTCCGTCTCGACGAGCGTCCGCTCCCACGCGTCGAGGTCGATCTCCGGCGGGGGCGTGGGAGCGAGCAGGAACCGCGCCGGGGCGATCCGGACGCCGAGCGAGTCGCCCGTGTACAGCGTTCCGTCCCGGTGCAGGTAGGACACGTGGTGCCGGGCGTGCCCCTGGCTCGGGAAGCACTCGAGGCCGAGCGCGTCGTCGCCGACGATGTGGACGTTCTCCTCCGGCACGGGGGCCAGCTCGCCCCAGAGGCCGTCGAACGCGTCGCCGTACAGGCGCCGGGCGCTTGCCTCGAGGCGCGACGGGTCGGTCAGGTGAGGCGCGCCGATCCCCGACACGTGCACCTGTAGACCGGGGTGCTCGCGGACGAGCACGCCCGCGGCGCCGGCATGATCGAGGTGGATGTGCGAGAGGAGCAGGTGGCGGATGTCGGTCAGCTCGAGCCTGCGTGAGGCCAGCCCTTGCTTCAAGGCCGGCAGGCAGCTCGCCGGCCCGCAGTCGGCGAGGGCCGGCCCGTCGTCCGTCTGCACGACATATGACGCGATCACCCGCTCGGAGCCGCCGTGCCGGAGGTCGATCGGCTCGATCTCTGTCATCACCTGACCGCCGTGGCCCCTCAGCCGCCGGCGCGCACTCCCGCCGGCACGAGCGCCTGCTCGAGGTCGGCAACGAGGTCGGCGGCCGACTCGATCCCGACGGACAGCCGGACGAGGTTGCGCGGGGAGGCGAACGGGCCGCTCGACGTGGCGGCGTGCGTCATGCGGAACGGATGCTCGATCAGGCTCTCGACGCCGCCGAGGCTCTCGGCGAGGGTCCACACCTTCGTCCGGGCGACGAGCGCCACCGCCTCCTCCTCCGACTCGACGAGGAACGAGACCATGCCGCCGAAGTCCCGCATCTGGCGCGAGGCGAGCTCGTGCCCCGGGTGGCCGGGGAGGCCGGGGTAGATCACCTCCGTCACGCGGGGGGCCTCCTGCAGGAACTTCACGACCTCGCGCGCGTTGTCGCAGTGCTGACGCATCCGCACGGCGAGAGTCTTCAGGCCGCGCAGCACGAGCCAGGCGTCGAACGGCCCGGGCACGGCGCCGAGCGACTTCTGCAGGAAGCGAAGGCGCTCGGAGATGGTCGGGTCGTTCGTGCCCGCGAAGCCGCCGACGACATCCGAGTGGCCGCCGAGGTACTTCGTCGTCGAGTGGACGACGATGTCTGCGCCGAGCTCGAGCGGCCGCTGCAGGTAGGGCGTCGCGAACGTGTTGTCGACGACGAGGAGCGCGCCGGCCGCGTGCGCCGCGTCCGCGGCGGACCGGATGTCGACGATGTTCAGCAGGGGGTTCGTCGGCGACTCGATCCAGACGACCTTCGTGCGGTCGTCGAGGTGCGCGGAGAGGCTGCCGGAGACCACGTCCGGCGTGAGGTAGTCGAACGCGTAGCCCTTGGGCTCGTACACCTGCGAGAACATCCGGTAGATGCCGCCGTACACGTCGTTGACGCAGACGACACGCTGGCCGGGGTCGACGAGGTGCACGATCGTCGTGGCGGCACCGAGCCCCGACGAGAACGCGTGCCCGTAGGCGGCGCCCTCGAGCGAGGCGAGGCACTCCTCGAGGGCGGTGCGGGTCGGGTTTGCGACCCTCGCGTAGTCGTAGCCCTTGTGGACGCCCACCGCCTCCTGCGCGAACGTGGAGGTCTGGTAGATCGGCGTCGTCACCGAGCCCGTCGCGGTGTCCGGCTCCTGGCCGGCGTGGATGGCGCGGGTCTCGAAGTCCATGCCTGTGATCCTACGTGCGAGCTGCGTCTGCCCACGGCCGGGGCGGCGCCGACTCCCAGACGACGGTCGCCGCGCCGAGCCAGGCGGCCAGCCCACGCAGCGAGTCCGCGATCGCTGGCCCCGCGTCGGCCGGCGCCCCGGGCTCGGCCCAGAGACCGAGCACGCGCAGCACGCCGTTCTCCCGGTCGACGACGGGCTCGACCCGCCCGATCAGCCGGTCGCCGCGGAGCATCGGCAGGACGTAGTAGCCGTACTCGCGCTTCGCTGCCGGCACGTACATCTCGAGCCTGTAGCGGAAGCCGAACAGCGCTTCCGCCCGGTCGCGGTCGTAGACGAGCCGGTCGAAGGGCGAGAGCACCGTGACGCGCTCCGGCAGCACGTCGTCCCCTCCGTCGGCGGCCGCGTGCGCCTCCCAGCCGTCGTTCGCGCGGCGCACACCGAGTGCCCGGAAGCGCTTCTCGGCGAGGAACCGCTCGGTGGCGCGTAGCGTCGCCGGCTGCGTCTCCGGGTACCAGCGCTCGGCCAGGTCCCACAGCCGCTGCCCCCCGCGCCGCCCCGCGACCGCGACCTCGCCGCGCAGGTGCAGCGCGGTGAGCATCCGGCCGACCCGTCGCGAGCCGTACCAGCGATGGTCGCTCGGGTCGCCGACGGCACGATCCTCGAGCTGTCGCGAGAGACGCGGTCCGTTCTGCTCCAGCTCGCGCAGCACGTACCTCCGGAAGGCACGGTTCTCTTCCAGGAAGGCCCGGATCCAGCGCTCGTGGGAATAGTGGGTCGATCGGCGCCAGCGCCGCATCAGGGCGCGGACGAAGCGCAGGTCTTCGATCGGCCACACGAAGGCGTTCCACTCGAAGAGCGCCCGCTCGTGCCAGAGCAACCGGTCGAGCTCCGCCGTGTCGTAGCTGCCGTGGCGGCTCCAGAGGACGAGATGCTGCGGCGGCGCCACCGTGGCGATCGGGTCGAGCTGGAGGAAGCCGAGCCGCTGCACGGTGTCGAGGACGTCGGTCGCCGAGCCGTCGAGGAGCTGCGATCTGACGGCGATCCGTCGCGCCTCGGCCTCGGAGACGAGCCTCATCGCACGCGCCGGAGGGCTGTGAGGGAGACGGTGCGCACGTGTGCATTGTCGCGGAGCGCTAACGTCTCGATGGCGGGCCTCGTCTTCATCGCGATCGCGATGAGCGCGTCCGTGTTCCTCGTCACCGACGTGCTGCTGCCGCGGTCGGCCGCGTTCGGGTTGACGGTGGCGACCGCCGCCGTGTTCGGCCTGGCCTGGTTCGCGCTGTCGCTCTCGATGCCCTACGACCGCTGGGACGACGCCGACCCCGAGTGAGGTCTAGTCCGGGACGGTGCCCTCGAGGATGGCGGCGAGCCGACTCGAGTCGATGTTCCCGCCCGAGACGATGCAGACGATCCTGCCCTCGCCGGCCCGGCCGGACAGGGCCGCTGCCGGCGCGAGCGCTCCTGCGCCCTCCGACACGACCCGGGCTCGCTCTGCGAGCAGGCGGACCGCCGCCGCCGTTTCCCGCAGCGACAGGGTGAAGGCGCCGGCCAGCAGCGGCCGCGCGCGCTCCCACATGGGAGGAAGCAGGCCCTTGCTGCCTGCGCCGTCCACGAACGACGGGGTGTAGTCGACCGGTACCGGCTGACCTGCCGCAAGAGCAGCCGACACCGGTGCGCCGGTTTCGGGCTCGCAGGCGTACACACGTGTGCCCGGGCTCAGCTCGTGCAGGGCGCTCGCGATGCCGGTGGTCAGGCCGCCGCCGCCCCACGGCACGAGCACCGTTTCGATCCCGTCCAGCTGCTCGACGAGCTCGAGCGCGATCGTGCCGTTGCCCGCCATCACGGCGTCGTCCATCACGGGGTGCACGAACAGTCCTTGCACGCCCGGGTAGCCGCCCTCCTCCATCGCCTGCCACCAGCGCTCGAACGGAACCTTGATCACGGTGCCGCCGAGCCTGGCGATCGCGTCCAGCTTCGTCTGCGGCGCGTGGTCGGGCACCACGATCGTGGCCGGCACGCCCATCTCGCGGGCGATCCAGGCGACACCCTGCGCCATGTTGCCGGCGCTCGTCGTCAGCACGCCGTCGTCGATCGCTCCCGGCGGCGCAGAACGGATCGCGTTCGCAGCGCCGCGGATCTTGAAGGAGCCGATCGGCTGCAGGCATTCGAGCTTGAGCCAGATCTCCGCCGGCGACTCCGGCGCGTGCAGCCGCACGAGCGGCGTGCAGACGGCGACGTCCGCGATGCGCGCTCGTGCTTCCCGTATCTGCGCCAGCGGAATCAGAAGGCGACCTCGGTGCCGATCCCGCGCTCGCGAGCGCGGGCGACGCACAGCTCGGCGGCGGCGAGGTCCTCGACGGCGATCCCGAGCGACTTGAACACCGTCAGCTCGTCGTCGCCGGTGCGGCCCGGGTGGGAGCCGACGAGCACCTCGCCGAGCTCGGCGCGGATGTGGTCGGGCCCGATCAGGCCCTCCTGCGCTGCGAGCAGATAGTCGCCCGCCTCGTTCAGGGTCGACTCGCGGCGGTCGACGAAGAGGGAGGCGGCCGCCATCGTCTCGGCATCGAGCTCGCGGGCGGACGGCACCGACGAGCCGACCGCGTTCACGTGTGCCCCAGGCCGGAGCCACGAGCGGTGCAGGATCGGCTCACGTGCTGCCGTGGTCGTGCAGACGACGTCGGCGCCGTCGAGCGCCTCCTCGACCGTCGCCGCGACGAGCGAATGCGTTTCGAGCGCGAGCGCTTCCGCGTGTGCCGGGTTGCGGCTCCAGATCCGGATGATCGGATCGTCGAGCACCGTCTGCATGGCATCGACGTGCGAGCGGGCCTGCACGCCCGACCCGAGCACGGCGACCGTGCGGGAGCCGGGCCGCGCCAGCTGCCTGGTCGCGACGGCCGAGACGGCGGCGGTGCGGATCTCGGTCACGGGTGAGGCGTTCAGGATCGCGATCAGCTGCCCGGTCTCGCCGTCGTGCAGCAGCACCGCACCCTGGTGCGGGTCGAGGCCGCGCTCGGAGTTGGAGGGAGAGATGACGATCTCCTTGAGCGAGAACAGCGGCCTCGCTCCTCCGGCATGGGCCGGCATCAGCCCCATCAGGGCCTGGCCCGGCGGGCGGATGACGAATCGCAGCGGATTCGTCAGCTCCTGCCGCTGCAGCCGTGCGAGCACGTCCTCCATCGCCGCGACGCACGACTCCATGTCGAGCAGCGCACGAACGTCGTGCTCCGAGAGGACGAGGACGCTCATGCGAACACCTCCGTGAGACGGTCCCGCTCGGCGGGAGTGAGGGTGAGCCCGGCGGCCTCTGCCGCGGGGATGAGGTGCTCGGCCCTGTTCGGGCCGATCACGACGGCGGTCAGCTCCGGTACGGCGAGGGCCCACGCGAGCGCGAGCCCGGCCATCGAGACCCCGCGCTCGGCTGCTTCGCGCTCGAACGCCTCGAGCGCGTCGAAGACCCGGTCGGTCATGTAGGCGCCGTACGGCTCCGGGCGCAGCGTCATGCGCGAGCCCGGCGGCGCCGCCTCGCCGCGCCGGTACTTGCCGGTCAGCCAGCCGCCCGCGAGCGGGCTGAACGGCGTGTAGCCGAGCCCGTGCTCACGGCAGACGGGGAACACGGTCTCCCTGTCTCCCTGCTCGAGCAGGGAGAAGCTGTTCTGCACCCATTCGTAGCGCGTGAGGCCCTCCAGCTCCGAGAGCTCGAGCGCCTCGGCAAGCTGCTCGCCGGTGAAGTTCGACGCGCCGGCGGCGGCGATCTTGCCGGCCCGCACGAGCTCGTCGAACGCCTGCAGGGTCTCCTCCTGCTGCGTGTCGGGGTCGAAGTCGTGGGCGAGGTAGAGCGTCACGCGCTCGACGCCGAGCCGGCGCAGGCTCGTGTCGAGCTGCCGGTGGATCCGCTGCCGCCCGAGCCCGTGGTCCTGGCCTTCGTCCATCGGGTTGAACGTCTTCGTCGCGATCACGATCGTGTCGCGAACGGAAGGCCCCTTGGTGGCGAGCCACTCGCCGATGAACGTCTCGCTGCGGCCGCCGCCGTACGCGTCGGCCGTGTCGAACGTCGTGATGCCGAGCTCCCACGCCGCGTCCATGAGCCGAAAGGCCTCGTCCTTCGGCGTGCCCTGGCCGAAGAACGCCGGGGCGGAGCCGATGCCGCCGAAGTTGCCGCAGCCGAGGATGATCCGCGACGTCTCGATGCCGGTGCGACCGAGTGCGCGGTGCTCCATGCGTCGATCCTAGTGCCTCGCCTCGTCACGTCCCGCCGGTGACTCCCGCTCCCGGCCGCTGCCGCCGCTGCAGGAGTGGCCGGGTGGGTGCGGAACCAGTGCAGGGCTGGGCGGGCGACGGTACCCGCGCCTCGCACGACGACAATCCGACTACTCTCGGAGCACGATGCAGTCGCAGTCCGCACAGCGCGATCCAGACGACCCGCTCGAGCGGGGGGCCTCGCCGTTCCGCGCTGCCTTCAGCCGCGCGCGCGTGGAGTCGCTCGCCACCGGCGGCCTCCCGGCGCACGCCGAGCTGCTGCGCGTGTTCGAGTACCGCGTCGAGAAACGACGCGGCACTCGACGGGCCGACGTAGCCGCCTGGAACGCCCTCGGTCTCGACGGGTGGGAGCTCGTCGGAGTGACGAAGAAGCACGCGGCGTTCAAGCGCGAGCGCATCGGAGCGTAGGCGCAGCGGACGGCCGCCGCCAGCGCGGTGGCCGGCGGGGCGTCCGCGTCAGGTGACGGTGCCGGCGAGCCGGTCCTTGCCGCCGTGCTTCGCGTCGTACAGCGCCCGGTCGGCCGCCCGCAGGAGCGCCGCCGCGGTGCGGCCGTCGTCCGGGTAGACAGCGATCCCGAAGCTCGCCGTGACACCCTCGCCCGCGAGGCGGATGTCGTGGATTGCGAGCCGCAGGCGCTCGATCACGAGACCGACGGCCTCTGCCTCCGCCTCGGGCAGGAGCAGTCCGAACTCGTCGCCGCCGACCCGGCCGGCGACATCGGTGAGCCGCTTTCTGTTGCGCAGCAGCCGGGCAACTCCCTGGAGGACCGCGTCGCCGCGCCCGTGGCCGTAGCGGTCGTTGATCAGCTTGAGGTCGTCGCAGTCGGCCAGCACGACGGCGAGCGGTCGGCCGGAGCGCTCGGCCCGCGCGATCTCCTCTCGCAGGCGCTCGTCGAAGCCGCGGCGGTTGAGCAGCCCGGTGAGGCTGTCGGTGACGGCGGCGCGCTGCTCGCGGCGCAGCGCCAGGCCGACGTCCAGCAGCGCCGCGATCTGCTGGGCGAACAGCGTGGCAGCCTCCGTCTGCTCGTGCTCGAGGGCGATCGGCGTGTGCGAGCGGCCGACGAGGGTGCCGAGCAGGGTGCCGCGAATCCGCAGCGGCAGCCACAGGAGCCAGCGTCCCGACTCGTCGGGCTGGGCAAGCTTCAAGTCGACGCCGTCGAGCGTGCTCCAGGTGTACTCGCCGAGGGAGGCGCCGGCGGTCATCGCCGCGATCGTCTCGTGTGGGATCGGCAGCAGCGCCGATTCCGGGCGGCGCCAGAAGCGCGTCGTGTCGGCAGCCAAGCCTCCGACGGTGAGCTGCGCGGCCTCGAGGTCGAGCAGGCGTCCCAAGGTGCGGGTGGCGAACTCGCTCAGCTCGGAGACGGAGCGGAGCGAGCTGGCGTAGACGGTCAGCCTCGCGAGTGTCGCGAGGTCGAGGCTGAGCGGGGCGTCGATCGAGTTGGTCACCTCTCGCATGGCGTCGACCAGTGGCGCGAACGCCGCGACGGAGTCGGCGGGTAGCCGCGTCCCCAGCGTCTCGATGTTGAGGATCGCCCGGCCGTTCCTGCCGACGAGCGGCAGGGCCAGCTCCGACGTGATCCCGGACTGCGCTCCGATGAAGCTCGGGTCCTGGCGGACGTCGGGCAGGAAGACGATCGTCTCGGTGCGCAGCGACCGGCCGATCACGCCCTGCTGCAGAGTGAAGCCGTCGCGTACCTGCGCGTAGCCGTTCTGGGCGAGGCACCACAGCCGGTCATGGTCGAGTGTGTAGACGCTCGCGAGCACTCCGGAACCGGCACCGCGGCAGAGCCGTTCGAGCGCCTGGTCGACGATCTCGCGCGTCGAAGCGGCACCGGAGAGCGCGGTCGACGGCGTCTGCGACGCCGCGCGCGAGGGCCTCCTCCGGGACGGATGTCCACGGCAGGGCCTCCCGGCGCCGAGTCCGGTGCCCCGGTCGCGGGTTCGATGCTCGGCTCCGGCAGCGTGGGGACGTCGAGCTCGCTGTGGATGTCGAGGAAGGCGTCGAGCACGGCGGGGTCGAACTGCGTGCCGCTGCCGTCGCGCATCATCGCGAGCGCCTGCTCGATGGGAAATGCCGGCTGGTACACCCGGTCGCTCGTCAGTGCGTCGAAGACGTCGGCGACGGCGGCGATGCGCCCTTCGAGCGGTATCTCCACGCCGTGCAGGCCGTGCGGGTAGCCCGTGCCGTCGAAGCGCTCGTGATGGGTGAGCGCGATCGACGCGGCGAGGTCGAGCAGGTCGTAGCCCGAGTCGCACAGCATCTCGTGGCCGATCTCGGCGTGCCGCTCGATCTCTGCACGCTCCTCCTCGTCGAGAGGGCCGGCTTTCAGCAGCACGTCGTCGCGGATGGCGATCTTGCCGATGTCGTGCAGCGGGCTTGCGAGGCGCAGGCTCTCGCAGAGCGCGTCGTCGAGGCCGAGCCGGCGTGCGACCTGCTCGCAGGTCGCGCTCACCCGCTCGACGTGGCGGCCGGTGGCGCCGTCGCGCTGCTCGGCCGCGCTCGCGAGCCTTCGTACCATCTCCTCCTGCGACTGCCTCAGCGCGTGCTCGGAGCGCGTGAGCCGGCCGACCGTGTGCTGCAGCTCCTCCTCGGCGTCGCGGCGCTGCTCGAGCTCACGGTGGAGCTCGGCGTGCAGGCCGACCCGCTCGATCGCGAGCGACGCGATCTGGGCGAAACGCTCCACGAGCCGCTGGTCTTCGATCGAGAAGGTGGCGCCGGGCTCGATGTAGGCGAGCCCGAGTACGCCGGAGACCTCGCCGCCGACGACCAGCGGCGCGCCGAGCACCGCCGCCGGCGTGGCCTCGCCCATGTCGCGGCGGCAGCGCAAACGACCGGTAGTCGTTGTCGATCTGCGCTTCGCCGGTACGCCAGACGAGCCCTGCGTTCCCTTCCTCACGCGTGATCTCCGAGCCCACGAACGGGCCGTAGGGTCCCCGCGCGACTCGCTGGATCATGTGCGAGCCGTCGTCGCTCAGCACGTAGACGTACCCGTGCGAGCCGCCGACCAGGCTTGACGCCCGCTCGACGATCAGCTCGAGCAGGGCGATCGGGGTCGAGCGGTGCCGAAAGCGCAACCGTGGTCTCGTGCAGCGAGTCGAGCTCGCGCCGCAACCGTGCCGTCGCCGCCCGGGCGTCGTGCGTGTCGCCGTTTGTTGCCATCCGCACCATCTCTGGTGCATCGGCGTTTTCGGCCTCCTACTTGACGACCGCGCCGTGACCGGGGACGCGGTAGGTGTCGGCGCGCGCGTGCCGAACGACCCGAGCATGAGCATCGACCGCATGCGCGAGGCGCAGCACGAGGCGCGCATGGAGGCGGCGCCGTTCTTGCTCGCCGTCGTGGCCGCCCAGTGCAGCCTCGCGACGTTGAGCGCCTGGCGGGGCTGGGAGCTGCTCGGCAGGAGCGACTGGTGGATCTGGCTGCTGCTGGCGGCGCCGGCCCTCGTCCTGAGCGTCGCCTTTCTCGGCGGGGTCGGCCAGGCGGGCGACAGCCGTCGCCGCCGAGCCGTCGCGGACAGGCTACTCGTCGTGCTCGGCACCGCGAACCTCGCAGGCGTCGGGATGCTCGTCGCCTGCCTCGTCGGTGTCGCGGCGATCCGGCCTACAGGCCCACAGCTCCTCGTCAGTGCCCTCGCCGTGCTGTTGACGAATGTCGTCACGTTCGCGCTCGCGTTCTGGGAAGCGGACTGCGGAGGGCCGGTCGAGCGCGCGCTCGCGAGCGAGCGCAATCACCCGGACTTCCAGTTTCCCCAGGACGAGAACCCGACACTCGCCCGGCAGCCCTGGGAGCCGAGGCTGGGCGACTACTTCTACGTGTCGCTCACCAACTCCGTCGCGTTCAGCCCGACCGATGCCATGCCGCTGAGCCAGAGGGCGAAATGGTTGATGGCGAGCGAGTCCGTCATCTCGATCGTGACGGTGCTGGTCGTGACGGCCAGGGCCGTCAACGTCCTCGGGGCGTGAGCCCGCGCCGGGCGGTGCGCCACGCGAGCCGGAGCCCGGACCAGGTCGTGTCGACGGCGCAGACCTTGTTGTCGACGAGGCCGAGGGGCAGCGCGAGCTCGCGGATGACGTCCTCCGTCACGTCCGTGACGACGCCGGAGCTGCGCTTCGGCCAGGCGATCCACAGGGAGCGGTCGGGGAAGATCGCCGCCCCGAGCTCCTCGAGCCTCCGCTCGAGCTCCGCGCGCTCCGTCGCGAAGAGGACGACGACCTCGGCGTCGGCGGCCTGCGCTCCGAGGGAGGCACCTGCCGGAAGCGGCGCGATCAGCTCGGCGGCGTGCCCCGGGTCGTTGAGCACGCACACGCCGTCGCCCTCGCCGATCCCGAGCTTCCTCGGCAGCGGGGTGCCGGAGTAGCCCGCCGTCGCCACGTCCTGATTGTCCCGTGCAGCCTGCCGGCAAGGCAAGCCCGGTTGCTACCCCATCTCGATCTCGGCCGGCAGCCCCATCCGCCCCATCGTGCGCAGGTGCCGGAAGTGGGAGCGCAGGGCGAAGCCGAGCGTCGGCTGCGCGGTATAGCGGACACCGTGTGCCGCGGCGTTGCGTTGCACGATCTCCGCGATGCGCGCGTAATGCGTGTGCGGCACGCGGGGGAAGAGGTGGTGCTCGATCTGGAAGTTGAGCCCGCCGAGCACCCAGGTGAGAACGGGGTTGCGCGGGCAGAAGTCCACGGTCGTCTCCACCTCGTGCACCGCCCACACGCGCTTCTCGGCGCCGAGCTCTTCCGGGGACGCGAACGCGGCCTCCTCGACGCAGTGCGCCAGCTGGAACGTGACCGCCATGATCAGGCTCCCGACCATCGTGAAACCCGCGTAGGCGACGAGGACCACCCACCACGGGTAGACGAGCATCGGCAGCACGAGCGCCCAGCCGACGAAGATCGCCTTGCCGGCGACGAGCCCGATCAGGTCCCAGCCCTTCGGCGCGCGGAGCGCGCTGTGCCCGATGCTCCCCCGGACGAAGGCGGCGATGTCGCCGACGGTCTGCCAGCGGAGGCCCATGAGGACGTACAGCGGCCAGATGTAGTAGTGCTGCAGCCGGTACCACGGCCTGGGCCGCTGCGACGGCAGCAGCCGTGCGACCGGCATCTGGGTGATGTCGGCGTCGTACCCGTCGACGTTCGTGTAGGTGTGATGGGCGACGTTGTGCTTGACCCGCCAGGCGTAGCTCGAGAAGCCGAGCATCGCATCGGCGGTCCAGCCCATCAGGTGGTTCGACCTGCGCGTGCGGAAGTACGCGCCGTGGTTTGCGTCGTGCTGGACGCAGAACGCAGTCAGGGTCGTGCCCACGACCAGCCCGGCGAGGCCGAGCAGGCCGAGCCAGATGCCCGGCGAGGCGATCATCAGCAGCAGCCACGAGGCCAGCAGGAGCCCGAACGCGACGACGGTCTTCACGTACAGCTGCAGGCGGCCGCGGAAGCGAGTCCAGCGGGGCTGCAGGTACAGCTCGACCTCGCGCCGGGTCGCACGGATGAACTCGCCGCCGTTGTCGAACGAGACTCTCGGGCCTTGCCTTGCTGGGGCGGCTGGCGGTGCACGATCGATCATGCCGATCCTTCCTCGGCGATCCTGCACCGGTGCCGAAAGCGCGGCCCAACGGGTGTCCTGGCGGAGCGGGTCGCACGGGCGCCGCTTCACTACGGTAGCAGTGGGACCTATCCGGGATCGCCGTCGCGCCGGCGCGCGGACGTGGCGAACGCGGCGTAGGCGGGGCGCAGCACGTCCACGAGCTCGTCGTTGTCGACGCGGATGCCGCTGCCGCCGAGGCGTTTGAGCACAGCTGCGACGGGGAGCGCGCGCGCCGGGCCGAGTGCGGGGAGCGTGCCGGCCTGCCACCGGTCGGAGGCCGTGGAGGGAGAAGACGCCGGTGCCGGTGCCGGCGTGGGGGTGGCGGCGCCGTCCGGGACCGGCGTGCAGCCGCGCCAGCGGAGCAGCAGCGACGGGTCGTGATCGATCGCGTCTGCGATCACGTAGGCGAGTGCCGTCACGTGCTTGCACGCACCGCCGAAGCCGCTGTCAGGGCACGTGCACGTACGCCGGATCGCACGTGCCGGCGGCACGAGCGGCTCGCCCCAGTCGACCATCATCTCGTGCTGCAGGTGCATCGACTGCGCGTTCTTCTCGATCGCCGCCGCGACGAGTGGCCTGCTGCGCGCCGAGCTCGCCACCGCTGCCCACGTGCGCGGGGGAACGACGTCCGCGGTGAGCGTCGCGTCGTACTCCGCGTCGCCGCTGCCGATCACGCGGGCGGAGATCCGGCCCGCCGTGACGGTGACCGTGTGCACGTGGCCGCTGCGCGCGAGCGTGCGCCCGCGCTCGGCCCGCGGCGAGGTCTCGTCGACGACGACCGCCGTCGCGAGCAGGCGCGCCCACGGCCCGCGGCCGATGCGCTCGTGCTCGGCCGTCACCAGCACCGGGCGGCCGTCTGCGAGCACGAGGCGGTTCATGCTGCGGCCTCGGCGGCGTCCGGCGAGAGCGCCACGGCGGCGCGGATCGCGTTCAGGTCGAGCGCGCCGAGCCAATCCTCCGCCCGGCCCGCGATCACCTGCTCGGCCAGCTCGCGCTTCGAGTCGAGCAGCTGGTCGATCCGCTCCTCGAGCGTGGCGGTGCAGATGAGGCTGTGCACGAACACGTCCTTGTGCTGTCCGAAGCGGTAGGCACGGTCGGTCGCCTGCTGCTCGACCGCCGGGTTCCACCAGCGGTCGAAATGGAAGACGTGGTTCGCAACCGGCAGGTTGAGCCCTCGGCCGCCGGCCTTGATCGAGATCACGAGCGTGGAGGGGCCGTCGTCCCGGCCGAACGACTCCACGAGCTCTTCGCGCCGGCGCGCGCCGAGACCGCCGTGGAAGAAGCCCACCTCGTGGCCGAGGCGCTCGGCCAGGTGCGGCACCAGGCGGTCGAAGCCCGGGTACTGGGTGAAGACGAGTGACTTGTCGCCGACGGGCACCTGCTCGAGCAGCTCGACGAGCCGCTCGAGCTTGCCGGAGCGTCCGTCCAGCGGCTGCCCCGTCGCGAGCACCATCTCCGGGTGGTTGCACACCTGCTTCAGCTGCCCGAGCATCGCCAGCACCGCGCCACGCCGGCCGAAGGTGCGCTCGTGCGCCTCGATGCGCGGCATCCAGCGGTCGACGGTCGCCTGGTAGAGGCTTGCCTGCTCGACCGTGAGGCTGCAGTACTCCTTCACGATCGTGATCTGCGGCAGCTCCAGCTCGACCTCCGGGGCGTTCTTCGGCCGGCGCAGGATGAACGGCTGCACGAGCGCCTTCAGCTGCTCGAGTGCCCGCTCGTCGTGGTGCGCCTCGATCGGCCTCGCGAACACGCGCTCGAACCGCTCGCGCGAGCCGAGCAGGCCGGGGTTGACGATGTCCATCAGCGCCCACAGGTCGCCGAGGCGGTTCTCGATCGGCGTGCCCGTCATTGCGAGACGGCGTCGCGCCGGGAGGCGCCGTAACGCGCGCGCCCGCTTCGTCAACGGGTTCTTGACATCCTGCGCCTCGTCGAGCAGGAGCCGGTCCCACGCCACCGTGGCGAGCACGTCGGCATCCCGGGTGGCGATGTCGTACGAGGTGACGACGATGTCGCTCCTACCGGCCATGTCCGTCAGCGGCATGCCCTCGAGCCGGTCGCCGCCATGGTGCACGTGCACGCGTAGCGAGGGGGCGAAGCGGGCGATCTCCTTCGCCCACTGCCGGGTGACGCTCATCGGGCATACGACCAGGGTGGGGCCGAACGCCTCCTCGCCGAACTGCTCGCGCTCCGACTGCAGCATGGCGATCGCCTGCACCGTCTTGCCGAGACCCATGTCGTCGGCGAGGATGGCACCGACTCCAAGGTCGCCGAGCAGGCGAAGCCAGCCGTGGCCGCGCTCCTGGAACGGGAACAGCTCGTGGCGCATGCCGGCCGGGGTGGGGAGCGGGTGGAAGCGCCGCTCGTCGCCTCCCTGCAGGAGGTCCTCGAGCGCCGTGTCGAGGGTGACCTCGCCGAGCTCGAGGCCGGCTTCGTCGGTCTCGACGCCGGAGACGGCGCGGACGAGGTCGATCACGCCGGCGCCGCCACGGCGACGTTCGAGGAAGCGGAGGGCGCGATCGACCTCCGAGCGCTGGAGCGCGTGCCAGCGGCCGGCGACACGGATGAGCGGCTCCTTGGCGGCGGCGAGCTCGGCGAGCTGCTGCTCCGTGAGCGCGACGTCGCCGATCGCGAGCTGCCAGTCGAACGAGGCGAGGTCCGAGGTCGAGAGCAGCCCGCTCGAGCGGCCGGCCGGATTGCCTGTCGCCTTGAGGTTGACCCGCAGCTTGCCGGACGTGTTGATCCACGCCCCCGGCAGCAGCACCGGCACGCCGAGCTCCCCGAGCTGAGGCACTGCGACGCGCAGGAAGAAGGGGACGAGGTCCGGGTCGAGCTCGACCTCGGCTGGGCGCTCGAGGTCGAACGCGATCCCGGCCTCGGCGAGCACCGGCTCGATCGCCGTCACCTGCTGCTGCAGCGCGCGGTGCGGATCGCTGGCCCGCAGGAAGCCGAAGACGTCGTCACCGCCGCTCCAGAGCAGCGACGCCGGCAGGGTCAGCGTCGGATCGTCTGCCGCCTGCAGCCACAGCTCGAGCACGAGCCCCGGCGACGTGTCGGTGTCGTCGTCCAGCGTCACGGCTGCGGCGGGGCGCTCGTCGAGCCGGAGGCTGAGCAACCACGGGGCGACGGAGCGGCGGCCGAGGCCGGCGTCGACCCACTCCGAAAGCTTGCGCTCGAGCGCCGGGTAGCCGGCATGCCGCGGCAACACCGGCTCGCGGGCGCCGAGCCCGTCGAGGAAGTGCGTGAGCGCGCTCGGGGCAGCGCGCCGCGACACCGGGCCGAGGCGGAGGCCGACTGCCTGAAGGCGGTCGCGCGCGATCTGGTCGACGGCGCAGGCGTAAAGGTCGTGCACGGCTGCCTCGCGGTCGCCCTCGAACGGGTCGGCGCAGACGGGCGGCAGCGCCGCCGCGAGCGTCCCGAGCGTCGCCTGCACGCTCTCGTCGAGCGTCGCCCCCCAGAACGCGAGCCAGTGCCCGTGCTCGTACTGGAGCTGGGGGTGCACGAGGCCTTCTGCGACGGAGCGCCGGGCAAGGTCGACGACGGCGAACGTCGCACGGGCGGTGCCTCCGAGCGCCACTCCGGTCGGCGGGTCGGCGGCAAGGGCGGTGAGCTCGCGGAGGCCGACGCGCCGTGCGGTGGCGCCGTGGCCGAGGTGGGCGAGATCGGCGACCGCGGGCATGCCGATGTGGAGGTGACCGGCCGACAGGGTGCCGTCGTCGCCGCGCAGCAGCGCGTACGCGGAGGCGTCTTGCTGCCACAAGAGCTCGAGCGTGGGGGTGGCCGGGGCCACGTTCGCGGTGATGGGCTCGGGTGTGGACACGACCTTCCAGGATAGGCGCAACGCCCGACGTCGCGCCGGGTCGTCTCCCCAAGGGATGGAAAAGTGCCTCGTTGCAGCCGATCGAGGTCCGCGCGATCCGGACGACGGGACCGCGTGCGGCGGATCGATCGCGCCGGGCGGGCTCGTGAGACTGCCGGGATGGAGAGCGGCACCCGGCTGAGGCCTCGCTGCCGTCGGTCGACATCGACACGCTGAAGCAGGCGGTGGGCGCCTGGACGACGGGCGTCGTCGTCGTCACGGCGGGGCTTGCGGACGGCCGCTCCGCTGGCCTCGTGATGGTCAGCCTCGCCCCGGTGTCGCAGGAGCCGCCGCTCGTGCTCTGGAGCGTCGACCGCAACTCGGGCAGCCTCGACGTCTGGCTCGGCGCCCGCGGATTCGCGCTCCACCTGCTCGCCGCCGACCAGGAGGCGCTCGTGTGGCGCTTCGCCGCAGGCGAGGGCAAGTTCGACGGGCTCGCCGTCCGCACCGGCGTCGTGGAGGCGCCGCTGCTCGACGGCGCGGTGGCGACGATCGAGTGCGTCGCGGTGACGGTGCCGCTCGGGCCGATGGAGGTGCGCAGCCGCCGGCAGCGCCAGACGTCGCGCGCGAGGGCCTCGTGCTCTCCGCCGACCGGCCGACGGTGATGCGACCCGACCCGCAGGCGGGAGCGATCGTGATCGCGCTTCGGGCCACCGTGGACGACCCCGGTGGCTTCGCGCGCCATCGTCGCGGGCCGCGCGCTCGAGACGACGCTGCTCGACGCCATCCTGCTCGGCATGCCGCACTCGCACTCGTCGCTGCTCGCCGCGCCGCCGCTCCCTCCCCAATGTGCGCGCACTTGCGCGGTAGTCCGGCGCGGTCGATCTCCCGAGCATCCGCCACTCGTCACCTCGCACGTGCTGCAGCACCACGTAGCCTCCGTGAGTCGCGTGTTCATCCAGTGAGGCTACGCGGGGACGAACGTGACCTCGAGGTGGTTGGTGCGCGTGTGAAGATGCCTTCCTCCTCCGGGACGAAGCCGTCGCGAAGCGCAGGTCCTGCAGGTGGTCGAGCAGCAGGTTGGCGCGAGCTCGACCTCCGTCCGGCGAGCATCGCTCCGACGCAGAAGTGCGGCCGTTGATGAAGCCGACGTGGTCGCGGCCGCGGTGAACGCCCGGCGCGTGTCGTTGTCGCTGCGGAAGATGTCGAACCGGTCCGGGTCGCGAACTTGCGCGGATCGCGGTTGGCGGCGCCGAGCATGCACGTGATGGTCGAGCCGGCCGGATCGTGACGCCCTGGAGCTCGACGTCCACCTCGGCCTGGCGCATGATCATGTGCACGGCGGGCGAACCGGAGCGTCTCCGCGAACGCGTCGGTGACGAGGCTTCTGTCCCGTAGACCGCCTCGAGCTGGTCCGGTGCGCGATCAGGTTGGCGAACATGTTGGCGAGCGCACGGTCGGTGGTCTCGCCGCCGGCGGTCAGCATCAGGCTGACGAAGCCGCAGATCTCCGCGTCGCTCAAGCGCTCGCCGTCGATCTCCGCGCGGCACATGCGCGAGAGCAGGTCGTCGCCGTCGCTCGTGCGTCGCTGCGCGATCAGCGGCAGCATGTAGGCCGCCAGCTCCTGCCGCGTGCGCAGGCCCCGGTCGATCGCTCCTGCTCGCCGGAGAGGTTCGTCAGGAACTCCATGATCGAGACGTACCAGCGCTCGAAGTCCGGTGATCCTTCTTCGGAGGCGAGCATCTCCTCGATCACGGTGATCGGGAACTGGTGCGTGAACTCGGCACGAGATCGAGCGAGCCCGCCGAATGCCGATCCCGGCGCGCGCCTGCTCGCGGGCGCGAGAGCTGCGCCGCGGCTGCCGGCCGGTGACGCCAGTCAGTAGGTGACGGTTTCCGCCTCCTCGACGACCTTCGGGAGGTCCTTGTCCGGGAAGCGGTCGAGGACGCCTGAGGCGAGAAGCTTCTCGCGGGCATCCTTGGCCGCGTCGAGCGAGGCGAACTCGACCATGACGAATACCTCGTTCGGGTTCTCCACCCACGGAGAACACGGTGGCCCTCTGCTGCCTTCCTCGCGCCGGGCTCGTCCTTGTCGAACATCGTCTTCCAGATGTCGTAGTCGCCGACGTTGATGCGCGTCACGATGAACGCCATGCGTCACCTCCGGTTCGTGCCGCTCCGAGCGGCGTGAGGCCAGCCTAACGCCCTGACTGTCGATTCCGACGGCGCACTGCGGCTCCCCGGGAGCGCTGGAGGTTCTGAGAGAATGCGGCGGTCGACGAGACCGGGGGCCGCGCGTCCCGTCGCGGAGGTGGTGATTTCATGCTCGACGCGGAAGGCGTCGAGACGCCGGCTGCCCGGGGATCGAGGTGCGCCGTCTCGACCCGCCCGAGCTCGCCCAGCACCTCGACGGCCTTGCGCGCGTCCTGTGCGACTGCGTCGCCGAGGAGCGTCGGTCAGCTATTCGCGCCGTTCACGCACGACGACGCGCGCGAGGCGTTCGAAGGCTTCGCCGCGAGTCGAGCAGGCGCAGGCTGGTCCTGGCAGCTTCGCCGACGTGACCTGGTCGGCACGGTGCAGGTGATCCTGGCGCTCCCACCGAACCAGCCGCACCGTGCCGAGATCGCGAAGCTCCTCGTGCACCGCTCGCGCGCAGGCGCGGCGTCGCCCAGCGGCTGATGGTGCCGCCGAGCGAGGCGCGAGCGGAAGGCAAGTCGCTGCTCGGCTGGACACCGGACCGAGACGCGCGACCTGGACGAGGGTCGGCGTGATTCCGGGCTATGCCCTCTCTCCGGACGGGCGCCCCTGCGACACGACCGTCTTCTGGAAGTCGCTGTAGCGCGACCGGGCGCAGACGTTCAGGCGCGGTGCGTGGCCGCCCCACCGGTGACGGCGCGCGGCCGCCCTCAGCAGGGGGCGGCCGGAGCGGTCTCACGGTCGCGTCGGTTGATGGTTGTGCGGTCGCGTCGGTTGCGTGCGCGCGAGCACCGCGCGAGCATCGCCGCGCTCAGCTCGCGGCGCTTGGACACTGGCACAGCACGGACCCGTCCGGCCGGTGTACTCCCAGACGGGTCTTGTGACACGTAGCGCCCCGGCGGCGCGCGCGGAGGGTTCGCGGCCGGCGCTCCTACACCGCGGCCGCGGCTTGCTCGAGGCCGGCGATCTCGAGCTTACCCATGCTCAGCATCGCCTCCATGACCCGTTGCGACCTCTCCCGGTCGGGATCGTCGAGCAGCTCGAACAGGACGGTCGGAACGATCTGCCAGGAGAGGCCGTACTTGTCCTTGAGCCATCCGCACGGGCCTTCCTCGCCCCCGGCGGACAGCGTGCTCCAGAACCTGTCGACCTCCTCCTGCGTCGCGCAGCTGACCTGGAGGGAGACGGACTCGGTGAACGTGAACTGCGGCCCACCGTTCAGAGCGGCGAACGTCTGCCCGTCCAGTTCGAAGCTCACCGCCATCACGGTTCCCTCGGGCCGCGGCCCGGCCGACCCGTAGTAGGCCACGTCGACGATCCTCGAGTTCGGGAACACCGACGTGTAGAACGCCGCCGCCTCTTCGCCTTCGGTGTCGAACCACAGGCATGGAGTGATCTTCTGCACCGTTCTCCGTCCTTTCTGATCGATTCATCCGTTTAGACGATCACGGCGGCGAGAACTCATCGAGTGCCGGCCATGTGGCAGGATCACGACGTGGTTCCCGAGGCCCCTCTCGTAGCGACCGATCACGGGCTGGTACCCGAGGGGGACGGCTGGTTCGTCCTCAATGCGCGTGAGGCGTGCTGGCGTCCCGGGCAGGGGCGAGGCGCCTACTGCAGGTTCGAGGGGGAGCTGGAGTTCTCGCAGGTAGGGATCCATCTCGTCGCCCTCGATCCCGGCGAGCCGATGGCCATGTATCACTGGGAGGCCGATCAGGAGGACTTCCTCGTGCTCGCCGGCGAGGCTCTGCTCATCGTCGAGGGCGAAAAGCGCCTGCTCCGGCAGTGGGATTTCGTGCACTGCCCAGCGGGCACGAAGCACGTGATCGTCGGGGCCGGAAGCGCATCCTGCCTCGTGCTGGCGGTCGGCGCCCGCGACCTCTCGACCGGCCCCGACTGGGGCGGCTACACCGTGGACGAGGTCGCGCTCCGCCACGGAGCGGGCGTGGAGCACGAGACGACCGTCCCTGCGGAGGCATACGCCCACTTCCCCGCGCGCGAGTCGACCCGGTACCGCGAGGGCTGGCTGCCGGACTAGCGGCCTCTGCGGTCGGGCACGAACGCCGGGTGGTGCCCTCAGGCCGCTGCGGCGACGGACTGCGACGTCGGCACGTGCTCTCAGACCGCCGGCACCGTGTCTCGCGCGACGAGCAGGCGATGGTTCTCGTCGACTGAGGTGGGAGCCGCCTCCGGCGACTCCCACCGGCTGAGGATCATCAGCTCCGCGCCGCCGGCGAGCGGGCGGAGGAAGAGCTCGGCGGAGACGTTGCCCGCCGCCGCATGGCGCGCGACGACCCCGTCACGGAGATCGGCCGCCACCTGCTCGGCGCACTCGATTCCCGTCCAGCCACGCCAGATGCGCGCGTCCGCTTGGTGCAATCGCAACGCACTTGGCGAGTGGTCCTGCTTTGCAACTATCCTCTCCGGGAGATGGAGGAGAGCATCAGCGACTTCCCTCGTGAGGCATGCTCCGTCGCCTCGACGCTCGAGGTGATCGGCGAGCGCTGGACGATGCACATCCTCCGCGAGTCGTTCCTCGGCGTCCGGCGTTTCGAGGACTTCCGCCGCAACATCGGCGTGGCCCGCAACATCCTCACGGACCGCCTCAACATGCTCGTCGCGGAGGGCATCCTGCGCCGCGAGCTCTACAACGAGCATCCGCCGCGCTACGAGTACCGGCTCACCCGCAAGGGCATCGACCTCCACGGGATCCTGATCGAGCTGATGAAGTGGGGGAACCGCTGGCGCCGAACGAGGAAGCCCGGCCCTCCTCCTGCGCACCGCGACTGCGGGCACGTGATCGAGCCGGTGCTCGCCTGCCCCGACTGCGGCGAGCCGGTCCACGCCGCGGGCCTGGAGGCGCTGCCGGGGCCGGCGACGCTCGCGCGCGCGACCTCGGCGTCGGTCCTGTAGCCGGGCTCAGTCCACGGACAGCAGGTCGACCACGAACACGAGCGGCTCGTGCGGCTTGATCACGCCGCCCGCACCGCGCGCGCCGTAGGCCATCGCGGACGGGATCGTGAGCTTGCGGCGGCCGCCCACCTTCATGCCCTCCACGCCGGCGTCCCAGCCCGGGATGACCTGCCCCTTGCCCAGCTTGAACTGGAACGGCTGACCGCGGTTCCACGAGGCGTCGAACTCCTCGCCCGTGGAGAAGGCGACGCCGGCGTAGTGCACCGAGACCTTCGCGCCCCTGGTCGCCTCATCGCCGTCACCGACGACGATGTCCTCGATTGCGAGCTCGAAGGGAATGTCGCCCTCGGGCTTGTCGATCTGTGGTCGCTCCAGAGGCAAGGCATCGCTCCCGTGTTCGCAGTTGTCGGCCGTCTCGACCGCGCTCCGACCTAGTGCTGCCTGCCGGGAGACGTCCCTCGCCCGCGCCGACCTGCGCCTCAGCGGCGAACGGCGAAATTGCGGGTACGCACGGCTGCGTTCCCGGACCGGTCGACCGCGCGCACCCTGACCGTCACCCTCGCGCGCTTGCCCTGCTTGAAGGCGCCGGCGAAGCGCTTCGCCTTCGCCGGCGACAGCCGGAGGACGAGCGTCCGCGCGACCGCCGAGCGCAGTTGTGCCTTTGTCGGACTGAGGGCCAGTGAGAGCCTGAGGCCGACGATGGTGACGGTGCCGGTGGCGTGGCGGTGCACGGCTCGTTGCAGGTGACCACGACGACGAGCCGCTTCCGCGCGAGCAGGCGCTGCGGTGTCGCGCCGCGGACCACCACCTGCGGCGCCCTCGTGTCCCCCTGGGTCGGCGGCGGCGTCCCGGGAGGGCCGTTCACGCGGATCGCGAGCGTCGCTTTTGCGGTCCCGGCCAGATCGGTGATCGTCACCACATAGCTCGTCGAGTCCTGCGCCCGCTGCGGCGTGCCCGACAGCACGCCGGTCTTCTCATCGAGGCGCAGGCCGGTGGGAAGCGCGGGCGAGATGTCGAAGCCGGCCGCTCCGGTGCGGCGCACGCGCTTCGGTGCGTGCGAGATCGCCTTTCCGACGGAGGCCACGAGCGGGTCGTAGGCGACCTCGGGTGCGCCGAAGCCGTAGACGACGTAGACGGAGCCCGAATCGATGCGCGCCCTGGCGTCCGCCTTCCAGGCACCGACGATCACGTCTGCGCGGCCGTCGCCGTTCACGTCTCCCCGGCCGGCCACCGAGGCTCCGGCCTGATCGTCCGACGCGACCCCGTCGATGCGGAAGCCGGCCTGGCCCAGGGCGGCCAGATCGACCGGCCCCGTCGAGCTGAGCGGCCGGCCGTAGACGACGAACGCGGAGCCCGAGTTCGATCGCCCGTTGTTGTCGGCGTGGAAGGCGCCGACGATGACGTCCGCGCGGCCGTCGCCGTTCACGTCGCCGCCGCCGCCGACCGACGTCCCCGACTGGTCGTCGGCAGCGGCGCCGTCGATGCGGAAGCCGTAGGGCCCGAGGGCGGCGAGGTCGACGTTCGCCGACCCCGGGGCGCCGAAGACGACGTAGGCGGAGCCGGCGTCGACCCGCCCGCTGCCGTCCGTGCTCGGGCCGCCGACGATCACCTCCGAGCGGCCGTCGCCCGTCATGTCCCCGGCTGCAGCGACGACGCCGGTGTAGTTGCCGGCGGCCGCCCCGTCGATGCGGAAGCCGCCGTTCGCCGGCCCGAAGCCTGCGAGGTCGACGGTTCCGGTCTCGGTGCCCGGCCGCCCGTAGACCACGTACGCCGAGCCCGAGCTGATGCGACCGTTGGTGCTTGCGAACAGCGCGCCGACGATGACGTCCGCGCGGCCGTCGCCGTTCACGTCGCCGCCCGCCACGGAGCTGCCGGCGAAGTCGGTCGAGGCGCCGCCGTCGATGCGGAAGCCGTACGGGCCGAGGGCGGCGAGATCGACGTTCGCCGAACCGGGGGCGCCGAAGATCACGTAGGCCGAGCCGGAGTTGGCTCCGTGGTTGTCCGTCGCATAGGCGCCGACGACCACCTCGGCGCGGCTGTCGCCCGTCGTGTCGCCGGCGACGGCGACGGCGCCGCCGGCCCGGTCTTCCGCCGCCGCGCCGTCGATGCGGAAGCCCCCCGTGGCCGGCCCGAGTGTGGCGAGGTCCACGGTCCCCGTCGAGGCCTTGCCGTAGACGACGTAGGCGGAGCCCGAATCCTTGCGGCCGTTGTTGTCGGCCATGGGGGCGCCGACGATCACGTCAGCGCGGCCGTCCCCGTTCACGTCACCGCCGCCGGCGACGACCCAGGCGCCGTCGCCCGCAGCAGCACCGTCGATCCGGAAGCCGCCGTCCCCGAGCGACCGGAGGTCGATCGTGCCGAGCGACGGCTTGCCGAAGACGACGTAGGCCGAGCCGGAGTCGGTCCGCCCGTTGTTGTCGGCGCCGTTGACACCGACGATCACGTCTCCGATCCCGTCTCCGTTCACGTCTCCGGCCGAGGCCGTCGACGTGCCCATGCTGTCGGCAGGGTTCGGTGCGTCGATCTGGACGTTCGCCTGTGTGAGCAGGTCGACGGCGCCCAGCTGTTGCGGCAGCGCCGCAGTGAGCCCGGACGCGCCGGGGATCAGCGCCACGCCGCCACACACCGCGGCAGCGGCGGCAACCCCCGGCTCCCCCTCATCCAGCTCCCTTCGCCCGCTCGTCGTCTTGCCCGGCACTCTCCCGTGGGCCGGAGGACGTGTCAAGTGAGACGCGAGCCTTCGGCTCGTGTCGCCGGCGCGGGGTGAGTACGGATGCGCCTCGCCGCGGATTACCGATGCCCACGGGCCGAGCCGGATGGACACTGACCGTGACGCATGGTGCCGATGACGCATGGTGCCGACGGAGGAGGCGCCAACGTGTCGACGCTGCTTCACGTCCACCCACCGGCGGTGCCGGCTCTCCGCGAAGAAAGGAGCTCGTCGTGATCGACCACATCATTCTGGGCGTCGACGACCTGCAGGCAAGCAAGGCGTTCTACGAGCAAACGCTCGTTCCCCTGGGCATGGAGGTCGTGATGGACACGCCGCACGGTGTCGGCTTCGGCAAGGACGGCAAGCCCTCGTTCTGGGTCGCCGACCGTGAGGCGTCAGGACCCGTGCACGTCGCGTTTGCGAGCCCCGACCGTGCGACGGTCGACGCCTTCCACGCGGCTGCACTCGCCGCCGGCGGCCGCGACAACGGCGCGCCGGGGCTGCGCCCCCATTACCACCCCTCGTACTACGGCGCGTTCGCCTTCGACCCCGACGGCAACAACATCGAGGCGGTCTGCCACCTGCCCGAGTAGGGCGCGGGCTGTCGTCGTCTCAGGCGCTGTCGCTGATGCTGCGGCTTTCGCGTGGCTCGACTCGGTGGTGTCACCGATGCTCTGTCGGCGAGGGCATCGGGCAGAGGTGCTCGAGACCCGTCGATGGAGGCATGCCGTGACCCTTGTCTGGTTCGTCGTCTGGCTGATCGCAAACCTGATCGGAGACGAGGAGCCTCTCCTCCTCGATCCGGTGAACGTCTGGGCGGGGACGCTGATCCTCGCCGTGGCACTCGATCTCGGTTGGCAGCATGCCCCCGAGGTCGCCAGGTCACGCGAGTCCGGGCCGGCGGAGAAGTAAGCCCGGCTACGCCTGCAGTGCGCTGACGGCGGCGACGCCGACGGCGATCGCGACCACGCCCGCGAGCTGCAGGCGGGTGAGGCGCTCGTGGAAGAGCACGAAGGCCGCGACCGCGGCGACTGCGGCGAACTGCGACGCCAGCACGGCGGCGACGGCGATCCCGTGGCGGGACCCGATCGCGTACGCGGCGAAGCCGGCCACCTCGAACAGGCCGGACGCGACGACGAGCGGCAGCGCTGCCCGCGTGATCCGGAGGCGCCGTGACGCGATCAGGGGCAGCGCTATCCCCAGGACGCCGAGCACGCGGGCGGGGACGAGCGCCCACACGAGCGGCAGTGCCTCGCTCACGCGGGCGGTCGCTACAGGCCGACGCCGAAGCAGAGCGCAGCAGCGCAGGCGAGCAGGCTCGCGCGCAGCGGGTCGCCCGAGCCTCCCCCGGGGCTGATGCCGGCGAGCACCACACCCACCACGATCAGGCCGAGCATCACGCCGACGCCGGGGCTGATCGCCTCCCCGGCGACGACGGCGAGCACTGCTGCGATCGCACCTTCGGTCGAGCTGATCGGGCCGACGATCGAGACCTTGCCGATCCGCAGCGCGCCGTAGTTGCAGAGCAGCCCCGTCACGTTGCCGAGGCCCGCGAGCGCGAGCCAGCCGAGCTCGCGCGAGCCGAGGGCTTCGGGCACGCCGCCTGCGGCCGCGAGCGGCGTGACGACGACGAGGCCGGTCAGCATCACCCCGGCGAGCGCGGACGTCGGGTCGATCAGCCGCGTCGCCCGCGACGCGGTGAGCAGCGCGCCTGCCCAGCACGCAGCCGCTCCGAGGCCTCCGAGGACGGCGATCACGGCGTGACCGTATGCGAAGCGGCGCTAGGCGAGCACCGGCTCATCCCGGCGATGCTGGCGCCGCGCGTACCGGAGCTCGACGCCGGTCTCGACGCGATTCTGCGACGTCGCCGTGTCGCGAGGCGATGCACCCCGCGACACGGCGATGTCGACGACCACCTACGAGCAGCCGGTGTTCGTGCCGCAGTCGCGGCACGTGTAGCAGCTGCCGGTGCGCACCATGCGACCGCCGCACTTCGAGCACTCGACGGCGTCCTCCCAGCTGTTGAACAGCGCCGTCTGGCCGGGCGTGTGCATCTCGGCCGGGGCGGGCGCCGCCTCGCCGGCGGCATAGGCCGCGGCCAGCCGCGCCTTCACCTCGGGCGTGAGGATGCCGGCTTCCTCCTGCTGGTC
Source organism: uncultured Gaiellaceae bacterium (assembly GCA_963787085.1). Classification (GTDB taxonomy): domain Bacteria; phylum Actinomycetota; class Thermoleophilia; order Gaiellales; family Gaiellaceae; genus Gaiella. The sequence goes on along the minus strand of CAWBBO010000015.1, from coordinate 160,128 downwards.
GGCGGAGAGGAACTTCTTGCCCATCCAGCGGAAGATGTAGTCGACGAGCGACTTCGCGACGCGGACGTCCGGGTCGTTCGTCATCCCCGACGGCTCGAAGCGCATGTGGCTGAACTTCGAGACGTACACCTCGAGCGGCACCCCGTACTGGAGGCCGAGCGAGACCGAGATCATGAACGAGTTCATCAGGCCGGCGAGCGTCGTGCCCTCCTTCGCGATGTCCACGAAGATGTCGCCCGGCGTCCCGTCGTCGAACAGGCCGACGTGGATGTAGCCCTCGTACTCGCCGACGCGGAACTTGCGGCCCACCTCGGTGCGGTCGTCCGGCAGCCGCCGGCGCTTCGGTGCCGCGACGACGCCGCCGAGGGCGTGGATCTGGGCGAGGATGCCCGCCTCCGACCTGTCCTTCGAGCCGGACAGCGGCTGCGCCACCTTGCAGTTGTCGCGGTAGATCGCGATCGCCTTGACGCCCAGCTGCCAGGCCTCGATCAGGAGTTGGGACACCTCGTCCACCGTCGTCTGCTCCGGCAGGTTGACCGTCTTCGAGATCGCACCCGAGATGAACGGCTGCACCGCTCCCATCATCTTCACGTGGCCCATGTGGTGGATCGCCCGGTCGCCGATCGCGCAGTCGAACACCGGGTAGTGCTCGGTCTTCACGCTGCGGCGCTCCCGACGATCGTGTTGCGCTCGTCGATGAACGCGACGATCTCCTCCACCTCGCCCGGTGCGTAACCGAGCTCGGTCAGCGCCATCGGCACCGTCTTGTTGACGATCGTGATCTCGCCGCCGCCGACGAGCTTCTTGGACTTCACGAGCGAGAAGTCCGGCTCGACGCCCGTCGTGTCGCAATCCATCATGAAGCTGATCGTCCCGGTCGGCGCGAGCACCGTCGCCTGCGCGTTGCGGAAGCCTGCCACCTCCCCCAGGTCGAGCGCGTCGTCCCACGCCCGGCGGGCGGCGGTGAGCATGTCGGCCGGCACCGAGTCGGAATGCTGGATGTTGCCGACCGCAGCCCGGTGCTTCGAGATGACGCCGAGCATCGCGGCCGCGTTCGGTGCATACCCCTCGTGGGCGCCCATCCGCTTCGCCACCTCGGCGGACTTCCGGTAGGCACGGCCGGTCATCAGCGCCGTGATCGCTGCGGCGTAGGCGCGGCCTTCGTCCGAGTCGTACGGCAGCCCGCGCGCCATCAGCAGCGCGCCCAGATTGGCGTAGCCGAGCCCGAGCTGGCGGAACCTGACCGCGTTGCGGCCGATCTCGGGCGTCGGGTACGACGAGTAGCCGACGATGATCTCCTGCGCCAGGAACATCACGTCGACGGCGTGCTCGAACATCGGCACGTCGAACTCGCCGTCCTCCTTGCGGAACTTCATCAGGTTCAGCGAGGAGAGGTTGCAGGCCGAGTCGTCGATGTGCATGTACTCGGAGCACGGGTTCGACGCGTTGATGCGGCCCGTGTTCGGGCTCGTGTGCCACGCGTTGATCGTCGTGTCGTACTGCACGCCGGGATCGGCGCACTGCCACGACGCCTCGGCGATGTCCTTCAGCAGCGCCCGGGCGTCGACCGTCTCCACCACCGAGCCGTCGGTGCGGGCGGTCAGGTTCCACTCCTTACCCTCGACGACGGCTTCCATGAACGCGTCCGTGACGCGCACCGAGTTGTTGGCGTTCTGGTACTGGATCGAGGCCCAGTCGGGCGAGTCGAGCGACATGTCGTAGCCGGCCTGCTCGAGCACGCGCGCCTTGCGCTCCTCCTTCGCCTTGCACCAGATGAACTCGTCGACGTCCGGGTGGTCGACGTCGAGGACGACCATCTTCGCTGCGCGACGCGTCTTGCCACCGGACTTGATCGTGCCGGCGGACGCATCTGCTCCCCGCATGAACGAGACCGGGCCGGACGCGTAGCCGCCCTTCGACAGCTGCTCCTTGGAGGAACGCAGGCGCGAGAGGTTGAGGCCGGAGCCGGAGCCGCCGCGGAAGATGATGCCCTCGCGCCGGATCCAGTCGAGGATCGAGTCCATCGAGTCCTCGATCGAGAGGATGAAGCAGGCGGAGCACTGCGGGCGCTCCTCGAAGCCGACGTTGAACCACACCGGCGAGTTGAACGCCGCCACCTGGTTGACGAGGATCGCCTTCAGCTCGGCCTCGAACGTCTCGGCCTCCTCGTCGGTCGCGAAGTACCCGCCCTGGCGGCCCCAGCCGCCGATCGTGTCGACGATGCGGCCGATCATCTGCCGCACCGAGCGCTCCCGCTCCGGCGACGACATGCGGCCACGGAAGTACTTCTGCGCGACGATGTTCGTTGCCGTCTGCGACCAGAAACGCGGGAACTCGACGTCCCTCTGCTCGAACGCGGGGCCGTCCTTGCCGGGGATCAGCGCGTGGCGCAGCTCCCACTCGACCTCGTCGAACGGGTCGCGGCCGGGGATGGTGAAGAACCGCTGTAGCGCGACGCTCGCCTCCCGGTCGACGACCGTGTTCACGTACTCCCGCGCTGCATCGGGCAGCGTAGGTGTCTCACTGGGGGTGCCGGTCGCTTCCTTGGCGGTGGCCATTCTCTTCCTCCCGAGCCGTCCATGACATCAGAGCTTCCCGTGCCGGCGCGTCCAGCGCATCGGCGAGCGGACCGGGCATGCTAGGAGGTCGGTCGGACGACACCGACAAACGGCTGAAGAGCGCCGAAATTCCTGCTAATTGCGGAAATCCGTCGCTCTACCCGGTACGGGCAGTGTACCGCTCAGGCGGACGCCGGCGGCGGGCCGTCGCCGCCGGAGCGGCCGCTCGCTCGCCGTGCCAGATACCCGGCGGCGCCGGCGGCGAGGAGCAACACGGCGAGCCCGCCGAGCACGATCAGCGGCACGGGCACCGACGACGGGCCGGAGGTGTCGACGCTTCCGCCCGCCTCGGTGAGCGGTGCGGTGTCCGTCTCGGTCGTCTCCGTCTCGGGCGTCGTCTTCACCGTTTCCGTCGGGGTCGTGACCGAGGGCGTCGACACGGTCGGCGTCGTGGAGCGTCGTCGGCGTCGTGCCGGTACCCGTCGGCTTGCTTCCCGGGTCCGACTTGCCCTGTTTCGCGAAAGCGAGCGCGCGGCCGATCTCCTCCTTGGCGTTCGAGTAGTCGATCACGTCGGTCGGGAGGATGCGGATCGCCTGGCGGTAGCACGAGAGCGGATAGATCCTGTCGACGCGGCCGTTGTCGTACCAGTCGTTGACGACCTGCTTGCCGCAGTTCGCGGCCATGGCCGGCGCGGACGTCGCGAGACCAGCCACGAATGCGGCGACTGCCAGCACGACGAGCATGCTGGCGCGGCTAAGGGGATGGGGACGGTTCACGGGGCCTTCGGCGGGGAGATCTATCCGGGGATTATGCCCAGTGTTGCGGCTGTGCTTGTGTCAGCGGTGAGTGCAGGGTAAACGAATTGTAAGGGGTGCGGCCGACGGAACAGGCGCGAGCGCCGTGCTAGCGTGGCCCGCCATGGACGCGGCCCCGGACATGGCCGCCGTGGCGGGACCGTCGTGGGCGAGCGGCGCGCTGCTCGCGGCCGCTGCTGCTCTGCTCTCAGGCGCGGTCTTTTTCGGGGGTGGCTCGGGGGAGAGCTCGGTGCCGCTGCTCGGCGGCCTCGCGGTCGCCGTCGCGGCGCTCGCGGCCGTCGGCGCCACCCTCGGGCTCCTGGGCGTGAGGCGCCTCGACGGGCCGGGACGGGTCGCGGCGGCCGCCGGCTGCGGTCTCGTCGCGTGGGGCGGGATCACGATCGGCTGGTCGATCGCTGGGGACCGCTCGTGGGACGCCCTCAACAAGGGGCTCGTCTACGCCGCCTTCGGTCTCGTCGGAATCGTCCTCGCCGGACGTGGGCACCGGGCGGTGCGGGACACGGCGCTCGTGCTCGGCGTCGTCCTCGGCGCGGCGCTCGCGTGGGCGCTCGCCGGCAAGGCGATTCCCGGGCTCTTTCCCGACGGCGACCGCGTCACGCGGCTGCGCAATCCCGTGGGGCACCCGAACGGCCTGGCGCTGCTCGCCGATGCGGCCGTCCCGCTCGGGCTCTGGCTCCTGTCCTCGCGGGGGCGTCTCGGCCGGCCGGCCGGGGCGTTCCTCGTCTACGCGGCCGTGCTCGCGATCATGCTGAGCCAGTCGCGCTCCGGCGTCGTCGTCGTCGCCGCGGTCGCCGCGCTCTGGCTCTGGCTCGCCCCGGAGCGCGTCGAGGGTGCACTGCTCGGCGGGCTCGCGGTCGCGCCGGCACTCGCGGTCGCCGCCTGGGCCTTCACCAGGCCTGCGCTCGTCGAGGACGGTGCGAGCCGGGCCGACAGGCTGTCGGACGGTCGGGTCTTCGCGCTCCTCGCCCTCGCGGGCGCTGCAGTCGCGCTGGCTGGTCCTCCGCGTCCCCGTGGCGCGGCTCGTGGCCACGCGTCGCCGCGACGTCGTGCGCGCTCTCCTCGGCGGCGTCGCGCTCGTCGCAGTCGTGGGCCTCGTCGGGCTCGTGGCGGCGGTCGGGAACCCGGTCGCATGGGTCTCCGACCAGGTGTCGGGCGACGCGGGCAGCGAGGTCGCCAACGACCCGAGCCGGTTCGGCACGCTGAACACGAACAACCGCACGGCGTGGTGGGGGGAGGCGTGGGACGTCTTCCAAGCCCATCCGGGCGCCGGCACCGGCGCCAACACGTTCGAGCTGGCGCGCAAGCGGTACCGCGACGACGCTCGCAACGTGTCGCAACCGCACAGCGTGCCGCTGCAGTTGCTCGCAGACACGGGCATCGTCGGGCTGGGGCTCGGCGCCATCTTCGCCGCGGCGCTCGCGGCCGCGGCCGGGCGCTCCCTGCGGCGTCTGCAAGGGGAGGAGCGCGCCGCTGCGGTTGGGCTCGTCGCGCTGCCGGTGGCCTACGCGCTGCACGCGCTCGTCGACTACGACCTCGACTTCATCGCCCTGACGGGGCCGGCCGTGCTCGTCGCGTGGCTCCTCGCGGTCGCCGGTCGCCCGTTCGCGCGGGCGCCCGGCGGCTGGTTGCGCGTGGCGGCCACCGTCGTCCTCGCTGCCACGGTGGCCGCGTCGCTCGCGGCGCCCGACCTGTCCGCTCGCGGAGTCGACTCCGCCTATGTGGCGCTCGACGCCGACAACCTCGCGCGGGCCCGCGAGCGCGCGCGCGCGGCGCGCGAGCTGAACCCGCTCTCACCGGAGCCAGTGTGGGCGCTCTCCGACATCGAGGGCGCGGCGGGCAACGACCGTGCGGCCGTCGCCTATCTGGTCGAGGCGACGCTGCTGCAGCCCGAGAACCCGGAAACCTGGTACCGGCTCGGGTTCACGTACTTCGCGCTCGGCGACCAGTGCAGCGCCTACGGCGCCCTGAACCACTCGTACACGCTCGATCCGCGCAGCCGGCTCTGGTCGAAGGGCGGCCCGCTCGACGTCGCGCGCGACGCCGTCAACGCCGGCGCGTGCGAGCCCTCGTAGGTGCGGGCTACGCCCCGACGACGACGACTGCCTGGGCGCCGTGGAGCTGCGGCGGGCGCATGCCGTCGAGCGGTCCCACGATGCCGATGCCGAGGTCGCGGGCGAGCCGCCTGCCTTCGCCCTCGAAGCCGCGCCGGTACATGACGAGCGTGCGTGTGAAGTCGGTGCGCGGTGCGTTGGCGACGCCGCCGATGCGGTAGCCGCGGCCCGAGACGCGCGAGGCGGTGGCGGCGGCCGCACCCTGGCGGCCGTTGCCGTTGAGGACGAGCACGGAGACCTTGCGGCGCGGCAGCTCGGCAGCGGCGGCCGTCTTCGCCTTCACGGCCGCCGTCGTGCCGGCGCGCGGTGCCTTCGCCTTGACGGCGTGCGCGGCGAGGCTTCGGCTTCGCCGCCGCGGCGCGCTTCGAGCCGTTGTCGGGCTTGGCGAGCAGGGCGCCGCCGACGATCACGAGGAGGAGGAGCTCGACTCCCGCGACGGCGACGGCGACGAAGGTCGCCGTGCGCCAGGGTCGGACGATCGGGTCGTGACGGAGCGGGAAGTCCACGGCGTAGACGGGTTCGCCCGCCGGGCCGTCAGTCCTTCAACCAGGCCGCTGTCAGCTCGAGGCCTTCCGTGAGCGACGTCGCCGCCCGGAACCCGAGCTGCCGTTCCGCGAGCTCGGGATCGAGCACGCTGCGGGCGAGCTCGCCTGCCCGGGCGGGCTCGTGAAGGGGAAGAGCATCCGAGCCGGCCGCTGCCCGGCAGGCGTCGTACAGCTCCAGCACCGAGGTCTCGGCGCCGGTGCCGACGTTGAACGTCCCGCCGGCAGGCCCGTCGAGGGCGGCCGTCAGCGCCCCCACCACGTCGCCCACGAAGACGTAGTCGCGGGTCTGCGTGCCGTCCCCGAAGATGCGGCAGGGCTCGCCGTGCAGCAGCCGGCCGAGGAAGATCGCGACGACGCCGGCTTCCCCGTGGGGGTCCTGCCGCGGCCCGTAGACGTTGCCGAAGCGGAGCGACACGTGCGGCACCCCGTAGAGGCGGGAGAACGAGGCGAGGTACTCCTCGCCGGCGAGCTTCGACGCGCCGTAGGGCGAGAGCGGGAGCCGCGGGTCGTCCTCGCGCGCCGGGCGCACGCACTCCCCGTAGATCGCGCCGCCGGTCGACGCGAACACGATGCGCGCCCCGACCAGGCGGGCCGCCTCGAGCGCGTTGACGGTGCCGATCACGTTGATGGCGGCGTCGCGTGCGGGCTCGGCCACGGAGACGCGCACGTCGACCTGCGCGGCGAGGTGGGCGATCGCATCCGGGCGCACCTGGGCCACGAGGTCGTCCAGCGGCTCCCGCACGTCGCGCACGTGCAGGGTGGCGCCGGCAGCGACCTGCTCGCGCCTGCCGTTCGAGAGGTCGTCGACGACGTGCACGTCGTCGCCGCGAGCGACGAGCTGCTCGACGAGGTGAGAGCCGATGAAGCCGGCCCCGCCGGTGACGACCGCCCGCATGCTCGTATCCTAGGCGCGCATGTTCATCTCCTTCGAAGGCATCGACGGCTGCGGCAAGACGACCCAGGCCCGCCTGCTCGCCGACCGCCTGCGTGCGGAAGGGGCCGAGGTGGTGCTGACGCGCGAGCCGGGCGGCACCGCGCTCGGCGAGGAGATCCGCGACCTGGTCCTGCACGGGGGCCACGTCGCTCCGTGGGCGGAGGCGGCGCTCTACGGCGCGTCCCGCGCACAGCACGTGGACGAGGTGATCCGCCCGGCGCTCGAGCGGGGTGCCGTGGTCGTCTGCGACCGCTACGTCGACTCGTCGGTCGCCTATCAGGGGATCGCGCGCGGCCTCGGGCTCGAGCGGGTGCTCGAGCTCAACCTCGTCGTCGTGGGTGGGCTGATGCCCGACGTCACGTTCCTGCTCGAGCTGGGCGTGGCCGACGCCGCCGCGCGCATGGGTGACGAGCCCGACCGCATCGAGCGGGAGGACGAAGGCTTCCGGGAGCGCGTCGTCGAGGCGTACCGCGTCCTCGCCGGCAGGGCGCCCGAGCGGTTCGTCGTCCTGGACGGCACGCGGGGCGTGGCGGAGATCGCCGAGGAGATCGATGGAGCCCTTCGCAGCCGTCCCTGAGCAGGCCGAGGCGAAGCGCCTGCTGGGCGCCGCCGTGGCGGACGGCAGCGCGCACGCCTACCTCCTGCACGGGCCGGCCGGGGTGGGGAAGACGACGGCGGCGTTCGCGTTCGCGGCGGCGTTGCTCGGAGACGAGCGGCGGGTGCTGGCGCGCTCGCATCCCGACCTGCGCGTCGTCGAGGCGCTCGGAGAGATGATCCGCATCGACGCGATCCGCGACCTCCACCACGACCTGCACATGCGGCCGTACGAGGGCGACCGGCGCGTCTACCTGCTGCTCGACGCGCACCTGCTGAACGACGACGCCGCCGACGCGCTGCTGAAGGACCTGGAGGAGCCGCCGTCGTACGCGACGCTCGTGCTCGTCGCCGACGAGCTCGGGCCGATCCCGGAGACGATCCGCTCGCGCTGCCAGCTCGTCCCCTTCCGCCGGCTCACGGAGGGCGCCGTGCGCGCGTGGCTCACCGAGCACGCGCCCTCGCTGACGGAGGCGGAGGGGACGGCGCTCGCACGCGTCGCCGCCGGTCGTCTCGACCGGGCCCGGAGGCTGCTCGACCCGGCCGCGCAGGAGCGCAGGGCCGCCTTGATCGAGGTCGCCCGCAGCGTCTACCTCGACCCGGCGTTCGACCCGGCGGGCGCCGCGGGCGTCCTGCTCGCCGCCGCTGCCGCGCGCGCGGCAGCCGCCAAGGAGCGTGAGGAGGCCGCGCTCGAGGGCGTCGACCTGCCGCCCAGGGAGGCGGAGCAGCGCGTCAAGCGCGCCGCGCGAGGGGCGGAGCGCGAGGAGGTGCTGGCGCAGCTCGAGGAGCTGGCCGCGTGGTACCGCGACCTCGTCGTCGTGTCGGCGGGCGCCGCGTCGGCGGCGGTGCATGCGGACCGGCTCGACGATCTTCGCGCCGACGACGCTCTCGGTGTCGGCCGCGGGCCCGAGCGGGCGGCCGAGCTCGTCCGGGACGCATGGCGCGCCGCCGAGGAGCTCAACGTCAACACCGGCCTGTGGCTGGAGGCGCTGTTCGTGCGCCTGCGCCGCGCGTTCGCCTAGAAGCGCGACCTGCGTGCGGCGCGAACGGCGGCGACGGGCCGGAGCGTGCGGAACATCAGCATCATTGCCGTGACGCCGATGAGCGTGTTGACCGTGGTGATGCCGACCTGCATCCCGATGGAGAACGACAGGGCTGCGGCGGTGGTGGCCGTCTGTTGCAGCGCGTAGACGAGCAGCACCTGCTGGGTGCCGGCGCCCCCCGGCGTGGGCACGAGCGTCGAGAGCCCGCCCGCTACGACGACGAGCGCGGCGAGTGGCACGGTGGCGGGCAGGCCGAAGGCGGCGAGGAGGGAGAACGCGACGCCGATGCGGCAGGTCCAGCCGGCGACCTGGAGCGTGACGACGTTGCGGAGATACCGCGTCGGCGTGCGGTAGATGGCGCCGCCCTGCTGGACGCGGAGCCACAGCCCGCGGGCGCGGCGGGCGAGCGGCCCGGCCACGAGCCAGACGGCGGCCACGAGGGCGAGCGCGATCCCTGCCACCGCGAACGGGTGACCGGTGACGAGGCCGAGCGAGGGCAGCGGCGGCGTCGGCAGGGTGGGCACGATCCCGAGCCCCCAGGCGGTGACGATCAGCGACGCGCCGATGACGGCGTCGAGCAGTGTCAGCACCAGGCCGGCGGACACGAGCGTCGGCACGGACGAGCCGGGAATGCGCAGCCGCAGCAGCGCGATCTTCAGCGCCTCGCCGCCCCGTGCGGGTGCGAACGCGTTGAGCGCCACGCCCGCGACATAGGCCCCGGCCACGGTGACCGGCGAGATGCGCTTCTCCGGGTAGGCGGCCTGGATCACGTTGCGGAGTGCGAAGGAGCGCAGCGCGAGGTTGGCGAGCTGGAAGGCGAGCGCCGCTGCGACGAACCGTAGATCGAGCGCCACGAACCGTCCGGCCGCTGTCTCGAGCGACTGGAGGACGGCGTTTGCCGACAAGCCGCTCACGCGGCGGCCGCTTTACCGGCGCGGAGCTCGCGGGCGAGGTCGAGCCGGTCGGTGATGAGCCCGTCGACTCCCATGGCGACGAGCTCGCGGGCGCGGCCGGCGGCGTTCGCGGGCCAGGTCATGACGAGGTCGGCGACGCCGCGAAGCTCGGCCACGGTGGCCGGGTCGAGGAGTCGTTCGTGGATCGAGATGCCTTGCAGGCGTCGTCCGCGCCCGCGCTGCAGCAGGGCCTGCAGCTGGCGGGCGTTACCGACCGAGTGGACGGTGCGGACGCCGGGCAGCGCCTCGAAGGGCTCGAGCAGCGCCCAGGCGCGGGCGCAGATGGTGACGCTGCGGTGGCCGAGCAGCGGGCGCAGCGCTGCCAGCACCTGCGCGGCGAGACGGGGGCTGCGTCCCTTCAGGTCGAGCATCAGCTCGGTCTGGGGCCCGGTTGCCGCGAGCAGCTCCTCGAGGAGGAGGCGGGGGGCGAACGGGTTCGCGAGCTGCCAGCGGTCCCACAGGACGGGGATCGGGCCGAGCGTCTTCAGGTGGCGCACCTCGAGGCGGCCACGGAAGAGGCGGACGTCGGCCTCGACGAGGTCGAGCCCGAGGGCCTCGGCAGCACGCAGCTGCGCAAGGTCGTTTCCGGCCCGGTGCGCGACGAAAAAAGGAGACCCCCGCCGTCGCGCCCCGCCGCTGGCGGTGCGCGAGCTCACTAGGTGGCTCAGTGTAGCCGCGGCCGGAGTGCGCGGTTGTTCGGATTTTGGATGGTCTGCCCGGGCGCCTCGCTGCGCGCGCGGTGCCATTCGAGCGTGAGCGCAAGCGCGAGGCCGACGGCGACGACGAGCATGCCGGCGGCGACGTCGAGGACGAAGTGGTTGGCGGTGGCGACGACCGCGAAGCCCATCACGACCGGCATCGCGACGGCGAAGACACGGACGGCGAGCGAGGCGAAGGCGGCGAAGAGGACGATGCCGACGAGCAGGTTCCAGCCGAAGTGCAGGCTCGGCATGGCGGCGTACTGGTTCGTCAGCGACGGCGGCTGCAGGGCGCGGTAGGCGTGGGACTGCTCGAGCACCGTGTCGGTGAGCCCGAGGCCGGCGAGGCGGGGCGGCGCCGTGGGGATCACGTAGAAGAAGACGAATCCGATCAGCCCGGAGGCGATGACGGCGTTCCGCAGCACCCGGTAGTGGGCCGGGCGGCGCATGTAGAGGACGGTGGCGGCGACGACGATCACCGGCCAGTGGCCCCAGATGTAGACCCAGTTGGCGAGCGCGACGAGAGAGGAGCTGTCGACGATGAGCGACTGCGCGCTGTGCTCCCAGGCGATGCCGAGCGAGCGCTCCAGCCGGTCGATCGCCTCGGCGTTCGCGATCGCCTGGGCCACGCTGCCCTCGGTGACGGCCCGGACGCCGCCGTAGACGGCGGCGGCGAGGCCGACGATGACGAGCTCCCTGGCTACCCCGAGCGCGATGGCGGGCCTGGCCGCCATCGCGTTACGCCGCCTCGCAGGCGGCGTAACGGCTTGCAGCCTCCGCGAGGAGCTGGATCACCTCGTCGTCGCCGACCTGGTCGAACACGACGTACCAGAGGCCGACGGCGCCGAAGGACTCGGACTCGCGAACGCACACCACCTCGTCCACCTCCCGGCGCAGACGCGCGACGGTCTGTGCCGCTCCCACGGGGACGGCGGCGACGACACGGCGCGCGCCCGCCGCGTACGCCCACCGGGCCGCGGCGATCATCGTCGCTCCCGTCGCGAGCCCGTCGTCGACGAGCAACGTCGTCTTCCCGGCGACGGGCACAGAGGCCTGTTGCCGGTGCAGGCGCCGGTCGAGGTCGTCGGCAGCCTTGCGTGCAACGGACACCGCCGCGGCGATCTCCGCGTCGGTGAGCCCGTCGTGGGCGCGGACGTAGGCGGTCACGCCGGGCGCGACGGCGCCGACCGCGTACTCGGGCTGCAGGGGGTGTCCGACCTTGCGGACGGCGAGGGCGTCGAGGGGCGCTCCGAGCGCGCGGGCCACCTCGCTCGCCACCTGCACGCCGCCGCGCGCGAGCCCGACGACGACCGTTTCCTGCCCCGGCTCCTCGGCGAGCCGGCTGGCAAGCTCACGCCCGGCCTCGAAGCGGTCGGGGAAACGCGGCGAACGCAGCATCGGCTTTCCTCCACGCACAGCATCGCTGTCGGCATGCGGGGGGCACATCAGGCGCCGCGCGGACGTGCGGTTCGGCCAACTACGCAGCGTCCGGCGGTACGGGCGAAGCTTCGTCGCCGCCGCGCTCTGCGCGCATCCGCTCCGCGTAGGCGGCGAGGCGCGCCTGCACGCGTCCGTGCACCGTGTCAGGCGCGTAGGTCCCGTCCTTGTGCCGGCCTCCTGCGCGCGTGGCGGTGAGGAGGCCGAGTGCCTCGTCGACCGTGCGGACGGCCCAGACGTGGAACCGCCCCTGCCGAACCGCTTCCACGACTTCGGCGTCGAGCATCAGGTTGGGGACGTTGCTGGCCGGGACGACGACGCCTTGCGAGCCGGTCAGGCCGTGCGCCTTGCAGGTCGCGTAGAACCCCTCGACCTTGTGGTTGACGCCGCCGACCGCCTGCACGTGGCCGTGCTGGTCGACCGATCCCGTCATCGCGATCCCCTGGTCGAGCGGGAGGTCCGCCAGGGCGGAGAGGAGAGCGACGAGCTCGGCGGCCGAGGCCGAGTCGCCTTCGATCTCGTCGTAGGACTGCTCGAAGGTGACCGACGCCGAGAGCGCGAGCGGGGCGTCCTGCGCGTACGTCGCCGCCAGGAAGCCCGTGAGGATGAGGAAGCCCTTGGAGTGGATCGGGCCGGACAGCTCGATCTCGCGCTCGATGCTGGCGATCGAGCCGCGGCCGAGGGCGACGCGGGCGCTGACCCGCGTCGGGCGCCCGAAGGCGTAGTCGCCGAGGTCGAGCACGGCGAGCCCGTTCAGCTCGCCCACCCTCTTGCCGCGCGTGTCGATCACGAGTGTGCCGTCGTCGATGAGCTCGCGGATCCGTTCCTCGAGCAGGTTGGAGCGATACACCGCCTTCCGGATCGCGTGCTCGACGTCGCCGGCGCGGACGAGCGAGCGGCCGTCGCGGGAGGCCCAGAAGCTCGCCTCGGAGACGACGTCGGAGATGTCCATCATGCGTGCCGAGAGCCGCTGCTTGCTTGCGCGCAGCCGGGCGCCGTGCTCGATCAGGCGTGCCACGGCGGCACGGTCGAAATGGAGAAGGTCGTTCTCGCGCACCCAGCGGCTGACGAAGGCCGCGTACTTGAGATGGTGCCGGCGGCTCCAGGCGAGCTCCGGCGAGAACTCGGCCTTCACCTTGAAGAGCTCCCGGAAGTCCTCGTCGAGGTCCTGCAGGATGCGGTAGACGTGGGGGGAGCCGATCAGCACCACCTTCACCGCCACGGGGATGGGCTCCGGACGCAGGGTGGCGCCGGGGGTGCCGGCGAACTCCTCGGCGAGGTTCTCGATGCGCGCCTCTGACGAGCGAAGCGTTCGCTTGAGCCCCTCCCAGGTGAACGGATGCCGCAGGACGTCGAGGATGTCGAGCACGAGGAAGCCGCCGCTCGCGCGGTGCACGGCGCCCGGCTTGATCTCCTGGAAGTCGGTCACCATGGCGCCGAGGGTGGCGCGGTACTGGATGCGGCCGAGCACGTTGTAGTAGGTCGGGTTGCGCTCGACGACCACGGGTGCGCCACCGTTCGAGCTGTTGTCGACGAAGACGTTGACGCCGAAGCGGTCGAAGCTCGGACGCTGCGCTCCCAGCATCGCGAGCATGGGCTGCTGCTGCTCGGTCTCGCCGCGGAAGTCGTCCAGGTGCGCGATCAGCTCCCGCTTGACGGCGTCGAGGTGCGCGAGCACCTCCGGCAGCGCCGCGTAGCGCTCCTCGAGCTCGCGGAACAGCGGCCCGGTGGCGAAGAGCGCGACTTCGCGCTCGAGCTCCTGCACCTTCTCTGCGGCCTCCTTGGCGGACTGGTGCAGCCGGCGGGCGTAGGAAGCGGTTCGCTCCTCGACGTCGGCGCCGGCCCGCGTGATCCGCTCCCGCTGCTCGTCGTCGAGGCTCGCGTACTGCTCCCGCGTGATCGGCTTGCTGTCGACCAGGGGGATCGAGACGATGCCGGTGAGCCCGACCTGGAGCGCGAAGCCGCGGTCGGCCGCGAACGCGACGAGCTCGGCCTCGAGTGCCTCCTGCCGGGTGGTCGCCTCGGCGAGCGCTTCGCGGCGGCGGCGGTCGTAGTCCTCGCTCTCGAACGCGCGCGGGATCTCGCGCCGGGCCATGGCGACGAACTCCTCCATGTCGGCGGCGAACCGCGCTCCCTGCCCGGGCGGCAGGCGGATCGCCTGGGGCCGGTCGGGCGCGGCGAAGTTGTGGACGTACACCCAGTCGTCGGGGACGGGGAGCGTGGCCGCCTTGCTCTGGACGTAGTCGAGCGCCGTCGTGCGCCGGCCCGTGCCGGGAGCGCCGGCGACGAAGAGGTTGAACCCGTGGGTCTCGACGCCGAGGCCGAACTCGATCGCGTCGAGCGCGCGCGGCTGGCCGATCGTGCCGACGAGCGGCGTGACCTCCGCCGTCGTCCGGAACGGGAGCGTGGCGGGGTCGAGGGTGCGGCGCAGCTCGGCCGGGTGCAGCTCGAGGCGCCGGCGGCCTCCGGGCCGGCGTGGCGCCTTGCCGCGGCGTGTGGTGGTTGCCATGCCAGCATCGTTGCCCGTGCTGGGCGGGCGGGCATCGGTGCGATGCCGGAGGGCGCTGCGGCGAAGCCGCAAGCGGCCGTGCGTCCTTCAGGCGTGGATTTTCGGCTCGTCTGCGCGGCTATACTGGCCGCCGCGCCGACGTAGCTCAGCTGGTAGAGCACTTCACTCGTAATGAAGGGGTCCGCGGTTCGAGTCCGCGCGTCGGCTTTGCCCGATTTGTACCCGGAAGCGCCCGCGCGGTGAGGGGCGTGGGTGCATTTCCCAAGCAGTCGTCGGACGGAGTGCCTGAGGTCGTGTCTCACGGGGCGGGTCCCGAGCAACCGAGCGTGCCGATGTCAGGCTCGTCGGCGCTCAGGACGCGCCGACCTCGCGCGAACCACGGGCAGGTACCCGAGCAATTGGGCGGCTAGAGCATTGAGTTCCGTAGGACAAACAACACGAGAGTCGGCGTGCGTAACTCTCTAGCCGCGCACGTAACAGCGTGTCTTCCCAGCGATCCGTCCCGCGATAACGTCCCCGTGACGACTTAGAATCGATACATGGTGAAGTCCCCAGACTCCACCATGCTTTGCGGGAGATATATATACAGAGAGATCGTTGCACATCGCTAAAGCTAGCTGTCGGCCACCGCGCGTCGCGCGCAGTACAGTGATCGCACTCAGCTGCTGATTTGTTACCTTCGCCTGGCGAAACGTCTTGCACCATACCCGCGAATAGCCTCTCGGGCAGAAACTAAACAAAATGTCGCTACGCAGTGCGCTCACAGGGAGCGATGATGTTGCGATATCTGCTGCAGGGAACAAGGCAAACATCCCGACCAAAAGCATGATCACTAGTCGCCTCGGTATCACCAGTTGCCTCGACGGGCATTGACAATGCCAAGCCAGAAAAACACAACAAATACAACGAAGCCGACCAACGCTACGAGCAGATAGCCATACACAATACCCACAATTCCTAGGAGCAAGGAAATTACGCTCTGACCGATTAGATAACCAGCCCTACCACGAAGGTACCATTTCGCGTCAGTGCGGGTATCACGAGTCATACCATCGTCTCCATCCCTCCACGTAGGCATGACCAGTGGACCACATGCCACTGGTAATTTCGATGGCGATGCCGAGATTCTTCAGCTTACCATTCTTTGTTTCCACCCACTTTAGGGTAAACGGCCATGCCACAGTTTCCCGCGGCCACTATGAGAGCAAGTACAAAACGGGTACATGAGCTTGCCCTCGCGCGGCATCGCTCGTGGGTCGAGCAGGTTCGGGTGTCAACCGAAGCAAATAGCCAGATGGTCGCTAGGCGCCGCGCTTCGCCGTCAGATAGTTCACGAACGCGGAGCAAGCAACGAGCATGAACTTCGCGTCTGCGTAGTCGAGATTGGGTTCATCGATCAGTGAATGACGAATGCCATCGCCATCACTCGTGTACCCGTAGAGATTGCCGAGCGCCGCCCGAAATGCCCCGTGAAGCTCAATCTTGAGCTGCTTCAGGGCATCACCGAGAGATAGCCCTGTCGTCTCGGTGAGTTCGTTGAGGGTAGCCTCGACAGCGCTGATCGATTCCTTGATCGAGTTGCGATAGTCGGGGTTCGAACGGTCGGCGAGCAACGAGACGGCTTGCTCGAGGTGAATCCGCGGCCCAGGAGACCCTGCGGTCATTGCGCATTCGATCTCTTCGATTTCCTCGCTGCTCGTGATCTCCACAATCGTGTTACCGACGAAGCGATACGCAGAAAGCTCACGGGCCAAGATCTGGTTCGCCAGCTCCCGCAGCTTGTCGGCTGAATTGGGGTGGTGCTGTGCGAGGAACTCGACGAGGTCGAGCGCTTCGTACCACTTGGCCGCGAAGAAGTACTTCCGGATGCGCTCGACTGCCTTGGGTCCCCACCCGGGCAGGGTGTCGATGGGCAACTTGAAGTAGCTGAGCCACAGGGAACGCATGACCTGTTGCGCGGCTGAAGCGTTGTGGAGGTGCGTGCCGAGAGCATCGTCGAAGCAGGTCACCATCAACACGCTCCACAGACCGTTGCGGGTATCTGTGTCGATGTCCTCCCGCTGTGCGACCGACTTCACCGGTGAATAGCCAAGGCGCTGCGAAAACCGCATGCGGTCTAGGCTAGCGCCCGCCCCTGGGTCGGTGTTGGCACGGTGCTACGTGCAGTCAAGTAAGTTCCCGCCGCCGCCCTTATCCTCCACTCTCGTGGGCACGTGGGGGACTAGCATCTTCACGGACGACACGGCGTCCGATGTTCGAGACGACTGGCGGACGCCATCATGGACGGGCTAGAGCCGGACGCCGCGACCCGAAAGGTCCTCTCCGCACACGAGCAGTCTTTGTGCGACCCTGACGAGCGCGTCATCGTCGTCCTGGCGCTCGCCGCGGCGCAAGCGGAGACGGGCCGACTTCAATCGGATGTCCGCGATCAGGCGCTTGAGTTGATCGCAGCCGGTGCCGATCTCGACCGCTGGCGTCAAGAAAGCCCTCACGACGTGCGCGCCCGCGAGCGCGTGCTGACGTCTCTGGCCTCCAAGCTCAACGGTCCCCAGAGGGCTCCGACGAACCTGAAGCGGCCTCGGCCACGTCTGACGCCGTTCGAGGTTGGCGACGTCGCCGTTGTCCGTAACACCGAGACCGCAGGCACCGCAGTTCTCATCGCGATCGCGATAGCCGAGAGTTGGCCACCCGGCTCCACTGACGCTGTCTGGGCCCACCTCCTATGCAGTGATCCACAGAACTTGACCCTTGCGGCTCTCAAGTCTGCTCCCTATCTTCTGCGCGTCGATGACACGACCCGCCTCGATGACTTGCCGCCGATCCTCGAGCAGCTACACACGACGAACCGCGGGAAGCTCGCGTTCAAGAACTACGGCGAGATCGTCGCTCGCGGGGTAGTCCGCGGTGACTTCCCGAAGGCCGACGACCGCCGCTACTACTCGAACTGGGCGAACGTCGCAGACTTTGCAGGTAGCGCGTGGCAGCAGAGGTGCATAGACCGGACGTTGCAGCACGTCCGCTGACCTAGCCTGGGCCATGTGGCACCTGAGCGTCCGACATCGACGCCGCCCTACGGCGGCCGGTCGATAGCGGAGTGAGCCACATCTGCTGTGAGCCCGCCGTCGCGCGAGACGGGACGGTGGCTAGCGGTCCTGGAGCGCGTCCAGCCCGACGGCGAACGCGATGATCAATCGGCGGTCGACGTCTCCGAGCTCCGGCCCGAGCTCGAGCACGTAGCGGTCGCGGAACTTCCCGAGCACGCGCTTGTATGCCCCGACCTGGTGGTCGCCACGACGGAGCACGAAGTTGAACGGCAGCCAGTTCAACAGCGAGAAGACATCGGGGCCGAGATCGGCAAACCGGCGCACGCAGCGCCACGATCCAGCTTGCCTCGTGCCCCTCCAGCACCTCTTCGCCCGTCGCGTCGCGTACGTGCCAGTGACTGCGCAGGAGCGAGCGGCGGAAGTCCTTCTCGAGCATTCCGATCACCGCGCCGTCCGCGTCGAGCACCTCGTGGCGGCCACGGAACTCGAACACCGACTTCGACTTGATCATGAACAGGTGCCGGTCGTCGTCGGGTGAGAGCCGGAAGCGGATGTCCTCCTTGATCTTCATCTTCTTCTGCTTCACGTACAGCAGCGGCTGCCCCTCCTCGCTCCCGCCGGGTACGGGCACGCTGACCCGGTACTCGTTCGCGATCGGCTTGAACACCTGCTGGACGACCAGCCGATCAGCCCCCTCGAGCTCGGCGAGCGCAGTCCGGGTGTCGGGGGCGGAGGACATCACCACCAATCCTAGACGCGATCGCCGTCGCCTTCGCGCACGATGCCGCTTCCCTGACGTGGTGCATCCAGCACAGCTCGATGTGAGGTCCCGGCCCCACGACCCCGCGACGACGGCCGCCCGTGCGGGCGGCCCGCCGCCGCGGAGTCGTCGGGGGCGCCGTGCCGGCCAGGCCCAGCGCCGGCCGGGCCCCGCGAGCACCACGATCAGCGGCGCACCTCGAGGACGAGGTTGAACGGCGTCTCGTGTGCGCGGCGGACCGAGCGGAAGCCCGCTTCGTGGAACACGCCGGCCAGGCGGGCGGGGCCGGCCTGCGCGCCGAGTCCGAGCCCAACGCCCTCGGAGCGCGAGTGCGGCAGGCAGAGCGCCGTCGAGGCCGCGTAGTACAGGTGCCCGACAGGCCCGAGGTTGTCCTTGACCGTGTCTCCCGCGAACGGCTCCACGACCATCAGCGTCCCGCCGTCGGCGAGCGCGGCGAAGGCGTGCCTGGCGGCACCCAGCGGATCGCCCAGGTCGTGGAAGGCGTCGAAGAAGCAGATCAGGTCGAACTCACCCGGGTACGACGTCGCGTCGGCGCGCTGGACGTCGACCCGGTCGGCCACGCCCTCAGCCTGGGCGTTGGCGCGGGCCGCCTCGACCGAGGCATCGTGCGTGTCGAAGCCCACGAAGTGGGACCGCTCGAACGCGGAGGCCATCAGCACGGTCGAGTGCGCGTGGCCGCAGCCGACGTCCGCCACCCGGGCGCCCCGCTCGAGCTTCTCGACGACGCCGTCGAGCGCGGGCAGCCACTCGGGCACGAGCGCGGCGCGATACGCGTTGCGATAGAAGGACGACACGCCGCAGTAGAGCCGGTCGTTGTGATCGCCCCAGGGGATGCCCTCGCCGGTGCGGAACGCCTCGAGCGTTCGCTCCTGGTCGAGCCACATCGAGGCCGGAACCTCGAACGCGGCCGGCAGGAACGTCGGGCTGTCCTCGTCGGCGAGCACCGCCGCGTGCTCGGCCGGCAGCTCGTAGGTCTCGCTCTCCTCGTGGTAGGCGAGGTAGCCGCCCGCCACCTGCGAGTTCAACCACTCGCGCACGTAGCGCTCCTCGCAGCCCGTCCGCGCCGCGAGCTCGACCGAGCTCAGCGGCCCCTCGCCGGCGAGTGCGCGGTACAGGCCGAGCCTGTGCCCCGTGCTCACCATGACGCCGCCGTAGGATGCCGCGAGATCGGCGAGCGCGCGGTCGAGGAACGAACTGGACGGTGTCGTTTCAAGTTGCATCTCTAACCTCCGTGCATCGTTTTCGAACGTCGATTTCACGATCGCGGTTGCCCGCTGCGGGCGGAAGGGTGAGACTGACCAGAACAGGTCCGAACGTGCCAAAGGACACGCCTCTCAGACATCCAAAGCCGCTGCGGGTCTCGCTTCTCGTCCTCCCCGACGCAACCGTCGGCAGCGTCACCGGCATGTTCGACACGCTCTCGTGCTTCCCGCTGCTCGCCTCGTTCGACGACGCCGTCTCGCCGGTGGCCCCGTTCGAGGTCGAGCTGATCGCGGCCTCGCGCGGCACGATGCCGACCGCCAGCGGGATCGCGCTGCCGGTGCACCGGTCGATCGACGATCCCGGCAGGACCCGACATCGCCATCGTGCCCTCGCTGCTCGTGCGCGACGGCACCTGGGTGCCGGGACGCTACCCGGAGCTCGTCGCCTGGCTCCGGCGTGCGCACGAGCACGGCGGCATGCTCTGCTCCGCCTGCTCGGGCGTACTGCTGATCGCCGAGACCGGTCTCCTCTCCGGACGCGATGCCACGGTGCACCCGGCCTATGCGCCGACCTTCCGGGAGAACTACCCGGATGTCGGGCTCAGGCTCGATCAGGTCCTGATCACCACCGGCGAGCGGGCCGAGTTCGTGATGTCAGGTGCGTCGGCGTCGTGGCACGACCTCGTGCTGTACCTCGTCGCACGCCACGTCGGCCCGACGGCGGCGCAGGCGGTCGCGAAGTTCCTCCTCCTGCAGTGGCACACCGACGGCCAGGCACCGTACGTGCCGTTCGACCCGCCGAGCGATCACGGCGACGCGATCGTCCTCGAGGCCCAGGAGTGGCTGCGCGTGCACCACGCCGTCGCCTCGCCCGTCGCGGAGATGGTGCGACGCTTCGGGCTCTCCGAGCGCACGTTCAAGCGGCGGTTTTCCACGGCCACCGGGTACTCGCCGATCGCCTACGTGCAGCACATGCGCGTCGAGGAGGCCAAGCGCCGGCTCGAACGGACGTCGGAGCCTGTCGACTCGATCAGCTACGCGGTCGGCTACGAGGACCCCGCCTCCTTCCGGCGCCTGTTCAAGCGCACCACCGGCGTCTCGCCCGGCGTCTACCGGCGCAAGCTCGCAGCTGCCGGCGTTCGCCCGCAGTGACCCGCGGGCGTAGGCACGATCCACCGGGCTCAGCCTGACGCGTCCTGCATGGGCTCGTCGAAGGTCTGCCGCAGCGGCACCTCCTTGACGCCGAGGACGGCGACGCACCGACACGAGCAGCGCTATCACCGCCGCTGCGAGGAACGCGGCTGTGGAGCGAGTCGGCGAGTCTCCTCGGCGGAGCGCCGGCGGCAGTTGGTGGACGGCCGTCGCCTCGCCGATGCTCGCCCCCGGGCAGGCCGCTGTTGACGATCGCCCCGATCAAGGCGACGCCGATCGTTGCGCCGATCTGACGCCGCAAACTGTGTCAACGCCGTCGCGGAGCGATGCGCACCGGTGGCACGGCGTTCTGGACCGAGAGCACGAACACCTGCATCATCGAGCCGACGCCGATGCCGCGTCACGATCATGTTTCGTGCCGCCTCGCCGGTCGTCGTCTCGACGTCCATCCGCGAGAGCAGCACCATGCCGACGGCCAGCACCAGGGGGCCGAGGACGGCGTTCCAGCGGTACCGTCCCGTGCGCGACACGAGCTGCCCCGTGAGGATCGACGTCGCCACCGCACTGAGCATCAACGGGGTGAGCACGGCCCCGGACGAGGTCGCGCGACGTCCCGATCACACCCTGGACGAACAGCGGCATGTAGGTGATCGTCCCGAACATCAACATCCCCACGAGCGCCATGCAGGCGACGCTCGACGACACGATCGGGTTGCGCAGCACGTCGAAGGGGAGGATCGGCTCGCTCGCCCGGCGCTCCACGACGACGAAGGCCGCGAGCAGCACCGCCGCGGCGCCCAGGGCGGCGACGGCACGCCCGCGCCGAGCCAGTCGATCGCGTGCTCGGTCAGCGGCGCTCGGCTCGTCATCGTGACCGAGATCACGAGCAGGGCGAGACCGCCGATCGGCAGGTTGACGAGGAAGACCCACCGCCAGGTTGTGCCGTCGACGATGAGACCCCCGATCGCAGGCACGGCGATCGAGGCGGCGGCGAACACGGCGCCGATCAGGCCTTGCCAGCGTCCTCGTGCGCGGGGCGGCCACGACGTTCCCGATCACCGCGAGCGAGAACGGGCCTGCCGGCTCGAGGTCCGAGGCCGTCAGCGTGCGGCTCGGTAGGTGTGCGAAGGTCGTTCAGTGGTCGCCCTGATGCGCCGCGCGGCTGAGGCCTGAATCATGGATATCGGGAAGGAGGTGACTCCGGTGACACCCGTTGTTAAATGGGATCCGTTCCGCGACTTCGACCTGATGCTTCCGGGCATCCGGCGCATGCTTCCTCTGTCGGCCGAGCCCGTGTATCCGGCCGCGGACATCTACGAGACCCCCGACGAGTTCGTCGTCGAGCTCGAGGTGCCCGGTTTCGAGGAGAAGGAGCTCGCGATCGAGGTCACGGACCACACCCTGAGAGTGAAGGGCGAGCACGAGGAGACGACCGAGAAGAAGGAGAAGACCTTCCGCCTGCACGAGCGGCTCGAGAAGACATTCGAGCGGCGGTTCGCGCTCCCGGAGACGGTCGACGCCGAGAAGCTGACGGCGACCTTCGAGAAAGGCGTCCTCGAGCTGCACGCGCCGAAGGTCGCGATCGCGGCGACGAAGACGATCCCGATCGAAGTGCGGTAGCTCAAGCTTCTCGTCCGCGGAGGGTGCGACCTGCCGCATGGCACTTTGTGGTGAATCACCACAAACCCACGGCAGGTCGCAGCCCTTTGCGCCGGGTCGACGCCTTCCCTTCTGCCGAGAGTCCGAGGAGGCACGTCGCGCGGGCCGCAGCCTCCTCGTAGGTTCAGAGCCCGAGCGCCTCGACTGCGAGCTCGAACTGGTCCTCGCGGACGTACACGATGTACCCGAAGGCGCCGCGGCCGTCGCTCACGCCCGTCGAGGCATACACGTTCACACCGGCCTTGAACAGGCGCTCGTGAACGTGCGCCAGGCCGCCGAGCTCGTCGTCACCCTGCACGATCAGCGCGTGGTGGGGGCCTTCGAGCTCGATCTGCGCGAGGCGCGCCTCGGCGACCAGCCGGCCCGGATCGTCCGGGAAGATCGCGAACTGTGCGCGGTCGACTCCGCTCGGCACTGCGGTGAAGGCCAGCAGGCTGACGCCCTGCTCCGCAAGGGCGGCGAGGACGCGGTACGCCGCGCCCAGCTCGTCGCGGACGTTCACGTAGAAGTACTCGATGCGGCGTGCCGAGAAAGGCACCGTGCGACCAGTGTCGCAGCCGGGATCCGTCGTGTCATCAGTGTTCGCGGCCGCGTGCGTGCGGGGAAGCCGCAACGGCCGGTGCCGACTACGATCCGGCGTGGCCGATGAGTGACGCAGCGACTGTCGAGGGATGGCTGGCCACGCGCCGGGACGAGCTCGACGCGGAGGCGATCTACCGCGCGCTCGCCGAGGCCGAGGCCGACCCCGTGCGCAAGGCACTGTTCGAGCGGATCGCCGGCGACGAGCGGCGGCACGCAGACCACTGGGAACAGCAGCTGCGAGAGGCCGGCGTCGATCCCGGCCCCGCCGCGCCCTCGCAGCGAGCGCGCCTTCTCTGTCGCCTCGCGGGTGACTTCGGCGACACCGTCGTCTTGCCGATCATGCGCGACCGGGAGCTGAAGTCGACGGAGGCGTACCTCGACGACTCCGGTGCCTTCACGTTGGACGAGAAGCAGCACGCACTCGTGCTCGCCTCACTCGTCGGCGACGTGCGGGGCGAGCCGATCGGCCGGGCGCTCGCACAGCTGCAGCGCGGACGAGCCGCAGGAGGGAACGCGCTGCGGGCGGCCGTGCTCGGCGTCAACGACGGTCTCGTCTCGAACGCCAGCCTCGTGATGGGCGTCGCGGGCGCCGGCGTCGCCTCTCGCGACATCCTCATCACGGGCGTCGCCGGGCTGATCGCAGGCGCGTGCTCGATGGCGATGGGGGAGTGGATCTCGGTGCAGAGCTCCCGTGAGCTCCACGAGCGCGAGCTCTCGGTCGAGCGCGAGCACATCGCGAGCGACGCAGACGTGGAGGAGGCGGAGCTCGAGCTCGTCTACGAGCAGAAAGGGCTCCATCCGCAGCAGGCCGAGCGCCTCGCCAGGGTGTTGATGGCCGACCCGACGACGGCGCTCGACACACATGCGCGGGAGGAGCTCGGGATCGACCCGGGCGAGCTCGGTGGCTCCCCCTGGGTCGCCGCCGGGACGTCGTTCCTCCTCTTCGTCGTCGGGGCGATCCTGCCGGTGCTGCCGTTCGCCCTGTTCTCGGGCGCCGCCGCCGTCAGCGTCACGCTTGGCCTGTCGGCGCTCGCGCTCTTCGGCATCGGCGCCGCGATCACGCTGTTGACGGGAAAGAGCCCCCTCGTCTCCGGGGCGCGCCAGCTCGCGTTCGGCGCGGCCGCGTTCGCCGTCACGTACGGCGTCGGCGTGCTCTTCGGCACCGCCGTCGGCTGAGCGGTCGCCCTAGACGCCGTCCGTGCCGGCGAACAGGGCGCGCAGATCCAGCGAGGGCGCGTGCGCCTTCGTCGCGAGCGATACGTACCGGCGACCGAGCGCGTCCTTGGCGGCGCCGAACACCGTGCTGACGAGCCCGAGCGCCTCGGCGAGCAGTGCAGGCTCGAGGCCGGCGAGGATGCGGCTCCAGGTCGCCGCCTCGAGCGCGTTGAACCCGGCCTGCACGGACGAGAGGTCGTAGCCGGCGGCGAACCGCTCCTCGGCGACCTCCTGCGCATAGGTGACCATCGGCGTCAGGTCGCGCGCCGTCACCGCCGCCACCAGGTGGTCGAAGAGCGCATCGAGGCGTCGTTCCACCTCCGCCGCCCCTGCCGACTCGTAATGACGCTCGTGCAGGCGTGCGAGGGCATCCTCCGCCTCCCGGACGATCACCTCACGCTCTCCGGTCAGAAACGCGACCGTGTCCACACTCGCTCCTTCCGTGTGCGGCAACCCTATCCGGGTACGGCCTGCCGCACCGCAATGCACGAGTTGTCCGGACTGTCGCGGCGCGAGGTGGGTGCCAACGTGCTCCTATCTACTTCGCCCTTCTCTTCCAAGGAGCTCATTCCCATGACCGCGATCGAGACAAACACCTCGCTGCAGATCCTGCGACGGCGCTTCAAGGGCGCCGTGATCGAGCCCCAGGGCGCCGGCTGGGACGCCGCCACCCAGGCGTTCAACCTGGCGTTCACCCAGGAGCCGGAGCTCGTGGCCGTGCCGGCCGACGAGCAGGACGTCGTCACCATCGTGCAGTTCGCCCGCGCGAACGGCCTGCAGGTTGCGCCGCAGCGGACCGGCCACAACGCCGAGCCGCTCGGATCCATGGACAACGTCATCCTCGTCAAGACCGATGCCCTGCAGGGTGTCGAGATCGACGCGCAGCGACGGACAGCCCGCGTTCGCAGCGGCTCCAAGTGGGCCGACGTCGTGCCGCGCGCGTCGGAGCTCGGGCTCGCCGCGCTCCACGGCTCCACGCCCGACGTGAGCGTCACGGGCTACTCGCTCGGCGGGGGCGTCGGCTGGTACGCGCGCAAGCTCGGCCTCTCCACGAACAGCGTCACCGCGATCGAGCTCGTCACCGCCGACGGGCGCCTGCGTCGCGTCGACCACGAGCACGACGCCGAGCTCTTCTGGGCGCTTCGCGGCGGCGGCGGCAACTTCGGCGTCGTCACGGCGCTCGAGATCCAGCTGTACTCGATCCCCGAGATCTACGCCGGCGTCCTCTTCTTCCCGTGGGAGCGCTCCGCGGAGGTGCTGCACGCCTGGAACGCGTGGACGCCCACGGTGCCCGACGAGGTGACCTCGGTCGGCCGCATCCTGCAGTTCCCGCCGCTGCCGGAGCTGCCCGAGCCGCTGCGCGGACAGAAGTTCGTCGTCGTCGAGGCCGTGTACATGGGCGACGAGGCGACCGGCAGCGAGCTGCTGCGCCCGCTGCGCGAGCTCGGGCCTGCCATCGACACCTTCGCGATGGTGCCTCCCGTCGGCCTCTCCGAGCTGCACATGGACCCGCCGGACCCGGTCCCCTACACGGGCGAGGGGCAGATGCTCGGCTACCTGCCTGCCCCTGCGATCGACGCGTTCGTCGCCGCCGCCGGTCCCGAGTCGGGCTCGCCGCTCGTCTCGGCCGAGATCCGCCACCTCGGCGGAGCGCTCCTCCGCTCCGCCGACCACCACGGCGCCCTCGCCACGTTCGACGCCCCGTACCTCACGTTCGGCATCGGCATGGTGTTCGACGACGAGACCTACCGTGCGAACCGCGCCCAGCTCGAGAAGCTTGCGCACGCATTCGCCCCGTACGACACCGGCCGGCAGTACCTCAACTTCACCGAAGAGGAGACCGACGTGTCGCGGTTCTACCGGCCCGAGGCGTACCGGCGGCTGCAGGCCGTCAAGGCCGCCGTCGATCCCGGGAACCTGTTCCGCGCCAACCATCCGATCGCGGCCGGCTGAAGCCCTCGCAGGCAAGCGGCGGGGTCCCCCGGCGGGGCCCCGCCGCTTCCGTAGTTCCTCACGGCGGTCTGCGCCTCTTCCCGCTACCGCCGCCGGCGACCTGGTCGTACGCTCGAAGCGAACCGAAGCGACGAGGAGGCGAGCGACCGATGAGCACGACGGCCGAGACCACGGTGGAGGCGCAGTCGAACGGAAGGGTGCGGCGCCAGAGCCCGGCGAAGCCCGGGGCCCTCGACACCCTGCGCGGGTTCGGCGTGATGGTGGGAGGGCCGCTGCTGCTCGACGCGGCCGCCGTCGGAAGCGTGGTGTCGGTCGCACGCGCGCTCGCGCGAGGCCGGCTCCCTCGCCTGCCCGCCGCCCTCGGCGCGGCCGCGCTCGGCGTGTACGTCGCCAAGGTGCGCCCCTGGCATCTGAGGTGGGGTGCGGACGCGGAGGAGCTCGCCGGGCCGGAGCGGCACGGGTGTGGCCGCTCGACCCGTGCCGTCACGATCGAGGCGCCTGTCGACCAGGTGTGGCCCTGGGTGGCGCAGCTCGGGCAGGACCGGGGAGGCTTCTACAGCTACGAGTGGCTCGAGAACCTCGCCGGGTGCCGGATGCGGAACGCCGACCGGATCCATCCCGAGTGGCAGGAGCGCGAGGTCGGCGAGACGGTCTACCTCCATCCGTCGGGAGGCCTGAAGGTGACACGCTTCGAGCCTGGACGTGCTCTCGGCCTGGAGGGGTGGGGCACGATCGTGCTGGAGCCGCTCGCGGACGGGCGCACCCGGCTCGTCGTGCACGGCTCCGAGAAGGGCGCGCTCATGCTCGCCTACGGGGTGGCGCTGATCGAGATCCCCCATTTCGTGATGGAGCGCAAGATGCTGCTCGGCATCAAGGAGCGCGCCGAGGCGGCCTGATCGCTCAGCGCGCGACGAGCGAGCGGACGGCGGCCGCGATCTCCGCCGGCCCCGGCAGCGTCTCGAGCTCGAGCTCCTTCTGGTAGGGGACGGGGTGCGACGGCGCCCCGACCCGGAGCACGGGTGCGTCGAGCTCCCAGAAGCAGTGCTGCGCGACGTGCGCGGCGATCTCGGCGCCGAAACCGCCGAACTGCACCGCCTCGTGGGCGACGACCAGCCGGTTCGTCTTCGCGACCGACGCCGCGATGGTGCCGGTGTCGAGCGGAGCGAGCGTCCGCGGATCGATCACCTCGATGCTCAACCCCTCGCGCTCGAGCTCGCTCGCGACCCGCAACGCGTGGGGAACCATGGCGCCGAGCGCCACGACCGTGACGTCGCTGCCGTGGCGCGCGATACGCGCGGTTCCGAGCTCCACCGCGTAGCGCTCCTCGGGCACGGGCGCCGGCTCGCCGAAGAAGAGCAGCTTCTGCTCGAGGAAGATCACCGGGTTGTCGTCCCGGATCGCGGCGGAGAGAAGGCCCTTGGCGTCGAACGGGTTCGACGGCATCACCACGACCAGTCCGGGGATGTGGGCGAAGAGCGCCTCGAGGCTCTGGGAGTGCTGCGCACCGAGCCGGACGCCGCCGCCCGACACCATCCGCAGCACGAGCGGCATGGCCGCGGTGCCGCCCATCATGAAGCGGAGCTTCGCGGCCTGGTTCATGATCTGGTCGAACGCGACGCCCGCGAAGTCGGAGAACTGGAGCTCGACCACCGGGCGCAGCCCGGTCAGCGCCGCCCCGATGCCGCAGCCCACGAACCCGCTCTCGGTCAACGGCGTGTCCCGGATGCGCTCGGCGCCGTAGCGCTCGTAGAGGCCCTCGGTGGCACGGAAGAGGCCGCCGACGCGGCCGATGTCCTCTCCCATCACGATCACGTCGGGGTCGGCCTCGAGCTCCTGGTCGAGCGCCTCGCGGATCGCGGCCACGAACCCGAGGTCGCGCTCGCCCTCGCTCGGCGGCTCCGGATAGGTGCGGTGGACGACGAACACCGACGGCAGCAGGTCCTCGGTGCTCGCGTCCTCGTCGGCGAGCGCGACTGCGATCGCCGCCTCCACCTCGGCCTCGACCTCCGTCCGGATGGCGGCGACCCGCTCGTCGTCCAGCGCCCCGGCCTCGCGGAGCTCCTGCTCGTACCGTGGCAGCGGATCCTTCGGCTCCCACTCGTCGAGCACCGCCGGGTCGCGCACATCGGGCAGGTTGGCGCGCATCGAGTGCTGCATGCGGCGGAAGGTCTTCATCTCGAGAAAGGAAGGGCCGTCGCCGGCCCGGGCCGCCGCGAGCGCCCGGGCGACGGCGTCCTCGACCGCGAGCACGTCGTTGCCGTCGACCACCTCCCCGTGCATGCCGTAGCCCGCCGCCCTGTCTGCGAGATCCTCCACCGCCCGCAGCGTCCGCCAGTCGGCTGAGAGCGCGAACTGGTTGTTCTCGCAGACGAAGACCACCGGCAGCTTCCACGTGGCCGCGAGGTTCATCCCCTCGTGCGCGGCACCCTGGCCGGCGGCGCCGTCCCCGAAGAAGGCGACGCAGGCCCCGCCGGTCTGCCGCAGCCGGGCCGTCAGCGCCGCCCCGCACGCGTGGGGGATGCCCGCGCCGACGATGCCGTTGCAGCCGAGAATGCCGAGCGACAGGTCTGCGATGTGCATCGAGCCGCCGAGACCCTTGCAGTAGCCGGTGCGCTTGCCGAACATCTCGGCCATCATCCGGCGGATGTCCGCTCCCGCTGCGATCAGGTGGCCGTGCGAGCGATGGTGGCCGACGAGGTAGTCGCCTTCGCGCATGACGCCGGCGGCGCCGACGGCGATCGCCTCCTGGCCGACGCAGCTGTGCGCGGTGCCGAAGATGACCCCTTGCTGGAAGAGCTCCGCCGCCCGCTCCTCGAACACCCGGATCAGCTGCATCAGCCGGTACTGCTCGACGAGCGGGCGCCGGTCGGCCGGCCGGGTCTGCTGCACGGCGCTCACGTCAGGCGCGCGCCAGACGGGGCGGACGCTCGTGGAACTCGATCACGTAGCCGTCCGGGTCGGACGAGTACAGGCTCTTGCCGCCCTTGTTCGCTCCTCCGCTCATCTCGACCGGGCCGTTCGAGCGGAATGCCACGCCGCGCGCGCTGAGGTCGGCGAAGAGCCGGTCGATCGCCTCGACGAAGACGCAGAAATGGCCGGTGCCGTAGTCGCACGGTCGCGTCGCCCCCGACCGCCGCTCGCACCCCCTGTACTCGAGCAACTCGATCTCGAGGTCGCTGCCGGGCACCCGCAGCATCGCGATGTCGAACGCAGTCGCCTCCGGCACGCCGACGATCTCGCGGATCTCCGGCTCCTCGTACAGGCGTCGCCAGAGGAGCTGCAGGCCGAGCAGGCCGCAGTAGAACTCGAGCGAGCGGTCGAGGTCGGGCGGCCTGATCGGGCTCTCCCACCGGCCCGCGTACACGGCGGCGAAGCACGGCGTCGTCGGCCTGACGAAGAGCCTCGCGCGCGATCTCGCGGCGGACGGGATCCGGGTGAACGCGATCTGCCCCGGCGTGATCCGCACGCCGCTGACCGAGCAGTACTTCGAGGACGACGCGTTCGAGCAGGAGCTCGCCGCGCACGTGCCGCTGGGACGCTACGGCGTCACCGCCGACGTCGCGAACGCGGCGCTGTACCTCGCGAGTGACATGTCGTCGTACGTGAGCGGCATCGCGCTGACCGTGGACGGCGGCTGGCTGGCCGAGAAGAGCTTCGTCTCGGGACAGGCAACAGGGTCGAGGTTTCTCGGGACACACGAGACCGCCGGCTGACGCGGCTACGCGACGCGGAGCCTGGCGAACTGCTCGCGCACGAGGGGGAGGAAGGCCTCCACGATATGCGGGTCGAACTGCGTGCCGGCGTTCTGCGCGATCTTGGCGAGGGCGGTGTCGACGCTGCTGGCGACGTGGTAGGGGCGGTCGTTGCTGATCGCGTCGAACGCGTCGGCGACGGAGAAGATGCGGGCCGCCAGCGGGATCTTCTCGCCGGCGAGGCCCCACGGGTAGCCGCTGCCGTCCCAGTGCTCGTGATGGAAGGCGATCACCTGGCGGGCGACGCCCTGCAGGTGCGGGACGCCGGAGATGAGCTGTTCGCCGAGCGTCGTGTGGAACTCCATCTGCCGCTTCTCTGCCGGGGTCAGCTGCATCGGCTTCAGGAGGATCGCGTCCGGGATGCCGATCTTGCCGATGTCGTGCAGGAGGAAGCCGTAGCGCAGCTCCGGGTCGGAGGCGAGATCGGGTGCGACCGTTGCCGCGAGCTCGAGCGCGAGCGCGGTGACCCTCTGTGCGTGCCCGCCCGTCTCGTCATCGCGCAGCTCGAGCGCGGCCGCGAGCGCGGTCACTGTCACCTCGTGCGACTCCTCGAGGTCGCGCAGGGCGCTCTCGGCCCGGTCGCGCCGCGAGCGGCGTGAGAGCCGCCCCCGGGGCGGCGCGGTGTTCCTGCGGATCGTCATCTGCGTCGCATGCCTCCGTTGCGTGGTCGTGCTCGTTCCACGAAAAAGGATCGGCTACGCGGCGGATCGCGTCGTCCCCCGAATGGGCCGCTGCGGGCTGCGGGCCTTCAGGAAAGCTTGTGCATGAACAGCCGCGTCGCAGCCGCGTTGCCCACCTTCACGCCGACGACGCCGGTGAGCTGCTTGCCTTTCGCCCACGCCGGGATGCTCCAGGCGCACCGGGCTGCAGCCCCGGCGAAGGCGCTCGCGAGGACGCGCAGGCGTTTGCCGTCGACCTCCGCACGACAGCGAACCTCACCGGACGTGAGAGGCCTTCCGGACTGCAGGCGCACGAACATGACGGAGGCGACGAGACGGGCGCCGGTGGACGTGCCCACCCTGGCGGGCGTGCCCCCGATCGCGGATGAGACCCTGGCGCGAGCGGCCGCCGGAGCGACGCCGGATCCGCCTCGGCCGAAGCTCTGCGACCAGAAGATCCTGCCGTCCGGGCTCGAGGCGACACCGACCCCGGTCGACGTGAAGCTGGGGTTGTCGATGTTCGCCCGGTGGCCGGCAGAGCGAAGCCAGCCGTCGACGACGGAGCGGGCGCTCGTGTAGCCCCAGGCGATGTTCTCGGCCCAGGCGTTGCCGTTGAAGCCGCAGTCCTTGGCGCGCTGGTAGGCGCTGCGGGAGACGGGCGGCGGGTCGTCGTGGGCGAAGTACCCGTTGCCGGCCATGTGCAGCGACTTCCAGGACGAGGACGCCGTCAACGACGCCGACACGCCAAATGGTCGCAGACCCTTGCTCGCGCGGTAGCTGTTGACGAGCGTGATCACCTGCGAGGCGAGATCCGGACGGTTCTTGCCCCAGCCGGCCGCCGGCGTGCACTTGGTTGCCGTCCCCGCAGGTGTCGCCGTCGGGGCGACCACGCCTGCGAGTGCGGCGACCAGGGCCGCTACGGCGATCAGGGTGCGGGTGTGAAATGGCATCAGGGTGTGGACCGGTCTGCGCGGTGGGCGCTGCGGGCTCTAGTTGATCGTGCGCACGAACAGGCGTCGTGCGGCTGCGTCGCCCACCTGGACGGCGACGACGCCTGTGAGCTGCTTGCCCTTCGCCCAGCCGGGAAGCCGCCAGGCGCAACGGGCCGATTTCGCCTTGAAGGTGTTGGCCAGCACCCGCAGGCGCTTGCCGTCGACTTCGGCCCGGCAGCGGACGGAGCCGCTCGCGAGGGGCCGACCGGTCGCGAGGTGGACGAACTTGACCGAAGCGTCGAGGCGCGACTTCCTCTGCCGCGACACCTGCGCGGGCTTCGCGCCGACGTCGAGCATGGCCGAGACGCCGGTCGTCTGCGGGCTGCCGGGAGCGGTGGCCGCCGCCGGGCCAGGGGGTGTTGGCGCCGGAGTCGATGCCGGCGGCGCAGGTGTGGCCGGCGCCGGCACGGGCTGCCCAGGGGCGGGCGCAGGTACGGGGACAGGTGTGGGCGCGGCGGCGCGGGCGCGGGCGGCGGCGGTGTGGGCGGCGGCGGTGTGGGCGGCGGCGGTGTAGGCGGGGGCGGTGTGGCGGTGGAGTCGTTGCCGAAGTTCTGCGTCCAGTAGAGCTGGCCGCTCGCGTTGGCGGCGACGCCGACGCCGGTCGTCCTGTAGCTCGGGTTCTCGATATTGGCCTTGTGGCCGGCGCTGAGCCGAGCCAGCCGTTGACGACGGACTGGGCGCTCGTGTAGCCCCAGGCGATGTTCTCGCCCCAGGCGGTGCCGGTGTAGCCGCAGTCCTTGGCGCGCTGGTAGGCGCTGCGGGCGACGGGCGGGGCGGGGTCGGCGTGGGCGAAGTAGCCGTAGCCGGCCATGTGCAGCGACTTCCACACGGACGAGCTCGGTGAGGGTGGAGGAGGCGGCGAGCTGGGAGAGCCCCTTGCTCGCGCGGTGTTGGTTGATCAGGGTGACGACCTGCGAGGCGAGGTCGGCGCGGTTCGTGCCCCACGAGGCCGTGGGTGTGCAGTTGACGGCGGCGCCGACCGGCGCCGTGACGACGGCCGCCACGGCGGCGAGCACGGCAAGCAGCGCCAGCACTGCGACGGCGAGACTACGACGGAGGATGAGGGATCGCTTGCGCATCAGACGGAAGTGACCACGACGGAAAGCGGGTACGACTGCTATCGGCGCCGCGCGCTCGATCCTTGACCCTCCCCCCGAGTGACCGATGCTAACCACGATTTCGGCCGGCGCGAACGGCCTGCGGTCAGAAATTTCCGCAAAGAGGGGATTTTTCGAGGGTCGCCGGCACGCACGCTCTAGAATCGCGGTGTGCTCGTACAACGATGGCTCGAGCAGCCGGTGGAAGCGCTGAACGCCTCCATCGGGCGCCAGCTCGTTCACACCGAGACGATGACGATCGCGCGTATCCACCTTCGTGCGGGCGCCGTCGTCCCTCGGCATGCACACCCCCACGAGCAGGTGGCGAACGTGCTCGAGGGGAGCTTGAGATTCGTCGTCGGCGAGAAGGAGCAGGTCGTCACGGCCGGCGAGAGCGTGATCGTCCCAGGCGGCGTCGCGCACGAGGTCGAGGCGCTGGAGGACTCGCTCGTGCTCGATGTGTTCTCCCCCGTGCGCGACGACTGGGTCCGCGGCGAGGACGCCTACCTGCGCGGCTGAAGCACCGCGCGCGGCCCACGTCGGGTGGGGCACCCTCCTGCCCGCCTGACACGATCTCTGCTCGAAGACCAATCCCAGCTCAGGAGGCGCGCAATGCCCGGCAAGTTCTTGGTGAAGAAGGGGCCGACAGGGAAGTTCCGGTTCTCGCTGCTCTCGACCAACGGCCAGGTCGTCGCCGTCAGCGAGGCCTACGAGACGAAGCGCGCGGCGTTGAGCGGCGTGGCATCGGTACGCAAGCTCGCGGCCGCGGCGACGCTCGTCGACACGACGCTGGTCGTCAAGGACGACGCGAAGCCCGTCGCTCGCAAGCCGGCGCCCAGGAAGCCCGCCGCCGGGAAGAAGCCGGCGGCGAAGCGAAAGCCGGCGGCGAAGAGGAAGTAGCCGCGCAGGGGGCGAGGACGCGCCTCGCCCCCTGCCGCTGCGCTCGCTGCGGACCGCGGCCCGTCAGCCGTCGTCGCCGAGGAAGCGGCGGATGCCCCGCACCGCCTGGCCGATCCGCTGCTCGTTCTCGACGAGCGCGAAGCGCACGAAGCCGTCGCCGTCCGGCCCGAAGCCGACGCCGGGTGACACGGCCACGCTCGCCTCCCGGGCCAGTCGTTCGGCGAATGCGAGCGAGCCGAGCTCGCGGTACTGCTCGGGGATCGGCGCCCAGACGAACATCGTCCCCTTGGGCCGGGGGAACACCCACCCCGCCCGTGCGAGTCCGTCGCAGAGCGCGTCCCGCCGCGACTCGTAGATCGCAGACACCTCGCGCGGGAAGTCGGGCAGCTCGTTCATCGTCACGATCGCCGCGATCTGGATCGGCTGGAAGGTGCCGTAGTCGAGCCACGACTTCAGCCGGGCGAGCGCCCCCACCACCTCGGCGTTGCCGACGAGGAAGCCGACACGCCAGCCCGCCATCGAGAACGACTTGGTCAGCGTGTACAGCTCCACCGCGACCTCGTCTGCGCCCGGGACCTGCAGGATCGAGGGCGGCTCGTAGCCGTCGAACGCCACGTCGGCGTAGGCGAAGTCGTGCACGACGAGAAGGTCGTGCTCGCGGGCGAAGTCGACCACGCGCTCCATGAAGGCGAGGTCGACGGTCGCCGTCGTCGGGTTGTGCGGAAACGAGAGGATGACGACGCGGGGCTTCGGCTGCGCCCGCTCCCACGCCTCCTCGAGGTTCGCGAACAGGTCCTCGTCCGCCCCCATCGGCACGCGCGTCACCGATGCACCGGCGAGGATCGGCGCGTGGATGTGGATCGGGTAGCTGGGTGAAGGGACGAGCGCCGAGTCGCCCGGCTCGAGCAGCACCCACATCAGATGGGAGAGGCCCTCCTTGGCGCCGATCGTGTTCAGCACCTGGGTGTCGGGATCGAGCTCGACCCCGAACTTGCGCCGGTACAGGCTGGCGCACGCGAGCCGCAGGTTGGGGATCCCCTTCGAAGCCGAGTAGCGGTGGTTGCGCGGGTTGCGCGCCGCCTCCGCGAGCTTCTCGACGGCGAGCTCGGGGGAGGGAAGATCGGGGTTGCCGAAGCCGAGGTCGACGACGTCGTCGCCGGCCCGTCGCAGCTCGAGCGTCAGGTCGCGGATGACCGCGAACACGTACGGCGGCAGGTTGTCGACGCGACGGAACTCCACCGCTCAAGCGTAGACACGATGATTCCGGCACGTCGCGGCTCCCGCGCAGGGGGCCTGCGTTCGGGGCCGTCACGCCGCCGGCGACGGCTGTGCCGCGCTAGACGGCGCTCGGTGCCGGCACCCTCGGCTGCGGCGCGGCCAGGAAGGCGGACACGAGCTCGTGGTAGCGCGGCACCACGAGCAGGAACGAGTCGTGGCCCCAGGGCGAGGCGACCTCCTCGCACGCGACCTCGCAGCCGGCTCGCCGCAACACCCTCTCGATCTCCCGCGAGTGTGGCGTCGGGAAGCGCCAGTCGGTGTCGAACGAGATCACGAGGAAGGCCGTACCCGACCGGCGCAGCCGCTCGATCGCGGCGGCCTCGTCGGCGAACGGGTCGAAGTAGTCCATCACGCGCGTGAGGTACAGGTACGAGTTCGCGTCGAAGCGCTCGAGAAAGCTGGCGCCCTGGTGATCGAGGTAGCTCTCCACCTGGAAGTCGATGTCGAATGTCGGCGCGTCGGCGATCCGCTCCCGCCCGAACTTGTGCCGGAGGCTGTCCTCGGACACGTACGTGATGTGGGCCATCATGCGCGCCACCGCGAGCCCCACGCGGGGCGAGGCGCCGGTCTCGTAGTAGTCGCCACCCGCGAAATGCTCGTCGCCGATGATGGAGGCGCGCGCGACCGCCGAGAAGGCGATGTTCTGCGCGCTCAGGCGGGCGGACGCGCACACGAGCACGGCGTGGTCGATCTCGCCGGGGTGGTCGATCGCCCACTGCAGCGCCTGCATGCCGCCGAGGGAACCGCCGATGGCGCCGTGCAGCCGGCGCACGCCGAGGTGCTCGAGCAGCCTCCGGTGCACCGTGACGAGGTCCGACACGGTGAAGTGCGGAAAGCGGAGCCCGAACGCCCGGCCGGTGGCGGGGTCGATCGACGACGGACCGGTCGTGCCCATGCACCCTCCGAGCAGGTTCGGGGAGATCACGAACAGCCTCTCCGTGTCGAGCGGCTTGCCGGGCCCGATCAGCGTGTCCCACCAGCCCGGCCGCTCGGGGTCGCCGTGGTGGCCGGCCGCGTGCGCGTCACCCGTCAGCGCGTGGCACACGAAGACGGCGTTCGCCGCGTCCGGCGCGAGCGTCCCGTACGTCTCGAAAGCGACCTCGACCGGGCCGAGCGTCTCGCCCGAGACGAGCACCAGCGGGTCGTCCTCCGTGAAGAGGACGACCCGCTGCGTCTCGACCTGTCCGACCGAGCCAGGCACCGGGCCGATCAGACCGCTGCGGGAACGGCAGCCTTCGCGAGCGCCTGGTCGAGGTCGGCCACGATGTCGTCGATGTGCTCGATCCCGACCGAGAGCCGCACCGTGTCCTGCGTCACCCCGGACGCCTCCAGCTCCGCCTCGTCCAGCTGCGAGTGGGTCGTCGTCGCGCTGTGGATCGCGAGCGACTTCGCGTCGCCGATGTTCGCGAGGTGGCTGAACAGCTCCAGGCCTTCGATGAACGTCTGGCCCGCATCCCTCCCGCCGGCGATGCCGAACGTGACGAGGCCGCCGTAGCCGCCGTCGAGGATGCGATCGGCGACCGGCTTGTACGGGCTCGAGTCGAGGCCGGGATAATTGACCCAGGTGACGGCCTCGTGCCCCTCGAGGTGGCGGGCGACCGCCAGCGCGTTCGACGCGTGCCGCTCGATCCGCAGCGGCAGCGTCTCCAGCCCCTGCAGGAAGAGGAAGGCGTTGAAGGGCGAGATCGCCGCGCCGATGTTCCGGAGCAGCACGGTGCGCACCCGCCCGATGTATGCGGCCGGCCCCAGCACCTCGGCCCACACGACGCCGTGGTAGGACGGGTCGGGCTTGGTCAGGCCGGGATAGCGATCGGCCTGAGCCGTCCAGTCGA
Organism: uncultured Gaiellaceae bacterium; assembly: GCA_963787085.1. Taxonomy (GTDB): domain Bacteria; phylum Actinomycetota; class Thermoleophilia; order Gaiellales; family Gaiellaceae; genus Gaiella. Next base: position 123,832 of record CAWBBO010000015.1, on the reverse strand, counting down.
AGTTGCCGGAGTCGACCACGATGCCGCCGATCGAGGTGCCGTGCCCGCCGATGTACTTCGTCGCCGAGTGCACCGCCACGTCGGCGCCGTGATCGAAGACCCGGCACAGGATGGGCGTCGGCACCGTGTTGTCGACGACGAGCGGCAGGCCCTGCGCATGTGCCGCGTCGGCCCAGGCGCGGATGTCGACGACGTTCAGCTTCGGGTTGCCGATCGTCTCGACGAACACGAGCTTGGTCGTCTCGTCGACGAGGGCGGCGAGGGCCTCGGGCTCGTCCGAGTCGACCCAGCGCACCTCGATCCCGTACTGCGGCAGGGTGTGCGCGAACAGGTTGTACGTGCCGCCGTACAGCGTCGAGACGGAGACGATGCTGTCGCCGGCCCGCGCGACGTTGAGCACCGAGTAGGCGACAGCGGCCTGTCCGGACGCGGTGGCGACGGCGGCGATGCCTCCCTCGAGCGCGGTCACGCGCTGTTCGAACACGTCCTGGGTGGGATTCATGATCCGCGTGTAGATGTTGCCCGGCACCTTGAGCGCGAACAGGTCGGCCGCGTGCTGGGTGTCGTCGAACACGAACGAGGTCGTCTGGTAGATCGGCACCGCCCGCGCTCCCGTCGTCGGGTCGGGCACCTGGCCCCCGTGAAGTGCGATCGTCTCGGGTCTCTGGTCGCTCATCGAGCGCTCCTTTCCGCCTGCCGGCGATGTCGGTGTCCCGGGAACGACGGAGTCCGTCTCCGGGCCTCCAGTGCTCCCGCCGGCGGCGGGTGCGGACGTCTCCCATCTTCCGCTCACCGACCCGGGACGGTTCGGCTCGCGCTGGATGGAGCACCTCGACAGCCTCACGGCCCGGTTGCTGCGGCGTCTCGGGGCCAGTTCCCTCGACCGCTCGCGATGGGCAACGCTTTCCGATTTATAGCGTCCTGCCGCGGCGCTGCGCAACCCGCCCGACCGCGCCTCTGCGACGACGTCCGCGGTTGGTACCATCTCCGGTCACATGGGCAACCTGGGCATCTACATCCTCTTCCTCGTCCCGCCGCTGATCATCGGCTTCGTCGTGCAGCACCGGCTGAAGAAGACGGTCGCCGAGCAGATGCAGGTGCCGGTGGGGAACGGCATGACGGGCGAGCAGGTGGCGCGCCAGATCCTCGCCCACAACGGGCTCGCGGCTGTTCCCGTCGAGCCCGCGCCGGGCGGCCCGCTGTCCGACCACTACGACCCGCGCAAGCGGTCCGTGCACCTCTCGCAGGGCGTCTTCGACGGAACCTCCGTCGCGTCGGTTGCGATCGCCGCGCACGAGGTGGGTCACGCCATCCAGCACGAGAAGTCGTACGCGCCGTTCCGGCTGCGCTCCGCCCTCTGGCCGGCTGTCGCATTCGCGTCGAATGCCTGGTTCGTCCTTCTCATCATCGGGGCGTTCGCCGGGGCGCTCGGGCTCGTCCAGCTCGCCATCGTCCTGTTCGCCGTCGTCGTGCTGTTCCAGCTCGTGACGCTGCCCGTCGAGTTCGACGCCTCGCGCCGGGCCAAGCAGCAGCTGTATTCGCTCGGGCTCGTGAGCTCCGGCGAGGCGGACGGCGCCGGCAAGGTGCTGAGCGCCGCCGCCCTGACCTACGTCGCCGCCGCGCTGGCAGCGCTCTCGCAGCTTGCGTACTACGCGCTCATCTTCCTCGGCAGCCGCGACTAGCATGCTCGCCACCGGTTAGAGGCCCTGAGCGTGAGGGTCGCCGCACTCGTGCTGCGCGCAGGGGCGGTCGTCGTGGCCGCCGCGTTCGTGTTCTCCCTGCTGATCGACGGCGCGCCCGCGCCCGTCTCGGCCGAGGCGCGGACGGTCGCGGCGGAACGGGCGACGACGGCGAAGGCGCCCGCGACGACGACGACGCAGCCACCGGCGCGCAGCGCCGCCGCCCAGTCGGTGATCACGATCGCCGCAGTCGGCGACATCGTGATGGGATCGACGCCGAACCTGCCGCCCGACGGCGGCCGCTCCTTCTTCGACGGCGTCGCGGCGGATCTCTCCGGCGACGTCGTGCTCGGCAACCTCGAGGGGACGCTGTCGACGGGCGGCAGCTCGAAGTGCAGCAGCACCAGCACGAACTGCTTCTCGTTCCGGACGCCCCCGTCCTATGCGCGGTGGCTCAAGGGCGCCGGCTTCACGGTGATGAACCTGGCCAACAACCACGCGTTCGATTTCGGTCCCACCGGCCAGGCCCAGACGCTCGCGGCGCTCCGGAGGCATGCACTCCTCACGACCGGGCGACCGGGCGAGATCGCCTTCCAGCGGGTCGGCGAGGTGAAGGTCGCCGTCGTCGGGTTCGCCCCCTACCCGTGGGCCCAGAGGCTGACCGACATCCCGGGCGCCCGCAAGCTCGTGCGCAAGGCGGCGGCCGAAGCCGACGTCGTGATCGCGACCATGCACGCCGGCGCCGAGGGCACCGACCACATGCGCACCCGCAAGGGCACCGAGACCTACGTCGGAGAGAACCGCGGCAACGTGGTCGCGTTCGCGCACGCCGTCGTCGAGGCGGGTGCCGACCTCGTCGTCGGCCACGGCCCGCACGTGCTGCGGGGCATGGAGTGGTACCGCGGCCGTCTGGTCGCCTACTCGCTCGGCAACTTCGCGGGCTACCGCGTGTTCTCGCTCGGAGGGCCGCTGTCGACGAGCGGCATCCTCCGCGTCAGCCTGCGCGGCGACGGCACCTACGAGAGCGGCCTGCTCGTGCCCACCCGCCTCGCCGGCCTCGGGACTCCCGCCCTCGACCCGGCCGAGGCAGCGCACGGCATCGTGCGCCGGCTCTCACGCCAGGACTTCGGCACGCGCGGCGCCAGGATCGCCGCCACCGGCGCCATCAGCCGCTCCTGACAGGTCGCCGGGGCGGGTAAGGCCACGCGGTGCCCGGGGAGCCCGCGTCCGGCATCGGTGGAAAGCCACACCCGCTTCGCAGCGCTCACCGATGCAGCCGTCCGCCCGATCACCGAGCATTGCGGACGTGAACACGATGCGGGCGATCCGCAAGCTGTCGCGCGAGCGGGGGCTCACCCTCTGCGAAGTGCCGGTCCCGACGCCGGCGGCGGGTGAGGTGCTCGTCCGCGTGGAGGCGGCGAGCGTCTGCGGCACGGACCTCCACATCTACCGCTTCGACGAGTGGGCGTCGCGCCGGATCGAGCCGCCGCTGACGCTCGGCCACGAGCTTTGCGGCACGGTCGTCGCGCTCGGCGCGAACGTGTCGCACGTGCAGGAGGGCGACTACGTCTCGGCCGAGAGCCACGTCACGTGCGGCGCCTGCTTCCACTGCCGCACGGGTCGGGCGCACATGTGCGAGCGCACGCGGATTCTCGGTGTCGACCGTGACGGCGGCTTTGCCGACTACGTGGTCATCCCCGAGAGCGTGATCTGGCAGAACGACCGCGCCAAGCTGCCACCCGAGGTCGCCTGCCTGCAGGAGCCGTTCGGCAACGCCGTCTTCGCGACGAGCACCCAGGAGCTCGCCGGCCGCACCGTCGGGGTGCTCGGCTGCGGGCCGGTCGGGCTGTTCACGATCGCGATCGCCAAGGCCTTCGGCGCAGGACGCGTGCTCGCCTCCGACCACGTGCCGTTCCGCATTGCGCTCGCCGAGCGACTCGGCGCCTTCGCGATCGCGAACGTGGACGAGGTCGAGGACGTGCCCGCGTGGTTCGCAGCCCGAAACGACGGGGAAGGGCTCGACATCGTGTTCGAGATGTCGGGCGCCCTCGCGGCCGTCCACGATGCGTTCGAGCTCGTGCGCCACGGCGGCCACGTCGTCCTCTTCGGCATTCCCTCGCGCCCCGCGGAGATCGACATCGCCGAGTCGCTGATCTTCAAGAACCTGACCGTGTCCGCCGTCAACGGCCGGGAGATCTGGGCGACCTGGTACACGACGCGGTGGCTGCTCGAGCACGGCGTCATCGACCTGCGGCCGCTGATCACCGGCGAGCTGCCGCTGGAGCGGTTCGAGGACGCCTTTGCGGCGCTCGAGTCCGGCGAGGCGTGCAAGATCGTGCTGCGTCCGGGAGCCGGCTCGTGAACGAGCGCCTGCGCGAGCAGATCGGCGGCGAGCTCGACGCGCTCCGTGACGCGCGCACGTACAAGCGCTTCAACACGCTGCAGTCGCCACAGGGGCCGGTCGTGCAGATGGAGGGCCGCGGCGACGTGATCATCCTCTCGTCGAACAACTACCTGGGTCTCGCCGAGCACCCGGAGGTCGTGCGGGCGGGTGTCGAGGGCCTCGAGCGCTACGGTGCCGGCACCGCCTCGGTGCGCTTCATCTGCGGCACCTTCCAGCCCCACCTCGAGCTCGAGCATGCGCTCGCCGATTTCTCCGGCACCGAGTCGGCGCTGACCTACGTCTCGTGCTGGAACGCGAACGAGGCGGTCATCCCCACGCTCACCGACCCGGGCACGGTGATCCTCTCCGACGAGCTCAACCACGCGAGCATCGTCGATGCGATCCGGCTGTCCAAGCCGGCTCGCAAGGTCATCTTCCCGCACTCGGACATGACGGCCCTGCGCGAGGGGCTCGCCGGCTGTCCGCCGGAGGCGCGCAAGCTCGTGATCACCGACGGCGTCTTCTCGATGGAAGGCGACCTGGCCCGGCTGCCGGACATCGTCGAGCTCGCCCGCGCCCACGATGCCGTCGTCATCGTCGACGACTCCCACGGCGTCGGGGTGATGGGGGCGACGGGCCGGGGCACGCCCGAGCACTTCGGCCTCGCCGGTGAGATCGACGTCGTCACCGGCACGCTGGGCAAGGCCCTCGGCGGTGCAGCCGGCGGCTATGTCGCCTCGAGCGTCGAGGTGTGCGACCTGCTGTCGCAGAGATCCCGTCCGCAGCTCTTCTCGAACGCGCTGCCCCCGACCGTGGCCTGCAGTGCCTTGCGGGCCGTCGAGCTCGTGCGCGAGCAGCCGGACCTGCTCGCCCGGCTGCGCGAGAACACGCGCGTGTTCCGGGAGCTGCTCGACGAGTCGGGCTTCTCGCCCCTGCCCGGCGAGGCGGCGATCGTGCCCATCGTCGTGGGCGAGACGGCGGCTGCGATCGCGCTCTCGGAGCGCCTGCTGGGCGAGGGTGTCTTCGTGACCGGCTTCGGCCATCCCGTCGTGCCCGAAGGGACGGCTCGCATCCGCGTGCAGATGTCGGCGGCGCTCGAGCCGCAGCATCTGGAGCGGGCGATCGAGGCGTTCCGGCGTGTCGGGCCGTAAGCCCGGCCGGGAAGACTGCATCCTCACCGGACGACAAAGGTAGTGTGGAGCCGCATGCGCGAGTTCGACGTGGTGGTGCTCGGGGCGGGAGCCGCGGGCGAGGTCGTGGCGGGCAGGCTGGGCGAGAACGGCCTCTCGGTCGCGATCGTCGAGGACAGGCTGGTCGGCGGCGAGTGCTCGTTCTACGCCTGCATGCCGTCGAAGGCGCTGCTGCGTCCCGTCGAGCTGGCGAACGAGGCGCGGCGCGTGCCCGGGCTCGCCGTCGGCGCCATCGACGTCGGGGCCGTGCTCGCCCGTCGTGACGAGGTGATCGCCGGCCTGGACGACAGCGGGCAGGTGCCGTGGCTCGAGGAGCGGCACGTCACCCTCGTACGGGGAACGGGCCGGCTCGACGGGGAGCGGCGCGTGCAGGTGGGCGACGAGACGCTCGTCGCGCGCCGGGCCGTCGTCGTCGCCACCGGCTCCAGCGCGCTCGTGCCCGGGATCCCCGGGCTGCGGGAGGCGCGACCCTGGACGAACGTCGAGGCGACGACCGCGCAGCAGGTGCCCGCCCGTCTCGCGATCCTCGGCGGCGGCGTCGTCGGGGTCGAGATGGCGCAGGCATGGGCGTCGCTGGGATCGCGGGTGACGCTCGTGCACCGCGGCGAGCGCCTGCTCGAGCGGGAGGAGCCGTTCGCGGGCGAGCAGGTGCGCGACGCGCTCGTCGAGGCGGGCGTGGACGTGCGTCTGCGCGCGTCCGCGTCGAGCGTGGCGCGTGACGAGGCCTTCCGGGTCGAGCTCGACGACGGCACGCGGGTCGAGGCGGACGAGCTGCTGGTGGCGTTCGGGCGCCGGCCGAGGACCGACGACATCGGCCTGGAGACGATCGGGCTCGAGCCCGGTGGGTTCCTGGAGGTCGACGCGACGCTGCGCGTTGCCGGGCACCCGTGGCTCTACGCCGTCGGCGACGTCAACGGCCGCGCGCTCCTCACCCACATGGGGAAGTACCAGGCAAGGCTGGTCGCCGACCTGATCCAGGGAAAGGAGGCGCGCCTGCGCGTCGGACGGGCCACGGTCGCCGCGTGTGATCTTCACCGATCCCCAGGTCGGCGCCGTCGGCCTCACCCTCGCGCGGGCCGAGGAGCAGGGGCTCGCCGTCCGCCACGTCGACGTCGACACGGGCGGCAACGCCGGCGGCTCCTTCGTCGGGCGCGGTGCGGCAGGCACCTCCCGCCTCGTCGTGGACGAGCGACCGGCGGGTGGTCGTGGGAGCGACGATCACGGGCGCCGAGGTGGCGGAGGCTCTGCACGCCGCCACGATCGCCGTCGTCGGCGAGGTGTCGCTCGACGACCTCTGGCACGCGGTGCCGTCGTTCCCGACGCGAAGCGAGCTCTGGCTCAGGCTGCTCGAGGCGTACGGGTTGTAACCCTGGGCCCACCGCGCTGAGGCACGGCGATGGTTGCGCGCACGTTGCGGTTGCGAAGCGGTGCCGACTCTGGGCAAACTTGTTGCTCCGACCTTGGCCTGGAGGAGGGTGGCAATGAGCTCGGAGTTCGTAAGCCCGCTCGAGAGGGGAGCGGAAAGGGAGCGGACGGCCCGCCGCTCGCTGCGCATGGTCGCCGTGGAGTCGCTCGGTCCGCTGACCGTGCTCGGGGGCGCCGTCTGGGCGGTCGCGCAGCCGTACCGGCTCGTGTTCCTCGAGCCGGCCGGGAAGGGGTTCTACGACTTCCTCATCCAGCCGCCTCTGCTCGTGATCGCCGTCGGGCTGGTGTTCGCGCTCGGCATCGCGCCCGGCATCGTGGAGGACATGCGGAGCGACGGTGGCCCCGAGGGCTGAGCTCGTCCACTGGGCGTTCGCGGCCGGTTTCCTGCTGCTCGGCCTGATCCTGCTCGCCGAGGCGATCGTCGGCTCCGACGTGTTCCGCAAGCGCCGCTGGCGCACGTACCTGTGGCCGTCGCTCGCCTTCGTCCTGGGCGTCCTGCTCTGGCCCGTCGCCGTGTTCTTCACGAACTCGACCCTGCACATGCTGGCCCACGCCTCGTGGGCCGAGACGGCGATGCTCGCCGGCGCGATCCAGCTCGCGCTCGCGCGCGGCAAGCTCACGAGCCGCTGGTGGGCGCTGTCGCTGTCGCTCACACTCGTCGTCAGCGGCCTCGCCTTCCTGCTGCACGAGCAGAACCCGTGGTTGTTCTCCCGGGCCGCGTTCCTCCATCACGCGATCGGCTGGACGCTCCTCGTGGCGGCGTTGTTCCCGCTCGGGCAGGCCCTGCGCCCGCGGCAGCTCGTGTGGCGCGCCGGGTTCGCGATGACCTGGGTCGTGCTGGCGGTGCTGCTCTTCTGCGACCGCGACGTGGCACCCATCTTCGGGCACCTCTCCGACCTCGCGGGCGGGCCCGCCGCGCCGTGAGACTGCTCACGCTCGCCGCTCTCGTTGCGCTCGCGCTGCCGGGCGTGGCCTCCGGGCACGCCACGCTCAAGCACGTGACACCCGCGACGCAGTCGCAGGTCGACGCGCCGCCGCACGAGATCGTGCTGCGCTTCGACCAGTCGGTCACGACGACGAGCAGTGCCATCGAGGTGTTCACCGCCGACGGGCGTCTCGTCTCCGGTGCTGCGGCGGCGAGCGACAGGAACCGCGTCGTCACTGCTCCGGTCGCGGGCCTGCACGCCGGCGAGGCCTACACGGTCCGGTGGCGGGCGACGTCGTCGGACGGTCACACGGGAGCGGGAGTCTTCACCTTCGGCGTCGGCGTCGACGCCGCCGCCGCCGACCGAGGCCTACGGCGCGACGGGGCCGACGTGGACGGACGACACTGCCCGCTGGGCGTACTTCGTCGCACTCTCGCTGGTGCTCGGCTCGCTCGGCTTCCGGCTGCTCGTGCTGCGCGGGCCGGTGCCGGCGCGGCTCTCGAACCGCCTCTACGGCGTCGCCGCCGCCGGCGGGATCGCCGCGCTCAACGTCGGGATCGCCGCCTTCGTGATGCGGGCCTCCGACGCCCTGCAGCTGCCGTTCGTCGACCTGCTCTACGGCGACCTGTCCCCGATCGCGACGAAGACCCGGTTCGGGATCGCGTTCGTCGCGATGACGCTCGGATTCGCGCTCGTGACCGCGCTCGTCCTGCTCGCGTGGATCCTCGACCTGCCCCGGCTCCTGTGGCCGGCCTTTCTCGTCGGCGTCGGCTTCGCCTCCGGGCTGTCGCTCTCGGGCCACCAGGGCGTCGAGCCGAACTCGTCCTTCCTGACCGGCCTCGCGGACTGGGCGCACCTGGTGGCGGCGACGTTGTGGGTCGGAGGCCTGGTCGCGCTCGCCCTCTGCGTATGGCCGCTGGCGCCGCAGCTCAGGCGTGCCGCCTTCCTCGGCTTCTCCCGGCTCGCGGTCGTGCTCGTCGGCGTGCTCGTGCTCGCCGGCACCTATCTCTCGATCGCGCGGCTGCCGGCCGTGGCCGACCTCTGGGAGACGGCCTACGGTCGCACCCTGCTCGTCAAGCTGGCGATCGTGTGCCTGGCGCTGGCCTGGGGCGCCGTGCACCACTTCTTCGTGCGGCCGCGCGTGGAGCGCGGCGACACGTCCTCGGGCATGCAACGCAGCCTGGTCGGCGAGAGCACCATCGCGATCGCGGTGCTGCTCGTCGCCGCCGTGCTCGTCAACGCGCAACCGCCGGCGGTCGAGCCGCCGGAGGGTGCCGCGAGCGCGACGAGCCTGCCGCGGTAGTGGACGTCTCCATCTCCGGCGGGGCGGGCTTTCTCGGCCTCCATCTCGCCCGCCGGCTGGTCGCCGTCGGATCGTCCGTGCGCACGCTCGACGTCGCTCCGCTCGACGACCCCCAGCTCGAGGGCGGGGTCGAAGAGATCCGCGGCGACGTCCGCGACGAGGCCGATGCTCGCTCGCTCGCCCGCGGAGCCGATGTCCTCGTCCACGCCGCCGCGGCGCTGCCGATCCAGGCGTCGCGGGAGACGATCCGCTCGGTCAACGTGGAGGGCACGGCGACGGTGCTGGCGGCGGCGCTCGAGGCGGGCGTGCGGCGCGTCGTCCTGATCTCGTCGACGGCCGTCTACGGCGTCCCGGAGCGCCACCCGATCCGCGAGGACGACCCGCTCGTGGGGGTCGGCTGGTACGGCGAGTCAAAGATCGACGCAGAGCTGCTCGGCGCCGAGTTCGGCCGCCGCGGGCTCGACGTCGCCGTCGTCAGGCCGAAGACGTTCGTGGGGCCGGAGCGACTCGGCGTCTTCGAGATCCTGTTCGACTGGATTCGCGAGAGCAGGCGCATCCCGATCCTCGGCGACGGCTCCAACCTCTACCAGCTGCTCGCCGTCGAGGACCTCGTGGACGCGGTCGTCCGCTGCTTCGACGCACCGGTCGCGGGCGAGGCGCTCAACATCGGCGCAGCCCGCTTCGGCACCGTGCGGGACGACCTGCAGGCCCTGATCGACCACGCCGGCTCCGGCTCACGGCTGCGACCGGTGCCCGTGAAGCCGGCAGAGCTGTCGCTGCGCGCGCTCGAGCGCGCGCGCCTCTCTCCCCTCGCCGAATGGCATTACCGCACCGCGCACCGGGATTCGTTCGTGTCGATCGACAAGGCACGGGAAGTGCTCGGCTGGGAGCCGCGGCTCTCGAACGCGGAGACCCTGTGCGCGACCTACGACTGGTATCTCGATCATCTCGCCGACATGCGGGCCGCCGGAACGACCCACCGGGTGCCGTGGAACCAGCAGGCGCTCGGCCTGCTCAAGCGCCTCAGCTGATCCCGTCGCTAGGGAACCAGCACGAGCGCTCCGCGGACCTCGCCGGCACGAAGCTTCGCGAGCGCCTCGTTCGCCTGCTCGAGCGGGAAGGCCTCCGCCTGCGTGTGCACGGGGATGCTCGGCGCGAGCGCGAGGAACTCCTCACCGTCCCGGCGGGTCAGGTTCGCGACCGAGCGGACGACGCGCTCGCCCCAGAGCCGCGCGTACGGGAACGAGGGGATGTCGCTCATGTGGATCCCCGCGCAGACGACCGATCCTCCCTTGCGCACGTGCCCGAGCGCAGCCGGCACGAGCTCTCCGGCCGGGGCGAAGAGGATCGCGGCGTCGAGCTCGGCCGGCGGCCCGCTCACGGTGTCCCCCGCCCACGTCACGCCGAGCGACCGCGCGAACGCCTGCGCCGCGACGTCTCCGGGCCGCGTCAGCGCGAACACCTCCTGTCCGCCGTGGGCCGCGACCTGGGCGACGATGTGGGCGGCCGCTCCGAAGCCGTAGAGGCCGAGTCGCGGAGCGTCGCCCGCCAGCCGGAGGGCGCGGTAGCCGATCAGCCCTGCGCACAGGAGCGGCGCCGCCTGCAGGTCGGGATAGCCCGGCGGGATCGGGAAGCAGAACCGCTCGTCTGCGACGCAGAGCTCCGCGAAGCCGCCGTCGAGGTCGTAGCCGGTGAAGCGGGCGCCGTCGCAGAGGTTCTCCTGCCCGCGCGCGCAGTAGGCGCAGGTGCCGCACGTCCACCCGAGCCACGGCACTCCCACGCGGACGCCGGCCGCGAACCGTCCGGCGCTCTCGACGACCTCGCCGACGACCTGGTGGCCCGGCACGAGCGGTAGCTTCGGGTGCGCCAGCTCGCCGTCGACGACGTGCAGGTCGGTACGGCAGACCCCGCACGCGAGCACGCGCAGCAGCGCCTGGCCGGGGCCGGCCGCGGGGTCGGGGAGCTCGGCGGCGCGAAGCGCGAGGCCCGGAGCCTCGAGCACCATCGCCCTCATCGACGTAGTCTCCCCGACATGCGCGACCTCCTCGACTATCGGTCCGAGTTCCCGATCCTGGAGCACACGACCTATCTGATCAACCACTCGCTCGCGGCCATGCCGGCGAAGGTCGACGACCGCCTGGCCGAGTACGCGCGCACGTGGAGAGAGCGCGGCATCCGCTCGTGGGGCGAGGGCTGGTGGACGATGCCGATGACGGTGGGCGACCAGATCGCCCGCATCGTCGGGGCGCCGCCCGGCTCCACGGTGATGCACCAGAACGTGGCGGTGGCCGAGGCGATCGTCCTGTCCTGCTTCTTCCCCGTGGGCGAGCGCAACCGGGTCGTCTACGAACGCGAGAACTTCCCGTCGGTGCGCTACCTGTACCAGGCGCAGCCCGAGCTGGAGGTGGTCGTCTGCGAGGACGAGTCGGCCATCGTCAGCGCGATCGACGAGCGCACGCTGCTCGTCCCGATCAGCCACGTCCTGTTCAAGACCGGGGAGATCCAGCGGATCGAGCCCATCGTCCGCCGGGCGCACGAGGTGGGCGCGCACGTGATCCTCGACTGCTACCAGTCCGCAGGCATCGTCCCGCTCGACGTCGCCGCCCTGAACGTCGACTTCGCCGTCGGCGGCTCCGTCAAGTGGTTGTGTGGCGGGCCCGGCAACGGCTGGCTGTACGTCCGGCCCGACCTGGCCGCCCGGCTCGAGCCGACCTACACGGGCTGGCAGGCCCACGAGCGCCCGTTCGGCTTCGAGGAGGAGATGCGCTATGCGGATGGTGCCGCGCGATTCCTCACCGGCACCCCGAACGTGCCGGCCCTCTACGCGGCCACTCCGGGGTACGACCTGATCGAAGAGGTCGGCGTCGATCGCATCCGGGCCAACTCGCTGCGTCAGACACAGCTCCTGCTCGATCTGGCCGACGCCGCCGGCTTCGAGGTGCGCAGCCCGCGCGACCCGTCACGGCGAGGCGGCACCGTGACGGTGTACGTGCCCGAGTTCCCCGCCGTGCACCGGGAGCTGATGGAGCGTCAGGTGCTCTGCGACTTCCGCCCGGACGCCGGCATCCGCCTCGGCCCGCACTTCTTCACCTCGGACGACGAGCTGCGGCACGCGATCGCGGAGATCGGCGACATCGTCGAGAGCGGCGCGTTCGAGCAGCATCTCGGCGCCGTGGCCTCACACTGAGGGTGCGCCGCGGGTGTCTCCCCTGCTGTTTCGGGAGACACCCGCATCCACGCGCGTGATCTCCAGCAGGTAGGCGACCATCACGTTCTCGCCGCCGACTGCCAGGTGGTAGGCGTCCGAGAGCTCCTCCACGCGCGCGATCTGGTCCAGGTTCTGCTCGAACAGCGGGCCGAACGGGAAGAAGCTGTAGTCGACGACCTTGCCTGCCAGCCCGTGCTCGGCGAGCAGCTCCGCCGTGCGATGTTGCCCCACGATCGAGAGCTGCATGACGAAGGCGCGCCCGCTCTCCGACAGCAGCCCGGGCAGAAGCTCGAGGAAGCGGTCGAGCAGGTTCCGGCCCCAGTAGTCGAGGGGGCGGTGTCCCGTCGGCTCCTCGTAGGGGTCGACCGGCATCTGGTACAGGCTCGCGGCGATCACGTCGAACCGCTCTTCGGGCACCCATTGGAAGAGGTCGATCGTCTCGCCCGCGACCTGCTCGGAGACGCCGTTGCGAAAGGCGTTCGCGAGCGTGTTCGCGACGGACTGGCGGTCGATGTCGATCGCGAGCACCGACGCCGCTCCGTTCAGCGCCAGCTGGGTCGCGAGGATGCCGCAGCCGCAGCCGACGTCCAGGCACCGTGCGCCCTGCCCCACAGCGGTCCGGTGTAGGTGCTTCCAGAGCAGGTAGCTCCCCTGCGTGGGGACGAAGACGCCCGGTTCCACCGTCAGCTCGGGGAACGGGAGCGGGAACAGCGTGCGACCCTGGTCGTCCCGCCAGCCCGCCACCGGCGTGCGGGATTGCCGTGCCGACGGCTCCGGCAGCGGCTCGACGCGGCGCCGGCCGGGCGTCGTTCCCTGCAGCGCGGCGGCGGCAGCCGCGATGTGGTCGGGTGTGACCCCGCAGCAGCCGCCCACGATCTGGGCGCCCTCGGCGCGCCAGCCGAGAGCGAGCGCCGCGTACTCCTCCGGCCCGATCCGCTCGTCGAAGCGCCAGAGCCCGCGTGTGAGGTGGCCCAGGTTGGGATAGACGCCGAGCGGCATGTCCGTGAAGTCGCGGAGCCAGCCGATCATGCCGGGGACGTGGTCGACGGGCAGGCAGTTGATCAGCAGCGCTCCGACGCCCATCTCCTCGAAGCGCCGCGCGGCCCGGCCGAACAGGTCGCCCTCCGGCGGCCCCCAGTGCTGCCCGTAGACGCCGCACACGCCGTGGCGGCAACGGCGGAACGAGAGCCAGACGGGCAGCTCGAGCTCGAGCAGGCGCTCGACGAGCTCGTACGTCTCGTTCTTGCGGATCAGCGAGAGCGTCTCGACCAGCAGCAGGTCGGGCGGCTCGTCGTCGAAGATCCTGCGCAGCAGCCGGATGTTGCCCGTGCGCTCGAGCGCCTCCGCCTCGTCCGAGACGGTGAACGCCACGGCGCAGCGTTCGGCCCGCCCTGCCTCCTCCGTGGCCGCGCGGGCGAGCCGGACGCCGAGCCGGGCGACGTCCATCCAGTGCGTGAGCTCGGGCTCGCCGGGACGGGCGCGGGTCGCGTGCTCGGACGCGGTCAGGATCGACCACGTGTTGGTCGAGACGACGTCGCAGCCGGCGGCGACGTACGAGCGGTGCACGTCCAGGACCGCCTCAGGCGCACGGTAGAGCGCCCAGGTGCCCCACAGCTCCGGGTCGGGGCCCGACGGAGCTCCGACGCGCTGGAGCTCGGTGGCGACGCCCCCGTCGAGCACGACGCACCGGTCCTCCGCGAGCAGCTGCTCGACGTGCCGGTAAGCGCTCGGGGTCACGTGCAACTGAGGATACTGGGGCCTGTGCCGACCCACGTCACGTCCGAGAGCAGGGCAGGGATCGCGGCGTTCCTGCTCGGCGCGGCGGGGATGTTCGCGACGATGTACTCGACGCAGGCGATCCTGCCGGAGCTCTCGCGCGCCTTCGACGTGAGCCCGTCGCGGGCGGGGCTGTCGATCTCCGTGGTGGTGCTCGCCGTCGCGCTCGGCGCCTGGGTCTGGGGCCCGGTCTCGGACCGGGTGGGGCGGACGAAGGCGATCCGGCTCGCGAGCTGGCTGCTCGTGCTGCCCACGCTGGGCGTCGCACTCGCTCCGACGTTCGGGGTGCTGCTCGCGTGCCGGGCGCTGCAGGGCCTCTGCATGCCGGGGCTGCTCGCGGTGGCCGCCCCCTACGTGGTGGAGGCTCTCGTGCCGCGGGTCGGGGCGCGGGCGATGGGGTGGTACGTCGCCGCGCTCGTCGCCGGAGGGCTCGTCGGGCGCGTCGGCGTCGCGCTCGTGACGGGCCTCGTGGGCTGGCGGGTCGCGATCGGACTGCTCGTGCTGCTGCCGCTCGCCGCCGCAGTCGGCATGCGCAGCTCCCTCCCGGAGTCGGCACCGCCCGTCCGCAACCTGAGCCTCATGCGCAGTCTGGCGAATCGCCGGCTGTTCGGCGTCGCGGTTGCCGGCGGCGCGCTCTTCTTCACCTTCGTCGGCACCTTCACCTACGTCGTCGTACCGCCTGGAGGCACCGCCGTACTCGTACGGGACCTCGGCTGCCAGCCTCGTCTTCCTGCTGTGGATCGCCGGTGTGATCGGCCCGCTCGCCGGGCGTGTGGCGGAGCGCCTCGGCTGGCGACGGCTCGCCGGGACGATGATCGCGCTGGCTGCGGCCGGCGTCGGCCTCACGTTCTTCTCCTGGCTGCCGCTGATCGTGCTCGGGCTCGCCTGTGTCGCGACGGCGATGTTCACCGGCTACACCGCCACACAGCTCGGCGTGAGCGACGTCGCGCGCGCCGACCGGGGAGCGGCGAGCGCGCTCTACTTCAGCACCTACTACGGTGCCGGGGCGCTCGGCGCCTTCCTGCCGGGCCTCGCCTGGGAGGATCGGGGCTGGCACGGGGTTGCGTGGCTCGGGCTGGCGACGCTCGTGCTCGCTGCAGCGGCGCTCGCGCTCGCCGGACCGAGCGGGGCGCGCGCCGGACGGCTGCGGCGTACGATGCGCGTGTGAAGCGCGCCGACGCGGAGAGCGACAGCGTCCTCGCCCGGATCATCTCCACCGTCGGCTCCACGCTCGAGCTCGACGAGGTGCTGCGGGCGGTCGTCGGGCTGCTCTCCGAGGCGAGCGCCGTGCATGCCTGCTTCGTCTACCTGGTCGACGACGACGGCGGGCGACTGGTGCTGCGTGCCGCGGGGGAGCCGTACGAGCAGCTGATCGGCGAGATCTCGCTGGCACGCGGGGAGGGTCTCGCCTGGTGGGCCGCCGAGCGGCGCGAGCCGGCGTTCATCCGGGAGAACCTTCTCGCCGACCCCCGCACGAAGTACGTGCCCGAGCTCGAGGAGGAGCGCTTCCAGTCGCTCCTCTGCGTGCCGATCGCCGCACGCGACGGCGGCGTGATCGGGGTCATCAGCGCCCATACCGAGGCGCCGCGCGAGTTCACCCAGGCGGAGGTCGACTTCCTCGTGACGAGCGCCTCTCTCGTCGCGGGCGCGATCGAGAACGCCCGCCTCTACGAGGAGATGCGGACGCGGGTGCGCGAGCTCGAGACGATCACCGGGCTGGCCGAGACGATCGCGCACGCCCGCACCATCGACGAGCTGGTCGTGGAAGTGACCGCTCGCTCGCTCGAGCTGCTCGGCGCACGTGCCTGCCACGTCTACCTGCTCGAGCCGGGCAGCGAGGAGCTGAGCCTCCGCGCCTCGACGCCGTCGGCGGCGCCGGCGCGCGCGACGCTCGGGCTCTCCGAGCTCGGCCCGGAGCTTGCCCGCGGCGGCCGCGCCTCACGCGTGGCGGTGCCGCTGATCGCGGGCGACGAGCTGCTCGGGCTCCTGATCGGCGAGGGCAGCGCATCGGTCGACCTCGCGCGGGCGGTCGCGAGCCAGACCGCCGTCGGGATCAAGAAGATCCAGCTGATCGAGCGGCTGACCGAGAAGAACCTGATCAAGGACTTCTTCGAGGATCTCGCCGCAGGCCGAAGCGGGGGGGACGTCGAAGGTCGCGCAGCCCGGCTGGGCTTCGACCTCGAGCTGCCGTACCTCGTGCTCGCGGCGGATCCCGCCGACGATGAGCTCGAGCCCGCGCTCGCGGCGCTCCTGCCGGGCTCGTTGTTCGACCGCCGCGGCAACGCGTTGCGCGCCCTCCTGCGCGTGCATCCGGCCGGCCCCGAACGCGCCGTCGAGGGCGTGCGCCGCGCGCATGCCGCCCTGGCCGACGCCCGTCGCGATCGGCCTCTCGAGCACCTGCAGCGGCATCGCCACGCTTCCGCGAGGGCTTCGAGGAGGCCCGCCAGGCGCTGCTCGGCACCACCGTCCTCAAGCGCGAGGCGTCGGTGCTCGGCTTCGACGACCTCGGCGCGTACAAGTACATCCTGCGGATCGCACTCGACGGCGGCATCCGTGACGCCACGATCGACGCCGTGTCCAACCTCGCCGACTACGACCTTGCGCGCGGCGCCTCGCTGCTCCGGACGCTCGAGGAGTTCCTGCACCGGCGCGGCAACATCAGCGCCACCTCCGAGGCGCTCTACGTCCATCCGAACACCCTGCGGCAGCGGCTGCGCCGGATCGGCGAGCTCTCGGGGATCGACCTCCGCCGCGACGACTGGCTGATGGTCGAGATCGCCGTCAAGCTCGCGCGCCTGCGCGTCGCGCTGGGAGCATCCCACACACCTCCGCCGTAGACGGTGGAGATTCGCTCGATGTCCTCCCGGGCGCGGGGGTGATAGGAACCGACCGCCGACCGAACGAGGAGGGGTAGAGATGGGGAGCGACGCGGCCAGGCTCGAGCAGATCCGCTCGACGATCGTGGACCGGGGAGTCGAGTTCATCTTCGCGCAGTTCGTGGACCTGTACGGGAGGCCGAGCGCCAAGCTCGTGCCCGCGAACCAGCTCGACGGGCTGGTCGAGGACGGCGCCGGCTTCGCCGGCTTCGCCGCCGGTGAGATCGGTCAGCTTCCGAGTGACCCGGACATCGCCGCCATCCCGGATCTCGACAGCTTCACGCTCGTGCCGTGGCAGCCGAACCTCGCGCGCTTCGCGTGTGACGTCACGGTCGAGGGCGCCGCCTGGCCGTACTGCCCGCGGACGATCCTCCGCAACGTGCTCGCTCGCGCGGCGCGAGCAGGGCTACGAGTTCAAGATCGGGATCGAGCTCGAGTACTTCCTGGTGCAGCTGAACGGGGACGGCTCGATCGAGATCGCCGACAAGCTCGACACCCTCGAGAAGCCCTGCTACGACATGGCCGGCCTGACGCGTCAGTACGAGTTCCTCACGCGCGTGTCGAGGTACTGCAACGAGCTCGGCTGGGGCAACTACGCCAACGACCACGAGGATGCGAACGGGCAGTTCGAGCAGAACTTCGAGTACGACGACGCGCTCGTCACCTGTGACCGCGCCATCTTCTTCCGCTACATGGTGCACACGCTCGCCGAGCAGCACGGCGTGATCGCGACCTTCATGCCGAAGCCGTTCACGACCGCTGACCGGCAACGGCGCCCATTTCCACATGTCGCTGTGGAAGGACGGCGTCAACGTGTTCCTCGACGAGGCGGACCCCAGGGGCCTCGGCCTCTCGGCGCTCGCGTACAACTTCGTCGGCGGCCTCAAGACGCATGCGCGCGCCTACAGCGCCCTCACCGCGCCGACGGTGAACTCGTACAAGCGCCTCAAGCCGGGCTCGACCTCGAGCGGCGCGACATGGTCGCCGGTGTGGATCTCGTACGGCTACAACAACCGCACGCAGATGCTGCGCATCCCGGCGCCGGGACGCATCGAGGATCGCACCGTCGACGGCTCGTGCAACCCCTACCTCGCCGCTGCCGCCGTGCTCGCAGCGGGCCTCGACGGTGTGGCGCGGGAGCTCGACGCCGGCGAGCCGAACGCGGAGAACCTCTACAGCTTCTCGTACGAGGAGCTGACCGCCCGCGGCCTCGAGTCGCTGCCTGCGAACCTGCTCGACGCCGCCGGCGAGCTCGAGCGCGACGACGTGCTGCGCGCGGCCCTCGGGCGCACGCGCGAGAACGAGGAGTACGTCGACTACTACCTCCGCGTCAAGCGCGAGGAGTGGTTCCGCTACCACGAGCAGGTCACCCCCTGGGAGATCCGGGAGTACCTGACGCGCTTCTAGTGCACGTGGAGCTTCTTTCTCTTCTAGTTCGTATGGAGCTTTGCTCCATACGAACTATCGGGAAGACTGTCGAGGAAAGCGCCTGGTTCCTCGCATAGTGTGCCAGGGCCGATTCTCAGACGTAGAGCTTTTCGCCACAGGGAGGGTCGGATGTGCGGGATCGTCGGACTGTTCGCCAAGTCGCCGGGATCGAGCAGCGGCTCGGCGCGCACCTCACCGCGATGCTCGCGCAGATGAGCAACCGCGGCCCCGACAGCGCCGGCGTGGCCGTCTATCGTGACCCCGCCCCGGCCGGCTCGAGCAAGCTCACGCTCTTCTCGGCAGATCCCGACGAGCCGTGGCACGCCCTCGCCGCGAGCTCGCCGGCGCGTTCGGCGGCAGCCACGAGCCGAGCGTCCGAGCGAGCCACGCCGTCGTGCTCGTGGACGCCGACGCCGCGGAGGCGGAGGCGTGGGTGCGCCGCCGCCGGCCGCGAGCTCCGCGTGATGAGCGCGGGAGCGTGATCGAGATCTACAAGGAAGTCGGGCCGGCCGGAGGTGTTCGCCGACCAGTTCCACCTCGACGGACCTGCAGGGGACACATGCGCTCGGCCACACGCGCATGGCGACCGAGAGCCGTGTCACGACGGAGGGCTCGCACCCGTTCTCGACCGGCCTCGACCTCTGCCTCGTCCACAACGGCTCCCTCTCGAACCACAACACGCTGCGTCGCGCGCTGCGGCGCGAGGGGATCGAGTTCCAGACCGAGAACGACACCGAGGTGGCGGCCGGCTACCTCGCCTGGCGGCTGCGCGAGGGGGCGTCGCTCGAACAGGCGCTCGAGGGCTGCCTCGACGACCTCGACGGCTTCTACACCTTCGCGGTGGGGACGGCCGACGGCTTCGCCGTGCTGCGCGACCCGATCGCGTGCAAGCCGGCCGTGCTGGCGGAGACGGACGACTGGGTGGCGATGGCGTCGGAGTACCACGCCATCGCGGTCCTGCCCGGCGCCGACGAGGCCCGCATGTGGGAGCCCGAGCCCGGGGTCGTCTACGTCTGGGAGAAGGCGGCCGTCTGATGGTCGCCGGCGCCGTGCTCGCGACCGAGATCGTCGACCTCGCCGTCACGCCGGTGCGCGAGCTGAACCAGCGGCTGCACGACGTCGCCCGCACGGGCGCGGGGCCGGCGCGGTGGCGCGTCGTCAACCCGCGCGGCACCCATGCCGTCGCGTGCGGCCTCGACGCCGAGCTCGAGGTCGAGATCGACGGGCACGTCGGCTACTACTGCGCGGGCATGAACCAGCTCGCCAACGTCCGCGTGCGCGGGAACGCGGGCACGGGCCTGGCGGAGAACATGATGTCGGGCACCGTCGTCGTCGACGGCAGCGCGAGCCAGTCGGCGGGCGCCAGCGCGCACGGCGGTCTGCTCGTCGTGCACGGCGACGCCGCCGCCCGCTGCGGCATCTCCATGAAAGGCGTCGACATCGTGGTGCGCGGCTCCGTCGGCCACCTCAGCGCCTTCATGGCGCAGACCGGCTGCCTCGTCGTCTGCGGCGATGCGGGAGACGCGCTCGGCGACTCGATCTACGAGGCGCGGCTGTACGTCCGCGGCGAGGCGGCCGGGCTCGGTGCCGACTGCATCGAGAAGGAGATGCGCGAGGAGCACGTCGCCCAGGTGCGGGATCTCCTGGACCGGGCCGGGATCGACGACGTGGAGCCGGGCGACTTTCGGCGCTACGGCTCCGCGCGGCAGCTCTACACCTTCAAGGTCGACAACGCCGGCGCGTACTGATGACCGACACCCTTCAGCCTGCGGGTACACCGGCGGCCGAGTGGCGGCCGGGACTGCGCGAGTCGTACCTGTTCGACCGCAACGTGATCGCCGAGATCCAGCGGGCCGCGCGCGAGGGCATCTACGACATCCGCGGCTTCGGCGCGAAGCGTGCGCTGCCCCACTTCGACGACCTGCTCTTCCTGGGAGCGAGCGTCTCCCGCTACCCGCTCGAGGGCTACCGCGAGCGCTGCGACACGAACGTCACACTCGGCACGCGCTTCGCGTCGAAGCCGCTCGAGCTGAAGATCCCGGTGACGATCGCCGGCATGAGCTTCGGCGCCCTCTCCGCTCCCGCCAAGGAGGCGCTGGGACGGGCCGCCACCGAGGTCGGCACCTCGACGACGACCGGCGACGGAGGCATGACGCCGGAGGAGCGGGGGCATTCGAAGCTGCTCGTCTACCAGCTGCTGCCGTCGCGCTACGGCATGAACCCCGACGACCTGCGGCGAGCCGACGCGATCGAGGTGGTCGTCGGCCAGGGGGCGAAGCCCGGCGGCGGCGGCATGCTGCTCGGCCACAAGATCTCGGACCGCGTGGCGGCCATGCGCGACCTGCCGCAGGGGATCGACCAGCGGAGCGCCTGCCGGCACCCGGACTGGACCGGCCCGGACGATCTCGAGATCAAGATCGGCGAGCTGCGGGAGATCACCGACTGGGAGAAGCCGATCTTCGTCAAGGTCGGGGCCACACGCACCTACTACGACGTCCAGCTGGCGGTCAAGGCCGGCGCCGACGTGATCGTCGTCGACGGCATGCAAGGCGGCACCGCGGCTACCCAGGACGTCTTCATCGAGCACGTCGGCATCCCCACGCTGTGTGCCATCCCGCTCGCCGTGCAGGCGCTGCAGGAGCTCGGCCTGCACCGCGAGGTGCAGCTCGTCGTCTCCGGCGGCATCCGCAGCGGCGCGGACGTGGCCAAGGCGCTGGCGCTCGGGGCGGACGCCGTCTCGATCGGCACGGCGGCGCTCGTCGCCATGGGCGACAACAGCCCGGAGTACGAGGAGGCGTATCGCAAGATCGGCAGCTCCGCGGGCTTCTACGACGACTGGCAGGCGGGCCGCGACCCGGTCGGCATCTCGACGCAGGACGAGGAGCTGGCCGCGCTCTTCGACCCGGTGCTCGGCGGGCGCAAGGTCGCGAACTACCTGCGGGTGCTGACACTCGAGACGCAGACGCTCGCACGGGCCTGCGGGAAGTCGCACGTGCTCAACCTCGAGCCCGAAGACCTGGTCGCGCTCACGATCGAGGCCTCGCTGATGGCGGGGGTCCCGCTCGCCGGCATGCAGCTGCCGCTCCTCGACGAGATCGCCGACCGGGTTGCCGCCCGCATCCGGCAGGGCACGGCACGGCCGTGAGGCTGTACGACAGCAGGGTCTCCGGCAACTGCTACAAGGTGCGCCTGCTGCTCGGGCACCTCGGCCTTCCGTACGAGCGGGTCGAGCTCGACGTCGTCGACCGGTCGAACCGCCCCGGGGTGCTGGGCGGCCTCAACCCTGCGCTTCGGGTGCCGACGCTCGTGCTCGACGACGGCCGCTCGCTCGGCGAGTCGAACGCGATCCTGTGGTGGCTCGGCGACGGCACCGCGTACGTCCCGGAGGACCGCTTCGAGCGCGCGCAGGTGCTCCAGTGGCAGTTCTTCGAGCAGTACGACCACGAGCCCAACGTCGCCGTGGCGCGATTCTGGCTGACGAAGCGCCCCGGCGAGGTCGACCCGCAACGCCTCGCAGACTGGCAGGCGGGCGGTCACCGGGCCGTCGCGGCGATCGAGCGCCATCTCGCCGGCAGGTCGTTCCTCGTCGGGGAGCGCTACTCGGTCGCGGACATCTCGCTGTTTGCCTACACGCACGTCGCCGCCGAGGGAGGGATCGAGCTCGACGGGTATCCGGCGGTGCGCGCGTGGGTCGAGCGGGTCGTCGCCCAGCCCGGGCACACTCCGATCGACGCGTAGGGCCTGCCACCCGCCGATGTGAGAACCCGCGTCAGCGGGTGGCCGAACTTCGCGAAGCGAAGCCCGCTTGCAGAGAGTCCCAGCCGAGCGCGAACGAGACACGTTCGCAGCACTGGCGCAGGAGGGGCAGTGCGGCCAGGCGCGCGTCGGCGTCGAAGCGGCTGGAAGGCCCCTGCAGCGCCACGATCGCCGCGAGCTTGCCGTCGGCGCCCCAGATCGGGGCGGCGATCGCGCTCAGCCCGGGCTCGCGCTCCTCCACGGCCTCGGCGTGCCCCTGCGCGCGCACGTGGTCGATCTCCGCCGCGAGCGCTGCCGGGTCGGTGATCGTGTGGGGGGTGAAGGCCGCCAGCCGGCCCCGTGGCAGCGGGACGTCGCCGAAGGCGAGCATCACCTTGCCCGCCGACGAGGCGTGGCCGACGCTCGGCCGTCCGAGGCGCGTGACCCCTTGCAGGTAGCGGTCGGTCGGGACGAAGTCGACCGTGATCGCGTCGCTGTCGCCGGGAATCGAGAGGGTGCCCGTCTCGCCGACCGTGTGCACGAGGTCCTCGAGGTGGGGCCTCGCGATGTCGCGCAGGTCGAGACGGCTGAGCACGGCGTTCGCGAGGCGCAGCACGCGGAGCCCGAGGCGGTAACGGCCGGTGGCGGGCACGTGCTCGACGAGACCGACGCGTGTCAGCGTCCCGAGCTGGCGGGAGACGGTGCTCGCGCTGATGCCCGTCCGGCGCGCGAGCTCCGTCGTCCCGACCTCGCCGCACTCGGCCAGAGCGTCGAGGATCGCGACCGCCCGGAGCGTGGCCTCGACGTCGCGGGCGGATGGTTGACCGGTGCGTGACATGGCGATACTGTATCGCCACAGATAGCACGCAATACCGCTGTGCGCAATACTAGCCACCGATGTCGATGCTCGTCACCTGCCCCAACTGCGGCCCCCGGGAGATACCCGAGTTGCGGTGCGCCGGCGAGTCGACGAAACGCCCGGCGGAGACCCCGAGCGTACGTGAGCTGAACGAGTACATCTACTTCCGCGACAACGTGTGGGGCGTGCAGCGGGAGTGGTGGTACTGCCGCGCCTGCGAGGACTGGTTCCTCGCCGAGCGCCACACCTACACGAACGAGGTCGCGAGGACCTGGCAGCCGGAGCCTGCGGCGTGAGCCGGCTCGCGCCCCGGCCCGGGGAGCGGATCGATCGCTCGCAGCCCGTCACCTTCACCTTCGAGGGCAGGCCCGTCGACGCGTTCGAGGGGGACACGATCGGCTCGGCCCTCTACGCTGCCGGGCGGCGCGTCTTCTCGCGCAGCTTCAAGTACCACCGCCCGCGAGGGCTCGCCTGCTGCTCGGGCCACTGTGCGAACTGCCAGATGACCGTGGACGGCGTCCCGAGCGTGCGCGTCTGCACGACGCCCGTGAGGCACGGCGCGGTGGTGCGGGGACAGAACTTCGTGGGCTCGCTCGACCGCGACCTGATGCAGGTGACCGACAAGCTGGGCGGCCCGTTCACGCCTCCCGGCTTCTACTACAAGACGTTCATCCGTCCCCGCAGGCTGTGGCCCCTGTACGAGAAGTTCCTGCGGGGTGCGGCCGGGCTCGGGCCACTCGACCCGGAGGGCCGGCGGTGGGAGCGGGTCGAGGTGGAACACCGCCACGTCGACGTCGCAGTCATCGGCGGCGGCCGGGCGGGGCTCGAGGCCGCGATCGACGCCGCCGCCCGCGGCGACTCGGTCGTCGTCCTCGACGAGGGCCCGGACGTCGGGGGTGCGCTGCTCGCCGACCGCGAGGGCATCGGCACGGCGGCGGCGCTGCGGCAACGCGCTCTCGCCGCCGGTGTGGAGCTGCTCGCGCCGGCGATCGCGATCGGGCTCTTCGAGCAGGGGCTCGTCCCCGTCTCCTACGGCAACCTGCTGCTGAAGTTCCGCGCCCACCGTGTCGTCGTCGCGAGCGGGATCGTGGAGCAGCCGCTCGTCTTCCCGGGCAACGACCTCGTCGGCGTGATGCTGCCCGACGCCGTGCGGCGCCTCGTCAACTACTGGTCGATCAAGCCCGGCGAGCGGGCCGTCGTGCTGACGATGGACGACCGCGGCCTACAGGCCGCCGCCGACCTCGAGTCGGCCGGCGTCGCCGTCGCCCGCGTCGTCGACTTCCGCGAGCGGCAGCCGGGCACGGTCGAGGCGCAGGGCCGCAAGGGCCGCGTCGCCCAGATCGCGATCGACGGGCACTGGGTCAAGTGCGACCTCGTCGTCATGTCCGGCAGCCCGCAGCCCAACTACAAGCTGCTCGCGCAGGCGGGAGCGAGGGTCGAGTTCGACGCGGCCAAGGGTGTCTTCGTGCCGACCGATCTCCCCGAGCACGTCGAGGCGGTCGGCGCCGTCACCGGCGACGTGGGCGCACCGGCGGTGCCGAACGCAGTGCTCGGCCATGCCGGCGACAAGTGCTTCGTGTGCTTCTGCGAGGACCAGACGGCGAAGGACCTCAAGTACGCGATCGCCGAGGGGTTCGACTCGATCGAGCTCTCGAAGCGGTACACGACCGTGACGATGGGGCCGTGCCAGGGCAGGCTGTGCCACGTCAACTCGATCCGCGTCTACGCCAAGTCGACCGGCCTCGACGAGAACACGATCGGGACGACGACGGCCAGGCCGCCGTACACGCCGGTGACGATGGGCCTCGTCGCCGGCTACCCGCACGAGCCGGCCAGGCGCACCTCGCTGCACCACCGTCACAAGGAGCTCGGCGGCCGGATGATGTGGACCGGCGCGTGGCGCCGCCCCCACTCGTACGGCCCCGACGCCGGCGAGGAGGCGCAGGGCGTGCACCGCGGCGTCGGCCTGATCGACGTCTCGACGCTCGGCAAGATCCTCGTCAAGGGCCCCGACGCCGGAGCGTTCCTCGACCGCGTCTACCCGAACCGCTTCTCCGACCTCGAGCCGGGGCGGATCCGCTACGGCGTGCTGACGACGGACTCCGGCAGGATCATGGACGACGGCACCGTCGCCCGGCTCGACGACGACACGTTCTACGTGACCACCACGTCGACCGGCGCCGACAGCGTCTACCAGTGGTTCACGTGGTGGAACGCAGTCTGGTTCATGGACGCCCAGTTCGTGCAGGTGACGGGAGCGCTCGCCGCGATCAACGTCGCCGGCCCGAACGCCCGCACCCTGATGGAGCGCCTCACCGACGCCGACATCTCGAACGAGGGCTTCGCGTACCTCGACGCGAAGCACCTGCGCGTCGCCGGCGTGCCCAGCCTCGGCCTCCGCATCGGCTTCGTCGGCGAGCTCGGGTACGAGCTGCACCTGCCGAGCCCGCACGCCGAGCACGTGTGGGACGCCCTGCTCGAGCAGGGGGCCGACCTCGGGACGGCGCCCTTCGGCCTGGAGCCGCAGCGCATCCTCCGGCTCGAGAAGGGCCACGTGATCGTGAGCCAGGACACGGATTCCGAGTCGAACCTGCTCGAGGCGGCGATGCCGTGGATCGTGAAGGCGGACAAGCCCGACTTCGTCGGCAAGTGGGCGGCCGAGCAGGTTGCCGAGCGCGGCCTCAAGTGGATGCTCGTCGGCTTCGAGAGCCCCAGCGGCAAGATCCCGCTGGAGGGCGGGCAGGTCGTCGTGGACGGCAGGTCGGCCGGGCGCGTCACGAGCGTCCGCAGGAGCCTCGAGCTCGGCAAGGTGATCGGGCTCGCCGTCGTGCCCGTCGAGCTCGCCGTCGACGGCGGTCGCTTCGACGTGCAGGTCGACGGCCGGCCCGTGCCGATGAAGGTGCACCTCGGCGCCTTCTTCGATCCCGAGGGAGCGAGGCTGAAAGCGTGAGCGTGCTCGAGTTCCTCCGCGTCGACGCGGCCGCCGACCAGGGCGCCTTCCACCCGGTCGCGAAGTCGCCGCTCGAGCGTCGCTTCCGTGAGGCTGGTGCCGCCTTTGCAGAGCGCGACGGCTGGCTCGTGCCCGTGTCGGTACCGGACGAGGCAGAGCGGCTCGCGAACGTCGGCGTCGCGGACCTCTCCCACCTCGCCAAGCTCGAGGTACGGCCGTCCGGCGACCCGATCGAGGGCGAGGGCATCGTCTGGTATCGCATCTCGGAGCGGCGCGCGCTCGTCCTCTGCGCGCCGGCGCTGGCCGCCAGCGTGCGCGAGCAGGCCGCCGACCGCTTCGTGCTCGACGTCACCGGCGCGCTCGCGATCATCGCCATCGCCGGCCCCGAGGCGGACACCGTGCTGCGCCGGCTCACGCACATCCACCGCTTCCCGTCGGGCGGCGAGGTGGCCCACGTGACCGCGCACGTGCTGCAGCGCGGCGGCGGCTACTGGCTCCTGCTCGCCCAGGAGCTCGGCCACTACATGTCGGAGGTCGTCCTCGACCGGGCGGAGGCGCTCGGCGGCGGCCTCGTCGGCGTCGACGCCATCGGAGCGGCGTCGTGAAGGACATCTTCCTCCGCAAGCAGGTGCTGCGCCGGCCGGCGTCGTTGAAGCGGCACTACGACGTCGTCATCGTCGGCGGCGGCTCGCACGGCCTCGCGACCGCCTACTACCTGGCCAGGCACCACGGCATCACGGACGTGGCGATCCTGGAGAAGAGCTACATCGGCGCAGGCGCAGCGGGCCGCAACACGACGATCATCCGGTCGAACTACCGTACGCCCGAGGGCGCCGCCTTCTACACCCAGAGCGTGAAGCTCTACGAGAAGCTGTCGGCCGACCTCGACTTCAACCTCATGTTCTCCCAGCACGGGCACTTCACGCTGGCACACTCCGACCGGTCGCTCGTCGTGCAGAACGAGCGCGCCGAGGTGAACAAGCTGCTCGGCATCGACAGTCGCGTGATCGACGCGGCCGAGGTGAAGCGGCTGTGCCCGCAGATCTCGATCGGGGACGACGTGACCTGGCCGATCCAGGGGGCGCTCTACCACCCACCGGGCGGCATCATCCGCCACGACGCCGTCGTCTGGGGGTACGCCAAGCAGGTCGGGAAAGCCGGCGTCGACATCCATCAGGGCGTCGAGGTGACGGGCTTCGACATCCGCGACGGCAAGGTGCACGGCGTCAGGACGAGCCAGGGCGACATCTCCTGCGGGACGGTGCTGTCGGCCACCGCAGGCTGGTCGAGCCCCGTCGCGAAGATGGCCAACCTGCCGCTGCCGATCGTGACGAGCATCCTGCAGGCGTTCGTGACCGAGCCCGTGAAGCCGTTCCTGGACAAGATCATCGTCTCCGCGCAGATGCACATCTACGTCTCGCAGACCGATCGCGGCGAGTTCCTGATCGGCGCCGAGGTGGAGCCCTACCCCACGTACTCGAACAAGGGCACCTTCCCCTTCATCGAGTACGCCACCCGTCACGTGCTCGAGCTGTTCCCGCAGCTGCACGCGACGAAGATCCTGCGCCACTGGACGGGCCTCTGCGACATGAGCCCCGACTACAGCCCGATCATGGGCCTGACCGAGATCGACGGCTTCCTCGTCGACTGCGGCTGGGGCACGTACGGCTTCAAGGCGGCCCCGATCACCGGGGTGACGCTGGCCGAGCTGATCGCCACCGGCAAGACCCCGGCGTTGATCGAGCCGTTCAAGCTCGAGCGCTTCTACACTGACACGATGGTTTCCGAGCTTGCCGCTGCCGCGGTGAGCCATTGACGACACTTCGAAAGGGTTGAACACCATGCTCTCGAGCCTCGAGATCGCGCAGGCGGCGAAGCTGCGCCCCATCACCGACGTCGCCGCCGAGGCGGGCATCGAGCCCGACGAGCTGGAGCAGTACGGCCGCTACAAGGGCAAGGTCGACCTCTCCGTGATCGACCGGCTCTCCGACCGGCCCGACGCGAAGCTGATCAACGTGACCGCGATCACGCCGACCCCGGCGGGCGAGGGCAAGACGACGACGTCGGTGTCGCTCACCCAGGGTCTCGGCGTGCTCGGCCGCAAGCCGGTGCTCGCGCTGCGCGAGGCCTCGCTCGGCCCCGTCTTCGGCGTCAAGGGCGGTGCCGCGGGCGGCGGCTACGCGCAGGTCGTGCCGATGGAGGACCTGAACCTCCACTTCACCGGCGACCTGCATGCGATCACGGCTGCCAACAACCTGCTCAGCGCCATGATCGACGCGCACCTGCTGCACGGCAACAAGCTCGGCATCGATCCGATCACGATCTCGTGGCGCCGTTGCATGGACATGAACGACCGTTCCCTGCGCGACGTCGTCACGGGTCTCGGCGGCCGTGTCAACGGCTATCCGCGCCAGACGGGCTTCGACATCACCGCGGGCAGCGAGGTGATGGGCCTCGTCGCCGTCGCCCGCGACCTCGGCGACCTCCGCGCCCGGCTCGGCGCCATCACCGTCGGCCAGACGTACGAGGGCGAGCCGGTCACCGCAGAACAGGTGCAGGCGGCGGGCTCGATGACGGTGCTCCTCAAGGACGCGATCAAGCCCAACCTCGTGCAGACGCTCGAAGGGCAGCCCGCGTTCATCCACTGCGGACCCTTCGCGAACATCGCGCACGGCAACAACTCCCTCGTCGCCGATCGCGTCGCCCTCAAGCTCGGCGACTACGTGATCACCGAGAGCGGCTTCGCCTCGGACATGGGGATGGAGAAGTTCTTCGACATCACGTGCCGTGTCGGTGACCTGCGGCCGAGCGCCGTCGTGCTCGTCGCCACCGTGAAGGCGCTCAAGCACCACGGCGGCGACATCGACGGCGGCCTGGCCGAGATCGAGGCAGGGGCCGCGAACATGGCGCGCCACATCGGCATCGTCAACGGCTTCGGCCTGCAGGCGGTGGTCGGCGTGAACAAGTTCCCCACCGACACGCCGGAGGAGCTCGAGCTCGTGCGCAAGCTCGCCGTCGAGCACGGCGCGCACGCCGCCGAGATCAACACGGCCTTCGAGAACG
The DNA here is from genome assembly GCA_963787085.1 of uncultured Gaiellaceae bacterium. Lineage (GTDB taxonomy): Bacteria > Actinomycetota > Thermoleophilia > Gaiellales > Gaiellaceae > Gaiella. The sequence continues at coordinate 95,031 of CAWBBO010000015.1, read as the reverse complement.
GCGGCCGGGGCGCGGTCGCGCTCGCCGAGGCGGTCGTGGACGCGGCCGAGCAGCCGAACTCCTTCCAGTTCGCCTACCCGGAGGACGCGCCGATCGAGCGGAAGATCCGCGCCATCGTGCAGAAGGTGTACGGCGGCGACGACGTCCAGCTGCTGCCGGCCGCGAGGGAGAAGGCTGCCGCCTTCGAGCGGGCGGGTCTCGGGCGGCTGCCGATCTGCATGGCGAAGACGCACCTCTCGCTCTCCCACGACCCGGCCCTGAAGAACGCGCCGACCGGTTTCACGGTCACCGTGCGGGACCTGCGCCCGTACACGGGGGCGGGCTGGATCGTGGCGCTCTGCGGCGACATGCAGACGATGCCGGGCCTCGGCGCGAAGCCGGCCGCCTACGCCATCGACGTGGACGAGCACGGCAGCATCGTCGGCCTGTTCTTAGCCCGGCGAGGCGGGTCCTCACCTCGCGGCGACTCCCGGTGCTTCAGCGCCTGCGACGCCGTAATCTCCCCGGGTGGGCGCACAGGAGATCCTGCTCCACGTCGGGCTGATCCTGCTCGCGGGCGTGGTCTCGATCCCGCTGGCGGTGCTGCTGCGCCTGCCCGTGATGGTGGTGCTGCTCGGTGCCGGCCTGCTGGTGGGGCCGTCCGTGCTCGACTGGGTCGAGAACGCGGTCAGCCGTCAGGACCAGGGGTAGGGCGAGTTCGACACGGGGTGCAGGTCGCCGGTGGCGAAGCGCTCGAAGCGGAAGGGATAGAGCAGGCTCGAGTGCTCGCCCTGGAGCACCTTCGCCACCTCGCGGCCGACGCCGATCATCTTGTAGCCGTGATTCGAGTCGAGGATCGCGTACACGTTCGGCTTCAGGTAGTCGAAGACCGGGAAGTTGTCCGCGGTGAACGCGCCCACGCCGCCGGAGCGCGCCTGCTTGTAGAGCGGGCGGCAGCCTTCGAAACGGCTCATCGCGTGCGAGAGGGCGGCGCACCACATGTCGGGGAACGCGGGATCGACGTCGGTGGTGGAGGGATACGGGTCGAGCTGCACGTCGCCGTCGACCGTGAGCGGCGAGGCGCCTCCCTGGACGCCGTGGCGGTCACGCTTGTAGTAGATGCCCCAGAGCTCGTCGGTGACCAACTCTCCCTCGTCCGTGTAGAGCGGCGCGTCGGTGTCGAGATGGATCACGGGCGGTGCGCCGCCGTCGGCCGTCGCGAACATGAGTGGGTCGACGGTGATCTCGCCTTCCTGCAGGTTCCAGTAGGTCCACATGCGCACGTCGTGTTGCAGGTCGCCCGCCGGGGTGCGCACGTCGATCGTGTCCGGAAGCCCGAGCAGCCGCCAGAACTGCCGTGCCCAGGGGCCCGGCGCGATCACGACCTGCTCGCCCACCGCCACGCGGCCGTTGCCCGTCTCGACCGCGGTAACGGTGTCGTCGGCGCCGACCTCGAAGCCGGTGACCTTGGTGTAGGAGTGGATCTGGACGTCCTCCTCGAGGCACTTGTCGCGGAGCCCCATCACCGACTCGACGTTGAAGGCGAAGCCGCCCTGGTGCTCGTGCAGGCAGACGGTGACGCCCTGCGCGCGCCAGTCCGGGAAGAGGCCCTTCATGTGCGCATCGACCTCGGCTTCGCCGACGATCAGCTCCGAGCGGTAGCCGATGCGCTCCTGGCGCTCGTACACCGCGACGAGGTCGCTCTCCTGCACCTTCGGCCCGAGCGCGACATAGCCGACGCCGTTGTAGTGGTACGCCGCCGGGTCGGACTCCCACACCTCGACGCACGCCTGCATGAGCTCGCTCATGGCGGGCTGGAAGTAGTTGTTGCGGACGACGCCGCAGGCGATGCCGGTGGCGCCCGCCCCCGGGGTCGACTTTTCGAGCACGACGACGTCGGCGCCCGATCCGGTGCCTCGGCTCTTCAGCTCCCGGGCGAGGTGGTAGGCCGTGGAGAGCCCGTGCATGCCGGCGCCGACGACGACGTAGCGGGCAGAAGCGGGAAGCGGCATGGAAATTGCCTCCTGGGCAATATTATGGCAAAATCGATTTGCTGAAACCGTACCATGGCCCGAACCGGATCTCCAGCCACGCGTCACATCGCCGCCGTCGAGCGTGCGATCGCCGTGCTCGACGCCGTTGCCGCGGCGGGCGAGGTCGGCACGAACGAGGTGGCGCGACGCACCGGCCTGAACGCGAGCACCGCATCGCGCCAGCTCGCGACGCTCGCCGCGGCAGGGCTCGTCGCCTACGTCGAGGAGAGCGGTCGCTATCGACTCGGGCCGCACCTCGTCGAGCTCGGGAACGCGGCGCTCGCAGGGCTCGACGTGCGTGAGCTGGCTCGTCCGCACCTGCGCGCCCTGGCTGCCGGCACGGGAGAGACGGCCACCCTCTCGGTTCCCGGCGACCCCGACGCGATCACGGTCGACTTCGTGCAGAGCCACGCCTCGGTGCAGAGCGTCGCCCGGATCGGGCGCCCGAGCGTCGCGCACGCCACTGCGGTGGGGAAAGTGGCTCTCGCCTTCGGCGAGGTGTCGCTCCCGCCCGGGCGGCTGCGCACGTTCACGGCCCGCACCGTCACCGACCGCGACGCTCTCGCCGCGGAGGTCGCCGCCGTCCGCCAGCGGGGCTGGGCCGAGGCGCTTGGTGAGCGCGAGGACGACCTCAACGCGGTCGCTGCTCCCGTGCTCGGCAGCGGTGGCGAGCTCGTGGCCGTGATCGGCCTGCAGGGGCCTGCCTCACGGCTCACGACGAAGACGATCGCAGCTGCGCTCCCGCAGCTGCGGGAGCGCGCCGCGGCGGTCTCCCGAGCACTCGGCGGCGCCCTCGCGCCGGCTCCCGGCGACGAGTAACATCGCCCGATGGCCGCCGTCGAGACGCACATGTCAGGCGATCTCGTCACGGTCGGCCCGGACGAGACGCTCGTCGCGGCCGCCACCCGCATGGTCGAGCACCGGGTCGGCGCAGCGCTCGTCCTCGACGGCGAGCGGCTGACCGGGATCCTGACGGAGCGGGACGTGCTCAACGCAGTCGCCGCCGGAGGCGTCGAGAGCGCGATCGTGTCCGCCTTCATGACGCACGGGCCGGAGACGATCGAGCCCGGCGAGACGACCGAGCACGCCGCCGTGCTGATGATCCACGGCGGCTTCCGGCACCTGCCCGTCGTCGACAACGGTCGGCCGGTCGGGATCCTCTCGATCCGTGACCTCGTGCGGATCGCGCTGGAGGACAGCGCCCCCCGCGGCGCGTAGAGCACCGGACCGGTACCGGTGACCTGGGTGATCGCCCATCGGGGCGCCTCTGCGGGCGAGCGGGAGAACACTTTGCCCGCCTTCGGCGACCGGCCGGCGTTGCTGCGGGAAACCCTCGCCGGCACGGACGAGACCGTACCGCGGTCGCGGAACCCATCGCAGCTCTGATTGGATAGGCGCCACACGCCCACGAAGGAGACTGCGACAGTGGCTACGGTCGAGGAGCCCCGGACGTTCGTCCGCCCGGACGGCAAGGAGAAGGTGACGGGAACAGGCCGCTACACGGCCGACCTCACGCTCGCGGGACAGCTCGTGGCCAAGTTCCGCTACACCGACCACACCCACGCCCGCGTCGTCCGCATCGACACGTCGAAGGCGCGCACGCTGCCGGGAGTGATCGCGATCGTCACGCACGAGGACGTCCCCGACGTGCTCTACGGCGGCATGGTCAAGGACCGCCGGCTCTTCGCGCGCGACACGGTTCGGTTCGAGGGCGACATCGTGGCCGGCGTCGCCGCGACGACCGCGGAGATCGCCGAGCAGGCGGCCGCGCTGATCGAGGTGGAGTACGAGCCGCTGCCGGTCGTGACCGACTTCGAGGCCGCCCTCGCGGACGACGCCCCACTCATCCACCCGGACTGGGAGAGCTACGAGGGCGACGAGTCGCTCGGGCGCAACCGCAACACCCTCGGCCACTCGACGATCGTGAAGGGTGACGCCGCCGCTGCGCTCGCGACGGCGGACGTGGTGGTGAAGGGACGGTATGTGACCGACCCCGTGCAGGGCGTGCCGATCGAGCCTCGCGCGGTGGTGGCCCAGTGGGAGGGCGACAAGGTGACCGTGTGGACGTCGACGCAGGTGCCGTACGCGGCGCGGGCGGGTGTCGCGTACACGCTGCAGATACCCGAGTCGCACGTCCGCGTCGTCGTGCCCCTGCTCGGCGGCGGCTTCGGGGCGAAATGCGACTTCCACTTCGAAGGGCATGTCGCCGCGCTCGCGCGCGCAGCCCGCCGCCCTGTCAAGCTCGTGTTCTCGCGCAAGGAGGAGTTCTTCGCCGTCGGGCACCGGCGGGAGGGCATGGCGATCGAGCTCGAGACCGGTGCGCGCGCCGACGGCACGCTCGTCGCGCACAGGGCGCGCCTCGTGCTCGACAAGGGCGCCTACTGCGGCGAGGGCGGCTTCTTCGCCCAGATGGCGGCCATGCATGCGCTCGGCCCGTACCGGCACGAGGCCGTCCACGTCGAGTCATCGCTCGTCTACACGAACAACCAGCCGTCGTCGTCGATCCGCGCTCCGACCGCCCCGCAGGTGTGCTGGGCGCTCGAGCAGCACCTCGACGAGCTCGCGGCCGCCCTCGGCATCGACCCGGTGGAGCTACGGCGGCGGACGCTGATCGAGGAAGGCTCGGTCACGGCGACCGGGCAGGTGCTCGAGCAGATCGCGATGAAGGAGACGCTCGAACGTGCGGTGGAGCTGATCGGCTACGGGCAGGAGCTGCCGGGTGACGAGGCGATCGGGGTCGCGTGCGGCTGGTGGCCCTGCTTCGCCGCCAACGCGGGTGCCTACGTGAAGCTCAACCCGGACGGGAGCGGCACGATCGTGACCGGCGCCCAGGAGAACGGCACCGGCGCGGTGATGGCGATGCCGGCATACGTGGCCGAGCAGCTCGGGATGAGGCCCGAGGACTTCTCGCTCCTCTACCAGGACACCGATGCGGCACCCTGGGACATGGGCTCGTGCGGCTCGCAGACGACGTTCAACAGCGCCCGCGCCGTGATCGCCGCCGCCGTCGACGTGCGCGACCAGCTGCTCGACGCAGCGGCCGACAAGCTCGAGGCATCCCGTGCCGACCTCGAGCTCGTGGAGGGGACGGTGCGGGTGAAGGGCTCGCCGGACAAGACGGTGACGATCGCCGACCTCGCCGCCTCCGGCACGTTCCACGGCAAGGGTGCGGGCGAGCTGCCCGAGGCGCCGTCTGCGCCGGCGGAGGGTTGCGTGGGGCGGCTCGGGCTCGAGTCGTTCCACGCGCCGCAGCTGATCGCCCACGCGGTGCGGGTGAAGGTCGACCGTGAGACGGGCGTCGTGCGTGTGCTGCAGGTCGCCGCCGCCCACGACTGCGGCCGGATCCTGAACCGCCTCGGCGCGGACGGGCAGGTGTACGGCGGCGTCGTGATGGGCATCGGCCAGGCGCTGACGGAGGGGACCCAGCTCGACGACGAAGGGCGCCACCGCAACGCGCACCTCACCGACTACAAGCTCGTGACCGCGTCGGACGCGCCGCAGATCGACATCGCGTGGATCGAGACGGACACGCCGAACGCCGGCCCGAAGGGCTCCAAGGGCGTCGGTGAGCCTCCGTGCGTGCCCACCGCGGGCGCCGTCGCGAACGCGATCGCGAAGGTGATCGGCGCCCGCGTGCGGGCGCTGCCGATGACACCGGAGCGCGTCTGGGCGGCCGCCGCTCCGACGTTTGTGGTGAATCACCACAAGGAGGGGTCGTGAGCGTGACGTCGTTCGTGACGGCCTCGAGCGTGGAGGAGGCGGTGCTGGCGCTCGCGGGCGGAGCGCGAGCGGTGGCCGGGGGCACGGACCTCGTCGTGGGAGCGCGCTCGGGCAAGACGGCGATGCCCGGGAGCCTCGTCGCGATCCACCGCCTCGCGGAGCTTGCCGGCGTGGAGGCGCTCGCCGACGGCGGCATCAGGTTCGGCGCGCTCGCCTCTCACGCGGCAATCGCCGCCAACGACAACGTACGTGCGCGCTTCACCGCCCTGGCGGACGCATGCGCGATCGTGGGCTCGCACGCGACGCGTGCGCAGGGCACGATCGGCGGCAACCTGATGAACGCGTCGCCCGCGATGGAGACGGGCGGCCCGCTCCTCTGCCTGGGCGCCTCGGTCACCCTGCGAGGTCCCGCCGGAACACGCTGGGTCGCGGTCGACGATCTCTGGGCCGGCCCCGGCGCCACCACCGCCCACGGCGACGAGCTGCTCGTCACGATCGACGTGCCTGCTCCGGCTGCGGGCACGGGGAGCGCGTACGTGCGGCTCGAGTACCGGCGCCAGATGGAGATCGCCGTCGTCGGCGCCACCGCCGTCGTGACGGTGACCGACGGCAGCGTGGCCGACGCACGGGTGGCCATGACCGCGCTCTCCCCGACGATCCGCCGGGTGCCCGAGGCCGAGGCCGCTCTCGCCGGGATCGGACGGCGGCGCAGCTGCGGTTGCCGCGGCAGCCGAGGCGGTGGCCACCGCGGCGACGCCGATCTCGGACGTGCGCGGGTCGGCGGACTACCGGCGCGCGATGGCTGCCGTGATCGCCCGCCGGGCGATCGAGCGGGCTCTCGCACGGGCGCGAGGGGAGGCGTCGTGAAGGTGGCGGCGACCCTGGCGGTGAACGGGATCTCCTACCCCGTCGAGCTCGACCCGGGCACGAGCCTGCTCACGGCCGTGCGAGACGTCGTCGGCCTGACCGGCTCCAAGGAAGGGTGCGACGACTCGGAGTGCGGCGCCTGCATGATGCTGCTCGACGGCGAGCCCGTGAACGCATGCTCCTACCTTGCGCTCCAGGCCGAAGGAGCCGAGATCACGACGGTCGAGGGCCTCGCCTCGGGCGACACGCTCGCTCCGCTGCAGGCGGCGTTCCTCGAGCTGGGCGGCGTCCAGTGCGGCTTCTGCACGCCCGGGATGCTGATCTCGGCGACGGCGCTGCTCCAGGCGAACCCTCACCCGAGCGAGGACGAGGTGCGCATCGGGCTGTCCGGCAACCTCTGCCGCTGCACCGGTTACGACGGCATCGTCAAGGCCGTGCTGGCCGTCGCTGACGGCTCCTGACGGCGGCCGCCGGCGGGCGGCGCCACGGACTTTGTGGTGAATCACCACAAAGGTGCTCGGTCGCCGGCGATCGGCTGCTCGACTCGAGCCCGGCCTAGGAAGGTGTGCTCGCGCCGTGCCGGTAGAAGGCGGCGTCCGAGGGCGGCAGCGGGGTGTTGCCGAGGATGAGGTCGGCGGCCTTCTCGGCCGACCATCATCGTCGGCGCATAGATGTTCCCGTTCGTGACGAAGGGGAACACCGAGGCGTCGACGACGCGCAGCCCGTCGACGCCGTGCACCCGCATCGAAGCGGGGTCGACGACCGCCTGCTCGTCGCTGCCGAGCCGGCACGTGCACGACGGGTGCAGCGCCGTCTCGCCGTCGCGCGCGACCCAGCGCAGGATCTCCTCGTCCGTCTGCACCTGCGGCCCCGGTGAGGTCTCGCCGCCGTCGAACCGATGGAACGCGGGCTGCGTCAGGATGGCGCGCGCACACCGGATCGCCTCCACCCATTCGCGCCGGTCCTGGTCGGTCGAGAGGTAGTTGAAGCGCAACGCAGGGTGCACGCGCGGATCGCGCGAGGTGATCTTCACCGAGCCGCGTGCGTCCGAGTACATCGGGCCGACGTGCACCTGATAGCCGTGGCCGCCCTCGGGCTGGGAGCCGTCGTAGCGGATCGCCAGCGGCAGGAAGTGGAACATCAGGTTCGGGTAGGCGACCTCGTCGTTCGAGCGGACGAAGCCGCCGGCCTCGAAATGGTTCGTGGCGCCCGGCCCCCGGCGCAGGAACAGCCACTGGAACCCGATCCACGGCCGGTTGCGGAGCTTGAGCGCCGGCTGCATGGAGACCGGCTTCGTGCACGCGTACTGGACGTACACCTCGAGGTGGTCCTGCAGGTTTTCGCCGACTCCGGGCAGGTCGTGCACGACGTCGATCCCGAGTGCCGAGAGCTCGGCCGCGTTGCCGATGCCCGAGAGCTGCAGCAGCTGCGGCGAGTTGATGGCGCCGCCGCACAGGATCACCTCCTCGGCGAGCACGATCTCAGGCCCGCGCTTGCCGTCGATCTCGACGCCCGTCGCGCGCGTCCCCTCGAACAGTACGCGGGAGACGAGCGTGCGGCAGCGGACCTCGAGGTTCGGGCGCTTCCTCACGGGATGCAGGTATGCGCGGGCCGCGCTCAGCCTTCGCCCCCGGTGGATGTTGCGGTCGAAGTGGGCGAAGCCCTCCTGCCGGTAGCCGTTGACGTCGTCCGTGAGCGGGTAGCCGGCCTGCTGCACGGCTTCGAGGAACGCGTCGAAGAGCGGGCTCGTCGCCGGTCCGCGCTCGAGCACGAGCGGGCCTTCGCCGCCGCGCCACTCGTCTGCGCCGGCGAGGCAGTTCTCCATGCGCTTGAAGTAGGGCAGGCAGTGCGCGTAGTCCCAGTGCTCGAGCCCGGGAACCGTGGCCCAGCGCTCGAAGTCCAGCGGGTTGCCGCGCTGGAAGATCATCCCGTTGATCGAGCTCGAGCCGCCCAGCACCTTGCCGCGGGCGTGGTAGATGCGCCGGCCGTCCATGTGCGGCTCCGGCTCGGACTCGTACTTCCAGTCGTAGAAGCGGTTGCCGATCGGGAAGGCCAGCCCGGCGGGCATGTGGATGAAGATGTCCCAGAGCGAGTCGGGCCGGCCGGCCTCGAGCACGAGCACGCGTGTCGAGGGGTCGGCGCTGAGACGGTTCGCGAGCGCGCAGCCGGCCGAGCCGCCGCCGACGATGACGAAGTCCCACGCCCGCCCGCTCACCCCGCGTCGTCTCCGCCCTCGAGCCCCAGGCGTCGCTGCCGCCACGCCTCCGTGTCGGCGAGATCGTTGAAGGTGAAGATGTGGAAGCCGGCGACCTTGCGGTCAGGCCCTGCGAGCGCCGGGGCGATCCCGTCGACGAGCGGGTCGGGGTCGAAGCCGCCCGGGCGCAGGAACCGGCCCGCGAAGCTGCCGTGCTTGCGCAGGAAGCGCATCGAGTCGCCGATGCCGATCCGGGCCGACACGCGCAGCAGCTTCGCGCGCCCGACGACACCGGGGATCCCGACCAGGATCGGCAGGTGGATGCCGCGCGCCCAGACGGCCTCGATCCAGGCGGCGGTCACCTTCGGGTCGAAGCACACCTGGCTCGTGATGTAGGTCGCGTAGGGCTCCTTCGCAAGCATCGCGGCGATCACCGTCTGGTCGTCGATCAGCGGGTGGCTCTCCGGGTAGCCCGCGATGCCGACCTGCTCGAACGGATGCCCGGCCTCGGCCATCGCGGCGAGCATCGGCGCTGCCCCCGCGAACGGGCCTCGCGGCTCGTGGGCGTCACCCGCCACGACGAAGACGTCGGCCACGCCCATCTCGCCGAGGCGCGAGACGAGGTCGGCCAGGTGCTGACGGCTCTCGACGAGCCGTGCCGACAGGTGCGGCACGACAGCGTACCCGTGCCCGAGCAGGCGGGCCGCCAGGGCGAGAGTGGGCTCGAGGCCCTTCGTCGGCGACATGGTCACCGTGAGGGAGACGTCCAGCGGCACGTGGGCGAGCACCTGCTCCTCGATCCCGTCGAGCGGCAGCACCTCGTAGCGCGAGTGGGCGAGCAGGCCGGAGACGGAGGCGTCCGCGGGCGAGCGGGATGTCGTGGTGCCGGCCATCAGACGTTCGAGTCGGGGAAGGACGCCTTCTTGCGCTCGACCCACTCGCACAGCTCCGCGTCGACCGCGTCGTCGATCGGCGGCGGCTCGTAGTCGGCGAGCATCCGCTTCCAGACGGCGTTTGCCCGTTGCGCCGCGTCACGGGAGCCCTCGGCCTCCCACTGCTCGTAGCTCGCGTTGTCGGCGAGCGGCGAGCGGTAGAACGCCGTCTCGAAGTTCGCGAGCGTGTGCGGGTGGCCGAGGAAATGCTGGCCGGGCTCGTTCGTGAGGAAGGCGTCGAGCGCCTGCCCGTTCTCCGACAGGTCGACGCCCTTGGCGAACGCGTGCCACATGCCCAGCTGGTCGGTGTCGAGGACGAACTTCTCGTATCCCATCGCCAGGCCTCCTTCGAGCCAGCCTGCCGCATGCAGCACGAAGTTGACGCCGCCGAGCAGCGTCGGCTGCATCGTGTTGGCCGACTCGTAGGCTGCCTGCGCGTCCGCGCCCTTCGACGCGGTCAGCGCGCCGCCGCTGCGGAACGGCACTCTCAGGCGCCGTGCCAGGGCCGCCATCACGTACAGGACGAGCGCCGGCTCGGGGGTTCCGAACGTCGGTGCGCCGGACTGCATGGAGATCGACGACGCGAAGGAGCCGAGCACGACGGGGGCGCCGGGCCGGACGAGCTGCACGTACGCCATCCCCGCGAGCGACTCGGCGAGCGTCTGCGCACACGTGGCGGCCACGGTGGCGGGGCTCATCGCGCCGGCGAGGATGAACGGCGTCATCATCACCGCCTGGTTCGCCTCGGCGTAGGCGGTCGCCGCGCCGAGCATCGTCGCGTCCCACACCAGGGGCGAGTTGGCGTTGATGAGGCTGAAGACGACGGTGTTCGTCTCGAGGAAGTCGGCGCCGAACACGATCCGCGCCATCTCGACGGTGTCGCGGGCGCGCTCGGGATGCGTGACCGAGCCCATGAACGGCTTGTCGGAGAGCCGCAGGTGGGCGTAGACCATGTCCAGGTGGCGCTTGTTGACGGGCAGGTCGACGGGCTCGCAGACGGTGCCGCCCGAGTGGTGGACGTGCGGGGCGGCGTAGGCGAGCTTGACGAAGTTGCGGAAGTCCTCGATCGTCCCGTACCGGCGCCCGTTGTCGAGGTCGGTCACGAACGGCGAGCCGTAGGCGGGGGCGAAGATCGTGTTGCGACCGCCGAAGACGACGTTGTTCGCGGGGTTGCGGGCGACCTGCGTGAACGACTCGGGCGCCGTCGCCTGGACGAGGTCGCGGCACATGCCGCGGGGAAAGCGGACGCGCTCGCCCTCGATCTCGGCGCCGGCCTCCGCGAACAGCCGCACCGCCTCGGGAGCGTCGTGGAACTCGATGCCGACCTGCTCGAGGATCGTGTCCGCGTTCTGCTCGAGCAGCTCGAGGCCCTCGTCGGAGAGAACCTCGAACGGGGCCAGAACCCGTGTCAGGAACGGAACGCGCTCCACCGCGGCGTGCAGCCGCGCCGCCTGCCGCCCGGCGCGGCCGCCGCTGCGCCTGCCGGTCGTCGACTCCGTCATGTCGGTCTCCTCTCGTGAGTGGCGCCGGCCCGCCGGCGGCGCGGCCGCTCCCCTCGCTCGGCCGCGACGGCCGTCCGCCGCGGGGGCAGCGGCACGGCTGCGGCGAGCCGCGGCATGGGGTCGATCTCGTGCGGGATCGCCATCGCGTGGACGAAGTGATCCTGGAAGCGCGGCTCCACCGCCGTCTCGACCTTCTCGACGCGACGGACGACCTCCTCGATCTCCGCGCGCGCCTTGCGGTCGAGCAGCGCGATGCGGGCGCCCGTGCCCGCGGCGTTCCCGGCGGAGGTGACGCGCTCCGGGTCGCAGTCGGGGACGAGGCCGAGGACGAGCGCGTGCACCGGGTCGATCTGGGCGCCGAAGGCGCCGGCGAGGCGGATGCGCTCGACCTGGTCGATCCCGTAGCGATCCATCAGCAGGCGGCAGCCGGCGTGCAGCGCGGCCTTGGCGAGCTGGATCTGGCGCACGTCGTTCTGGGTGATCGTCAGCTGCGGTTCCCCGTCGTAGAGGAGGTACGAGAACGTCCGCCCGTCGGCGAGGAGCCGCGGCGTGCGCCCGGCGAGGGCGCCGTCGATCGTGCCGTCCGTCGTGATCACGCCGGCGAGGTGCAGCTCGGCGACGACCTCGATGATGCCGGAGCCGCACACGCCGGTCACCTGTGTGCCCGCGAAGCCGGGCTCGTCCGACCACGCGTCGCAGCCGATCACCTTCACGCGCGGCTCCAGCGTGTCCGGGTCGACGCGCACGCGTTCGATCGCACCGGGGGCGGCGCGCTGGCCGCAGCTGATCTGGGCGCCCTCGAACGCCGGCCCGGTCGGGCTCGAGGCTGCGAGCAGGCGGCTGCTGTTGCCGAGCACGATCTCCGCGTTCGTGCCGACATCGACGATCAGGTTCACCTCGCCGGCCAGATGCGGGCCTTCGGAGAGGATCACCCCGGCCGTGTCGGCGCCGACGTGGCCCGCGATGCACGGGAGCACGTACACGCGGGCGCCGGTGTTGACGGGGAGCCCGAGGTCGGTGGCGCGCAGGCGCAGCGCCTCGTCGACTGCGAGCGCGAACGGCGCGCCGCCGAGCTCGGTCGGGTCGATGCCGAGCAGGAGGTGGTGCATGATCGGGTTGCCGACGACCGTGAGCTCGAGCACGTCGTCGCGGTCGACGCCCGCGCTCGAGGCGAGCTCGGCCGTCAGCTTCGCGAGGCAGCCGCGCACGGCCTTCGTCAGCTCCTTCTCGGCCCCGGGGTTCATCATCACGTACGAGACCCGGCTCATCAGGTCCTCGCCGAAGCGGATCTGCGGGTTCATCGCGCCGGCGGAGGCGAGCACGTCGCCCGTGCGCAGCTCGCACAGGTGCCCGGCGACCGTCGTCGAGCCGACGTCGAAGGCGATGCCGTAGCCCGCGTCGTGGAAGCCGGGCCAGATCGCGGTCACGGCGGAGCCGTCGTGCACCGCGACGGTGACGCGCCAGGCGCTCGCGCTTTGTGACACTGTGTCACTTGCCCTGAGCGTCCGCTGCAGCGCCGCCACCACATGGGGGTCGCACGCGAGCCCGGTCAGCGACCACTCTCGTGCGAGCGCCTCGCGCAGCCGGGTGAGGTCGCTCGTGCCGCCGGCCAGGTCGGGGAGGGCCACCTCGACGGTGTAGAGGCGCACGACGGGGTCGATCTCGATCGGGTGCGCGTCGGCCTCCTTGCGCACGACCTGACGGTAGACCTGGCTCTCCGGCGGCACGTCGACGACGACGTCGCCGGTGAGCGCGGCGGTGCAGCCGAGGCGCCGGCCCGGGCGGAGCGGCCGCTCCCGCGCGTAGGCCCGCTCGACGTCGCTCACCGGTGTCAGGTGCGTGGCCCGGGAGACGATGCCGTGCTTGGCGTGCTCGCCCTCGCTCACCTCGACCTGGCAGCGCCCGCAGATGCCCCGCCCGCCGCAGACCGAGTCGACGTCGACGCCGAGCCGGCGTGCGGCCTCGAGCACGGTCGTGCCGTCGGCGAACCGGCCGCGGCGCCCTGACGGCGTGAAGACGACGAGGTGGTCGGCGAGGACTGCCGGGTCGGCACGCGGCGTCACGCGGCGGTGGTCCTTCGCCGACCCTCGCGGCCGCCGCGACGGCCGCCCTGCGGCCCGTCGGGCGTGTCGCTGTGCCGGGCGATCCAGGCGGCGCAGTGCTCGTCGTTGCCCATCATCACGTCGGCGGCCCAGACCGCCCTGCGCATCTCCTCGTGCAAGGGGCTCGTGATCGCCGAGGTCATGCCCGACGCGATCGCCATCGGCAGGAACGCGGCGTTCAGCCCGGGCCTGTTCGGCAGCCCGAAGCTGATGTTCGAGGCGCCGCAGGTCGTGTTGACGCCGAGCTCCTCGCGCAGCCGCCGCACGAGTCGGAAGACCTGGCGGCCGGCGCTGCCCATCGCCCCGATCGGCATCACGAGCGGGTCGACGACGACGTCCTCTGTGGGGATGCCGTGGTCGGCGGCGCGGGAGACGATCTTGCGCGCAACCTCGAAGCGCACGTCGGGATCCTCCGAGATCCCGGTCTCGTCGTTCGAGATCGCGACCACGGCTGCGCCGTGGCGGGCGACGAGCGGGAGCACGCGCTCCATCTGCTCGTCCTCCCCGGTGACCGAGTTGACGAGCGCCTTGCCCTGGTAGACCGAGAGGCCGCGCTCGAGCGCCTCGACGATCGATGAGTCGATGCAGAGCGGCACGTCGGTGACGGACTGCACGAGCTCGATCGTGTGCGTGAGGATCGCGGGCTCGTCGGCCAGCGGGATGCCGGCATTGACGTCGAGCATCTGGGCTCCGGCTTCCACCTGGGCGATCGCGTCGGCGACGACCGTCTCGAAGTTGCCGGCCGCCATCTCCGCCGCGAGCTGCTTGCGCCCGGTCGGGTTGATGCGCTCTCCGATGATCACGAACGGCCGCTCGAAGCCGATCGCGACCTCCCGCGAGGCCGACGAGAGGACCGTGTCCGTCATGGGCGATCGTCTCCTGTGGTGGACGGCGAGGGCGTGAGCTCGATGCGCGACACGAAGCGCTCGAGGGCGGGCTGCAGCTCGCCGTAGCCCGTGCGCCGATGCTCGAACCGGAGCCCGAGCCTCACCGCGGCCGCGCGGGCCTGCTCCAGCAGGTCGGGGTCGTCCCGCTGCGAGAGGTAGACGAGCCTGCGGTAGTTGCCGAAGATGTCCTGCATCAGCTCCGGGTAGCGGTCGAGCTTCATGCCGCGGATCACGAGCGCGTCGAAGTGCCGGGCGAGGAAGTCGGTCAGGTAGTAGGTGCCGGGCTCCTCCTCGTGCATCACCTCGAAGGCCTCGTTGCCGGCGAAGAACCCGTAGCAGTGCGCGCCCGCCAGCCGCTCGACGCCGTGTACGTCGAGCACGCGGTCGAGGGCGCCGCCCGTGCCGCAGTCGGCGTAGGCGACGAAGACGCGGTCGTAGCTCCCCTTCAGCTCCTCGAGCTTCGCGTCCACGGCGCCGGCGATCAGCTGTGGCGTCTGGTGGAGCTTGCCGGGCAGGCAGCGGACCGTGACGTGCTCCCAGCCGTTGAGGGCGACGACGGCGAGCACCTCACGGGCGATGGCGCCGCACGCCAGGATGAGCAGGCTGCCGGGGCCGGGGCCGGGGAAGACGGCCTCCTCCTCCAGCAGAGCGGTCGGGGCGAGGCGCGCCTCGCCCTCGTCAGCGGCGCGGCTCACGGGAGCGGGATCCGCTCATGACGCCGCGGCTGCCGCGCGGCGTGCGAGCACCAGAGCCTGGGCGGTTTCGGAGGCGACCGCGGCGTCGCGGCAGTAGGCGTCGGCGCCGACGGCCTTGCCGAACTCCTCGTTCAGCGGTGCGCCGCCCACGAGCACGATGTAGTCGTCGCGGATGCCTCTCTCGACCATGGTGTCGATCACGACCTTCATGTACGGCATCGTCGTCGTCAGCAGGGCCGACATGCCGAGGATGTCGGGCTGATGCTCCTCCAGGGCAGCGAGGTAGTCCTCCACCGGGTTGTTGATGCCGAGGTCGACGACCTCGAAGCCGGCACCTTCGAGCATCATCGCCACGAGATTCTTGCCGATGTCGTGGATGTCGCCCTTGACGGTACCGATCACGATCTTGCCGATGCGCTGGGCGCCGGTCTCGACGAGCAGCGGTCGCAGGATCGCCATCCCGGCCTTCATCGCGTTGGCGGCGAGCAGCACCTCGGGGACGAAGAGGATGCCGTCGCGGAAGTCGATGCCGACGATGCGCATGCCCTCCACGAGCGCGTCGCTGAGCACCTTGTCAGGCCCCCAGCCGCGCTCGAGCAGCAGGTTGGTGCCGACCACGATCTCGTCGGCCAGCCCGTCGTAGAGGTCGTCGTGCATCTGCGCGACGAGCTCGTCGTCGCTCAGTGCGCTGAGGTCGAGCTGGTCGTCGTTCATGATGCTCCTGCGTGCCGCATCGTGGAACAGTGCTGTATCATGGAAAACGATATCCGAGCGAGGAGCCGGTGGCAACAGTGCAGCGTCCGACGGTGCAATCGGTGGAGCGCGCGTTCGCGCTCCTCGACGCCGTGGCGACCCGGCCCGCAGGGGTCACCGTCCTCGCCGACCGGCTCGGCCTGCCGAAGAGCACCGTCGCGCGCCTGCTCGCAACGCTCGAGTCGCTCGCAGCCGTGGAGCGGATCGAGGGCCCGCGCTGGCGCATCGGGGCCGGCGTGGCTGCGCTCGCCGGGACGGTGACGCCGGAGCGCAGCCTCGTCCTGCTCGCCCACCCTTCGCTCGTCGAGCTCGTCGGCACGATCGGCGAGGACGCCGGCCTGGCGTTGCCCGACGGGTACGACGTCCACTACGTCGACCAGGTCGAATCGGACAACCCCGTGCAGGTGCGCGACTGGACGGGCACGCGCGTGCCGATGCACGCCGTGCCCTCGGGGCTCGTGCTGCTCGCCGAGTGGCCCGGGGAGGCGATCGACGCGTATCTTGCGCGCGAGCTCGAGCGGCTGACGACGCGCACCGTCGTCGAGCCGGCCGCCGTGCGGCAGCGCCTCGCACGGGTCCGGCGCGAGGGCTGTGCCTGGGGCTACGAGGAGTTCGCCGAGGGCATCGTCTCGATCGCCGCCCCGGTACGCGACGCCCGCGGCAAGGCGGTCGCGGCGGTCCACGCGCACGGGCCCGCGTATCGCTTCCCGCCGGCCGGTGCCGAGGAGCGGGTGGCGACCGCGGTCGCCGCGGCCGGGGCTGCGATCGGCCGCTGGCTCGCGGTGCTCTAGCCCTTGCCCTCGAGTGACTCGGCGAGCAGCGTCGCCACGTCGGCAACCCGCAGCTCGCCGCCGTTCTGCTTGACACCGTCGTCGAGCATGATCGTGCAGAACGGGCAGGCGACGGCGAGCGTCGAGGCCCCGGTGGCCGCCGCCTCGCGTGCGCGCTCCTCGTTGATCTGGCTGCCCCGCTCCTCCAGCCACATGTGCGCGCCGCCTGCACCGCAGCAGAAGGTGCGCTTGCCGCTGCGCGCCATCTCGAGCGGCTTGCCGATGCGGGAGACGATCTCGCGCGGCGCTGCGAGCACGTCGTTGTGCCGCGCCAGGTAGCACGAGTCGTGGTAGGTGATCTCCTCGCTGCCCGCCTGCGGCCGCAGGAGCCCGTCGCCGGAGGAGCTCCGCGATCAGCTCGGTGTGGTGCACGACCTCGTAGTCGCCGCCGAAGTCCGGATACTCGTTTGCGAGCGTGTTGAAGCAGTGCGGGCAGCTCGCCACGATCCGCTTCACGCCCGCCTCGTTCATCGTCGCGATGTTCTGCTCGGCGTACGCCTGGTAGGTGTACTCGTTCCCCATGCGCCGCGCGGGGTCGCCGGTGCAGCACTCGCGCGGGCCGAGGATGGCGAAGTCGACGCCCGCCCGCTGCAGCAGCTTCGCCGTGGAGCGCGCCGTCACCCGCGCCCGCTCGTCGAACGACGCGGCGCAGCCCACCCAGTAGAGCACCGAGGGCGGCGCCTCGCCCGGCTGCAGCACCCGCACGTCGAGCCCTTCCGCCCAGTCGGCCCGCTCGGCCTGCGGCTTGCCCCAGGGATTCTGCGAGCGCTCCACGTCCCGCAGCATCGTGCCGCCCTCGGCCGGGAACCGGGACTCGACCATGACGAGGTGCCGGCGCAGGTCGACGATGTGGTCGACGTGCTCGATCGCGACCGGGCACTCGTGCACGCAGGCGCCGCACGTGACGCAGTCCCAGACGACGTCGTCGCTGACGGCGTTCGGCACGAGCGGTGACGGCTCGAACTGCTCGTCCCCGAGCAGCCTCGGGCCTTCCGCGAAGAGCTGGTCGCGCAGCCCCATGATCAGGAGCTTGGGCGAGAGCTCCTTGCCCGTCGCGTAGGCGGGGCACACGTCCTGGCAGCGGCCGCACTCGGTGCACGACATCGTGTCGACCATCTGCTTCCACGTCATGTCGGCGACGGTGGCGGCCCCGAAGCGCATCGCGCTCTCGTCCTCCACCGTGAAGTCGAGCGGCTCGAGCCGCCCCCGCGACCGCGTGCGGCCGAACCAGACGTTGATCGCCGCCGTCGCGATGTGCAGGTGCTTGGAGTGGGGGAGGTAGGCGAGGAAGCCGGCCACGAGCAGCAGGTGCGCCCAGACGAGCGCGCGCTCGAGCGCCTCGGTCGTAGAGCCGGGGCCGAACGCGTCTGCGATCCCGTTCGCGAGCGGCGACCACTCTGCCGGGTACTCGTTCAAACCGAGCGCGATCCGCGCTGCGTGCCAGCCGAGCAGCGTCACCACGATGGCCGCGATCCACCCGAGAATCAGGTCCGCCTCGCGCAGATGGCTGCCCTTGAACCGCTCCGGCCGCTGCGCCTTGCGGATCCAGAAGGCGGCTGCGACGCCCGCGAGCACGAGCACGCAGAAGACGTCGACGAGCAGGGCGAACCACCCCTGGTGGCCGAGCCAGGGCAGCGTCCAATCCTCGTCCACGGCCCCGAGCAGCGCCATCACGATCGTGGGGAAGAGGACGAGGAAGCCCCAGAAGATGCAGGCGTGCACGAGGCCCGGCCAGAGCCGCTGGAACAGCTTCCTCTGGCCGAGCACGATGACGGCCTCGCTCCGCACCCGTGCCGGGACGTCGCCCGACCGGTCGGACGGCTTTCCCATCCGTACGAGCCGCGTCAGGAGGAGAGCGCGGCGGGCGAAGATGCCGCCGAAGAGGAGGATCAGCGCCAGTAGGGCGACGGCTGAGAGAGCGGTCGTCATCGGGTGGAAGCCCGGGGGCGGAGGCGAGGGCGAGGCACGGCCTCGCCCCTACGTTCCCTTCCGGAGCTCGGCCGAGATCGCCGGCAGCACCTCGTGGAGGTTGCCGATCACCGCGTAGTCCGCGATGGACATGATCGGAGCCTCGGGGTCGGTGTTGATCGCGAGGATCCGCTTCGCGCCCTTGCAGCCCGCGATGTGCTGGGTCGCGCCCGACACGCCGCAGGCGACGTAGAGCTCGGGCGCGATCTTGTTGCCCGTCTGCCCGACCTGGTCTGTGTGCGGCCGCCAGCCCGCCATCGTGACGGCGCGGGAGCAGCCGACGGCGCCTTCCAGCAGGCCGGCGAGCTCCTCGATCACGCCGAAGCCCTCGGCCGAGCCGACGCCGCGGCCGCCCGTGACCACGACCTTCGCGTCGGCCAGCGAGACGCCGCCGACCGGCGGCGACACGCGATCGCGGACGCGCACGACGAGGTCGGAGTCCGCGAGCTCGGGTGCGAAGGTCTCGACCGCGCCGGGGCTGCCCGGCTCGGCGGCGGCGACGGCGTGTGGCGCCACCGTCAGCAGCACGCAACCCGCGTGCAGCTGCGCCTCCTCGAGCAGGCTGCCGCCCCAGCGGATCCGCGTCAGCGCCACCGGCCTGCCGGGTGTCACGGAGACGCAGTTTGCGGCGAGCGGCTCCCCCAGGCGCGCCGCGACACGCGCCATCGCGTCGGTTGCGTGCTCGGAGCCGGGGGCGACGACGGCGCTCGCACCGATCCGGCCGGCGAGCTCGCACACGATCGTCGCCCACGCGTCGGGGGCGAACGCCTCGAGCGCCGCGTGCTCGGCCACGTGAGCGACGCCCGCGGGCACGTCACCGGCGGCCTGCGCGCCTCCGGGGCCGATCAGCAGGGCCTGGAGGTCGTCGCCGAGGGCGCGCGCGAGCGCGAGCGCCTGCAGCGAGACGTCCGTGGCGGCGCCGTCGACGTGCTCGATCAGAACGAGCGTCGCCATCACGCGACCCCGATCCGGCGCAGGAGCTCGACCACCGCGGGTGCCGCCTCCGGGCCACGGCCGAGCACCTCGGCCTGCTTCGACGCTCCCTCCGGCACGACGAGGCGCGAGCGCTCGAGCCGCGCGGCCGGCCTCGCCGGCGAGGAGACCTCGAGCGGCTTCTTGCCCGCCCGCATGCGCCCCGGCACCGACGGGTAGCGCGGCAGGTTGAGGCCTTCGAGGACGGTGACGACGGCCGGCAACGGCAGCTCGTACACGTCGCGACCGCCGCCGAGCTCCTGCTCGCAGCGCACGGTCTCGCCTTCCGAGTGAACGCTCTTGATTCCCGTGGCGCAGGGGCGGCCGAGCGCGTGCGCGGCGCGGAGCCCCACCTGGTATCCACCCGAGTCGGCCGACTCGTTGCCGAAGAAGATCAGGTCGAACGGGCCCGACGCCAGCTCGTCGGACCGGATCGCCTCGAGGATCGCGGCGGCCGTCGCCTCCGGGTCCCACTCCTCGCCGTCGGTGACGAGGTGCAGCCCGCGGTCGATGCCGATCGCCATCGCGTCGCGTAGCTGCTCCTCCGCGTCGGGCGGGCCGAGCGTGAGCACGACCGACTCGCCGCCGTGCTGCTCGACCTGGCGAACGGCCTCCTCGACACCGCATTCCTCGTGCGGGCTGATCGCGAAGCCCAGGTGCTTCGTCTCGATCGCCTGCTCGTCGTCCGAGAGCACGATGCGCCCGCCCGTCATAGGCACCCGCTTCACGCAGACGAGAACCCTCAGCCCCTGGCCTCCTTTCGCTTCCGGCCGGCACAGCCGGCCTCCACCGAAAGGCTGGCAGGAACGTGAGCGAGTTCACGACCGGATCCTCGCATTCTCGGGATCGAAGAGCGGGGTCGGGCCGGCGACCGCGACCGTGACCGGGAAGCGTTCGGTCATGTACTCGACGGCGAGCTCCTGCGAGCCCTCGACCGCATGCTCGGGCGGTAGGTACGCGAGCAGGAGGTACTTCGCCGACCGACGGGCCGGCGCCGGCGCTCGTCACGTACGAGCGGCGGCCCTTGCGGTCGGTGAGCGGGGTGCCGTCGCGCAGCGTGATCGGCTCCCGTCCGAGCGGATAGCGCTTCACACCGGTGGCGGATGTGTGGTCGTCGACGGTGAGCGTGCAGAGGATGGCGGCCGGCTGCTCCTCGCGGTGGCGCAGGTGAGCCTCCTTGCCCACGAAGCCCTGCTCCTTCACCTGCAGGCGCTGCATGCCGGCCTCGACGACGTCGTACTCGGATTCGAGCTCGGCCCCGTAGGCGCGGTAGCTCTTCTCGAGCCGCCCCGTCGTGCCGTACACGCCGATGCCGCACGCGGTGAGACCGTGCGGCGTGCCTGCCTCCCAGAGGACGTCCCAGAGCCGGGCGCCCTGCTCCATCGGCACGTACAGCTCCCAGCCCAGGTCGCCGACGTAGGAGATGCGCGAGGCCAGCACGAGCTGCGAGCCGAGCTCGATCGTCCTGCACGTGCCGAACGGGAAGCCTTCGTGCGAGACGTCGTCGGAGGTGACGCTCGAGAGGATGTCCCGCGCCCGCGGCCCCCACAGGCCGATCGTCGTCCAGGCGGTCGTCACGTCGACGAGGCTCGCGGAGCCGTCCGGCGGGTAGCCCGTCCGTGAACAGCTTGCGGTCGGCCATGCCGTGAGCGCCGCCGGTGACGACGCGGAACTCCTCGTCGCCGAGCCGCATGATCGTGAGGTCGGACTTGAAGCCTCCGCCCGGGCTCAGCACGGGTGTGTAGACGACGCGCCCGACGGGGACGTCCATCTGCGCGAGCACCGCGTGCTGCAGCGCATCGAGGGCGCCCGGGCCCTGCACGTCGAAGATCGCGAAGGCGGAGAGGTCGAAGAGCCCGGCGTGCTCGCGCATCGCCAGGTGCTCGGCGTTGACGACCGGCGACCACCAGCGGGCGTCCCACTCCGCCTCGCGCGGCTCGATGCCGTAGTGCTCGACGAGCGGCGCGTTGGCCTCGTACCACTGCGGACGCTCCCAGCCGACCGCCTCGTAGAAGACCGCGCCGAGCTCCCGCTCCCGCTCGTGCATCGGCGACAGGCGAAGGCCGCGCTCGCTCGCCCACTGCTCGGCCGGGTGCACGATCCCGTACGTCTTCGGGAAGGCCTCGAAGGTGCGGGCCTTCACGTGTGCGCGCGTCTTCTGGTGGGCGTGGAAGCGGCTGACGTCCGACGAGTGCAGGTCGATGTGCGATTCGCCGTGCACCATCCACTCGGCCACGGACTTGCCGACCGCCGGGCCTTCCTTGACCCAGACGGCGGCGGCCGACCAGAGGCCCGTCACCTCCGGCGTCTCCCCGAGGATCGGCATGCCGTCGGGCGTGAGCGAGATGAGCCCGTTGATCGCGTATTTGACGCCGACCGACTCGTCCCCGACGATCTCCGGCATCAGCTCGAGCGCGTGCTCCATCTGCGGCGCGAAGTCGGCCTGGGTGAACGGGAACTCCGTGGGCGAGAGGGCGGCCTCCTCGAGCGAGGGGATCTCCTCCGGGTCGTGCAGGATCGAGCGGTGCGCGTACGAGCCGATCTCGAGGCCGACGCCGTCCTGGCGCTCGTACATGAACACGTCCATGTCGCGCACGATCGGGAACTCGATCGCCGTGGCGGAGCGCTCGAAGCGCGGCACAGGGCCGACGTCGATCATCTGGTGGACGGCAGGGGTGAGGGGGATGCGGGCGCCCGCCATGCGTGCGAGCAGCGGGCTCCACACGCCGCAGGCGATCACGACCGTCTCCGCCTCGATCGTCCCGCGCGAGGTGTGCACGCGCCTGATGCGGCCGCGCTCGACGTCCATCGCGCTCACGTCCGTGCCCGCGAACACCTGCAGGCCGCCCGTGTCGACGCCGCGCTCGCGCATGATCGTGCCCGCCTGCAGGGAGTCGACGACGGAGACGGTGGGGCAGTAGAAGCCGCCGAGCAGGATCGTCTCGTCGATGTAGGGCACGAGCTCCCTGATCTCGGCGGGAGTGACGAGCCGTGCGGAGTCGACGCCCCACGACCTGGCCGACGCCATCCGGCGCCGCAGCTCTTCCATGCGCTCCTCGGTGCGCGCCACCTCGATGCCGCCGCACTCCGTGTTGACGCCCAGCTCCACGTACTGGCGCTGCGACTCGAGCGTCAGCTGCGTCATCTCCTTCGAGTGGTCGACCGGGAAGATGAAGTTGGACGCGTGGCCGGTGGAGCCGCCGGGATTCGGGAGCGGCCCCTTGTCGATCAGCACGACGTCCGTCCAGCCGAGGCGCGTGAGGTGATAGGCGAGACTGTTGCCGACGATGCCGCAGCCGATCACGACGGCTCGCGCTGCGCTCGGGAAGGTGCTCATGACGTGTCTCCTCGTTCGGTCGTGGTCGGGGCGGCGTGGCCGTCAGAGAACCGCGCGGATCGCCCGCTCGAAGCCTTGAATGTGGCGGCGCATGACGGTCTCCGCGCGCGCCGGGTCGGCGTCGCAGATCGCCTCGAGCAGCTCGCGGTGCTCGGTGACGGCGTCGTCGAGCCGCGCCACGCGGTCGAGCGCGAGAAACCAGATGCGCAGGGTGAGGACGTAGTACTCGTTCAGGGTGGACTCGATGAAGGGGTTGTGCGCACAGCGGTACACGTGGCGATGGATGCGCTGGTCGAGCTCGATCAGCGCCCGCTCGTCGTGGGCGCTCGCGGAGTCCGGCAGCTCGTCGAGCAGCGCGCGGGCCAGCGCTCTGTCCTCCGGCGTGGCGCGCTTCGCGGCGCAGCGCGCCGCGAAGCTCTCGAGCGCGATCCGGGCCTCCGAGAGCGAGGCGAGGTCGCCGACGTCCACGGGCGCGACGACGATGCCGCGTCGCGGGTAGACCTCGACGAGCTTCTCCTGTGCGAGCGTCCGCAGCGCCTCGCGCACCGGCGTGCGCCCGAGCCCGAGGCGCTCCATCAGCTCGCGCTCGCTGATCGGCGACCCGGGAGGCAGCTCGAGCGAGACGATCAGCTCACGGATGCGGTGGGCGGCGCGGTCGCTCAGCGACGCGGACTCGTCGGCCTCCGGCTGGAGGACGGACACGGAAGAGGATCGAGTTGATATACGACATGTATATCAAACCTGGCGGCAAGGAGAAAGACGAGAGGCGCAGCCCCTGCCGGGACCGCGCCCCTCACCGGCCGCGAGCGGTCGGCCTGCTACTTGAGCCAGGCGGTGACCGTGGCCTTGTGCGCCGCGACCCACGCCGCGGCGGCCTTGTCCTTCGACTGCTTCTTGCCGGAGATCAGGTTGGCGACGAAGTTCTGGTCCTGCGACGTCCACTTGAACTTCTTGATCACGGCGAGCGCCGGCGAGCCGCTCTTCTGGAAGTCGCCGCTGACGAGCTTGTCGAGCCGGTAGGAGGGGTACTCGCACGCGTACTTCTTCGAGTCCCCGCCCTTCTTCTCGTCATCCTGGCAGCCGGCGAAGCGCTTCGGCAGCTGCACGCGGACGAGGTCGTACTGCGCGTTCAGGTACTGCGGGTCGTACCAGTAGAAGAGCACCGGCTTCTTCTGCTTGTAGAGCTGGCTCCAGCGGGCCACCTGCGCCGGCTCGGCGCCCGCCACCACGTGCTTGAGGTTCAGCCCGAGGCCCTTGATCAGCTGGCGGTCCTTCTGGACGTAGGACGGGTCGCCGCCGAGGAACATCCCCTGCGAGCCCGACTCGGGCGACTTGAAGACGTCCTCCTTGCCCTTCAGCCCCTTCCACGTCTTGAACTGCGGGTACTGGGTGAGCAGGTAGCGCGGGATGTACCAGCCGATCACGCCCGTGATCCCGTTCGAGCCGAGGTTGACGACCGACTTGTTCTTCTCGTACGGCGTCCCCGCGAGGTTCCCCCAGTCCTCCATCACGACGTCGATCTTGCCGTCGGCCATCGCCTGGAACGACGGCTGGCCCTCGGTGATGTTCAGCACCTTGACCTTGCACTTGAGCCTCTTCTCGAGGACGTTCTTGAGCACGTAGACGTTCGCGCTGGACCCCGTCCACGAGTTCTCGTTGAGCACGACCTCGTCGCAGGCAGCCTGCCGTGCACTGCCGGCGAGCGCCGTGGCGGTGACGGCGAGTGCTGCGATCGCCACCACCGCGAGCCCCGCGAGGCGGCCGGGCCGCCCTCCGAGACGCTTCGACATCCGTTCCTCCTTGGTTGGTATCGACATGTCAACCGATCCCCTCTCGCCGCGCGCGGCGCGTCCCTTGCGTCACCCGGTCGAGGGCGATCCCCAGGGCGAGGATCGCGACCGACGCGATCACACCCTGCCCGAAGTACCCCCGCACGAGCCCCTGGGCGACCTCGTAGCCGAGGCCGCCCGAGCCGATCAGCCCGCCGATGACGACGACTGCCAGCACCATGATGATGCCCTGGTTGACCCCGAGCATGATGGCGTCGCCTGCGAGCGGGATCTTCACCTTCGTCAGGATCTGCCGCCGGGTCGCCCCGAACGCGCCCGCCGCCTCGACGGACTGCGGCGCCACGTCGTTGATCCCGCGCTCGACGAGCCGCACGACCACGGGGAAGGCATAGAGGACACCGGCGATAATCCCTGGGACGATCGAAACCGGCATCAGATAGATGAACGGGACGATGTAGACGAGCTGCGGCAGCGTCTGGAGCACGTCGTTGACCGGGCGCATGATGCGGGAGACGGTGCGGCTCTCGGCCGCTGCGATGCCGAGCGCGACGCCGATCAGCACCGTGAACAGCGTCGCCACGATCACCTGCGAGAGCGTGTCCATGGCGAGCGCCCAGGCGCCCGTGACCCCGATGATCGCCAGCATCACGAGCGTCGTCAGCGCGGGCCGCAGCCCCGACACGACGAAGGCGATCAGCACGAGGCCGGTGACCGTGACGAACCACGGTCCCTCGACGAGGAACGCCTGCAACGGCAGGAGCAGCTTCTGGAGGATGAACGTGCCGATCGGCTCCGTGATCTGGAACACCCAGCTCGTCGGGTCCTGGACGAAGTCGAGCACCGACTGGATCTGCTCGAGCAGCCACGGCTGCAGGGTGACGGAGCGCAGCGGGTCGCCGGCCTCGAGCGGGAAGACGCCGCCGGCACCGAGCGCCTTCGCCACCGCCACCGTCCCTGCCGTGACCAGGAGCACGGCGACGCTCTGGAGGCGAAGCGCCTGGCGCGAGACGGCATCGAGGTGCCGTTTCGTCGGGTCGGTGCGCTCCGCGACCGCCTCCGTCGAGCGGTCGAGCGCCATCGCCATCACCACGATCACGAAGCCGGCCAGAATCGCGAGCGCGGGGTTCGTGTTGATGCCGTTGTTGACGACGGCGCCGAGCCCGCCGCCGCCGATCAGCCCTGCGATGACGACCATCGAGAGGGCGAAGAGGATCGTCTGGTTGACACCGAGGAGCAGCATGCGCCGCGCGAGCGGCAGCTGCACCTTGGTCAGCATCTGCGCCCCGGTGGCGCCGAGCGACGCCGCCGCCTCGACCGTGTTCGTCTGCACGCCCCGGATTCCGAGTGCCGTGATCCTGACGGCCGGCGGGATCGCGTAGACCATCGTCGCGACCACGGCCGCGGCGTAGCCGATCGAGAAGAAGAGCACGACCGGCATCAGGTAGGCGAACGCAGGGACGATCTGGGCCGCGTCGAGCAGGGGCGCGAGGACGCGGTTGACCCGCGCGGAGCGGCCCGCGGCGATCCCGAGCGGCACGCCGACCAGCAGCGAGAGGCTGACCGCGACGATCATCAGCGCAAAGGTCTCCATGCTCTCCGCCCACAGGCCCGTGAGCGCATACGAGGCGAACGCTCCGAGCACGATCAGCGCCGCCCGGACACCGCCGAGCCTCCACACGATCAGCGTGCCGAGCATCGCCACGCCGGGCCAGGTCAGCCAGAGGAAGAACCGGTCGAACCACCCGACGAGGTCGTCGACGAGCAGGCGGAACCCGTCGAAGAGCGTGAACACGATCCCCTTGTCCTCCGCGCTGCGCTGCTCGATCAGCCACGTCTGGAAGTCGTCCAGCTTGAACTGGAGCGTGTTCCAGGCGAGCGAGTCCGGCCACGGGTACTCCCCTTTGAAGGCGCGATACGCGAGCCACATGAGCGCGGCGACGGCGGCGACCTGCACCGGTCGTCCCCTTCCACCAGGGGCGGCGCTCGACCGACGCGACGGCAGCGATGGGCTCGGCGGCGGCGGACATCAGCCTTCCTCGCCGGCGATCGCGGCGAGGACGGCGCCGCGGTCGACGATCCCCACCGGGCGGCCGTCCTCGACGGCGACGAGCGGGCGCTCGCTCGCGGCGAGCAGCGGGATCGCGTCACGTACGACGGTGCCGACGGCGACGGTCGGCCCGCTCAGGTCGTCTCCCGGCCCGGGCTCGCGCATGATCCAGCGCAGCGTGAGGACGTGGCTGCGCGGGATGTCACGCACGAAGTTCGCGACGTACTCGTCGGCCGGTGAGCCGACGAGCTCCTCGGGCGTGCCGAGCTGCACGATCGCCCCGTCCCGCATGATCGCAATCCGGTCGCCGAGCCGCAGCGCCTCCGGCAGGTCGTGCGTGATGAAGACCATCGTCTTGCCGGTCTCGCGCTGCAGCCGCATCACCTCGTCCTGCATGTCGCGGCGGATGAGCGGGTCGAGGGCGCTGAACGGCTCGTCGTAGAGCATCACGGCCGGGTTGACCACGAACGCACGTGCCACGCCGACGCGCTGCTGCATGCCGCCCGAGAGCTGGTCGGGGAACGAGTTCTCGACCTCCTCGAGGCCGACCACGCGGAGCATCTCGCGCGCCTTCAGCAGGCGCTCGGCCTTCGCGACGCCCTGGATCTCGAGCCCGAAGGCGACGTTCTCGATCACCCGCCGGTGCGCGAGCAGGCCGAAGTGCTGGAAGATCATCGAGACCGAGTGCCGCCGTCAGCTCACGCAGCTCGGCACGGCTGCACGCCATCACGTCGCGGCCGTCGATCCGGATCGTGCCGGCGGTCGGCTCGATCAGCCTGATCAGCGTGCGTACGAGCGTCGACTTGCCGGAGCCCGACAGGCCCATCACGACGAACACCTCGCCGGGCCAGACGTCGAGCGAGACGTCCTTGACCGCGGCGACGCACCCGGTCTTGGCTCGCAGCTCTGCCCGCGACAACTCGGCGTCGGGGGTGCCGAGGACACAGTCGGCACGGGGGCCGAAGATCTTCCAGACCCCGTCGGCGTGGATGAGCGGCTCGCCGGTGCGTGCCCCGGAGGCGGTCGCCGCGTCGTGGGCGCTCACGGACACGGGCGTACGCTACTCCAGTGCGCGCGGCGAGAGAAATCGTGCCCGGTCGAGGCTCCCGGCCGCACCCGGGAGCCTCGGCGCGCCACGGTCAGTGGACGATGAGAACGTCGCAGCGTGCGTGGCGCGAGACGGCGGCGCTGACGCTGCCCTTGAACAGCCGGTCGATCAGGCCCGGCTCGCGGGTGCCGACGACGATCAGGTCGGCGTCTCGTTCCTCGGCGAGCGCGACGATGACATCGACTGCGTCTCCGACACCGGCCTGGAAGTCGGCAGCGACTCCGTGGTCCGACAGGAACGTGCGCGCGTGCTCGAGCTCTTCCCGGTGGTGCTCGGGCGGGTCGGCCGGGTCGATCGGCCCTCCTCCTCGCGGGCCGGCGGCGCCGACCGGCGCGACGCTCGTCACGATCAGCTTCGCCTCGAATGTCCTTGCGAGGTCGGCGGCTCGTGCGAGTGCCCGCTTCGCCGGCTCCGTCTCGTCGTACGCCACCACGATCGTCTTCACCGTTGCCTCCTTGGGCTCCGTGCTGGGCTCGATCCTCGCCACGTCGTCGGCGCGAGTCAACCGTGTTCGCCCGCAAGGCGCAAGTCGTCTAGGCAGAAAGCCAGAGCAGGCACGTGGCGCGCTCGCGAATGCGCCTCGAGGTACTCGTAGCCGAGCCTCATCGAGACCGGCAGGATCGGCGTCTCGGCGACGTTGACGACGACGAGCGGCTGACCGGACTCGACGGCGGCATCGACGGCGACCTCGGCTGCCGCGGGCTCGAACGGGACGTTGAAGGTCGCGAGCATGACCGGCCGCGTGCCGGAGACCGCCGGGGCCGCCGAGGTCGTCCGTTCGCGTCGGATCGTGAACACGGTCGCTACTCCGGGTGGAGCTTCCAGCGCATCGTGCTTTCGCGCATCCGCGCCGTCGCGCGACGGCGCAGTTGCGGCACGACGAGCAACGCGTACCCCATCACGAAGACGAAGAGCAGAAACGCGAACTGCAGGCCGGCGAGCACGGTGAGCGGGACGAGGACGGCGGCGAGCAGGAGCGGGGGCAGGAGCACGAGCAGTCGGTACCGCTTCAGGCCGCGCAACAGAGCGTCATAGTCGTCCTGCGGGATCTGCCGCGTGTCCCAGGTCTTCCCGCACTCCTCGCACTGCCAGCGCTCGCCGTACCCGAGATTCTCGACAGCGCCGCAGTCACAGGTGATCGTGATGGGCGGCGCCTGCACGGGGCGATCCTAGCGCCAGGCTCCGTCTCGTTCACGGCACGTATGGGTGCTTGGCTCTAGTCTAGGAATCGTCCGTGCAGGGTGGTACGTTCGCGCGGCGCGGCAGTCGACGCCGCGGACCCAGGCACCCGGACGGAGGTTGACGGTGGCGACTGCAGTAGTCCAGGAACAGCAGCTCCTCAAGACGCTTCGCTGGTACGACGGGTTCGTGATCGCGCTCGCCAATCCGGGCTTCCTGCTCGGCTCGCTCGGCTACTCGGTCGGCGACCTCGGCGGTTGGGGCGCGGCGATCCTCTGGGGCATCTCGGCGATCGTCGCCGTCTTCATCAACACGATCTACTCCGAGCTCGCCACCATGTTCCCCGAGAAGTCGGGCGGTCTCGCGCTGTACGCCCACGAGGCGTGGCGCAAGTACACGACGCTGATCGGCCCGGTGGCGACGTTCGGCTACTGGATCGGCTGGTCCGTCGTGCTCTCCGTGAACGGGCTCTTCGTCGGCTCGATCATCCAGGGCGCCTGGTTCTCCGGCGAGCCGGGCGGCAGTTACCTCGCCGGTGACGGGTACTTCTCGGTCTTCGGCCTGACGGAGTTCGGCCTCCCTGCTGCGATCGCGATCGGCCTCATCCTCGCCGTCTGGCTGTTCAACGTCTTCGGCGCGCGCGTCGGGGTCACCTTCGGGTACGCCGCGGGAGTGCTCCTGATGATCCCGTTGTTCGTGATGATGATCTACCCGTTCCTGAACGGCAGCTTCGACAGCGACAACCTGGCGAACAACCTCAACAACGACGGGCTCCCCTGGGGCGGGCTGCAGCTCGCGCTCGTGTGGCTGTGGCTGATGTGCTGGTCGGCCTGGGGGGTCGACGTCTGCGCGACGTTTGCTCCCGAGTACAAGGACACGGTGCGCGACACGAAGCTCGCGCTCCGCTCGGCAGCGCTGTTCTCCCTGGTCGTCTACATCGTGCTCCCGATCGCGTTCGTGGGCGGTGCCGGAGCCGAGGCGGTCGGCGGCTACGACTACGTCGGCGGCATGATGTCGATCGTCGGCACCGACTCCGAGGTGCTCAAGGATCTGTTCGTCCTCTGCATCGTGGCGAGCTTCGTGATCACCATGAACACGGCCACCGCGGACGGAGGGCGGGCGCTGTTCGGCATCGCGCGCGACGGCATGACCGTGCGCCAGCTCGGCGTCCTCAACCGGTACAGGGTGCCGGGCAACGCGATGAGCGTGGACATGGTCGTCAACATCCTGTTCGTGCTGCTCATCGGCAACATCTTCGGCGTGCTGGCCGCGTCGAACCTCGGGTACGTGCTCGCGCACATGTTCGCTCTCTCCGGGTTCGTGCTGCTCCGCCGGGATCGCCCGAACTGGCCGCGGCCGATCAAGTTGGGCCCGATCTGGACGCCGATCGCGGGGACCCTCGCCGTCTGGTGCCTGATCCTGACGATCGTCGGCTTCGGCTGGTTCCAGAATGCGGCCGGCGGCTACGGCGGCACGAAAGAGAAGATCATCGGCATCGCCGTGCTCGTGATCGGCCTGCTGCTCTTCTTCTTCCGGCGCATCGTCCAGGACGGCGAGAAGCCGCACTGGCGCGAGGACGTACCGCAGACGCCGGAGGCGGCTGCCTAGACAGCTCCTGTCTGGTCGGGCCCCGTGGACGCGGTGCCCGACCAGGCGTCACAATCGGGTGCGATGAGCTCCGAGGTCCCGCCCGACGAGTTCGACGTCTCGCTACCTGGCATGTTCGCCACCGGCGTCACGGTGATCACGACGCAGTCCGGCGACGGGGTGCACGGCATGACGGCGAACGCCTTCATGTCGGTGTCGCTGCAGCCGCCGCTCGTGCTGGTCTCGGTCGACCTGCGCGCAAGGATGAACGCGCTCCTGGCTCGTCAGGCCGAGTCGGGGACGGCCTCGAGGCGGAAGCCGCCGACCTCCTCGAGCGCGCGAATGCGATCCTCGAGCGGCGGATGCGTCTGGAAGAGGCCGGCGAGAAAGCCGCCGGCGCCCCGCACGGCCCGCGCGGGGCTCTCGATGAAGAGGTGCGCCGTGGCACGGTCGGCGTAGGCGACCTCGTGCGGGTCGAGCTGGAGCCGGCGCAGCGCGAGCGCCATCGCCTCCGGGTCGTTGAGGATCGCGGCCGCGCTCGCGTCGGCGAGAAACTCCCGGCGGCGGCTGAGCGCCATCTGCAGCAGCACGGCTGCCAGCGGGGCCAGCAGGAGCGCGACCAGGGCGGCGACGAGCTGCAGCGGATTGCGGTTG
Organism: uncultured Gaiellaceae bacterium; assembly: GCA_963787085.1. GTDB lineage: Bacteria > Actinomycetota > Thermoleophilia > Gaiellales > Gaiellaceae > Gaiella. The sequence continues at coordinate 63,895 of CAWBBO010000015.1, read as the reverse complement.
CCATTGCTACGGCCGCCGAAGAAGGCCATGCGGAAGGCGATGTCGCTGATCATCGCGATCACGCCGACGAGCACCGCGGCGAGCGTCATCAGCCGCACGTCCCGGTTGCGGATGTGGGAGATCTCGTGTGCCAGCACCGCCTCGAGCTCCCGCGGGGGCATCAGCCGCCGGAGGCCGCTCGTGACGCCGACGTAGACCTTCGAAGGTCGCGCACCGGCCGCGAACGCGTTCGGAGCGTCGTCGTTGACGAGGTACACGGGTGGAGTGGCCGGCAGCCCGGCTGCGATGGAGACGTTCTCGACGAGTCGGTAGAGCTCGGGGTCGTCGCTCTTCTGGAGCGGCACGGCGTGGGTGAGGCTGCCGATCAGGCGACCGGCGTTCCACCAGGCGAAGAGCCCGTAGGCGAGGCCGAAGGCGAGTAGCCCGATTGCGGCGGAGCGTCCGAGGAACGCCGACGAGGCGAGCGCGAGGGCGACGACGAGGGCGGCGAACGCGAGGACGACGTAGAAGGTCCGGATCCTGTTCGCGCGGATCTGCTGCTGCAGCGTCACCTCGTCGATCCCGTGGCTACGACGGGAAGCCCACCGCGACGGGTGCCCGGTCGTCCTGCTCGGCCGCGAAGAACTCACGGGCGCGGAAGCCGGCCGGCCCGGCGATGAGCAGCGACGGGAACGTCTGCACGGCGGTGTTGTACGCGAGCACGGTCGCGTTGTAGTAGCGACGTGCTGCCGCGATCTTGTCCTCGGTGTCGGTGAGGTCGGACTGCAGCTGCAGGAAGTTCTGCGACGCCTTCAGGTCGGGGTAGGCCTCGGCGACGGCGAAGAGGCGGCCGAGCGCCTGTCCCAGCAGCGAGTCGGCGATGCCTGCCTGGCCGGGCGTCGACGCCTGTGCCATGGCGGCGCGGGCCCTCGTCACCTCTTCGAACACTCCCCGCTCGTGGGCGGCGTAGCCCTTCACGGTCTCGACCAGGTTCGGGATCAGGTCGTTGCGCCGCTTCAGCTGGACGTCGATGTTCGACCAGCCGGTGTCGACCTCGTTCCGGAGCCGGACGAGCCGGTTGAAGAGGTAGACGGCCGCGACGAGCACGAGCACGACGACGCCGACTGCGATCAGGGCCCAGAGCATGGGGGGTAGTCTCGCACGCCCCGCAGGGCTCACGGGGAATGCAGTGTCTCGGCTGCGTCGTCGGGAAGGACAGATCTCTTGCCAACATCGGCAAGCAGTTGCCCCTACGGCAATTGTGTGCCCTTGCATCTTCGTCAGGTTGACGGGAGAATCGGCCCTACTCGTCGTCCAGAGGAGGCTTCACGAGATGGCACGTGACCCGAAACACGACATCCTCTTCGAGCCGATCAAGATCGGCCCGAAGACGATGAAGAATCGCTTCTACCAGGTCCCTCACTGCAACGGGTTCGGCTCCGAGAAGCCGTTCAGCCAGGCGTACTTTCGCGCGCTGAAGGCCGAGGGCGGCTTCGCGGGCGTCGCGACCGAGTACTGCTCCATCTCACCCGAGTCCGACGACACGCATCGCATGTCGGCGCGCATCTGGGACGACGGCGACATCAAGAACCTGTCGCTCATGTGCGACATGCTGCACGAGCGCGATGCGCTTGCCGCCTGTGAGCTCTGGTACGGCGGCCCGCACGCGCCGAACATGGAGTCCCGCTGCGTGGCGCGCGGCCCGTCGCAGATCCCGAGCGACTTCGAGTTCCTCACGTATGCGATCGAGGCCGACAAGGACGACATCCGGTACCTCCAGAACCTCTACGTGGAGGCGGCGAAGCGGGCACGCACCGCCGGCTTCGACATCGTCTACGTCTACGGCTCGCACTCCTATCTGCCGCAGCAATTCCTGACACCCTTCTACAACCACCGCACCGACGAATACGGGGGCTCCTTCGAGAACCGGGCCCGCTTCTGGCGAGAGACGATCGAGATGGTGAAGGAGGCGGTCGGCGACGACTGCGCCATCTGCGTGCGGATGTCCACCGACATGTTCCTCGGCGAGGCCGGGACGCAGCTCAAGCGCGACTGCTTGCCGTTCGTCGAGCTGGTCGACCATCTCGTCGACGTCTGGGACATCAACCTCTCGGGCATCGCGGAGTGGGGCGAGGACGCGACGCCGTCGCGCTTCTATCCCCAGGGCCGCGCGCTCCCGTGGCAGGCCGCCGTGAAGGCGATCTCGAAGAAGCCCGTGCTCGGGGTCGGCCGCTGGACGAACCCGGACATGATGGCCGACGCGATCAGGGAGGGCAAGCTCGACATCATCGCCACCTGCCGCCCGTCGACGTCCGATCCGTTCCTGCCGAAGAAGATCGACGAGGGCCGTCTGGACGACATCCGCGAGTGCATCGGCTGCAACGTCTGCATCTCGCGCTGGGAGATCGGCGGCCCGCCGTTGATCTGCACGCAGAATGCGACCGCCGGCGAGGAGTACCGCCGCGGCTGGCATCCGGAGCGCTTCACGACGGCGGCCAATGCCGACAACGACGTGCTGGTCGTCGGTGCCGGCCCGGCCGGGATGGAGTGCGCCATGATCCTCGGCAAGCGCGGCATGCGGCGCGTGCACCTCGTCGAGGCACAGGACGACATGGGCGGCACGATGCGCTGGATCCCGCAGCTCCCAGGCCTCGGCGAGTGGGCCCGCATCGTCAACTACCGCAAGATCCAGATCGACAAGCTCAAGAACGTCGAGTTCATCCCCGGCATGAAGCTCTCCGCGAAGGACGTTGCCGAGTACGGAGCCGAGATCGTCGTCGTCGCTACGGGCTCGTTCTGGTCGACGGACGGCCTCAACGGCGCCTCGCACGCGCCCATCCTGGGAGCCGACGCGAGCCTCGCGTGGCAGGCGACCCCCGACCAGATCATGGGCGAGAGCAAGCAGTTGGCGGGTGACAACATCGTCATCTTCGACAACGACGGCTACTTCATGGGTGTCTCGCTCGCCGAAAAGCTCGCGGAGGAAGGCAAGAAGGTCACGTTGATGACGCCGATGGGCCACGTCGCCTCGTACATGCATTTCACGCTCGAGGCGCCGAACCAGCACCGCAGGCTGCACAAGCTCGGCGTCGAGATCGTGCCCTACCACCTGCCGACGCGCGTCGAGGAGGGCGCGGTCGTGGCGGCACACGTCTACGACGAGGAGGGGCACGAGAAGTCGTTCGCCGCCGACGGCGTGGTGTGGGTGGCGCAGCGCCGCTCGAACGAGGCGCTGTTCCGCGAGCTCAAGGACTCGATCGGCCTCGAGCAGCTCAAGGCCGAGGGGGTCGACGCGCTCTACCGGATCGGCGACTGCGAAGCGCCGCGGCTCACCGCGGATGCGGTCTTCTCCGGCCACCGGCTGGCCCGTGAGATCGACTCGCCGGATCCGTCGATCCCGCTCCCGTTCAAGCGCGAGCGGCGCATGGTCGACGACGCGTCGGTGGCGATGGAGAAGGCCGAGTACGCGGCCATGTACGCCGGGGCGACGGCTTCCTAGATGCGCATCGTCGTCTGTGTCAAGCAGGTGCTGGTGCTCGGCGACGAGGTCGAGTTCCAGGACGACTGCCTCGACGTCGACCCGGACTACCTGGATCCCGCGTTGAACGAGTGGGACAGCTTCGCCACCGAGGAGGCGCTCCGGCTGCGGGAGCGCCTCGGCGGCGAGGTCGTCCTGGTCACGTGTGGTGCGAAGGAGTCCGAGGCTGCCTTGCGGCGATGCCTGGCGATGGGCGCCGACCGGGCGATCCGGGTCGAGGCTGCGGGGCGTGATCCGTTCACGGTCGCGCGGGCGCTCGCAGAGGTCGTGCGGGCGGAGAGCCCGGATCTCGTCTTCTGCGGTGTCCAGTCCAGTGACGCCGTGCAGGCGGCGACCGGCACGGTGCTGGCGGAGCTGCTCGGCCTGCCACGCGCAGCGGTCGTCACGCGCGTCGACTACGACGAAGACGCACGGAAGGCGGTTGTCGACCGCGAGCTCGAGGGCGGGCTGCTGGATCGGGTCGAGATCGATATGCCCGCCGTGCTGACGATCCAGACCGGTATCAACGAGCCGCGCTACGCCAACTTGCGCGCGATCAAGCAGGCGGAGCAGGTGGAGGTCGAGGTCTCGAGCGCGGCGGACGGCGGCATGCCTGCGTACCGTGTGCGCAGGATGTTCGTGCCCGAGCGGGGAGAGGGGGCCGAGATGATCGACGGCGGCCCCGCCGAGATCGCCGGCCGGATTGCCGCGATCGTGAAGGAGCGGCTCGCGTGAGCGTTCTCGTGGTGGCCGAGCACATCCGCGGCCAGGTCCGCGACGTCACCCGCGAGCTGATCACGGCCGGGCGTGGGCTCGGGCCGGTGACGGTCGCGGTGATCGCACGCGATCCGGCGCCGCTCGTCGGCGCCGTCGACGTGGAGGGCGTGGCGGAGATCGTGACCGTGCAGGTCGCGACGGACGAGTTCGAGAACGACGCCTACCAGTCGGCCGTCGAGGCCCTGATCACCGGCCGGCGGCCGCGCGTGACGTTGCTCGGCTTCACCGTCAACAGCATGGGCTACGGCCCGGCGGCGGCGGCGAAGCTCGGTCTCGGCTTCGCGAGCGACGTCCATGGGGTGGCACTCGAGGGCGACGCCGTCGTGGCGACGCGTTCGTTCTACGGCTCCAAGGTGAGTGCGGAGCTCGATTTCCCGGGGGCGGAGAGCGTGATGTTGCTGCTGCGGCCGACGACGTGGGTGCCGGCAGAAGGGCCGGGCGGGGCGAGCGTATCCTCCTTCGAGGTGACGCCGTCGCCGTCGCGGGCACGTCACCTCGAGCTCGTCGAGCCCGCGACCTCGACGGACGTGGACATCACCCAGGCGGGCTTCCTGCTCTCGATCGGCCGCGGCATCGGCGAGAAGGAGAACGTCGAGATGTTCCGGGAGCTGGCGGAGAAGATGGGGGCGACGCTTTCTGTCTCACGCCCCCTCGTCGACGCAGGCTGGATGCCGGCTTCCCGACAGGTGGGCCAGTCGGGGAAGACGGTGAAGCCGACCGTCTACCTGGCGTTCGGGATCTCGGGCGCGGTTCAGCATCTTGCCGGCATGAAGACGTCGGGCACGATCATCGCGGTCAACACCGATCCCGAAGCGGCCATCTTCAACGTCGCCCACTACGGCGCGAAGGCCGACCTGTTCGACGTGGCGGAAGAGCTGGAGAAGCTCTTGCTTCCCCCAGAAGCGCGGTCGGTGGGCCACGGCCGAGGCGGCGGGGGAAGGAGCTTGAGCGGAGGCTTCGCCCTGTGTCTCTTCTGCATTTCTGAGCCGCCCGCACTTCCCATGAGAACCAAGGCGAAGCCCGAAATGAAGCTACTGCCCCCACTGAGCCGTTCCGCTCTCGCCGCGGCGTCATTTCCGGAGACTGCGACTCGTGAGACGTTCGCCGGTCTGTCCGACTGGCAGATCGGGCTCTGGTACGCACTGATCGCCGTCTCGACGGCGATCTTCGCCTGGGGTGTCGTGCGTCTCGTGCTCAAGTACAGGCGTGGGCGTGGCCGCTTCCCGACCGACCAGCCCGGGCGTCGCGTCGCCCGTACGGCGTGGATCGTGCTCACGCATGCTTGGATCAGGCGCCGCGACGGCGTCGCGGGGCTCGCGCACGCGCTGATCTTCTACGGCTTCGTCGTGCTGTTCATCGGCACGTCGATCCTGGCGTTCCAGGACGACTTCGCAAAGCCCGTGCTCGGCTGGGACTTCTGGCGAGGGCCGTTCTACCTCGGCTACTCGCTCTTCCTCGACGTGTTCGGCGCAGCGCTGGTCGTCGGCCTGCTGATCATGGCCGTGAAGCGGGGCGGCCGGCCTGCGCGGCTCGACTACGGCCGCGTCGACGGCGTCGTCAGCCGTTATGCGCGCTGGCGCTACCAGGTGGGCGACTGGGTCTTCGTCGGCTCGCTCCTGTTCCTCGGTGTGACCGGCTTCCTGCTCGAGGCGCTCAGGATCGCGGAGACCGACCCGTCGTTCGAGAAGTGGTCTCCGTTCGGCTGGCTCGCCGGCCAGGGGCTGCAGGCGATCGGTGTCGACGGCGAGACCGCTGCGGCCGCGCACTTCCGCAGCTGGTGGGTGCACGGGATCGCCGCGCTCACGTTCGTTGCGGCGATCCCGTTCACGAAGGCGGTGCACATGATGAGCAGCCCCGCCAGCGTCGCGACGAGGGACGAGATGGCGGGCAAGCGGCTCGCGGAGCTGCCACCGAGCCCGAAGCCGGAGGACGTCGGCTACGGCGTCGTCGCCGATCTCGCGCCCGCGCACCTGCTGCAGCTCGACGCGTGCACGAAGTGCGGCAAGTGCCACGACGCCTGTCCGGCCGCAGCCTCCGGCTACCCGCTCTCGCCCCGTGACCTGATCCTCGATCTGCGGGAGCAGGCGGAGGGGACGTTCGGCGTGCGAGCCTCGCTCGGGGTCGAGCCGCTGTTCGCGTCCGACGCGAATCTGATCGGCAATCCGATCAGGCCCGAGACGGTGTGGTCGTGCATGCAGTGCATGGCGTGCGTGGAGATCTGCCCGGTCGGGATCGAGCACGTGCCGATCATCAATCATCTCCGCCGCCGGCTCGTCGACCGCGGCGAGATGGATGCGCAACTGCAGTCGACGCTCGAGACGATCTACGACTCGGGCAACTCGTTCGGCGAGCCGAAGCGGAAGCGCGGCCGGTGGGCGAAGGACCTGGAGTTCGACGTCAAGGACGCGCGCAAGGAGCCCGTCGACCTGCTCTGGTTCGTCGGCGACTACGCGTCGCTCGACCCGCGCAACCAGCGCGTGACGCAGAACCTCGCCCGCCTGCTCCACCACGCCGGCGTCGACTTCGGGATCCTCTACGAGGGCGAACGCAACGCCGGCAACGACGTGCGGCGGGCCGGCGAGGAGGGGCTCTTCACCGATCTCGCCGAGAGCAACATCGAGGCGATCTCGGGCTGCGAGTTCGAGCGCATCCTCACCTCCGACCCGCACTCCTTCAACACGATCAAGAACGAGTACCCGGCACTCGGCGGCTCGTGGCCGGTCGTCCACCACACGCAGCTCCTGCTGGAGCTCGTCGAGTCGGGCCGGCTCGTGCCGCGGAAGCGGCTCGGCCACCGGGTCACCTACCACGACCCGTGCACGCTCGGTCGCTACAACGGCGTCTACGACGAGCCGCGGAAGCTGATCGCGGCCGTGGGCTGCGAGCTGGTGGAGATGCCGCGCAACCGCGACAACTCGTTCTGCTGCGGCGCCGGCGGCGGCCGCATCTGGATGTCCGAGCTGAAGCAGGGGGACGGGCCGAGACCCTCCGAAGACCGGATCGGCGAGGCGGTGTCGCTCGAGCGCGTCTCCACCTTCGTCGTCGCCTGCCCGAAGGACGTGACCATGTACGAGGACGCGATCAAGACGTCGGGGCATGCGGGCGACATCCAGCTTCGCGAGGTGACCGAGTTGCTGATCGAGTCTCTCGAGCTCGACGCGGTCGGCGTCGCGGCCGCCGAGCCCGGCGCTGACGCCGCATGATCAGCGCCAGGATCACCGGCGCTGCACGTCGGGCAGCGTTCGTTCTAGGGTACGCGTGACCGCGACGAGGAGCGTGCCCGCGTGAGCAAAGAGACGGCTTTCTACCCCCGCCTGAAAGCGATGACGGACGAGTGGATGGACCTGTTCGGCTACTGGGCGCCGTCCGTTGTGACCGACACGCTGGAGGAGTACCGCGCCTGTCGCGAGGCGGCTGCGCTGATGGACTTCACGATGCTGCGCAAGGTCGACATCGACGGGCCTGGTGCGCAGGCGTTCGTCAACGGCATCGTCACGCGCGACGTCTCGAAGCTCGGCGTCGGCCAGATCGGCTACGGGGCGCTCTGCGACAAGCACGGCAAGATGATCGACGACTGCACGGTGATGGTGCGCTCGGCCGACAGCATCCGCTTCTGCGGGGCGAACGACCGTGACTTCCACGTCTTCCGCGAGCTGGCGCCGGCGGGAATCGCCGTGACCGAGTTCACCGACGCGATGCCGCACCTGTGCCTGCAGGGGCCGCTGAGCCGCTCCATGCTGCAGCCGCTCGCGAACCGGGACATCTCCAACGCCGCGTTTCCCTACTACACGTTCCGGGATGACGTCGAGATCGCGGGTATCCCCGTCTTCATGACCCGCCTCGGCTACACGGCCGAGCTCGGCTACGAGCTTTGGGTCGAGCGCGATCGCGCGCTCGATCTGTGGGACGCGCTCGTCGACGCCCTCACCCCGCAGGGGCTGAAGGTGATCGGCATGGTCGCTCTCGACCTGTTCCGGATCGAAGGCGGCTTCATCATCGGCGGGGTCGAATACGACCCGACCGTGTCGCCGTACGAGTGCGGGCTCGGCTGGTCCGTCGACCTCGACAAGGGAGACTTCCAGGGGCGTGAGGGCATTGTGCGCGATCGACACGCCACCGACGTCCGCCTCGGCAGTGTCGTCCTGGCCTCCGGCGGCGATGCGGCGAGTGGCGCACCGCTCAGCGTCGACGGGGTCGAGGTCGGCCTCGTCACCCAGGCCGTCGAGTCGCCGTTCCTCGGCGGGAAGACGCTCGGCCTGGCGAAGATCCGCCAGGATCTGAAGGTGCCCGGGACGAAGGTGACCGCCCGCATCGGCGGCGAGGACGTCCCCGGCGAGGTCGTCGAGCACCCGGTGTACGAGAAGGAGCGCCGCAAGGCGAAGGAGACAACGTGAGCTACCGGCTGTACTGGCGCCGGAACGACGGCGTCAGCGGGCACGTCTGGCTCAGCACGGGCGACCTGAACGCACTCACGACCGAGATGAGCGTCCAGGGGATGCCCTGGCCCGGCGATCGGCTGCCGGGGCCCGGCGCGGACGCCGTCGTCGAAGCCGACGAGGTCGAGGACGTGATCGCAGCTGCGCGCGAAACGCCCGTGTCGCTCTCCGACGCGGAGCTCTGGATCGACTGGCTCGTGTTCCTCGAGGGCGCCGCGCGGAACGGCGGGCTCCTCATTCGCGCGTAAGCCTCTACGTCCAGGGATAGGGGCTCGCGGAGACCGGGTGCAGCGCCGCCTCGGCGAAGCGGCTGAGCCGAAAGGCGGAGAGCTCGGGGGCCTCGTCGCCGACGAGCTCCCCTGCTGCGAGCTTGCCGAGCGACATCGACGGTCCTCTGATCAGGTGGTGGCCGGCACGTGCGGGGGCGAACGGGTGTGGTGAGATAGTAGGCATGAGCCGACCTGCACAGGAGGATTCTGATGGGAGAGACGGAGATCATTCGCACGGCGTTCGATCGTGTTCAGCGCGACCTCGGCTGCGAGTTCATGGACTGGGAGGGCTGGTACTGGCCGAGCCACTTCGGCGACCCGGTCGCCGAGCACCATGCCGTCCGCAACGACGTGGGCGTCTGGGATGCCTCGCCGCTCCGCAAGTGGGGCTTCAACGGCGCCGACGCGCTCGTTGCCGCCGACCGTGTCTTCACGAACGACATGCTCGGCCTCGAGATCGGGCAGGTGCGCTACGCGCCCTTCTGCGACGAGAGCGGGAAGATGGTCGGTGACGGGACAGTGTTCAAGGTCGAGCGACACGAACTGCATCGTCGTGACGGCGCTGGACTCCGACCTCGACCACTTCAACAGCGTGGCCGCGGGCCTGGACGTCGAGATCACGGCGATGACGAAGTCGACGCCGCAGGTCGGCATCAACGGGCCGCGCTCGAAGGAGCTGCTGCAGTCGATCTGCGAGGCGGATGTCTCCTCGCTTCGCTACTTCCGCTTCTGGCCGGAGCAGGTTCAGGTCGGCGGAGTCCCCTGCTGGGTGTCGCGCACCGGCTACTCGGGCGAGCTCGGCTTCGAGCTCTTCTGCTCACCGGACGGCGCCGAGCAACTGTGGGCCGCCGTCGTCGGCGCCGGCGCACGGCCGTACGGCCTGTCCGCGGTCGAGACGATCCGCATCGAGTCGGGGCTGATCTTCATCGGCTACGACTACTTCCAGCACGAGACGAGCCCCTACGACATGTCGCTCGACAAGATGATCCGCCTCGACGGCCCCGACTTCTGCGGCAAGGCCGCGCTGGCAGCCGAGGCCGGCAGCCCGCCGCGCCGGCTCGTCACGCTCGTCCTCGACGGCGGCGACGTCCCGGAGTACGGGGCGGCCGTGACGAAGGACGGCGAGCCGGTGGGAACGCTGACGAGCCCGTGCGAGAGCCCGACGCTCGGGCAGGTGATCGGCATGGCCGTGCTCGACGCCGGTCATGCGGCGATCGGCGAGCGCGTCGACGTCGCGCTCGGGGACGGGGTCGGCCGCGGCGGCGGTCGCCTCCCTGCCGGTCTACGACCTCGGGAAGAAGCGGCCGCGCACGTAGCTCCTTCCCCCCGGAGAGACGCTCATGGCGAGGGCGGAACCACGCAGTCGGGGAAGGAGCTTCACATCAGGCTGCGAGCCGCGTTCGACGAACACATCCTCGAACACGCCCGGGGCCGCCTCTGTATCCGGAGACGCACCTCAGCCGGAGGCAGAGGGGCCTGGCCCGCCCTTCATTCGGTGAAAAGCGGTCTCGAGCAGCACGCTCAATGCGTTCGGCCGCGTCGTGCGGCTCACGCGACCTCGAGGCCGAGCTCGCGGGCGGTGATCGCCTGCTCGCCGTCCCGGGTGACGAAGACGAGCGGTTCCCCGAGCGCTTCGCTCTCCTCGATCGCGACCGCGAGATGGATGGCATCGAGAGTACCGACCCGGTGTGCCCTTACAACCTCGCGAGCTCGTCGCAGGACGGGATCAGCGCGGAGCCCGATGACGAGAACGGGGCCCCTCGCGGAGAAGTCCTCCTCGACGCCGTCGAGCGCCGCGTCGACGTTGAGGATCCGCCCGGAGCGCCCGGCTGCGCTGAGCGCACGGGTGACCTCGACGAGCGACAGCTCCGAGGTGACCACCGACTCCCCGGACTCGAGCAGCAGCTCGCGCAAGCTCGCGGAGCCGGGTTCGTCTCCGAGATACGCGCGGACGAGAGCGCTCGCATCCGCGTAGAGCGTCGTCAACGGCGCTTACGATCTTCCTCGAACGCTTCGAGCACGGCGCGGCCCGCATCGCCCCGAAGCATCTCGACGACCTTCTCGCGCGACGGCGCGTTCGGCGGCACCTCGATCTCGACCAGACGGCCCTCCGCTCGCAGCCGCCGGCGCAGACGCTCGCGCGGCGACTCCTCCGGCACCGCCTCCTCCAGGATGCCCGCGACGAGCGTGTTCAGCGAGCGGCCCTCGTCGCGGGCTCGTGCCTTCAGCCGGGCGTGGAGCGAGTCGTCGATGCGGGCGATCAGCTGGCGCACATGCGCACGATAGCACTTTGTGGGCGCAATGCTATCGTCTTGGCCGGCCGTGTCCGCTTCGGCTAGTGCGAAGGAGCCTCCCAGCCCTCGAGCACCGGGGGCTTCCAGTCGGCGCCCACCGTCCTCGAGTCCTTCACCCACGGCCCGAGCTCGGGCTGCGGAAACTTGCAGTGCTTCTCCTTCAGCTGGATGCCGTAGGAGCTTCCCGACTGCAGGTGCTTGATCAGGACTTTCCGCGCGATCTCGTTCTCGCGTCCTTTCGGGATCGGGAAATAGATCTTGACGAAGGAGTTCGAATAGCGATCGAACACCGCCGGCGTGCCGTCCTCCTCGAGCAGCTCGACGTCCTCGAGCCAGTTGATGTCGGCGCCCGGCGTGGCGGCGTCGAGATCGACGGTCTCGACGAGCGAGAAGTCCTCCTGATGCGGGAATCGGCGTCCCGCGAGGAACTCGGCGTCGATGCCGATGATCTTCTGGGGCTCGCTGTAGTGAATGTCGCTCGCGGGCTTGTCACTCACCGCCCATCACCTCCGCGTGTGTCGGCAGGTAGTCGACCGGATATTCGAGGTGCTTCTCGATCAGCTGCTCGATCTTGGCCAGCGTTCGCTCCTCGCTGACGCCGGGGATCCAGGTCGTGCCGGCGAGCGGCACCTTCGCCATCGCCGCGGCCTCGACCGTGAGCGCGCAGAGGTCCTCCGGCTCGAGCGAGTGGATGTTCGTCTTGCCGCAGGCGCGCGCCAGCATCTGCACCTCGAGCGTGAGCGTGTGCAGGAAGTTGTAGACGCGCTCCGCTGCCTCCTCGACCACGAGGCGCTTGCGCAGCTCGGGATCCTGGGTCGCCACGCCAACCGGGCAGCGGCCCGAGTGGCAGTGGTAGCACTGGCCGGCAGGGACGCCCACCGTGCCCTCGTAGTCGGTGACGCCGGGAATCTCCTTGTTGCAGTTGAGCGCCATCATCGCGGAGTGCCCGATTGCGACCGCCTTGGCGCCGAGCGCGAGCGCTTTGGCGATGTCGCCGCCGTTGCGGATGCCGCCGGCGACGACGAGGTCGATCTCGTCGGCGAGGCCGACGTCCTCGAGTGCGCGGCGGGCCTCGGGGATCGCCGCCATCAGAGGGATGCCCGTCTCCTCGGTCGCTATGTGCGGGCCTGCACCGGTGCCGCCCTCGGCCCCGTCCAGGTAGATGATGTCGGGCCCGCATTTCGCCGCCATGCGCACGTCGTCGTAGACCCGCGAGGCGCCGAGCTTGAGTTGGATCGGGATCTGGTAGTCCGTCGCCTCGCGGATCTCCTGGATCTTCAGCGACAGGTCGTCCGGCCCCAGCCAGTCCGGATGCCGGGCCGGCGAGCGCTGGTCGATGCCCGCCGGGAGCGAGCGCATCTCGGCGACCTGCTCCGTCACCTTCTGGCCCATCAGATGGCCGCCGAGGCCCACCTTGGCTCCCTGCCCGATGAAGAACTCGCAGGCGTCTGCGAGCATCAGGTGGTGCGGGTTGAAGCCGTAGCGGCTCTGGATGCACTGGTAGTACCACTTCGTCGAGTGGTCGCGCTCCGGCGGGATCATCCCGCCCTCGCCCGAGCACGTCGCCGTGCCCGCCATCGAGGCGCCCTTCGCGAGCGCCATCTTCGCCTCGAGCGACAGCGCGCCGAAGCTCATGCCGGTGATGTACACCGGGATGTCGAGCTCGATCGGCTTCTTCGCGAAGCGGGCCCCGAGCACGGTCTTCGTCACGCACTTCTCGCGGTAGCCCTCGATCACGAAGCGGGTGAGCGTGCCGGGCATGAACATCAGCTCGTCCCAGTGCGGGATGGGCTTGAAGATCGAGAAGCCGCGCATGCGGTAGCGGCCGAGCTCGGCCTTCATGTGGATGTCGTTGATCACCTCGGGCGTGAAGATGCGGCTGTGCCCGAGAACGTTCTTGCTGGTAGGTGCGGTCTCGTCGGCCATGTGATCTCCCTTACAGCACGAGCTTGCGCTCGGACGGCTCGAGGTTGTCGTAGTTGTAGAGCTTCTTGCCGCACACGAACTTCTGCAGCTCGGGCGGGGTGCCCAGATCGTGGATGCGGAACTTCCGCTCGACGAACTCGGTGTCGGCGTCTGTCCACTCGCCCGGTACGCAGTCGATCCCGAGGGAGCGGACCTTGCCGGCGACGTAGATCGTCCCGTCGTACATCGAGTCGCCGAGACCGTGCCCGACGTCGCCGCAGATGATCTGGCGACCGCGCTGCATCATGAAGCCGTTCATCGAGCCGGCGCTGCCGAGCACGATGATCGTGCCGCCCTTCTGGTCGATGCCGCTGCGGGCGCCGACGCGGCCCTTGATCACGAGATCGCCGCCGCGGAACGCCGCTCCGGTGAGCGAGCCGGCGTTGCCGTCGATCACGACGACACCGGACATCATGTTCTCACAGGCCGACCAGCCGACGCGACCCGTGATATGGACCTCGGGGCCGTCGATCAGGCCGCAGCCGAAGTAGCCAAGGCTGCCGTCGAACGTGATCTTGCAGCGCGTCAGGATGCCGACGCCGAGCGAGTGCTTCGCGCCGGGGTTCCTCACGGTGACGTCGGTGATGCCCTGCTCGTTGAGCAGCCACCGCAGCTCCAGGTTGATCTGCCGGGTGGTGAGGTCGTGGGCGTCGAAGACGGCTGTCGCGCCGTCGATCTCGGATACCTTCGGGACGGCTGCGTCGGGCTCGGAGAGCCCGCGTGCGTCGTAGCTGATGCCGTGCTCTCCGGTTAGAGCTGCCATACCAGCACCTCCCCCTCGTACGGGTCATAGGTGTCGATCTCGTGGTCGAGGATCGCCCGGATCGCGATCTCCTCCGACGCGAGCGCAACGAGGTCGTCCGCTTCGTAGAGCACGAGCGGCTTGGCGGCCATCTCGTCCTTCGCGACGCCGAGCGAGTCCTTCGTCACACAGACGTAGGTGAAGACGCCGTCGAGCTCCTCGAGGCTTTCGCCCATCGCGTCCTCGAGCGAAGCGCCCTCGCTCATCTTCTGGGCGAGGTAGACGGCGATGATCTCGGAGTCGCACTCCGACTGGAAGCGGTGCCCCTCCCGCTCGAGTCGCCGCTTCCAGTGGAAGTAGTTCGTCAACTGGCCGTTGTGCACGACGGCGACGTCGGAGAAGGGGTAGGCCCAGTAGGGGTGTGCGCCCGAGATGTCGACGTCCGACTCGGTCGCCATGCGGACGTGCCCGATCGCGTGCGTCCCCGTGAATGCGTTGAGCTGGTAGCCGCCCGCCACGGTCTCGGCGTCGCCGAGGTCCTTGACGATCTCGAGCGAGTGACCGAGCGAGAGCACCTCGACATCGGGAATGTCCTCGACGAAGTCGGCGAGCTTCTTCAGGTCGCCGTCGTAGGCGAGCGTGACCCGGAAGGCGTACTCGGTCTCCTCCTCGAGCTCGTGCACCCGTGCGCCGAGCGCCGCGAGGCGGCGCTCGACCTCGGAACGGTGGCGGCGCAGTCGGTCCTCGTACTCGAAGTCGCGTGGCGTGTTCGCGTCTGCGAGCTTGTACCGCATGATCACGAGGCTCGACGGATGGCCGTAGAGCGCATAGCCCGTCGAATCGGGGCCGCGGTGCTTCATAGACTGGAGCATCCGGGTCATCTCCAGCCCGATCGGATGCTCACCGTCCCTGTAGATGATCCCTGCGATCCCGCACATGTCGATTGCCTTTCTCGACGTTCTGCCTACGGCAGAACGTCTAGGTACTCCTTCACGTCCCAGTCGGTGACGGTGGCGCAGAATCGCTCCCACTCGTCGCGCTTGTAGTGCATGAACACGGTGTACATCTCGCCGGGCATTGCCTTCTTCACGACCTCGTCCGCCTCGAGGGCCTCGAGGGCGTCGCCGAAGGTCATCGGGATCCTCTTCACCTGCTTCCCTGCTGCCAGCGCGTCGTAGATGTTCCGCTCCTCGGGCTCGCCCGGATCGAGCTGGCGCTCGATGCCGTCCCACATCGCCATGATCAGCGACGCCATCGAGAGGTACGGGTTCACGGCGGAGTCGACCGATCGGTACTCGAAACGGCCCGGAGCCGATACCCGCAGCGCCGTCGTGCGGTTCTGGAAGCCCCAGTCGGCGAACACCGGCGCCCAGAACCCCGTGTCCCAGAGGCGGCGGTACGAGTTCACCGTCGGCGACGACACCGCGGTGAGCGCACCGAGGTGCTCGAGGATGCCGCCGATCGCCCACAGGCCGATCTGGCTCGGCTTCTGTTGGTCGGCGGTCTCCGGCATGAACGCGTTCTCGTCGCCGCGCCAGAGCGAGATGTTGTGGTGGCAGCCGTTGGCCGAGACACCCATGAACGGCTTCGGCATGAAGCACGGGAACACCTTGAACTCGCGGCCGACCTGCCGGCAGATCTGGCGGAAGGTGGAGAGGTTGTCGGCGGTCTGCTCGGCGCGGTCGAAGTTGAAGTTGAGCTCGATCTGGCCCGGCGCGTCCTCGTGGTCGCCGTGGATCATGTCCAGTCCGAGCGCCTGCCCGTATTCGACCACCTTGTGGATGATCGGCTGCAGCTCGCTGAACTGATCGATGTGGTAGCAGTAGGGCTTCGTGACGCCGCTGATGTCGGGCGTGCCGTCCTCTTTCAGGTTGAGCCACATCATCTCGGGCTCGGTGCCGGCGCGGAGATGGAGCCCGGTTGCCTGCTCGAACTCGGCCTGGATCCGCTTCAGGTTGCCGCGGCAGTCCGACGTGAGGAAGGCAGCGGGGTTCTCCCGCTCCTCACGGTTGCGGAAGCACGTGCACCAGACGCGGGCGACCTTGCCGTCCCAGGGCAGCACCTCGAACGTGTCGGGCTCGGGCATGCCGACGAGCTCGGCCGCCTCGGCGCCGTAGCCGATGTAGTCGCCATGACGGTCGGTGAAGAGGTTGGCGGTCGCGCCGTAGACGAGCTGGAAGCCCTTGGCGGCCATCCGCTCCCAGTGCGCCGCGGGAGCGCCCTTGCCCATGATGCGGCCCGTCACCGAGACGAACTGGTAGTAGATGTAGGTGATTCCCTCGGCGTCGATGCGACGCTGCACGTCGGCGATCAGACCCTCCCGGGCTTCGTTGTCGACGAACCGCTCGAGATCGGTTGCCACCGGTCGTCCTCCTTTGGGTATCCGCCGCGATGTAGCTATGTGTCTAAGCGCTCGACCGCCCTCCTGTCAAACGGGATCGTGCCTCCTCGGCATCTCTGTCCCGCTCACGGCAATTAACGCTGTTGTTCCCGGGGCGCCGCCGGTCGCGCGCGGTAGCCTTCAGCCGGTGACCGAGCGCGTCGAACATCTCACGGCCGCACAGCGTGCCGCGCTCGAGGCAGAGCTCGCGGAGCTCGAGGGCCCGCGCCGGGCGGCCGCCGTCGAGGCGATCGCGACCGCGCGCTCGTTCGGCGACCTGTCCGAGAACTTCGAGTACCACGCGGCGAAGAACGAGCAGGGCCTGCTCGAAGCCCGCATCCGGAAGCTGCGCTACCGGCTGCAGCACGCCGTCACGGTCGAGCACGACCACGACGACCACGTCGGCGTCAGCTCCATCGTCGAGATCGACGACGAGCACGGCGAGCGCCTGGAGGTCGAGATCTCGAGCGTCGGCGGCGTCTCGCCCGACTCCCCGCTCGGAGGCGCCCTGATGGGCGCCGCTGTCGGCGACACGGTCGAGGTGCCGGCGCCTCGCGGCTCGTGGCGGGCACGGATCGTGCTCGATCCGCCGGGCGTAGGGGGATGGGCGTGCCCGGCCCGACCCCGATGCGCGCGGCCATCGTCACCGGGGCGGGGACGGGCATCGGCGCTGCGGTGGCGCGCCGGCTCGCCGAGGACGGCTTCGGGCTCGTCCTCTCCGGCAGGCGCCGCGTGCCGCTCGACGACCTCGTCGCGGAGCTCGGCGAGGCCGCCGTACCGGTTCCCGGCGACGTCGGCGATCCGGCCCACGCCGAGGCGCTCGCGACCGCCGCGGCCGCCGCGTTCGGCGGCGTCGACGGCGTCGTGCTGAACGCCGGCATCGGCGACTCGAGCGCCGCGGGCGACGAGACCCCGGAGGGCTGGGAGCGCACGATTCGCACGAACCTGACCGGCGCGTTCCTCGTCGCGCGCGCCGCGCTGCCGCATCTCGTCGAACGGCGCGGGTCGCTCGTCGGCATCGCCTCCGTCAATGCGTGCCGGCCCGGGGTGGGCCTCCTACTGCTGTCCGACGAAGCGAGCTACGTCAGCGGCGCAGAGCTGCCGGTCGACGGCGGCGCGACGGTCGTCGACGTGTCCGGGACCGCCTGGCCGGCGACGTGAGCATCCACGACCGTCTCCCGGAGCTGACGGCGCGCGAGGAGGCGCGGCTCGCCGCCGAGCATCCGCGCTCGGCCGACCTCGCCGCCCGCGCCCGCCGGCACCTGCTCGCGGGCGTGCCGATGCACTGGATGGCGACATGGCCGGGCGGGTTCCCGCTCTTCGTGCAGGAGGCGTCGGGCAGCCGCTTCGGCCACGAGATCGTCGACTTCTGCCTCGGCGACACGGGAGCGATGAGCGGCCATGCTCCGCCGGCGACCCTGCGGGCGCTCGCTTCCCAGGCCGCCCGCGGGATCACGACGATGCTCCCGACCGAGGATGCGCTCTGGGTGGCGGCGGAGCTCTCCCGCCGCTTCGGGCTGCCCTCCTGGCAGTTCGCGCCACGACACGTTGCGCGAGCTGACCCGGGCGGCGGGAACGCTGCTCGCGATCGACGAGACGCACACGATCTGCTGCGGCGCGCACCTGCGACGCGTAGAACGAGAGGAACTCTTCGGGGCGCGCTGCTGCGGGGTAGAAGCCCGGCCGCCAGGTGGGGTACGACCAGCCGCTCGTGCCGATCAGGAGCCGGCTCACGGCTCACGCCGCCGGACGTAGCGGACGAACGCGAACGGCACACCGGCTTCGGACACCTGCGGCTCCCGCGCCACCTCCTCGAAGGCGGCGCGATCGAACGGCGGGAAGAACGTGTCGCCCTCGACGTCGAGGTCGACCTCCGTCAGCAGGAGCTCGTCCGCGTGCGGCAGTGCGGCAGCGTAGAGCTGCGCACCGCCGATCACGAACACGCTCGGGGCGGCCGCCAGCAGGTGGACCGCCTCGTCCAGCGAGCCCGCCCGCTCGGCGCCGTCCGCGTGCCAGTCCGGGTTCCGCGTGACGACGACGTTGCGGCGGCCCGGCAGCGGCCGGAAGCGATCCGGGAGCGAGTCCCACGTTCGCCTGCCCATGACGACGGGATGTCCGGTCGTCAACGACCGGAACCGGGCCATGTCCTCGGGGATCCGCCACGGGATCGCGTTCTCGTGGCCGATCACGCCGCGCCGGGCGACGGCTGCGACGAGCGCCAGCCTCACACCGCGACCGGAGCGCGGATGGCCGGGTGGTGCAGATAGCCGGTCACCTCGAGATCCTCGAACTCGTAATCGAAGATCGAGGCGGGCCGGCGGCGCAGCACGAGTGAGGGGAAGGGGTACGGCGCACGTGAGAGCTGGGTCTCGACCTGGTCGCGGTGGTTGTCGTACACGTGACAGTCGCCTCCCGTCCAGATCAGGTCGCCCACCGTCAGGTCGCACTGCTGGGCCAGCATGTGGGTGAGCAGCGCGTAGCTCGCGATGTTGAACGGCACGCCCAGGAACACGTCCGCGCTGCGCTGGTAGACCTGGCAGCTGAGCCGCTCGCCTGCGACGTGGAACTGGAAGAAGGCATGGCACGGCATCAGCGCCATGCGTGGAAGGTCGGCGACGTTCCAGGCGCTCACGACGATGCGGCGGGAGTCAGGCTCGTCGCGGAGCAGCCGTACGGCCTCGGCGATCTGGTCGACGTGGCCTCCGTCCGGTGTCGGCCAGCTGCGCCACTGCACGCCGTAGACCGGTCCGAGGTCGCCGTTCGCGTCCGCCCACTCGTCCCAGATCGTGACGCCGTGCTGCTGCAGCCACCGCACGTTGGCGTCGCCGCGCAGGAACCACAGCAGCTCGTAGGCGACGGACGGGAAGTGCACCTTCTTCGTCGTCACGAGCGGGAACCCCTCGGCCAGGTCGAAGCGCATCTGGTACCCGAACACGCTGACGGTGCCGGTCCCGGTGCGGTCCTGCTTCCGCACGCCGGTGGTGAACACGTGGCGTGCGAAATCCTCGTACTGCGTGCGGACGGGTGCGGAAGGGACAGCTGCGGGCACGTCCACCCGACGATAGCGACCGGTTCGGAGCCCGGGTGCGTTCGCTAGGGTCGAGGGCGTGTCCCACTCGCCCGGGCCCGAGACGGGTGTCTCCCACGACGACGCCGACCTTGCGGGCTCGGAGTGGCGGGAGCGACGGTTCGAGGGGTGCAGCTTCAAGGGGGCAGACCTCGCCGACGCGAGCACGGAGGCCTGCACGTTCTCGGGCTGCGACTTCCGCAACGCCCGCCTCGCAGGCTCCGAGCATCGCCGCACGGACTTCTCGAACAGCACCTTCGACGGAGCGAACCTGTTCGGCGTCGTGTTCTGTGACTGCCGGCTTCTCGGTGCCTCCTTCGCCGGGGCGATCCTGACCGGCGCGCGCATCGAGGGCGGCGACTGGTCGTACGCCAACCTCCGCAATCATCACCTCGCAGGTGTCGACCTTCGCGATACGAGGCTCGCGGAGGCCGACCTCTCCGGCTGCGACCTGACCGGGGCCGACCTGCGGGGCGCCGACCTCACGCGCGCCGCGCTCTCCGGCGCGCGCCTCGGCGGCGCCGACCTGCGCGACGCGCTGCTCGACGGCGTCGATCTGGCCGGGCTCGAGCTACGCGGCGTGCGCCTCGACCTTGCGGGCGCGGTGCAACTCGCGCGATCGGCAGGTGCGGTCGTCGACTGACGATGCGTCAGGTCGTGAGGACGGGCGTCGTCTCCCCCGTTCGTACGACGACCCAGCCGTCGTAGTCTCTCAGGCGGTAGGGAGCGTTCAGCGGCACCTCGGTCGTCCTCCCCCGGGCGACCGCGAACGTCCCGCACGGGTCGGCGAGCTTGCCGCGGCTGGTCAGCCACAGCTCGTACGTCTCGCCTGCGGGGAGCGGCTCGAGCCCCGAGACCGTGAGCTCCATGGGCCAGTTGCCCGCTTCGTCCTTGGCGAACACGACGAGCGACGCGGTGACCCCGTTCGCGCCCCGCATCTCCACCGTGCGCAGCACCGCGGGCGAGGTACCGCTGCCGCCGATCAGGTAGCCGGCCCCGAAGAGGACGACGGCGACCGCCGCCGCCGCGGCGACCGCGGTGAACCGGTACCGGCGCGGGAAGGGGATGACCCGGGCTGCCTCCACGGCCGGCGGAGCCGCGAGAGCCGGCGGCAGCTCCGGCGGAGCGCCCGCCTGCACCAGCAGGTCGTGGACGGATTGCAGCCGCTCGCGCTCGGCGGGTGAGAGATCGTTGCCGACGAGGTCGTCGAACGACGGAGGCACGTCGGTCATCGCAACTCTCCTTCCAGCTCGTCTGCGAGACGGGCGAGCGCGCTGCGGGTGCGCGTCTTCACCGTGCCGAGCGGGAGCTGCAGGAACTCGGCGATCTCGCTCTGCGACAAGCCGCTCCAGTACGCGAGCTCGATCACCGGCCGCTCGTGCTCGGGCAGTACGGCGAGGGCGCGGTGCACGCGCCAGGCCAGCCACGACGCCTCGGCCTGCTCGGGGGGCTCCGCCTCACCCGAGGCGAGCTCGGGCGGGTCGGTCAGCGTCGTCGCCGGCGAGCGCCGGAGGGCGTCGACGATCACGTTGCGGGCCACGGTGTAGAGCCAGGGCGCACCCGGCCCGCGGGCTGGATCGTAGGTCGACGCCGATCGCCAGACGGCTGCGAACGAGTCCTGTGCTGCGTCCTCGGCACGGCCGCGGTCGGGGAGCCGGCGCAGGGCGAACCCGAGCACCGCCCGAGCGTAGCGCCGGTACAGCTCCTCGAAGGCCGAGCCGTCGCGCTCGGCGATACGCGTGATCAACTCGCCGTCGGTGGGGGCGGCCCCGGTCACGAGCGTGATCGTCCCCGCTCGGATGTCCGAGGGCAAGACTGTGCAGAGGGCGCCGTCCACGTCATCGTTCTACGGTCACCGAGGCCGTCCGGATTGCCGCGACGTGTCGAGGCCGACACGGCGCCGGCCCCGACACGTCGACGATCAGCCCTTCGCCGCGGCGAGACGCGCTGCGACCGCGTCCCAGCTGACGACGTTCCAGATCGCCTCCAGGTACTCGGGCCGGCGGTTCTGGTACTTGAGGTAGTACGCGTGCTCCCAGACGTCGATGCCGAAGAGCGGTGTCTTGCCCTCCATCAACGGCGAGTCCTGGTTCGGGGTGGACATCACGGCGAGGCCGGTGCCGTCCCAGACGAGCCACGACCACCCGGAGCCGAACCGCTTGATGCCGGCGTCGACCATCTGCTGCTTGAGCACGTCGAACGCGCCGAAGGTCGTGTTCACGGCGTCCCCGAGCGCCCCCGCCGGCTCGCCGCCTGCATTCGGCGCGAGCGTCTCCCAGAAGAGAGAGTGGTTGGCGTGGCCGCCGCCGTTGTTGCGCACGGCGGTGCGCTTGTCCTCCGGCAGGATGTCGAGGTTGGCGATGACCGCCTCGATCGGCCGGTCCATCCACTCGGTGCCGTCGAGCGCGGCGTTCAGGTTGGTGACGTACGCGGCGTGATGCTTGTCGTGGTGGATCTCCATCGTCTGCGCGTCGATGTGCGGCTCGAGCGCGTCGAACGCGTACTGCAGATCTGGGACCTGGTAGGCCATCGGTGCTCTCCCTTGTTCGGTTCGCTTCCTCGGTCACAAGGATATGCTCAGACTCGTCCCGTCGAGCCGGAGGATCCATTCACCATGTCGAGTTTCGAGGAGATCAAGCCCCGTGACGCTGAAGCCCGCCCTGCTGGAGCTGGACGGCATCTCGCGCGCTTCGGTCGAGGCTCATTACAAGCTCTACCAGGGGTACGTGGGCAAGCGGAACGAGATTCTCGGCAAGCTCGCGGCCGTCGATCTCGCGGCGGCGAACCAGGTCTACTCCGAGCTGCGGGCGCTGAAGGTCGATCTCACGTTCGCGATCGGCGGGATCAAGAATCACGAGCTGTACTTCGCGCACCTCGGCGGGGAGGGCGGCGACCCGACCGGTGCCGTGGCCGACCTGATCGCCCGCGACTTCGGGTCTGCCGCCGCCTGGCGCGCCGACCTGAAGGCGACCGGGATGGCGGGCCGTGGCTGGGCGTGGACGGCCTACGACTGGGACGAGCGGCGGCTGTTCAACTACATCGGCGACGCGCAGAACACGTTCCCTGTCTGGAACGCGACGCCGCTCGTGGCGCTCGACGTCTACGAGCACGCCTACTTCCTCGACTACCAGACCGACCGCAGCTCCTACATCGAGGCCTTTTTCGGGAACCTCGACTGGGGTGCCGTCAACGGCTGGGTCGACACGTACGGCATCCCCAAGCCGTAGCCTCGAGCCGTGACCGCCGGCGTCCGTCGAGCGTCGACCCGATGAAGCACCGTGCGTGCCTGCGGTGAGAGACGCTCTCATCGTCGTCGGCGGCTACCTCGTCGGGTCGATCCCGTTCGGGCTCGTGCTCGTGCGCGTGTTCGAGCGAGAGGACATCAGGGCCCAGGGCAGCGGCAACATCGGCGCCTCCAACGTCTGGCGGGTCTACGGGAAGTCTCTCGGGATCCCGGTTGCGCTGCTCGACGTCGCGAAGGGCTTTGCGCCTGCGCTTCTCGGCCTCGAGGCCGGAGGCGAGTGGGTCGGCGTGCTCGCGGGCGCGGCGGCGATGCTCGGTCATGCCCGCCCGGTGTGGCTCGGGTTCACGCGCGGCGGGAAGATGGTCGCGACCGCCGGTGGGGTCAGCTTCGCGCTCGCTCCGGTGCCGGCAGCGCTGTGCCTGGTGGCATGGATCGCCGTGTTCGCCCTGTTCCGGTACGCGTCCCTGGCGTCGCTCCTGACGGCGCTCGCGTTGCCCGTGCTGTGCCTCGCTCTCGGTGAACCGTGGCCGACCGTGATCTTCGCCGCGGCCGCGTTCCTCGCCGTCGTCGCGCTGCACCGGCAGAACATCCGGCGGCTGCTGAACGGCACCGAGTCCCGTTTCTCGCGGAGGCGCTAGGACCGGGCGAGCCACTCCGCAAGCGTCGTCTGGCGTGGCGCCGGCGCGGGCGTCACGAGCTCCGAGCGCAGCTCGCCGACCGTGCCCCAGCGCTCGGCGAGGACGTCGTGGTCGTGGATCGTCTCCAGGTTGACCTGGCGGGAGTGGACGAAGTCGTCGTCGTCGAGCTCCGGGTGGGCGTCGAGCAGCCCCTTCAGTGCGACGCGCACCGAGTCCTCGACGAAGCGCGGCCGCAGGTGGGCGTGCTCGACGACGTACAGCTCGTCGGGACGCTTGAGCAGCTCGAAGACAGGTGCGCTCATGGAGCGCTCGACGATGGAGACGAGCTCCTCGGCGTCGAGGTCGTGGCTCGAGCCGACGAAGAGCGTGCCGCGTCCCCGCTGGTTGTGGGTCGCGATCGGCACCAGGTCGAGAATGCGCTCGATCTCGTCGGCCGCATAGCCCTCGTCTGCGAGGCGCTCGGCGGCGTGGGCGCGCACGAGGCCCTGGGCGCACGGGCAGGCGTTGATGCCGGTCGCCTCGACTCCGACAACGCGCCGTGCCGTATCGGCCGTGGCCGCCGCCACGCCGAGCAGCGAGACCATCTCCTGCGTCGGCAGGCCGGTGACGGGCGTCGTGCGCCGGATCGGCCAGCGCGCGGTGATGCGCACCTCGGCCCGCAGCGCGCGCTGCCGCTCGACGATGTGCCGGGCGATGTGCTCTGCGAGCGTCTCCACCTGCAGTGCCTCTCGGAGCACGACGTCGCCGATCGCCTCGTCGAAGAGCTCGGGGAAGCGCGACATGTGCACGCCCTTCTGCGCCCGGTCGAGGTCGACCGTGCACTCGATCGTCGCTCCCATCACCGTCTCCGCGTCGCCCCGGCGGATCCTGATCGCCTTCTGCACGCCTGTGACCCCGGCCCGGGAGAGCGCCAGCTCGACCGGCGGCGAGGATGCCTGCATGTCGTCGACCAGGTTGGGAAGGTCGCTCACGACCGTGACGCTAGCAGCGGGGAGCGGGGACGACGACACCACGGGGCGTCACCGCAGCAGGCGGGAGAGGCGGCGGTCCTTCAGCTCCCTGCCGCCCGTCTGACAGGTGGGGCAGTACGTGATCGTGTGCTCCTCGAAGTCGACGCGCCGGAGTGTGTCGCCGCAACGCGGGCATGGCTCGCCGAAGCGGCCGTGCACCCTGTAGACGGCGGCGTCGCCCTTGCCCCGGCAGCGGAGCTCGAGTGCTCGTGAGAGGTCGCGCTCGACCGCTGCGGCGAGCCGCTCGACCTCGGCCTGCATGAGCTCGGTGGAGAGCTTGAAGGGCGAGAGCTGCGCCTCCCACAGGATCTCGTTCGCGTGCGCCCGGCCGATGCCGGCGAGCGCCCGCTGGTCGCGCAGCAGCGGGTGCAGCTGGCGCCGCTCACGGGCGAGGATCTGGCCGAGCGCGGTCGGATCGATCCCGAGCGCGTCAGGCCCCAGGTGCGACAGCTCGACCTCGAGCGCGCCGGGGCGCAGCAGCCAGACGCCTGCCCGCTTCCGCTTCCCCGCTTCGGTCAGGTCGAGCTCGGCGCCGTCGGTGAAGCGAAGGCGGAACATCGGCGACTTCGGCATCTTGGCGCCGGCCACGTGGTAGCGCAGGCGCCCGGCGCTCATGAGGTGGACGCGCAGCACGAGCTCGTCGTCGTCCGTTGGGAAGAGGATGTTCTTGCCGCGCCTCCGTGCCCCGGCGAAGCGGCGGCCCGCCAGCGCGGCCAGCGGCGGGTCGAACGTCTTCAGCGTCGCGATGTGGGCCGGGCCGGCCTGCTCGACGGGCGCATGCCGGACGAGCGGGTCGAGCTCCCGCACCCACGCTTCGACTTCGGGAAGTTCCGGCACTACGCTCCCGTCGATGGCCGACCCGATCAGCGTAGTCGTCACACGCGGCGACGTCGTCGAGGCGCGGCACCGGGTGCACGCAGTGGCGGTCAGGGGTGGTGCCGTCGTCGCGTCGGCCGGGGATGCGCACCTCCTCACCTTCCTGCGCTCGTCGGCCAAGCCGCTGCAGGCGCTGCCGCTCGTGCGCGCCCGGCCCGACCTCGACGACTGCGAGATCGCGATCGCCTGTGCCTCCCATCTCGGGCGTCCCGACCAGATCGCGGCGGTGCGTCGCCTGCTTGCGGCGGCACCGGCGGGCGAGGACGAGCTGGAGACCGGCCCGGAGCCGTCGCCGCTCGCGCACAACTGCTCCGGCAAGCACGCGGGCTTTCTGGCGCTCTGCCGGGCGCGCGGCTGGGACAGCACCGGCTACCGGTTGCCCGGCCACCCGTTGCAGCAGGCGATGCTGGCGGAGGTTGCCGCGGCCGCCGAGGTCGAGCCGGCGTCGTTGCCGACGGCAACGGACGGCTGCGGCGTCCTCACCTTCGCGCTGCCGCTCGACCGGTGCGCGCACCTGTTCGGCAGGCTGCCCGGGCTCGACGGGGGCGAGCGCGTCGTGCGGGCCATGCGAGCCCATCCCGAGATGCTGCGCGGCCCGGTCGCGGCCGACGCGATGCTGATCGGCGCGCTCGACGGCTGGGTCGCGAAGGGTGGGGCGGAGGGGCTCTTCTGCGCGTGCTCGCCGGACGGCCTCGGGATCGCGCTCAAGGTGGAGGACGGCGCGTTCCGGGCCATCCGTCCGGCCCTCGCCGCGTTCCTCCGCGGCCTCGGTGTCGACACCGGGGAGCTCGGCATCGTCACGGTCGACAACAGCCGCGGGGAGGTCGTCGGGGAGGTTGTGGCGCGTGCGTGAGATCCGTTTCCCAAAAACCCGTGCACGTGTATAGGATTCGCCGCCTGTAAGGGGGCGGGGAGCCGGAGGGGAGTCCGGGGCTCCGCGTGTGTTCGCGCAGGGCAGTCTTCGTCCACCCACGAGGAGAAAGCCGAGGTTCATGCTCTCCGTCGAGATCGCTCTTCCGGACGTCGAGGAACTCCACCGGCTCGTCGAGCAAGGGCAGGAGAAGGGGTTCCTCACCTATGACGAGATCGTCAACGCGCTCGAGGACGTCGAGTTGACGAAGGAGCAGATCGAGGACTTCTACACGTACCTGATCGACCACTCGATCGAGCTGATGGAGGGCGAGCAGCACAAGTCGCCGCCGCACGAGCAGCCGGCGCTCGCCGAGGACGAGAAGTCGGCGCCGAAGCTCGACCTCACGGTCGAGCCGTCGCTCGACTCGCTGAGGCTGTACCTGCGGGAGATCGGCAAGGTGCCGCTGCTCACCGCCGACCAGGAGGTCACGCTCGCGAAGCGGATCGAGCGGGGCGACATGGCCGCCAAGCAGCACATGATCGAGGCGAACCTTCGTCTCGTCGTCTCGATCGCGAAGGGGTATCTCGGTCGCGGCCTCTCGTTTCTCGACCTCATCCAGGAGGGGTCGCTGGGGCTCATTCGCGCGGTCGAGAAGTTCGACTATCGCAAGGGGTACAAGTTCTCCACGTATGCGACCTGGTGGATCCGGCAGGCGGTGACGCGCGCGATCGCCGACAAGGCGCGCACGATCCGCATCCCGGTGCACATGGTCGAGAAGCTCAACAAGGTCGTGCACATCGAGCGGCAGCTCGTGCAGCGGCTCGGCCGTGAGCCGCGCCCGGAGGAGATCGCCGACGAGCTCGACATGACGACGGACGAGGTGCGCGAGATCCTGCGCATGGCGCAGCTGCCCGTCTCGCTCGAGAAGCCGATCGGCGAGGAGGAGGAGTCGTCGCTCGGCGACTTCGTCCCCGACGAGCAGGCGGAGTCGCCGTTCGACACGGCCTCGCTGTCGTTGCGCCGCGAGGACATCGAGCTCGCGCTCTCGTCGTTGCCGGAGCGGGAGCGGAAGGTGATCGAGCTCCGCTTCGGGCTCTCCGGCACGCAGCCCTGCACGCTCGAGGAGGTCGGTCGCGCCTTCGGCGTGACGCGCGAGCGGATCCGCCAGATCGAGAACAACACGCTCAAGAAGCTCGAGGGCCTGCCCGAGGCGCAGGCGCTCCGCGACTGCGTCTGAAGCAGCCTCGCGACCGGGGTGTCTCCCCTGCTTTTTCGGGAGACACCCCCCGCCAGTCCCTGCCTCAGTGCGACAGAAAGCCGTGCTCGCGCAGGACGCCGAGCCCGACCTCGCGCAACTCACCCGAGAGGTGCGCCACATCCGCGTCGAGTGGCGCGTAGGCCGTCGCCTCGAGCCAGACGCTCAGCTCCCCGATCTGGCCGACGAGCACGCGGGCGTCGTCGCCCGCCGTTCCGGGTATCCGGGCGACTGCCTCGTGCAGTGCCTTGCGCGCCTCGTCGATCGGCGCGGAGAGCCTGATCGGGAACTGGGCGCCGACGGCGCGGCGCGGGTCGCGGATGGTGCGGTTCACGATCGTCGAGCTCGTGAGCTGGCTGTTCGGGATGAACACGCGGCGGGCGTCGTCGGTGACCAGGGTGGTGTAGATCAGGCTGATCTCCTCGACGAAGCCGGTGTGCTCGGCCACGGTGACCCGGTCTCCGAGGCGCAGCGGCTGGGTGAACGCGACGAGCATGCCCGAGCCGAGGTTCGAGAGCGGCGTGCTGAAGGCGAGACCTGCGAAGAGGGCGATGACGGCGCTCGAGGCGAGCAGCCCTCTGCCGATCTGGGCGGTGGCGTCGTAGAGCGACAACACGTTCCACACCGCGATCGCGACGACGATCGCGACGATCACCCGCTGCAGGAAGCCGAGCGTCGTCCGCCTGCGCGGGGCCCCCTCGGGGTCGCGGCCGGCGAGACGTCGCTCGTAGGCTGCGAACGCATGTCCGAGCGCCCAGCGCACCGCGACCACGGTCGCCAGGCCGACCGCGGCGCCGACGAGCGCCTGTGTCGTTCGATCGGACATCAGGACGTGATTCGGCGGCACGCGGCATCTGCCTGCACGTACGGCGTGGGTGCGCGTGGCGCTCGTGGGCGAGGCATGGCCTCTCCCCTACGGGCGGCAGCTCATTCGGCGACCGGCTCGCGCTCGAGCTCGAACGCGGAGTGCAGCGCGCGCACGGCATTCGGGATCTCCGAGCGGGCGATCATGCAGGAGATCTTGATCGGCGAGGTCGAGATCATCTGCAGGTTGATGCCGTTGTCCGCGAGCGTGCGGAACATCTTCGCGGCGACGCCGGGGTGGGAGCGCATGCCGGCGCCGATCAGCGACACCTTGCCGAGGCCGTGATTCTCCTCGATCGCGTACGGCCCGAGCTCCGCCTGCGTGCTCTCGAGCGCGCCGCGCGTGGCCGGCACGTCCTCGGCCGGGACGGTGAACGACATCTCCGCGTTTCCGTGCACGACGTTCTGGATGATCGTGTCGACGTTGGCGTGCGCCGCGGCGACGACGTCGAAGATCCTCGCCGCCACGCCCGGACGGTCCGGGATGCCGGTCAACGTGAACACGACCTCGTGCTCGCTGTGCGTCACCGCCGAGACGATCGGCTGCTCCATCGTTCCTCCCTCCTGAACCCAGGTGCCCTCCTCGTCCGAGAAGGTCGAGCGGGCATGAATGCGAACGCCGTGGCTACGGCCGAGCTCGACGGAGCGGAGCATCAGCACCTTCGCCCCGGACGCCGACATCTCGAGCATCTCCTCGTACGACACGACCGACAGCTTCCGCGCGTCCGGCACGATGCGCGGATCCGCGGTGAAGACGCCCGGCACGTCCGAATAGATCTCGCAGGCGGCGCCGAGGGCGGCCGCGAGCGCGACGGCGGTGGCGTCGGTGCCGCCGCGGCCGAGCGTGGTGACGTCCATCGTGTCCCGCGAGAAGCCCTGGAAGCCCGCGACGAGCACGATCTTCCCCTGGGCCAGCGCGTCGCGGACGCGGTCGGCCCGGATCTCGCGGATCTTCGCCTTCGTGTGCGCAGCGTCCGTGAGGATCCCCGCCTGCGAGCCGGTCAGCGACACCGCCTCCTGGCCGAGGTCGTGAATCGCCATCGCCACGAGCGCGCACGCGATGCGCTCGCCGGTCGACAGCAGCATGTCGAGCTCGCGGACGTTCGGCGTCGGCGAGACCTGGTGTGCCAGATCGATCAGCCCGTCGGTCGTCTTGCCCATCGCCGACACCGTGCCGACGACGCGCAGGCCGCCCTCCTTCGCCGCGACGAGGCGCCGCGCGACGTGCTTGATCTTCTCCGGGTCGGCGACGGACGAGCCGCCGAACTTCATCACGACCGTGTCGAAATCCACGGCCCGAGCGTACCCGGACACCTCTCCGCGACGCGCAGTACGATCGGCGCGTGGAATCGCAGCCGACGCCGCCGACCGGGCACGGCTCCGTCGTGCACTGCGACGGGTCCGCCCAGCTGTCGCTCGAGCGCGGTCACATCGAGGAGGTCCTGCGCTCCGGCACGTTCCTGTGGCTCGACGTGCGGCAGCCGGAAGCCGGCGACTTCGACGTATTGCGCGAGGTATTCGACTTCCACCCGCTGGCACTCGAGGACTCGTGGAAGTTCGGGCAGCGTCCCAAGCTCGAGGAGTACGGCGACCACGTCTTCCTCGTCGTCTACGGTGCCTCCCCCGACGAGGACAGGCTCGTCGAGGTGCACTGCTTCTACTCGGAGCGCTACCTCGTTACCATCCGCCGCGACGAAGCGCCGTCGCTCGAGGCCCTGCGCGAGCGCTACGCGCGGCGGGGCGGGGCGATCGGCGCGCCGGCGCGCCTCCTCTACGCCGTCGTCGACGGGCTCGTGGACAGCTTCTTCCCGACCCTGTCCGAGCTCGACGACCGCATCGACGAGCTCGAGGACGCGATCTTCCTGCATGCGGACGATGCCCAGCTGCATGAGATCTTCGCGATGAAGCGCCTGCTCGTCGGCGTGCGCAAGGTCGTCTCGCCGCAGCGCGACCTGTTCGCGTCGATCGCGGCGGGCGCTGCCGGAGTGCCCGGCATGACGGCGGAGGACGCACGCTACTTCCGCGACGTCTACGACCACCTGATCCGCATCAGCGACCTTGTCGACACCTACCGCGACCTGCTCACCGGAGCGATGGACGTCTACCTCTCGACCGTCTCGAACCGGCTCAACAGCGTCATGAAGCAACTCGCGATCATCGCGACGGTGTTCATGCCCCTCACCTTCCTGACCGGCGTCTTCGGCCAGAACTTCCCCTTCCTCATCGATCACATCGGCGGCTTGGCGCCGTTCCTGGCCTTCGGGGTCGCGCTCGAGCTCGCCACCCTCGCCGTGGTGCTCGGCTTCTTCTGGCGCCGCGGCTGGCTCGCCCGGTAGCCGCCCGGCACCCACTTTCCGAGGCACGCCGCCGAACGGGTGTCCCTCATTAGAGGCAGTGTGCCCCGTCCCTCGCTCAAGGGACGTCGCACCGCTGCCGACAACAGCTCGTGTGAAGGCACACCGCCATGCAACAGTCGCCTCGCTCGCGCTCGCCGCGGTCCTGGCGACTGCCGCAACAGCCGTCAGCTCGATCGCTTCGGCGCCGTCGAGCAGCGACGGTGCCCGCACGGCACGGTTCGAAGACGTCCTCCTGTCGGGCTACTCGCACTCCCTCGCACGGTCGCCGCAGCTCCCGTCCGATCCGTTCTGGCCGCAGGCGTGGTCGCTCCGCACCCTCAACGTGCCCGATGTCTGGCCGTCGGCGACCGGTGGCCTGTCCACCGTCGTCGCGGTGATCGACACCGGCGTCGACCCCGCACAGCCCGACCTGGTGGGCGCGCTCGTGCCGGGCCACGACACGCTCGCGACGGGTACCGGTACCGCCGACGAGAACGGCCACGGCACCGCGGTGGCCGGGATCATCGCCGCCCGCTCGGACAACTCGGTCGGTGTGACGAGCGTCTGTGGCACCTGCTCCGTCATGCCGGTGAAGGTGATCAGCGCGAGCGGCTTCGGGGACGCCGAGCACATCGCTGCCGGAATCGTCTGGGCCACCGATCACGGTGCACGGGTGATCAACCTGAGCGTCGTCCTGGACGGCCCGCAGGCAAACGTCGAGGCGGCTGTGCGGTATGCGCACGATCGCGGTGTCGTCATCGTCGCAGCCGCAGGCAACGGAGGCGGCACCGATCCCACCTACCCTGCCGCGTACCCCGACGTGATCGCCGTCGCCGCCTCGCAGGAGGACGGGACGCTCTACCCGTGGTCGCAGCGCGGCCCGTGGGTCGACGTCGCCTCGCCCGGCTGCAGCCCGTCGACCGCCCGCGGGACCGAGTACACGATCTTCTGCGGCACATCCTCCGCCACCGCGTCCGTCGCCGGTGTCGTCGCGCTCGCGCTGTCGGCTGCGCCGGCCGCGACGAACGTCGACGTGGAGCGCGCGATCACCGAGACCGCCCAGCCGCTACGCGGCGGTGGGGTGGCGTCCGGAGCGGTCGACGCGTTGTCGCTCGTGGACGCCCTGCGCGCCGGTGTGCCGCCCGCGAACCAGCTCTCCTCGTAACGTCGGAGCGTGCAGGCGCGTCCAGCGCGCCGCCTCCGACCGGCCTGTGACGTCGAGCTTGCGGTACACGTTCGCGAGATGGACTTGACGGTGTCGGGCGACAGCCACAGCAGCCGGCCGAGCGCGGCGTCCGGCGAACCGGTCGCCGCCACGAGCCGGACGCCGATGCGCCGCAGGAGGAGCGCGACCGCGTCCCGGAGCAGGGCGCAGGGCTCGAGGTAGACCGCCGTCGGCCGCGGATCGAACCTCGTCCGAGCAGCGCCGCTTTCCGGCTCGCCGAACGATGCCGGGCCGACCGAAGGATCATGCAAGAGAGCGTCTGGTCGCAACTCCGGAACCGGCGTCGTACGCGAGCGAGCCTCGGCACTCACGGCGCGGCAACCTCCGGCGCGGATTCTACCACCGGCCTCCTCTAGCTCGTGAGCCCCGGCCGGTGATAGTGGCGCGCGTACGGCGGGACGGGGATGCCGGCGCGGAGCGCCGGGTCGGGCACCGGTGCGGCCGCCTTCGTGACGAGCGGGATCACCCCGGCCCAGACGTCGAGGGCAGCGTCCTCCGACGTGCCGTCGTCGGGTGGGCCCGAACGTACCTTTGCGGACGCCTCGTCGAGTGGCAGCCAGAGCACCGATGTCGCCTTCAGCTCCTGCCGTGTCGGCTGGCGCGCGTCGGCGTTCCTCCCGGGGAGCAGCTGCTCGGTGACGGCCTGCAGCGCCGCGAGCTTCTCGCGCGGATCGTCGACGCGGGTGGCGGTGCCGAGCACCACGACGGACCGGTAGTTGACGGAGTGCTCGAACACCGAGCGGGCGAGCACGAGGCCGTCGAGGAGCGTGACCGTGGCGCACATCGGCGCACGCTCGCCGAGCGACCGCAGCGTGCGGCTTGCGGCCGAGCCGTGCACGTAGAGGCGGTCGTCGAGGCGCGCGTGCAGGGTGGGGATCACGAAGGGCTGGCCGTCGTGCACGAAGCCGAGGTGGCAGACGAGTGCCGCGTCGAGGATCGCGTCGATCGTGCCGCGATCGTAGTGCGCGTTCTCGTGCACGCGGCGGACGCGGGCGCGCTGGGACGGAGCGGCTGAAGGGCGGCGGGGCACGGCGCCCAGGATACGTGCCGCCGGGAAGGCTTCAGGCGGTCTTCGCCGAACTCGGCACGCATGAGGTGGCCCCATCCGTCGCCTGCGCTCGTCGTCGCGTGCGTGGCCCTCGCGGTCTCGATCGGGGGCACGAGCTATGCCGTCACCGCGCTCCCGCTCAACAGCGTCGGCACGGCCGAGCTCAAGGACGGGTCTGTCACCTCCGGGAAGATCATGGACGGCTCGCTGATGGCCGCCGACTTCGCGGCCGACGAGCTGCCGGTGGGCGACACCGGCCTGCCGGGCGTCGACGGTGCCGTCGGCCTGCAGGGGCCGCCCGGTCCGGCCGGGCCGCAGGGACCGCAGGGGCCGGCTGGGCAGCAGGGGCCACCGGGGCCGCCCGGGCCGGAGGGCGAGCCGGGGCAGGCAGGCGCTGCCGTCACGAGCGTGCGCTCGGCGAGCGGCGTGATCGCGCCCGGGGAGACGCAGTCGCTCGTCGCGCTCTGCGACGAGGGGGATCACGCCACCGGCGGCGGCGTCACCGTCACGGCGGGCTCCGCGTCGGCGTTCGTGCTCGAAGGGCAGGGGCCGCAACCCGACACGGATGGTGTGCCTCCGAACAGCTGGTCCGCCTCCGCCTCGAACGGCGACAGGAAGAGCGTCTCCTGGGCCGTGCGCGTCATCTGTACCGGGTAGACCGGCCCGCGCGATACTGACCGCATGGCCGGAGCGGTGGAGTGTGACGTCGTCGTCGTCGGTGGCGGCAGCGCGGGCTGCGTCGTCGCCGGACGCCTCGCTGCGGAAGGCGCGGCCGACGTGGTGCTGCTCGAGGCAGGGCCCGACTACGGTGCTCAGGGCGACCCACGCTGGCCCGCCGACCTGCTCGACGGCGGCGCCCTCGTCACCTCGCACGACTGGGGGTACGGGAGCGGCGACCTGCCCGGCCGCGAGCCGATCGGCTTTGCCCGGGCCCGCGTGGTCGGCGGCTGCTCGGCCCACAACGGCTGCATCGTCGCGGTCGGCTGCCCGGCGGACTACGACGAGTGGGCACGGGTGGCCGGGGACCCGGCGTGGAGCGCCGATGCGCTGCGCCCGTTGTTCGCGCGGGCACTCGCGCGGCTTCGGGTCCGTCACTACCGAAGCGACGAGATCGGCCCGTATCACCAGGCCTGCCTCGACGCTGCCGCCGCGCTAGGAATCCCGCGCGCGGACGACCTCGACGACCTCGACGGTGGTGCAGGCTTCGGCGCGGAGCCGGTCAACGTCGAGCACGGCGTCAGGGTCAACGCTGCGTTCGCCTACCTCGATCCTGCGCGCGATCGCCCCGGCCTGCGCATCCTCGACGAGACCCTGTGCGAGTCCATCGTGGAGCGCGCCGACGCCGTCGAGGTGGTGGCGCGGCGGCACGAGGAGCAGCTTCGCGTTCGTGCTGCGACCGTCGTCCTCGCCGCCGGAGCCTACGGCTCGCCGGCAATCCTGCTGCGCTCGGGTGTCGGCGACCCGGCCGAGCTGCGGGCAGTCGGGATCGAGCCGCTGCACCCGCTGCCCGGGGTGGGCCGCAACCTGCACGACCACCCCGTCGTCGAGGTCGAGTTCGCGGGGTCCGAGCGCCTCACGGCGGCGCTGCGCGCCGCGGCCGCCGAGCGCTTCACGCCCGAGGAGCAGTCACTCGGCAAGCTGCGCTCGAGCCGTACCGAGGGACCGTACGACCTTCACGTGATCCCCGTCGCAGCGCACGAGCACAGCCTGCTCGCGGGTCGCGTGCTGGTCGCCGTCGGCGCCATGGAGCCACGCTCGCGCGGCCGGCTCCGGCTTGCCGCGGCAGATCCTGCCGTGCCGCCGCTGCTCGACCACGGCTACCTGAGCGATCCCGAGGCACACGACCTGGCTGTGCTCGAGGAGGGCATCGAGCGTGCCCGCGAGCTCGCTGCGACCGAGCCGCTGGCGTCGTTGATCGGCCCGGAGGTCGTGCCCGGCCCCGGCGCCGACCTCCGCACGGCCATCCCGCGGATCCACGGTCACTACTTCCACCCGGTCGGCACCTGCGCTATGGGCCGTGCGTCCGACCCGCTTGCGGTCTGCGACGGCGGCGGCCGCGTGCACGGGCTCGAGCGCGTCTTCGTCGCGGACTGCTCGCTGATGCCGGTCGTGCCGCGGGCGAACACGAACGTGCCCGCCGTCGTCGTCGGCGAGCGCGTCGCCGACGTCTTGCTCGCCCGGAGGGGCACGGTGAGGGCGGCAGAGCACCGGTTCGCGGTCGCCTGGGCGGAGGCCGTCGCCCGCCGCAATCCCGCCGACATCTTCCGCCTCGCCGACGAAGGCCGTGCTTGCGAGCCGTGCGTGATGATCCGCCCCTTCAGCGGCCTGCAGGCGCTCGCGGCCGCCATGGCGGCGAGGCTCGGCCGGGCATGAGAGCGGGCACCCTGCCGGGGCTCGCGCGAGACGAGGCGCTGAGGGTGAGCGACGGCGTCGCGGCGGAGCTCGGCCTCCTGCTCGACGACCTCGCCTCCTGGGTCGCTGAGGACACGCCGGGCGGCGACGTCAGCGCCGTCGACCGCCTCGCGGCGCAGATGGCCCACACACTCGAGGGCTACGGCCTGCACGCGGAGCTCGTGCCGGCAGGCGACCGGGGCCTCTACCTCCACGCTGCCCTCGAGGGCGCCGGACGGGCCAGAGTCGCCCTCCTCGGCCACCACGACACCGTCTTCCCCCACGGCACCGCTGCCGCCCGGCCGTTCTCGCGCGACAGCGTCCGCTGCTTCGGTCCGGGTGTGGCCGACATGAAGGGCGGCCTCGCGGTCGGCGCCCACGTGGCGCGGCTGCTCGCCGCCGGGCCGCGGCCGTTCGCACGACTCGAGCTCGTCTCCTGCCCGGACGAGGAGTCGCGTCCGCGCGCCCCCGAGACACTCGACCGGCTGCAGGACTTCGACGCCGTGCTCTGTCTCGAGTGCGGACGGCCCGACGGCGAGATCGTGTCGGCCCGCAAAGGGGCCGCCTGGTTCCGCGTGAGCGCACGCGGCCGCCCGGCGCACGCAGGGGTCGAGCCGGACACCGGCCGGAACGCCGTCCACGCGCTCAGCCGGGAGGCGGTGCGGCTCCTCGAGCTCCATCACGCGCGCGTCGGCCTGACGCTGCAGCTGACGGGCGTCGAAGGGGGCGAAGGGCTGAACACGGTGCCGAGCCGGGCCGTGCTGACGGGCGACATGCGGGCGATCACCGCAGACGACCTCGTGTGGGGGATGGAGCAGGTGCGTTCGTTCGGCGTGTACGACGGCATCACGCTCGAGCTCGACGAGCTCGGCGGCCCGCCGGCGCTCGAGCGCACGCCGCACGTGGCGGCGCTCGCGGAGGCGGCGATCCTACTCGGCGCTGAGCTCGGACACCGCTTCGGCGAGGCGCTCACCGGCGGCGTCTCCGACGGGTCCTGGACCGCTCACGCCGGCATCCCGACGCTCGACGGGCTGGGGCCGGTCGGCGGCCTCGACCACGGCCCCGACGAGTACGTCGAGACCGAGACGTTCGCCACGCGCAGCGGCGTCGTCGCGGGTCTTGTCGCCGCAATCGATGCGGGCCTGCTCGCCGAGGAGGACGGAAAATCCCGTGTGCACACGGGAGAGGACACCGGGAGCGGCGCTTGAACTTCTTAACGCGCGGGGCGCACGCTGCGGCCTCGAGACTCAACCCCCGAAGGGTCGTGGTGATCCTGCCGTTCCCCCCCGTTCTGGCAGGATCGCGTCCCGCGCACTTCCATCCGGCGGCGTCGGCCTCGACGCAGCGGATCGCCGCCTTCGTCGAGTTCATCTAGGGGACCACGGCCCGGCTACCTCGGTCGCCCGGGTCGTCGACGGGGTACCGCAGGCTGAAGCGCATCGGCTCCGGGTAGGGGAAGAAGTCGACGATCTCGCCCTGTGCCACCCGCTGCTGGCACTGCTGCCAGAACGCGGGGCGGAGCAGCTCGGCGTGATGCCGCAGGAACGCCTCGCGGACGCGAGGGCTGCCGAGCAGGAACGTCTCGAACTCCTCCGGGAAGACGTCGAGCGCGCCGACCGGATACCACGGCTCTCCGGACAGCTCGGCCTCGGGGTTGGGAGGCGGTGGGATCGACCGGAACGAGCAGTCCGTCAGGTACTCGATCTCGTCGTAGTCGTAGAAGACGACGCGGCCGTGGCGGTTGACGCCGAAGTTGCGCCAGAGCATGTCTCCGGCGAACACGTTGGCGATCGCCAGGTCCCGGATAGTGTCGCCGTACTCGCGTACGACGCGCTCGAGCTCGTCTTCCGCTGCCGACTCGAGGTAGAGGTTGAGGGGGGTCATGCGGCGTTCGACGTAGCAGTGGGCGACGATCACGTTCTCGCCGTCCAGCTCGATCGCCGACGGTGCGAGCTCGAGCAGCTGGTCGAGCAGCTCCGGCGCGAAGCGGGAGCGCGGCAGCGCGAGGTTCGTGAACTCGAGCGTGTCCGCCATGCGCCCCACGCGGTCGATCTCCTTCACCATCAGGAACTTGCGCTTCACCGTCTCGCGGTCGGTCAGCTTCGAGTGTCCGAAGACGTCCTTGATCACCTTGATCACGTACGGGTACGAGGGGAGGTTGAAGACGTGCATGACGAGGCCGCGCGTGCCGGGCGCCTCCACGAACAGGTCGCGCGAGTGATGCAGGTGGTGCAGCAGGTCGCGGTAGAAGAGCGTCTTCCCCTGCTTGGCGAGCCCCACCGCCGTGTACAGCTCGGAGCGGGGCTTCGTCGGCATGATCGTCTGCAGGAACTGCACGTACCCGGACGGCACGTCCATCTCGACCATGAAATAGGCGCGCGAGAGCGAGAACAGGATGCTGATGCTCCCCGGGTCGAGCAGGATCGTGTCGAGCGTCAGCCCGCGGTCGTGATCGTGGAGGACGGGCACCGCGAACGGTGTCTCCGCGTTGCCGCTCACGATCTTCCCGATCACGTATGCGGCCTTGTTGCGGTAGAAGGCCGAGCCCAGCACCTGCACCTGGAAGTCCGGCTCGCGCGTGGGCAGCTCGCCCTCGAAGCGCTCGAGCAGGGCGCGCATGACGCAGGCGACGTCGTGGTCGAGGTCAGCGAAGGGCCTGCTCCAGCCGAAGTCGGCGAGGAGGTCGCGCAGGCTCGCCCGCAGGCCGGTCTCGCCGGGGTAGTAGCTCCGGTAGATGGGCGGGTCGGACTCGATGTACTCCGTCGAGATCGCGGCGCGCACGAACGCGAAGTCGTTGTGGACGTACGTGCGCTGCAGCACCCGGGTGATGACGGAGTTGAAGAACGTCTCCGCGAGCTCCGGCCGCTTGTGGTCGACGAGCAGGCCGATGTAGAGCAGCTTCGCCCGGTGCCACGTGGCGTCGTCGAGCGAGCCGGCGTCGAGCTCACCCCGCAGCTGCTCGACGCACTCGCGGACGCGGTCGTCGTAGAAGCGGATGCGCTCCTTCACCGCACGCTGCGCCTCGTTCCACTCGGCGTCCTCGAACCGCTGCTTCGCCGCCGCGCTGGTCTCGCGGAAGAGGCGGTAGTGGCGGTCGAAGCCCTCGATCAGGACGTCGGCGATCCGCTGTGCGGTTTCGCTCGCTGGTGTCGACCCGTCGCCGGTCACGGTGGGCGGAGCGTAGTGGAGGCCGCGGGGTCACCGTCTCCGGCCGTATAGCTTTCGGTGGACACCTACCGAGCCGACAGCGAGCAAGGAGCCTCCAGATGACCACCGAGTCCCGCATCACCGTGCCGGAGGGCGGCGCCAGGATCGTGCCGGGGCAGCCGGTCCCGGACAATCCGATCGTCCCCTTCATCGAGGGCGACGGCATCGGCGTCGACATCACGCCGGTGATGCAGGCTGTCGTCGACGCCGCCGTCGCGAAGGCGTACGGCGGTGGCCGCTCGATCCACTGGATGGAGGTGTACGCCGGCGAGAAGTCGACCCGGCTGTACGGTGCTGACGTGTGGCTGCCGGAGGAGACCCTCGTGGCGCTGAGGGAGTACTCGGTCTCGATCAAGGGCCCGATGACGACGCCGGTCGGCGGGGGCATCCGGTCGCTCAACGTGGCGTTGCGCCAGGAGCTCGACCTGTACGTGTGCCTGCGGCCCGTGCGCTACTTCCGCGGCGTGCCGAGCCCGCTCAAGGATCCGTCGCAGACGGACATGGTGATCTTCCGCGAGAACACCGAGGACATCTACGCGGGCATCGAGTGGGAGGCCGAGACGGAGGACGCGCGCAAGGTGATCGCGTTCCTGCAGGACGAGATGGGGGTGCGCAAGATCCGCTTCCCGGGCACGTCGGGCATCGGCATCAAGCCGATCTCGCGCGAGGGGACCGAGAGGCTCGTGCGGCAGGCGCTGCGCTATGCGGTCGACAACGATCGCCGCTCCGTCACGTTTGCCCACAAGGGCAACATCATGAAGTTCACCGAGGGGGCGTTCCGTGACTGGGGCTATGCCGTCGCCGCGCGTGAGTTCGGCGCGCAGCCGCTCGACGGCGGGCCGTGGCTGCGCTTCGCGAACCCGGCCAGCGGCCGCGAGATCGTCGTCAAGGACGTGATCGCGGACGCCTTCCTGCAGCAGATCCTGCTGCGCCCGGGCGAATACGACGTGATCGCGACGCCCAACCTGAACGGCGACTACATCTCCGATGCCCTCGCGGCGCAGGTGGGAGGCATCGGCATCGCGCCGGGCGCGAACATGTCCGACGAGGTGGCGCTCTTCGAGGCGACGCACGGGACGGCGCCGAAGTACGCGGGCCAGGACAAGGTGAACCCCGGCTCGCTCATACTCTCGGCCGAGATGATGCTGCGTCACCTCGGCTGGAAGGAGGCCGCCGACCTGATCGTCGCGTCGATCGAGGCTGCGATCGGCGACAAGCAGGTCACATACGACTTCGCACGCCTGCTGGACGGTGCGACGGAGATCTCCTGCTCGGCATTCGGCCGGGCGATGATCGACCGCATGTGAGGGCATGCCTGATACTTCATTCCGATGGCTCGCTACGACCCGCCAGATCATGATCCCGACGGCCTTCTGAGCGCAGAGGACGACTGGTTCGCGTGGGCCGGCGACGAGCCCGCCGGGCCCGAGGTATCGGGCTGGCAGGACGAGCCGGAGGCCGAGCCGCCCGGGCCCGTGCCGCCGGATCTGAGGCGACGGCAGGTCGCCGTCGTGCTCGCCGTCCTCGTCGCCGCCGCCGTCGCGGGCGCAGCGCTCGTCGGCGTTCGTGCGATCGGCGGCGACGAGGACGGCGAGGCGACCCGGACCACGGTCGCGCAGAGCACCGCGACCACGACGACGCCGGCACCGGACGACGACGGCACGACGACGTCGCAGTCGACGACCCCGGCGAGCGCCGCGGACCCGGTGCCGACCGATGCCGTCCTCCGTCCCGGCGCCAGGGGTGACAGCGTCAAGGCGCTGCAGACGGCGTTGCTCGCGCTCGGCTACTCGGCCGGGAACGCAGACGGCATCTTCGGGACGGCGACGGAGCAGGCGGTGACGGCCTTCCAGAAGAGCGCCGGGCTCGATGAGGACGGGATCGCGGGCGCGGCGACGATCGCGGCGATCAACGACGCGCTCGCCACCGGCTGAGGACTCGCGCGCGGTCGACGCGTCGACTGCCGGCGGCGTCAGGGCGGGCTGTCCGAGCAGCCGATCCAGACATACTCGGCCACCTGCCGCTCGGCGAGGGCGGCGAAGAAGCGAGGATCGTCCGCGACGATCTCCCGTTCCCAGAGGCGATTGAGCGGCGGCGGCGGGCGGCTCCGGCTCGTCTTCGATATCCGCGTACTCCCGGATGCGCTCGACGCGCGTGACCGCGGTCGCCCGAGGCCGTCGCGTCTCCGGGCGCATGGCCGACTGCAACGCGCATCCGCTCGCGGCGGTTGCCGTGGAGCTCCAGTCGCGAACCAGCTCGTGGCAGAGGGTCTCGTCGGGCAAGACCAACGCGGCCGGCACGTACTCGCTCCCTGCGCGCTCCGCCGGACGTACCGCGTGCGCGCGGGGACGCGAACCAGCGCGTCCGTGCGCGTCCGGTAGAAGCAGCCGATCGGCTGGTCGGTTTCTCCAAGGCGGGTCGTCCGGGCTGAGCCCGCCGACTGGAAGCGACCGGCCTCCAGCCGACGTCCGCCGGCTGACGCCTTCTCGTCGATGCGTGCGGGTCAGTCCGGTAGCAGCGGCACGGCCGGGCCGGGATCGTGGCCGAGCAGGACGCCGCGCGTGATGGAGGCATTCCCGAAGCGGTTGCGGACGCCGTCGACTGCCGCGTCGAGCGCGTCGCCCGCATAGGGCGTCGAGCGGCAGCACGAGCTGGACCGTGCCATCGTCCTCGATGTTCGCGACGGAGATGCCGACGAGCGTCAGCCCTCGCCGCTCGATCTCGGGCCACACCGCGGCGAGGAGCATCCGGGCGGCGACGAGAACCGCCTGTGTCTCGGCTGTCGCGTGCGGGAGCGTCGTCGAGCGGGTCGCGCGCGAGAAGTCCCCGAACCGCAGGCGCAGCACGATGGTGCGGCCGACGCGGTGGGCGACGCGCATGCGCCGGGTGACTCGATCCGACGAGGCCGACCAGGGTTGCGTCGATCTCCTCGAGCGAGCGCGACCGCCGGCCGAGCGCACGCTGGGAGCCGATCGAGCGGCGCCGCCGGCCGGGCTGTACCGGCCGCGGATCGCGGTTGTGCGCGATCGCGTGCAGGTGGCGGCCGGCGGCCCGGCCGAGCATGGCGACGAGTGCCGCCTCCTCGAGACGCGCGACGCGCCCGACCGTGTGGATGCCGCGCGCGTGGAGCTTCACCGCAGTTCTAGGCCCGACGCCCCAGAGTCGCTCCACGGGCAGCGGGTGCAGGAACGCGAGCTCGCCGCCGGGTGGGACGACGAGCAGGCCGTCCGGCTTTGCGACGCCGCTCGCGACCTTGGCGAGGAACTTCGTCCGTGCGACGCCGACGGTGATCGGCAGCCCGACGACGTCGCGGACCTCGCCTCGCAGCCGCGCTGCGATCTCGGCCGGCGTCCCCGAGATGTGCTCGAGCCCACGCACGTCGAGGAAGGCCTCGTCGATGGAGAGGCCCTCGACGAGCGGCGTCGCCTCGTCGAACAGGCGGAACACCGCCTTGCTCGCCTCGACGTACGCCCGCATGCGCGGCGGCACGACCACGGCCTGCGGGCAGAGGCGGAGGGCCTGCCTGCCGCCCATGGCGGTGCGGACGCCGTACGCCTTGGCCTCGTAGCTCGCGGCGAGCACGACCCCTCCGCCGACGATCACCGGCCGTCCGCGCAGCCGCGGGTCGTCACGCTGCTCGACCGACGCATAGAACGCGTCGAGATCCGCGTGGAGGATCGTCGCCGCTCGCATACGAACACATGTTCGCATACGAGGTGAGCTATAACTCCGACCTTGGGCAATGTCGACTCGGTAGTCGACAGCGCATCGTGCCTGCCGTCGACGGATGGGGCAGGGTGCGGTTCGAGAGGGGGCGGATTGGCTCGAGGGGACGACACTGCGGTGTCCCGGCTTCGTGGGGCCGAGAAGATCGAGGTGCACCGCGGGGCGGGCGTGCGGCTTGTGCTGACGCTCCTCGTCATCTCCGCCGTGCCGGCGGCGTGGCCGATGGTGGCGGCTGCCAGCGAGATCGTCGACCGCAACGTGCAGCAGCCCGTGCTCGAGGTCGACGCCGCGGGCAAGGCCGGCATCTCCTATGTGACAGAGAACGGTCGAGTACGGCACGTCCTCGTGTGGGATGCCGTGGACGCCTACAGCCCCCGCTCCGGCGAGCGCCAGGTGAAGTTCAAGAAGGACTACGCCGGGGGCTGGGGAGTGTTCCGCAAGAACGTGGTCGCGACCATGGTCAACAAGTGCACGACCGTCTCGATGCCGACGTTGCCGTGGCTCGTGGCGGCATGTCGCGCGCCGGACGGCTCCTTCTGGGCATTGCAGCGCTGGCAGCGGATGCTGCCGGATCTCGGCCTGGACCCCTGGACGCGGCAGCAGGCGGTCTGGGAGTTGCACGTCTCCCACTGGACGGGCGACACCGCCCGGCTCGAGGTGTATCCGGACTGGGCGCTACTCGGGCCGTTTCCATCATCTGTTCGGACGCCTCACGTATCGGGGCGTCCCGGTTTACGGGTTCGGGACGACGCCGTCGGGCGCACCACTCGACGGCTGGGGCCGCAACCTCTACCTCGACACGCTCGACTCTGCCTACGGGCCTGGTTGGCGGAGGGAGAACAGCTTCCTGGCCCACGAGGGCACGGGCGTCTTCTGTTACGGCTTCTATCCGCACGCTCCGTATCCGGGCTATCCCGCGGGTCAGAGACCTCCGGGGCACGGCGAGCGATACAGGATCACGGTCCTCGGCCCCGGAGTGACTCCCGCGATCGGCTGGGAAGGCGCGGGCCTTGCCAACTTCGACGAAGGCAGACCCGAGATCTCGTGATCGCGAGCGAAAGATGAACGCGCTGCGGAGAAGCTGGGACGACCGGCTCTGCCGGAAAGACTGACGACGGCGAACGCGACGAGCAGGTCGCCGAACGGTACGGCTGGCACGGGCGAGGTAGAAATCGGCCATGCGCTACGGCCACTGCGACGATGCCGCGCGCGAATACGTGATCGTCAGGCCCGACACACCCCTTGCGACCTCCTCCTGCTCGGTGAGCAGACGCTCGAGCTGCTCCGGCGTGACGCGCTCGAGCGAGCTCAGGGAACCTCCTCACCGGTGCCTTGATCGCTGTCGCCAGTCAGACCGTCTCGTGCGAGGTGGTGCGGTGGGACGTCGTGCTCTGCCGCGTGATGTCGAGCGATACGGTCGCGACGCTGTGGGGGCCGGTGCTCGTCTACGCGCCAGGCGAGGAGGCGGAACTCCTAGCCGAGCCTCTTCACGGCCGAGGGCGATCCGGTTGTCGCTGCGCGTGCCACGTGGTCGCTGGTCGATCCCGGCGATGCCCGCGACGACCTCGAGCTCCTCCTCCGCGCGATCGAGAACCGAGCCGAACACGCCCGCCGCGCGGCGCAGCCTGGCCCGACGTCGCCGGGCTCCGGGACGAGCTCGACCTCACCACGCAACTCGCTGCGTAGCTGGATAGGGCATTTCGGCTCGCGCACCTCTCATTGAGAGAGGTGGTCAACGTGTTAGGGGGGTCGTAAATGGCCGCATTCGTAGCTGTGAGTCCGCGATCCCGCGATCGGTCAGCCGAATCCTCACGAGGCACTTGACGAGGCCACCTCGCCGGAGACCTCGAGCAGGCGACGCAGCGGCTGACGCGTTCCGAGACGAGGTCAACCAGGCGGTGAGGGAGATCCCGCCCCAACGCTGTGACCTCGCGGGTAGTGGCGGCATCTGCAAACGCGTCAGGCGTGCGAGCTGCGAGCTCAGCAACTCGAGCGGTCAGCCGGTCAACGTCCACGCCGATTCCGTCCGCCGTTCGAGGCCATGGATTGCGATAGGTGAACACGTCGTAGTGGCCGCCGAGCTCCATAGCAAGCCCCAACTTCTTCTCGTGATGAGGCCGGCTCGTCTTGCGGCGTCGAGACAGAGGTGCTCGTTGAGGTCGTGATCGTCGAGACCAGCGACTGCCGGTTTGAGGATGTGGCTTGTAGGCGTCGGCGACACCGCGCCGGGTCAGTTCCTGCTCACCGGTTCCGCGAACATCCTCACGGCTCCGCGAATCCACGAGGCACTCACTGGGCGGACTGAGATCATCACGCTCTGGCCGTTCTCCCAGAGCGAGATCGAGCGTGCCCAGTTGAACTTCGTCGATCGACTCTTCGGAGCGGAGATCCCATCGATCACCGGGGCAGTCGTCGGTCGCGAGGCGTTTGTCGAGCGCGCTGTGAAGGGCGGCTATCCAGAGGTGTTGACCCGAGCAGCACGGCGCCGGGAGCGGTGGTTCGAGAGCTACATCGAATCGGTGGTCACCCGCGACCTCCGCGAG
Source organism: uncultured Gaiellaceae bacterium (assembly GCA_963787085.1). Classification (GTDB taxonomy): domain Bacteria; phylum Actinomycetota; class Thermoleophilia; order Gaiellales; family Gaiellaceae; genus Gaiella. The sequence continues at coordinate 19,253 of CAWBBO010000015.1, read as the reverse complement.
CTCGCCGACATTCGCCGGCTCGAGGCGGTCCCGAGCCTGCTGCGCCTGATCGCGTGGCAGGTCGCGAACCTCTTCAAGGCCGAGACGAAGTGGCCCACCCGATCGCGGCGCCGGTTGAACGACCGCGTGTAGCAGCCGTTGACATGACGCATCACGACAGGCAGATTTGCGCGCGGCGTTTCCAGCGCCAGGTGGTAGTGGTTGCCCATCAAGCAGTAGCCGTGACACACGAGCCCATGCGCACCGGCTACGCTGCCGCGACAGCGTCTGCGCGGGCGGGGGGACACCCGGCGGCGGTTCATTCCGGAAAGAGGAGTCTGCAGCCATGGGTAAGAGTCGGCCTTTTCGTTTCCTGGTGTCCGTCGTCGCGATGCTGACCGCGGCGGTCGTCGCGCCGCAGCTCGCCTCGGCCGGCTCGCGCGAGGAGCCCATCGCCGTCGAGCTCGTGGTCATGACGCAGCCCTTGCAGACCGGCTGTCACGGGTCGACGTTCGCGGTCGTGGACGACCTACCGGACGCTGCGGAGTACCACGTGACGTGGACCTCGACCACCGCCCCCGGGCGCGAGTACACCGAGATCTTCAACCGTCACTACCGGGGGCACCTCCAGTTCTCGAAGTTCCCGACGTGGAGCCCCGGCAAGGGGCGTATCGCGGGCCTCCTGGCTGCCCACAGCGCCGACGGGCCCGGGACCGCCGAGGAGGACTGCACGACTGTCCGCGCCACGGACCAGGCCAAATACGCGGTCGCGCGCGCGTCGGTGATCCGCTACACGCCGGTCGTACCTCGGCCCAAGGCGCCCGCGTACGAGCTGTCGTCTGTTGCCGTCGCGCAGCAGATGCACGGCCCGACCGGGATGGACGCCTGCACGGTTGGGCACTTCGTGAGCTTCCCCGCAGTCCCGGGGGCGTTGCGGTACCGCATCACGATCACCGACACGCTCGCGAGTATCCGTCCTCGCACGTACACCAAGGTGGTCGAGGCGTCGAAGGTGAACCCGACCCCTCCGGCCAAGACGAAGCTCCGTCCGTACAGGAAAGCCGGCCGGATCGGCCACTACCTCTTCTCCCAGAAGGTGGGCGGCTGGGGCTGCCGCCATGCCGAGTGGCAGGTCGCCGAGGCGATCAAGAAGGTGACGGTGAAGGCGGAGAAGACCTGACGCCGGGTTCATCCGCTGCGGCCCTTGCGGCTCGAGCTCGACGCTCAGCCGGTCGCCGGCTTCAAGGCCACAGCCTCGACGCCAGGCCGGGCCGAGCACGAGCGCAGGCAAGCCATCGATCGACTCGACCGCGTCTCGATAAGGGCGGCGTCGGATGCGTAGCGGCCCGAGTTGGCAGTTCAGGCCGCCAGTCTCTATAGATCTGACGCGATTCCGGAGCCGTTCTGAAACTGAAAGCTCCATAAACGGCTCCATACCCTGCGCAAACTGGAGATCTTGCAAAGCAAGGCGACATGGAAGGCCCGATTTCCGGGGCTTTTGCAGAGCCCTCTGGCGGACTCGAACCGTCGACCCCCGCCTTACCATCCGGTCCAAGGGGCGATTGCTGGCAATCGGTCGCCACGGTATATGTCGTTTTGCGGGTAGTTTTTGGTTGAACGGTTGCGCGGGTTGTCACGGCGAGATGGGTTGGGTTTACCGGGTGGTGGGGGGTGGCCTAGTTCGAGACGGTGACGGTTGCTCGGGTGTAGGCGGCTTTGCTTGCGGTCGCCTTCGATGTTGTTGCGGCGAGGGAGGCGGTCGTTTGTCCCTTGGCGTTCGTTGTTCGTTTCTTGCCCGCGTAGGCGACTTTGGCGCCTGCGACTGGGTCGCCGGCATCGGTGACCGCGAACGTGACGCTGTCGCTGCCTTTCTTGGCGCTGATCGTGAGCGGCGGCAGCACTTGTGTGTGCCAGGTGGCGAGCGACGATCCCGTGCTGATGGACGCGAGGACGTCGAGCTGTCCCCGGGTGCCCTCTCCTTTCAGCTTCCAGACCGTGTCGGTTGCGGCGGGCGGCTTGACCTTGACGATGGGACCGAACCGGGTCGCTGCCTTGTTCGTTCGCGTCGCCGAGAGCTCGTTCGAACCGCCTTCGTGCCACATCACCCACAGCCGCCCGTCGGGCGCAGCGGCGATGTTCACGTCCTCAACGTCCTGACCGGCGCCCGCGGTGAGCGTCTTGCCGCCAACGCGCCAGAGGAGCGCGCGCTTGCACGTCGGATAGCCGCTGCAGTAGGCGAGATAGACGCCGGCGGCGCCCAGGCGGGCATCGAGCATGGCCTGCTGGTCGATCCCGATCGACTTGCCTCCCTGCGCCGACCCCGGCGCAAGCGTGCGCGAGCCAGCGGTGGGCAGGATCCGCTGCGTCCAGAGGCCCGTGCGACCGTCGGCGTTGGAGTACCACGAGATCGTCGTTTCCCCGCTCTTGGCGTCCGTCGCGAGGCTCGGGAGATAGTCGCAGCACTTGTTGTCGGGCTGGATCTCGGTGTCGGCGGCGCTCGGGTCGAGACCAACGTGGAAAGCGAGATGGAACGCAAGCGAATAGGCGAAGACCGATTCTCCCTGCGCCGTCAGCGCCGCACCAGCCGGGCTGACCGCGCTCACCGTCGACGACACGCGAATCCCTTCGCGCGTCCAGCCCACACCGGAAGGCGGTGCGGTGGCTGCCTTGACACCACCGTCGTCGTTCGTGCCGCCCAGCCCGGGGAAGAACGCGCGCAGCCTGCCGTCCGGCAACCTCAGCAGGTCGGGGTTGCCAGCCGACCTGAGCCCGACAAGCACCGGCGAGGCCGAGCCGACCTTCCCCGCGAGGCTGATCGGCGTGTGCATGATCGACTCGTTCGACCCGGCCCCCCGGCGCTTCCAAAGCACATGAAGCAGGCCGTCGCCCGTCCGAGCGACTCCGACCTCGTCGATGTTGCGCCCATTGGCGTCGGTCACTCGCGTCCAGACACCGGGGGAACCCGATACCGACCAGGTCGCGGCAACCGACGACGAGACAACTGCGACGGAGACGATCAGGACCGCGAGCACACGACCGACCATGATGACACCTCCAGCGATTCGATAGTGGTCTTGACGGCGAGTCAGCTACAGCATGCCGCGAACCGTGCGTGCTGCCAAGGCCCGTCAACCTCGTCGTGCATCACTCGCCTGGCGCTGGCGGGACATCAACGCCGATTGCGTCACCCGACACGCCGCGCCTCCTTGATCGAGGCTGGACGGGTCTTGGTCATCTCTCTCCTCCTCGCTATCGCCAGTCGAAGTATTCGCGGTGGATCTGTCTCCGCGGCACGCCCGCGAGTCGCAGTTGTGTTTGGAAGGTGCGCAGCATCCCTTGCGGTCCGCACATGAAGACGGACAGCTTGCGCCGGTCGCCGTCTGCGGCGCTGAGGACGCGCTCGGTGGTGAGGCGGCCGTCCACGCTCGTGTCGATCAGGTGGGCGTGCAGTGAAGGGTGGCGGTCGGCGATCGCTCGTATCTCGTCTGCGAACGGCGCAGTGCCGTCGGAGCTGCAATAGAAGTCGACCCGATGGGGCAACTGACCGTTGAGCGCACGGAGCCAGCTCAGAAACGGTGCCACGCCGACGCCGCCTGCGATCCAGACCTGCTGGTCGGTTCCCTTCCAGTGGTTGAAGCGTCCGTGTGGGCCGCCGATGACGGCGGGCATACCGGGCTCGATCAGCTCCTGCAAGCGTGCTGTGTAGTCGCCGAGTGCCTTGACGGTGACGCGGAGGACCTTCTCATGGGGAGCGCTGGAGATGGTGAACGGATGTCGGTGCCAGCCGTCTTTCGCTTCGAGGTAGACCATCGCGAATTGGCCGGGGACGAAGTCGACGCTGCGACCGATCGGGCGTAGAGCGACTTCGACCAGGCTGCTGTCGATCGCACGGACCGTCTCGACTTGGTAGTCGTGCAGCGACAGGAAGAAACGGGCGAACAGTTCCCGGTAGACGTAGAACGCAACACCGACGGCGCCGACTGCGACGTAACTCCACCGCAGGACGGCGCTGTGGTGGAAGGGTGTTCCGTCCAGCACGCCGTGCAGGAAGCCGGCGGTGACGAAGATGCCCGTCGTGCGATGCAGGAGCCGCCAGCGCTCATACCCGCCGAGGATGCGACGAACCTCACGGAGACCGGGTGCGTCGTGCGCCGCCCGTATGACGCCGCGTAACAACGGAGGCACGACCGATTGCCAGCGCGGGAGGATCGCCCACACGACCAGTGCCACGAGGCCGATCGCACCGATCGCGCCGAGCGGTCCGCCGAGCGTGGTGCCATGTGGGCTGCTCGACAGCACAATGTGCGGGGCCAGCAGGATCAGCCCGCTGATCGCGACGCGGCGATGCCAGATCGCAGCCCGGTCGATCCCGTCGAACCATTCCTCGACCCAAGGAAGCGTGCTGATCAGGACGAGGGCGATCGAGAGCAGCAGCACCGACTCCGCACCCAGGAACTGTCCGGCGTAGCTTCCGGCCGATTCTCCCGAGGGTCGGGCGACGAGCCATACCAGGGCCCAGGCGCATACGAGGAACACGATCGCCGTGGGCCCGAACTCCCGCGCGACGAAGCCCCGGCGCACGCCGAAGACCCTACTTCCGTGCCGCACGGCTAGTCCGACCCCCCGACACGATCGAGGGCGGTGTCATCGAAAGAGCTTGGGTCTTCGACGGGCTCGATATGCGTGAAGACGGTGCTGTGCGGCAGCGCGGTGCGAACGTTGGCTTCGATCCGTTCGAGCAGTTCGTGTCCATTCTGGATCGCGGGAGAGGTCGAAAATCCTGTTTGTGTGCTGGTGGCGGTGCGTTAGCGGGATCGGAGCCAGCGTTCGAGGTCGCTCCGGTGGACGATGCCGAGGACAAGGAGAACGCGGTCTTCGTTGATCGCGTCGTACATGATGCGGTAGTCGCCGACCCGGAGCCGGTGGAACGTGTCTGTCTGTCCGCGGATCGTTTTCACCCGTTTGCCGCGGATGCGGTCGGTTCCAGCTGCGGCGGTGGCGAGCTGTTCGAGGCTGGTGCGGACGCGCTCGCGCACCGCGGTGGGCAGTTTCTTGTAGGCGCGTTCGGCGGCGGGCGCGAGGCGTACCTCGTAGGGTTGGCTCAGGCGATGTCCCTGAGTGGCTTGGTGCGGCCGCGGCGGTAGGCCTCGCGGGCGCGGCGGCGCATGCTGACGAACTCTTCGGCGTTGGCGAGCACGAGGTCCTCGGCTTCCTCGACCGGCATGATCACCGCGGTTGGCCGTCCGCGCTTGGTGATCACGTAGCTGCGGCCGGCCGCGACCTCGTCGACGACGCGGGAGGCGCCACTCTTTAGCTCCTTGATGCCGATCTCCGCCACCGAATGCTCCTTGATCGTCAGGTGGTCTCTCCGATGACCACTTTACCAGGTTCTGTGACAACCGGTCGGAGCGTTCCGTAGGATCGAGTCGGTGTTCTTCTTCCTCCTGCATCTGCTGCGGCCGCTTCTGCGCCTGGTTACCGGGGCGCCGCTACCTCATCCATGACCAGGACGCCAAGTTCTGCGCGCCGTTCGACGGGATCATCCGCTCCGAGGGAGCAGGCGTGATCGAGACGCCGCCGCGAGCACCGAAGGCGAACGCGGGTCGCGGAGCGGTGGGTGCGCAGCATCCAAAACGAGTGCCTCGATCACGTCTTGGTGTTCGGCGGCACTCGGCGACAGCGCCAGCCCCGAGACCGACTGACACAAGCCGCGGAGACTACGAGCTCGAACTCGCCGCCGAGCCAGCGCGGTTGACGAGTTGGGCAGGTGCGCCGCGCGCACACGGGCAGCAGGAGCACCCGCCTCGACCGGCCAACCCTCATCGAAAAGCCTCGCTCGGCCACGTGATCGCGTCGGTAACGCGCGGATTTCCCGTCGCTCGGAGCACGCGTATGGTCGCTCGCACCGGCGCGTCCCTGCTCCGGCCCAGCGAACCGAAGGGAGGGTTGACGTGAGCATGCACCCGAGGCGCCGCTCGGCGCTCCTGCTGGCCGCCGCCGGAGTGGCGGGCGCAACAGTCGCAGCCGCGTCGGCGGCGGCGACATCACGAAGGTCGCCGCGGCCAACGGCCTGACGGGCGGCGGCGACAACGGGGCCGTCACGCTCGGCCTCGACGCCGGACACAGCCTGCCGCAGGCCTGCTCCGCCGGCCAGGTTCCGAAGTCTGACGGCGGGAGCGCGTGGGCTTGCGCGGAGGACGGCGGCAGCGCGGTGTGGTTCGCCGAGAAGATGCTGAACCTGGACCACGAGGACAATCCCGTCGTCGTCGCGACGCTGTCGGTTCCGCCGGGGACCTACTACGTCAACGTCACCGGAGACGCCTTCAACGTCTTCGACGGCGACGCCGACCTCTGGTGCCGCCGATCGCGCCAAAATATAAAGTGATATATATGGCGTCTAAAGTGGTATAGTATGCCACATATGGCGTCTTACAATCACAATGATCGACACGCTCGCCCTCAGCGTCCCACCCCGGCGCCGGTTCGCCGTGCCCTGACTGAGGTGGCCTCGTCTGTCGAAGCGTGGCGAAAGCTACGAGGGCTGACACAGGCCCAGCTGGCTGAAAGAGCCGCGGTTTCTCCGCGAACGATCCTGCGCCTGGAGAATGGTGACAGCGGCGTCACGATGGAGAACCTGTTCCGGGTCCTTCGTGCGCTTGGTGTGCTCGATGCCCTGCCGAAGGCAGTTGATCCCTACGAGTCTGACATCGGCCGGCTGCGCGCAGATGAACAGCTTCCGGAACGGGTGCGTCCACGCAGACTGATGGGCAGCGGCGGTGGCTGATCCAGTCGACGTCGTTGTCGAGATCCGTGGCGAGGACGTCTTCGCCGGACGCCTCTGGCCTCACCGCCGCGGCCGCAGCGAATCGGCCACGTTCGCCTATGACCCGGACTACCTTAGAGGTCGTCTCGCAGTGGCGCAAGCGCTTCTTCGAGTCGCGCCTGGCCGGCCTCGAGGACCGGCCGCGGCGGGGCCGCCCGCCGACCTTTTCCCCCTCACGTGCGCGCTGAGGTGATCGCGATGGCCTGCGAGCTGCCCGTCTCAAGCGGCGTGCCGCTATCGCGCTGGTCAACAGCAGAGTTGGCGCGCGAGGCGATCGGGCGCGGCATCGTCGAGCAGATCAGCGACGTGACCGTCTGGCGCTGGCTCTCCCAGGACGCGATCAAGCCCTGGCAGCACCGCTCCTGGATCTTCCCCCGCGACCCGCTCTTCGCCGAGCGCGCCGGCCCGATCCTCGACCTCTACGCCGGCTCCTGGCAAGGAGAGCGCCTCCATCCCGGCGACTACGTCGTCTGCGCCGACGAGAAGCCCTCGATCCAGGCACGCAAGCGGATCGCCGCCAGCCGGTCGGCGCGGCCCGGCGCCGGCCAGAAGATCGAGCACGAGTACAAGCGCAAGGGCGCACTCTGCTACCTCGCCGCCTGGGACGCACGGCGCGCCAAGATCTTCGACCGCTGCGCCGCCAAGGACGGGATCGTGCCGTTCGACACGCTCGTCGAGCAGTTCATGTCGCAACACCCCTACCGCAGCGCCCAACGCGTCTTCCTGATCGTCGACAACGGCTCCGCGCACCGCGGCAAACGCTCGATCGACCGCCTCCAAGGCAGCTGGCCGAACCTGAACGTCGTCCACACCCCGATCCACGCCAGCTGGCTCAACCAGGCCGAGATCTACTTCTCCGTGATCCAACGCAAGGTCGTCACCCCCAACGACTTCCCAGACCTCGACACCCTCGAGCAGCACCTCCTCGCCTTCGGCCGCCGCTACCAGCAGATCGCCGCGCCCTTCCAATGGAAGTTCACCCGCCACGACCTCCACAAGCTCCTAACCAAGACCGACGCCAACCACGCCCTCGCGGCCTGATACGTGCGCGAACTTCCGAGCCAGACCACTTAGCCGCGCGGACGCCTACGCCCTCGATCCCCTACTTCCGCTCGTCGACGGCCAGATACAGACGGTAGAGGGCCGAGCGATCTTCGGGGCCTTCTCGGACTGCGCTCCAGATCGCTGGGGACGAAGACTCATCATCCGGGACGAGAAGCATCGCGTCGAACGAGAGGGCGGGAACGAGCGGAGCTTCGCTGAGATCGACTACCTCCTGAACGTGCGCGACGACCTCCGCCAGGGCGCGCTGCGCTTCCGTGATCCCGGAAGCGGCTCCTACCTCGCTGGCAGAGAGCAAGGCATCCCATATCTGATTGAACTGCCGGTTCTGCTCAACGCTGCGGATCATCTCGAACGCAACACCGAGACCGCTGAAGAAGTCCAGACCCTCCTTCGCGGGGGTAGCTCCCTGGGTGGAGCACGACCCAAGGCACACGTTGTCAACGGAGACGGGCAGTTCGCGATAGCAAAGTTCCCCAGCCCGGCCAATGACGAGTGGGACGTAATCCGCTGGGAGGCCGTCGCCCTGGCACTGGCAGGCGACTGTGGTATCAGAGTGCCGGCCTGGACGATGCACGAGATCGATGGGCAAGCAGTTCTCGTCGTCGACCGTTTCGATCGTGCTGGAGTCGAGCGCATTGCGTATGTCAGTGCGATGACGATGCTCGAAGCTACGGACGGCGACCGAGCGAGCTACGTCGACATCGCGGGCGTCATCGAAGCGGAAGGGGATGATGTCGAGGCCGATCTCGCCGAAATCTGGAGGCGCGTGGCCTTCTCGATCCTCATCTCCAACACCGACGACCACCTTCGCAATCACGGGTTCCTCCGGCTTACGTCCGCAGGATGGAGGCTGTCGCCTGCCTTCGACCTGAATCCGGATCCGGGACCCGGTCGGAAGGAGCTATCGACGATGATCGAGAGCGGCGCTCCCTCGACGCTCGAAACCCTGCTGGCAGTAGCGCCCTACTTCGGTCTCGACCAAGCGGAGGGAGAGGCGATCCTCGCCGAACTCGGCGCAGTCACAAGGGACTGGAGAAATGTGGCGTCGATGCATGGCCTCGACAAGACGGCGACCGAAGAGATGTCCTCCGCCTTCGAACACGCCGATGCCGAGGTCGCCCACAGCTTGGCCCGTTGACGTGACGAGACCCAGCACTTCCCAGGCGTCCGTTGGTGCACCCAAAAACTAGAAGACAGAAAATTTCCTCCGTTTCCGAGTTTCCGGGGGTTTTCCTGAAGCCCTCTGACGGACTCGAACCGTCGACCCCCTCCGTACCATGGAGGCTGAAGCGTTTGCCGGCGGGTCGGAGGCGTCGCGCTTCCCGCCTTGTTTTGCCTGGATCTATGCGCCTTGGCTGTCCTTTTCGACCTGGTGCTTCAACGCCCCCGAGCAACCCTGAGTCGCCCCGAACATGTCCCCAAGACCTGTCCCCAGGATGTTCTCTCGGGCGTCCGGATCGGGGCGCGCTCGAGGTCATGTCGTGATCGGTATATCTCGGTCGGCGAACACGGCGTGGAGTTCGAGGCTGCCTCCGAGTGCCTCGATATATCGCCGGATGGTTGAGAGTTGGGTGTCCTCGGCGCGTTCGATGCGTGAGACGTTCTCCTGTGTCGTGCCGAGCCTTTCGGCGACCTGGACTTGGGTGAGGCCCTGCTCGGTGCGGAGTTCGGCTAGGCGAAGGCCGGTGAGGATCGCCTGCGTCTCAGCCTCGATGCGGGCTCGTCGCTTCGGGTTGGCGTAGAGCGGGGCGGTGAGGTCGTGGAACTTCTTGGTCTTGGGGCTCATGGGTAGGTTCCTTCTTCGCGGAGTTCAGCGAGGTGTTCGTCGTAGAGTCGGTCTGCTTCCGGGATCGCGCGCTCGTACCACGCCGACCATTCGTTGGTCTTGTCGCCGCCTACGAGGAGGATCGCGGTCCGGCGCGGATCGAACGCAAACAGGACGCGTAGATGGCCGCCGCGAGGGCGAAGCTCTTTCATGTTGGCGTGTCTCGAATGCTCGAGCGTGTCGACCCACGGCCGTCCCAGGGCCGGACCCATCTGCTCCAGAACTCCCACGGCGACCGTGACTCGCTCCTGCTCGTCTTCTGTGAGCGTGTTCCACCAAAACCCGAACTCGTCGGTGTACTCGACTTCCCACACCCGAAGATTATAAGTCAAGCATTCTAGAAGTCAAGAGTTGTTGGTCCTGCGCTTGCCGGAAACTCGACTTCGTCTTTGGCAGAGGAAGCCCTACAGCCGGCTTGCACCGCTCCGACTCGGTTAGGAACAGCGCACGACCCTGCGCGGCCTGTAAGGGCCGAAATCCTGATCACGGTGCGTCGGCTCACGCGAGAGAGGCCACATGATCGCCACCGCGGTTCTCATGGTCGAAGCAGCGGAACCGCGAGCTGGGGGGAGGAGACGATGTCGGGGGCAGGATCGCGGGTGAATCCGAGTGACTTGTAGGTCCTGAGGCGGCGCGTGTGCATCGCGCGCAGCACTGGTACGCGGGTGTCGACGTAGTCGTAGACGCGGACGGTTGTCTTGCCTTCTTCTGCGCGCATGAGCCGTCCGGTGTACTGGACGAGGCGGCCTTTGAACGAGACGGGGAACGCGAGGAAGAGTGCGTCGAGTTGAGGCGAGTCGAAGCCTTCGCCGAGATACTGGCCGGTCGCGACGATGACGGAGTGAGCCATCCCGGTTTTGACGGAGACTTCGATGCCAGGGTCCCTCCTGGCGGAAGGAGGGGTCTGTGATGCCGAGGTCGAGGAAGTATCCGGTGGAGTTGTTGGAGCGTGCGACGCGGCTGGTGTTCGAGTCGGGTCGCCCGATCGCGCATGTCGCGGCTGATCTCGGGTTGCCGTCGGAGACGCTGCGCAAGTATGTGCGGCAGGTGGAGGCGAACGAGGGTCGCCGCAGTGACTTGTTGACGAGCGAGGAGCGTGAGGAGATCCGGAAGCTGCGGCGTGAGGTGTTCGAGCTGCGCCGGACGAACGAGATCCTGAAGGCCGCGAGCCTGTTTTTCGCGGGCGAGCTCGATCCGCACCGTCCGAGGTGAGCGCGTTCGTCGACGAGCAGCGTGGCCGCTTCGGGGTCGAGCCGATCTGTGCGGCCGTGGGCGTGTCGGCGTCCGCCTACTACCAGCGGGCGAGCGGCGAGCTGTCGGTCCGCCGGCTCGAGGATGAGCGGCTGCTCGCGCTGATCCGGCAGGTGCACGAGCGCAACTACTACTGCTACGGCTCCTGGCGGATGTGGCGGGCGCTGCGGCGGGCCGGCGAGCAAGTCGGCCGCGGCCGCGTCGAGCGGCTGATGCGCACCAACGGCATCCAGGGCGCGAAACGGCGCGGCAAGCCGTGGCGCACGACCTTCCCGGACCGGCAGGCCTGCCGGCCGCCCGATCTCGTCCAGCGCGACTTCAGCGCCAGCCGTGCTGACGAGACCTGGTTCGTCGATTTCACCTACCTGCGCTGCTGCTCGACTTTCGGAAGCTACGCGGCGGCCGTCTCCCGCTGTAGCGCGCGGCGATTGATTTTCGCCGTCCGGTGCGCGTGCCCCGCACCTGCCTGAAATTCCGCTCGGATCAACTCGCGGCGCAGCGTGGCGAGCACGTCGAGCATCGAGGGGTCGCGCTTTTGGGAGTACCAGGGCGCGCTCAGGCGGCGGCGGCGTACGTCGGCGGCGGGGTCGGCGTTGAGGGCGTACCAGGCCACGGCGATGGTCTGGCAGAGCAAGCCGAACGGCACGGTGCGCTCGACTGCGAGCCTTACCCGGTTGCGGGCCTGGCCGACGCCGACGACGTGCTTGGCGTCCTGGAAGGCGACCTCGATCGACCAGCGGTCGGCGTAGCGGGCGACGATCTCGGCGGCGGCGGCCTCGACGTCGGTCGTGACCAGCGCGACCCGGTAGCCGTCGGCGTCGGCGGGCTCGCGGACGATCACGACCCGGACGGCGCGGGAGCCGAACACCGAGTGCCAGAGGCAATCGACGGCGAGGGCCTTGACCTCGCCTTGGCCGGGGACGCTCAGCTTCTGCCAGTCGCTCTCCTTCGCCGCCGCGGCGATCTCGCCGGGGTTGCCGAGGCGCTCGCCCTTGACGCGCGGGCGGCCGCGCCTGCCGGTCCGCTCGGGCTTGGGGGCATGGATCACGGCGTTGGCGCGCAGCCTGGAGGTGACCGTGACTCGCTCGGGCAGCGCGCCCATCGCCTTGCAGGCGAAGGCCGAGTCGCCGACGAGGTCGATCTGGCGGGCCGGGTGGCGCTGGGCGACCTTGGCGACCAGGGCGGCGGCGAGGTCCTGCTGGGAGGGCCGGCGCGCGGGGCTCGGGCATTCCCTGGTCGGCTTGGGGGTCGGCAGCCACAGCCGGAACAGCACCGGCAGGCACCAGGCGCGCCCGCCGAGCGCCGCGATCCTGACGACGAGGCCGACGACGACGAAGTAGTTGCCGAAGCGAAAGCCGCCGCCCGGGGCCGCCGAGGAGTCGTGGTGCCAGACGGCCCCGTGGACCTTGGGCCCGGAGCGCGGGAAGACGCTGCCGTCGACGGCCAGCGCGATCGGGGCGCCGGAATCGGCGAAGCGCCCGATCAGGAAGTCGAGCAGGCGCAGGCCGAGCTCGTCACAAGACCAGCGCGAGCGGGCAAAGAAGTCGTGGGCGCGGGAGTGGTGCAGGCGGCCGGCGAGCCTCGCCGCCTGCCACATGCCGCAGACGGTGCGCTCGCCGATCCGGCCGACGAAGCCCGCCACCAGCGCCTCGAAGGTCTGGAAGGTGGGCGCCGTGAAGGTGGGGCCAAGCAGGGACAGGATCGCGGCGAGCGAAAATGGCAGAACGGGCATCGGCGGCGGACCTCCATAGGAGACTCGTGAACACCTCCTTGGTTCGCCGCCGATCGCCCCAGTCTTGCCGCGGGGCCGCCCAGCCGGCCGGCCAGCTCCTCACGCCATCGACGCCCGGACCCAAGATCCTGCATTCAGGCTGCAAATCACGAAAGTCGAGCTGCTGGGAAGGCGTCGTCTTCTTCGCGTTCGTGATCGACGCCTACAGCCGCATGATCGTCGGCTGGCAGTTCGCCGAGCACATGCGCACCGGGCTCGTCCTCGACGCGCTGCGGATGGCGCTCCACCTGCGCGGCCCCGGCGCCGAGGTCGGACTCGTCCATCACGGCGACGCCGGCAGCCAATACACATCGTTCGACTACACGCAAACGCTCGACGACCACGGCGTGCTCGCCTCGATCGGCAGCGTCGGCGACGCCTACGACAACGCGACCGCCGAGAGCTTCGTCGACAGCTTCAAGACCGAGCTGATCCGCGACCGCGTCTGGAAGTCACGCTCACAGCTCGAGCGCGCGATCGTCGAGTACGTTGCCTGGTTCAACAACGAGCGCCTCCACACCTCACTCGGCGGCGTCCCCCCGGCCGAGTACGAAGCCCAGCATGCGAGACAATGACTGAAGCGTCCCGAACTGCCCGATTCAATTGAAGAACTGAAAAGCGGAAACCAACCAAAACAGTCTCCGCGAAACCCGGGAGGGCCCACGATCCACCGTTTGTCTCTGCGGAGTTGGGGATCGGGGGTCGGTTGAGGTTTTGGGCGTTCGTGAGCGGCGAGTTTTCCGGCGCGGCGTTGTCGGGCCGTGCTCGAGGGGCTTTACGGCGGGTCCCGCGCCGGTGCGAGGGCGTGGTTGTGCGTCCGCCCGGGTGGTGGTTGTTGAGGACGCGGTCGGTCAGGGCGGCCCGGCAGGCTCAGGTGAGCAGTGGGATCGCTCGCAGCCGCCGGAGCGCCTGCGTGAAGTGCTGGCGCCAGGGCCAGCGGGCCGGCAGGTGCAGCGTTGAGCGGCGTCCGCTGCGGGTGATGCGGCCGGGCAGGGTCAGATAGCGGCGGCGGATCGTTTGCGCCACGATCGGGCCGCGCACCTCGAGGCCGAGGCGGGCAACCCAGCGGACGAGGTTGTGCGCGAGGCAGCTCGCGAGCAGCCAGGCCGCGTTGGCGGAGAAGTGGCCTGAGGGGGCATGGTTGAGACCGGAGCCTTCTTTGAGGTCGCGGATCGCGAGTTCGATCTGGGCGTGGCGGCGATGGTCGGCCTCGACCTGGGCGAGCGGCTCGGGGCGGTCGGTGATGAAGGCGTGGTAGCGCCAGTCGGGGAACAGCTCGGCCTGGGCGCCGACAAGGCGGGTGCGGCGAACAACGAGCCGGCGTCCGCGCAGGGTGCCCTCGGCGATCTCGGCGATCCCCTGCGGCGGGTAGTTGGTGAGTGGTTGCCAGGCCTGTTCGGGGATCAGCTCGATCGCTGCGCGGACGTGTGCTTGTTGGGTCACGCCGATCGAGTAGCGCACGTCGTGGCGCTCGAGCGCCACGATCGTCTTGTAGCTCCAAAAGCCCGAGTCGGCGCGCACGGTGAGCGGGCCGCTCGCTCCCAGTCGACGCACGCGGCACACGAGCTCGCAGACAAAGCGCTCGGCGCCGCGCTGAGTGGAAGCCGAGCCCTTGCGCATCCGCGCGTGCAGGACCTCGCCGGTCTCGGCGCGGGTCGCCAAGATCGGGTGGTAGCCGCGCCGCTTGGTGTACCCGAAGCCGGCGCCCTGCTTGGCGTGCCCGGCGACTTCGACGATCGTCGAGTCCAGATCGATCGTGAGCGGCTCCGAGCCGGGGCCCGCCCCCGCCGCCCAGGCCCGGCCGAGAATCGTCTCGAAGGCGCGATCGAGCTGACGCACATGCCCGAAGGTGAAGGAGCGCAGAAACGTCCCCAACGTCGAGGGCGCCATCACGCGGTGGCCAAGCACGCGCGCGGTCTCCCCGCAGCGCAGGACATCGGCGTCATCGATCGAGTCGCCCCCGACAAGCGCGGAGTGAACAAGCGTCAGTAGCTTGCGGCCGGGTCGTGCGGCGCCGGGCCGCCCGCCGAGGTCGAGCGTCTCATCGATCACCCGCTCGATCCCGAGTCGATCGGCGAGCGTACTCGCCAGCACGAGCCCCGCGTTTGCGACCGCGCGCTCATCATCGAAGACAAGCGCGAGCCGGTCCAGCCCCTGCTCGCCGCCCACACCGCGGCCCGGCCGAGTCGTCACCATATGGGTGACCTCCTGGGTGCAGGACTCGCGGCTGCGCACACAGCCCGTCTTGCCTGCTGCTCAGTAAATGACCGGGACGGTTTGGCTATGCGGGTTGTGGCGTTGGCGCCTCTGTGAGGGTGACGTGGTGGCCGAGCCGTTCGAGTTGGCGGACGGCGCGGCGTCTGAGGTAGTCGGCCTGGCGGCGCTCGAAGTAGTCGCTGCCGAGGTCGCTGTAGAGCTCACCGCTGGAGAGCACATGATGGATGATCTCGAGCAGCCCGTGTGCGACCGCGATGACGGCGCGCTGGTGGCCGCGGCGGCCGCGGACGCGCCAGTACTTGGCGCGCAGGTAGCCGGGCGGGCGGGTCGCGCCCAGCGCCGCTTCCACCAGCGCGGTGCGCAGCCAGGGGCTGCCCTTGGTCGTGCGTCCATGCTTGCGCTTGCCGGCGCTCTCGTTGTTGCCCGGGCTCAGCCCCGCCCATGAGGACAGGTGGCGGCTGCTGGGGAAGCGGCCCATGTCGACGCCGATCTCGGCGACGACGACCTCGGCCGTGCGCTTCTGCACGCCGGGGATCGCGACCAGCAGCTCGACCGCCGCCTGGAAGGGCGCGATCGCCGCGTCGATCCGCTCGCCGACGGCCGCGATCGCTTCTTCCAGGTAGTCGACGTGGGCAAGTACCTGCGCGACCAGGAAGCCGTGATGGTCGCGGAAGCGCGCGTCCAATGCCTTGCGCAGCGCCGGCAGCTTCGCCCGCAGCCGTGCCTTCGCGAGCTCGGCCAGCAACTCGGGGTCGTTGGTGCCCGCGACCAGCGCTTCCAGCATCGCCCGCCCCGAGACGCCCATGATGTCCGAGGCGACGCTGGAGAGCTTCACGCCGGCGTCCTCGAGCACCTTGTGCAACCGGTTCACCTCCGCCGCACGCTCGCGGATCAGTGCTTTGCGATAACGCGTCAGATCGCGCAAATCGCGGATCTCGCGCGGCGGCACGAAGCTCTTACGCAAGAGCCCGTGCTCGAGCAGCTGGCACAACCAGGCCGCATCCTTGGTGTCGGTCTTCCGGCCGGGCAGGTTCTTGACGTGCTGCGCGTTGACCAGCCACAGATCGAACGATTCCTCCAACACCCAGTAGCAGGGCTTCCAGTAGACGCCCGTGCCCTCCATCGCGACCTGCGTGACCCCGTGGGCGGACAGCCAATCCGCCAGCGCCAACAGATCCGGCGTGGTCGTGCCGAAACTCGCCAGCTCCTCGACGCGCTTCCCCTCTGCGCCCGGCACACGCACGCACACCGTCAACTGCGCCTGGTGCACATCGATCCCGGCGCAGCGCTCCACGATCACGTCCATCCCCATCACCGACTCCTTCCACTCGACACCGCAACGCGCCGCGGCGGGGAGCCTGGAGATCAAGAGTCTGCTCGGCGTGCTCATGGCACAGGTCGGGGTACCGCAAGCTCCCGCGTCACGCTCAGGACGACCGCCAACGAGGGTCAGAGCAGGGTCGACGACCGACACCACGACGCCGCCCGAGCATACGCCCTCCACGCCCCGGAGCCGCACCCATTTACATCGCTCGCGGGTGCGCGAAGCTCATGAACGCTCACGAGGTCATTTTGCGCAGCGTCCCGGACAACGCCCGACAACAAAACGGTGGATCCATTTAATACTGCTTTGTTACTCACGGAGCGGGAAGAGGATGAGCTGGTTGAGGTCGACTGGCTGGTGGCAGGTTCGGCAGCGGCTGTCCCAACACTTGAAGACGGGCTGGAGGAGCAGCACCGTCTGGGGGAGCGTCAGGCCAGCCGCGGGGCTCTCGGGCATAGGCGCTCGAGGGTGAGGAACCCGTGGGCGACCGTGACCAGGGCGGTGTGGTGGTGCCAGCCGATCCAGGAGCGGCCTTCGTAGTGGTCGAGGCCGAGCTCGCCCTTGAGCTGCTTGTAGTCGAGTTCGATCTTCCACCGCAGCCGACAGAGGCGGGCGAGCTGTTCGGGGTCGGTGTCGACGGGCAGGTTCGTGATCCAGTAGTCGACCGGCTCGTCGGCGCCTTCGGGCCATTCGGCGATCAGGAGCTCTTCGCGGCGCGAACGGCCTTTCCGCCAGTCGTGAGCGGCCCTCACTGGGACGAACACGAACCGGGAGGTGACCGGATGGCCGTCGGGCCCGTCACGGAACGCGACCGTCCGCGCCTGGTCGCTGCCGAGCCGGGCGACCAGGGCGGCGATCGTCTCGGGCTCCCGGTCCGGCCGCTGCCGGCTCTTGGGCCTCCCGGTCGTTGCCGTCTGGGTAGGGACGGCGAACACCGTTCCGGGCGAGAACACCTTGGTCGCCGCGCCGACGGCGAGCACGTAGGCGCTGCCTGCTCCGTCAAGCCTGTCGCGCAGCGCAGTGTTGTCGCCGTATGCCTCATCGCCGAGCACCGGGGCCGCGGGGACGTCCCAGCCGGCCGCCTGCTCGACCAGCTCGACGCCAAGCTCGGGCTTGGTCTTGAACCCGACCGAGCCGGGGATCTTCGCGCTCGCGCGCCGCTCGGCATCCTCGCACCACTCCTCGGGGAGGTACAGCGCCCAGCCGAGCGGGGCCGTCCCGCGCTCGCCGACCGCGTGCACCGATACGCCGATCTGGCAGTTCCCGATCTTCCCCAGCGTCCCCGAGTACTGCCGCTTCACCCCGGGCGAGTGCTTCCCCTGCTTGGGGAACCCCGTGTCGTCGAGCACCCACGCCTCCACGCCGATCTCGGGCGCGACCCGCTCCGCGCACCGCCGCACCACCCCGACCGGGTCCCACGGCGAGTCGGCCAAGAACTGCTGCACCGACTCGTACCGCGCCGACGGCTCCTCGAGCCGAAACAACGTCGGCTGCAGACTCTTCCGCGGCCCCTCCTCGACCAGGCCACGCACATACAGCTGCGCGTTCTCCCGCTGCCGCACATGCGGCAACCCCGACACGATCGCGTCGACGAACCCGACCAGACGCTCACGCGTCTCGACCGCCGGCATCTCAAGAGCAAAGACCGCTTCCATCAAGCCCTCCTTGAACGATGACCGCTACCGCGGACACCGTTCAACGCGAGGACCGAGGTCCCTTCCCCAAGACCGACAAAGCAGTATTAGTGGTCGCTCTCGTAAGTAACAACACGTATTAGTTGTCCGGTTTCGGGCCTACCGTTTGTGGCATCCTGTCCCACTGATTGGGGTGTTGATGCCTAGACAGAGTCCGTATCGGATCGAACTCAGCGGTGAAGAACGCCACGAGTTGGAGTCGCTGGCGCGCTCGTATACGTTGCCGTATTGGCAAGTCGCGCGCGCCCAGATGGTGCTGCTGGCCGCCCAGGGGCTACGCAACGACCAGATCGGCGCGCGGCTGAACTGCCGCCGCGAGGTCGTCTCGCAGTGGCGCAAGCGCTTCTTCGAGTCGCGCCTGGCCGGCCTCGAAGACCGGCCACGGCGGGGCCGCCCGCCGACCTTTTCCCCCTCACGTCCGCGCTGAGGTGATCGCGATGGCCTGCGAACTGCCCGTCTCAAGCGGCGTGCCGCTATCGCGCTGGTCAACAGCAGAGTTGGCGCGCGAGGCGATCGGGCGCGGCATCGTCGAGCAGATCAGCGACGTGACCGTCTGGCGCTGGCTCTCCCAGGACGCGATCAAGCCCTGGCAGCACCGCTCCTGGATCTTCCCCCGCGACCCGCTCTTCGCCGAGCGCGCCGGCCCGATCCTCGACCTCTACGCCGGCTCCTGGCAAGGAGAGCGCCTCCATCCCGGCGACTACGTCGTCTGCGCCGACGAGAAGCCCTCGATCCAGGCACGCAAGCGGATCGCCGCCAGCCGGCCGGCGCGGCCCGGCGCCGGCCAGAAGATCGAGCACGAGTACAAGCGCAAGGGCGCACTCTGCTACCTCGCCGCCTGGGACGCACGGCGCGCCAAGATCTTCGACCGCTGCGCCGCCAAGGACGGGATCGTGCCGTTCGACACGCTCGTCGAGCAGTTCATGTCGCAACACCCCTACCGCAGCGCCCAACGCGTCTTCCTGATCGTCGACAACGGCTCCGCGCACCGCGGCAAACGCTCGATCGACCGCCTCCAAGGCAGCTGGCCAAACCTGAACGTCGTCCACACCCCGATCCACGCCAGCTGGCTCAACCAGGCCGAGATCTACTTCTCCGTGATCCAACGCAAGGTCGTCACCCCCAACGACTTCCCAGACCTCGACACCCTCGAGCAGCACCTCCTCGCCTTCGGCCGCCGCTACCAGCAGATCGCCGCGCCCTTCCAATGGAAGTTCACCCGCCACGACCTCCACAAGCTCCTAACCAAGACCGACGCCAACCACGCCCTCGCGGCCTGATACGTGCGCGAACTTCCGAGCCAG
>CAWBBO010000014.1:0-78133 GCA_963787085.1 uncultured Gaiellaceae bacterium | reverse complement strand
TCGATCTGCACGTCGTAGTCGGCTTCCAGGCCGCGGATCGTCTCGCCGCCCTTGCCGATCACCATGCCGATGAACTCCGGGTTGATCTGGACGCTCGAGATGCGCGGCGCGTGATCTGCGAGCTCCTCGCGTGGCGTCGAGATCGCCTCCGCCATGCGGGCGAGGATGAACACGCGCGCCCGCTTGGCCTGCTCGAGCGCGTTCCGCATGATCTCCTGCGTGACACCGGTGATCTTGATGTCCATCTGCAGCGCGGTGATGCCCTGCTCGGTGCCGGCCACCTTGAAGTCCATGTCACCGAGGTGGTCCTCGGCACCCTGGATGTCGGTGAGGATGACGTAGTCGTCACCCTCCTTGACGAGGCCCATCGCGATCCCCGACACGGGCGCGGCGATCGGCACGCCGGCATCCATCAGGGACATCGTCGAGCCGCACACCGAGCCCATCGACGAGGAGCCGTTCGACTCGAGCGTCTCGGAGACGAGGCGGATCGTGTACGGGAAGTCCTCGGGACCCGGGATGACGGCCTCGAGGGCCCGCTGCGCGAGCGCTCCGTGACCGATGTCGCGGCGCTTCGGGCCTCGCATGAAGCCCGTCTCCCCGACCGAGTAGGGCGGGAAGTTGTAGTGGTGCATGTAGCGACGGTCCTGCTCGAGCGAGAGGTCGTCGATGCGCTGGCCCTCCTTGGCGGTGCCGAGGGTGCAGAGCGTCATGATCTGCGTCTGTCCGCGCGTGAACAGCGCCGAGCCGTGGGTGCGCGGCGAGACGGTGACCTCGCAGTCGATCGGCCGGATCTCCTCCGTGCCGCGACCGTCGGGCCGCCGCTTGTCGACGGCGATCTTCTTGCGGACGAGGTCCTTGTAGATCGCCTCGGCAGCCTTCTTGACGAACTGCTTCGTGATCACGTCCTTGCCCGCACCTTCGCCTTCGCCTGCAGGCGCTCCGGCCGGGAACGGCAGCTGCACCTCGTCCAGGATGCGGTCGAAGAGGATGCCGCGCTTGCGCGACTTCAGCTCCTTCGAGTCCTGCTCGGCATCGGTGAGCACGCGGAGCGCGCCCTCGAACTGCTCGCGCACGGGGCCTTCGACGGCCACGAGCCGCTGCCGCTCCAGGATGCTCGCAAGGCCCGCCTTGACCTGCACCTCCTTCACCATGTCCCCCTCGGTGGAGTCCATCGTGATGTCGGGGCAGAGCTCGTCGACGAGCTCCTCGACGATCGAGCCGGCCTCGCGCAGCCCCTGCTCCTGAATGCGACGCCAGATGGCGTCGCCGTGGGCGGCCTCGAGCTCGGCGGTCAGCTCGGTGTCGACCCATTTCGGCTTGCCGACCTCGGAGCGGAGCTCCTCGATCGCCTCGCAGATGCGGCGGATCTCGGCGTGGGCGAGCTCGAACGCCTGCAGCATCGTCTCCTCGTCCACCTGGTCGGCTCCGGCCTCGATCATCGTGAGGCCGTCGCGCGTGCCGACCACGATCAGGTCGAGGTCGGACTGCTCGTCCTGCTGGACGAGATCGGGGTTGAGCACGAGCTGCCCGTCGATGCGGCCGACGCGCACGGCTCCCACCGGGCCGAGGAACGGCAGCGGCGAGATCGCGAGCGCTGCGGAGGCACCGTTGATGCAGAGGATGTCGTGCGGATTGACCATGTCCGCCGACAACACGGTGCAGATCACCTGCACCTCGTTCCTGAAGCCCTTCGGCCAGAGCGGCCGGATCGGGCGGTCGATCATGCGCGCGGTCAGCGTGGCGCGCTCGGTGGCGCGTCCCTCCCGCTTGAAGAAGCCGCCCGGGATCTTCCCGGCGGCGTACATCCGCTCCTCCACGTCGACGGTCAGCGGGAAGAAGTCCGCATCGGGGCGGGCCTCCTGCCGGCCGACGGCCGTGGCGAGGATCATCGTGTCGCCGCTTCTGACGACGACTGCGCCGTCAGCCTGCTTGGCGAGCTTGCCGGTCTCGAACGTGATCTCGTGACCACCGATCTCGACCGACACCGTGGCGTGACGCCCGGTGGCGATGCTCATATGTCTGTTCCCTTCACTCTTCCGTGCTTTGTGGAAGGTGGAGGTTTGAGCCAGCCTCGCGTGCGGTGCAGTTCGACCACCGCTGCGCCCGGGACTCGATCAAACGTCCACCTTCCCCTTTTGGCGATGCGCCTAGCGGCGCAGGCCCAGCTCCTTGATGAGGGCGCGATAGCCCTCGAGATCGTGCTTCTGCATGTACGCGAGGAACCGCCTGCGGCGTCCGACGAGCTTCAGCAGGCCGAGCCGCGAGTAGTGGTCCTTCGGATGGGTACGCAGGTGCTCGGTGAGGTCGTTGATGCGCTTCGTCAGCATCGCGACCTGCACCTCGGTGGAGCCCGTGTCGGTCGAGCTCCGGCCGTGCTTGTCGATCAGCTCCTGCTTGACTTCCTTGGTGAGGGCCATGTTCTCCTCCTGAGTTGACAGCGCCGCAGTCCCCGCGCGGCGTGAAGGAAGACACGGCCGGCCGAGAGTGCGGTCAGCCGGAAGGCTAGCAGCGATGCGGCCTCCGGTGCTCTGTCGGCGATTGCGGCGAGGCGTGCCGGCCCTAGACGGGGCGCACGGCACCGCGAGTGGCGTCGACGTCGCGCCCGATCTGCGCCACGAGCGCCTCCTCCGAGTCGAAGACTGCCTCGTCGCGCAGGCGCTCCCACACCTCCACGAGGAGGCGCTTGCCGTAGAGGTCGCCGTCGAAGTCGAGGAGGAACGGCTCGATGCGGCGCTCCGTGCCGCCGTAGTGCGGGTTCGTCCCGATCGAGACCGCGGCGCGGTGTTCGAGGGCGGCGCCGGCGTAGATGCCGTACCTCGGGCAGGCGAGGTGCGGCTCGAGCGCGAGATTCGCCGTCGGGTACCCGAGCGTCCCGCCGCGCTGGTCGCCGGCCACGACGATGCCGTCGAGCTCGTACGGGCGCCCGAGCATCGCTGCGGCGCGCCGCACGTCGCCCTCGTGCAGCGCGAGGCGGATCGCCGAGGACGACACACCGGGCACGTGCGGCACCTCGAGCACCTCGAAGCCGAGGCGTGCCAGGAGATCGAGGTCGCCATGCCGCTTCGAGCCGAACCGGAAGTCGGCGCCGGCCGCGATCGCCTCGGTCCCGATCGCCCGCAGGTAGCGCTCGGCGAACTCCTCCGGCGCAAGCGCCATCAGCTCGGGCGTGAACCCCGCCACGAGCGTCGTCTCGGCGCCGGCCTCGGCCAGGAGCTCGAGGCGGCGCTCGAGCGTCGTGATCAGCTCCACGTGGTTGCCGAGCGCGATCCGCGGATGCGGATCGAAGGTGATCACCGTCGGCGCGAGGCCGGTGTCGATCGCCGACTGCACCACCGCGCCGTGTCCCCGGTGCATGCCGTCGAAGGTCCCGATCGCGACCGCGCGCGGTTGCCGCTCGAGCTGCGTGGGCGAGTGCGCGATCTTCACCGGCGAGCCTCGGCGTCCGGGTCCTCGACGCGCATGCGCTCGCTCCGCGCTCCGTCGCTCCGCGCGTTGTCGCTCCGCAGGCGCTCGGCGAGCTCGGGTGTGAGGCCGATCCGCGCGAGCGCCTCGGCCACGGGCAGCACCTTCTCCGGGTCGGCCTCCTCGACCCGGAACGGGCCCACCTCGGTGCGACGCAGCGAGACGCAGTGACCGCCGAGCGCATCTGCGATCGACCGGACGTACGTCCCCGAGCTCACCGTCAGATCGAGCGTCACGAAACCCTCGCGCCGGCCGCGATCATCGGAAATGACGATCTCGAGCGAGTCCACGCGCGATCGCCGTAGCGGCATCTCCACGTCGATGCCGCGCCGGTGCAGCCGGTAGGCCCGCTCACCGCCGATCTTCACCGCCGAGGCAGCCGGGATCGGCAGTTCGACGTCTCCGCGGAGGGCCGCGAGCGCAGCCTCGAGCGCCTCTCCGGCAAGTGGCTCGTGCCGCTCGAGCTCGTCTCCCTCGGGGTCGGCCGTCGTCGTGCGGACGGAGAGGTCGACCGCCGTGACGTACCGCTTGTCGAGCCCGACGAAGCACGATGCGAGTCTAGTTGCCCTACCGGACAACAGGATGAGCAGGCCCGTCGCGAACGGGTCGAGGGTGCCGGCGTGGCCGGTCTTGGCACGCGTTCGCCCACGTACCTGGGCCACGACGGCGAACGACGAGGGGCCTGCGGGCTTGTCGACGAGGATGATCCCTGTCGGGTCGAGTCCTTTGGGGATCGCCATCAGCCGGTGTGTGCGTCGCCGCTCCCCGGCGACCGCGACGAACTCGCGCACGATGAAGCTCGTGATCTCGTCGATCGGAAGGTCGCTCGAGAACCCGGCCGCCTGGCGGTGTCCGCCGCCGCCGGCCTTGCGGGCGATGGCCGACACGTCCACCTCGTCCACCGACGACCGCAGCGAGATCTTCCTGGCCGGGCTGCCGCCTTGCGGGGGCTCGCGGATCAGCGCCGCGAGCACCGCGCCCTCGACCGAGCGGAGGTAGTCGATGATCCCTTCCGAGTACGGCTCGACCGCCCCGACCTCCTCGAAGTCGCCGCGCAGGAGATGGGAGACGACGACGCGGCCTCCCTTGAGCACGTCGGCGCGCTCGAGCGCCCGGGCGAGCAGCTTCAGCTTCGCGAACTGGACGCTCTCGTAGACCCCCTGGAAGACGGTGCGGACGTCCGCTCCGGCCTCCACGAGATCGGCAGCGAGCCGCAACGCCCTGGGCGTCGTGTTCGTGTACTGGAAGCGTCCGGTGTCGGTGACGAGCGCCGTGTAGAGGGCCTCTGCGATGGGCGCCGTCAGCTCCACGCCGAGCTCGCGGAACACGTCCGCGAGCAGCTCCCCGGTCGACGACGCCTCGGCGACGACGAGGTTCGCCTGCCCGAAGCGGGTGTTGTCGTGATGGTGATCGACGTTGACGACGAACGGCGCCTCGAGCAGCGCGGCGTCCGTGAGCCGCGTCTCCTGCGCGCAGTCGACCGCGACGAGCGCCCGCTCACCGTGATCGGGGGGCAGCTCGCGCACGAGCCCCTGCTCCGGCAGCCGCAGGAACGCGTACTCGGCGGGCAGCGGCACCGTGCCCACGAGCGCCATCACGCTGTCCTTGCCGAGCTGCTGCAGCGCCAGGTGCATCGCGAGCAGCGAGCCGAGCGCGTCGCCGTCGGGGTTCTCGTGCGACGTGACCAGGAAGCGATCGTGCGTGCGCAGCGCCTCGGAGACGGCGCGCATGTCACTCGACTGTGTCACGAATCCGTCGTCTCCGGTCCTGGATCGAGCTCGTCGATCAGCTTCGTCATGCGCACGCCGTGCTCGACCGACTGATCGTACGCGAACACGAGGTGCGGCGTCCGCCGCAGGTGCAGCTCGCTGTTGACCCGGGCCTGGAGGATGCCGCGAGCCCGCTCGAGCGCGACGAGCGTCGCCGTTCGCTGCTTCGCGCCGCCGAAGACGCTCAGCCACACCGTCGCCTGGGCCAGGTCGGACGTCGTCTCCACTCCGGTGACGGTGACGAATCCGATCCGTGGGTCCTTGAGCGTCGGGATCGTCTCGGAGACGACCGCCCGGACCGCCTCGTTGACCCGCCGCATGCGTCCCGAGGGCGTCCTAGTCATCGACCCCGACCGTTTCGCGCTCGTGCGAGAGCAGCTCGAACTCCCGTCCCACGAGCCAGCGTTCGGCAGTGTCGAGGAGCCGGTCGACCTCGCCGGGCTCGCGAGCGACACAGGCGAGAGTGAGCCGCGAGCGTTGCCAGACGTCGTGATGGTCGACCTCCGCGATGGAGCAACCGACCCGGTTCTGCAGCTGCGCCTTCACGGAGCGCAGGTGCATCCGCTTCTCCTTCAGCGAATGGCTGTCGGGAAAGAAGAGCTCGAACGTGTAGATGCCGACGTAGCCTCTCGTCATCGCGGTATTGAACCTGCAGAGCCGCTGGTGCCGGTGAACCGTTCGGATTCCGTTCGGACGCAGAGGAGACGTCGGCACGAACGACGATCCGGGCGCCGCGTCGCGGTTCGCCCACACGGTCGGAGCCGTCGTCCGGATCGCCGGCCCCGGCCGCTGCGTGATCTGGTCGACGATCGTCCGCCCGCCCTACCACGGAGTCTCCTACGAGGGCTACAACAAGGCCCTGCGCCGGACCGCCCGCACCCACCGGAGGTTCCGGCTGCTCGACTGGCAGGCGATGGCGCAGGCTCATCCGCAGTGGTTCGGTGCCGACGGAGCGCATCCGTCGGCGAGCGGCTACCGTGCGCGAGCCGCGGCGCTCGCCCATCTCGCCAGGAGCTGTCCGTAGGGGCCGGGCGAGGCCCGGCCCTGCCGCCGGGCGAGCGGTTACTCGTCGTCGGCGTCGACGTCGGACGCGGGAGCGGCGGGCGTGCGAGCCGCCTCTGCGAGGTCGGTGCGCTCGATCTGCCGCGTCTCGTAGGCCTCGAGCACGTCGCCCTCCTTGAGGTCGTTGAACCCCTCGAGCAGGATGCCGCACTCGAAGCCCTCGGAGACCTCGCGCGCGTCGTCCTTGAAGCGCTTCAGCTGCGAGATCGAGGTGTCATAGATCTCCGTGCCGTCGCGGACGACCCGCACCTGTGCGTTACGGCGCACGATGCCGCTCGTGACCATGCAGCCGGCGATGGTGCCGAGCCGCGACACCTTGAACAGCGCGCGCACCTGCGCCTCGCCGATCGTCTCCTCACTCTGCACCGGGGCGAGCATCCCGACCAGCGCCTGCTGGATGTCGTCGGTGAGCTGGTAGATGACACGGTAGGTGCGGATGTCGACGCCCTCGCGCTCGGCGAGCGCTCGTGCCTCGGCGCTCGGTCGCACGTTGAAGCCGATCACGAGCGCGTTCGAGGCCGACGCAAGGTTGACGTCGTTCTCGGTGATGCCGCCGACGCCCGTGTGGATGACGTTGACGCGCACCTCCGAATGGTGGATCTTGCCGAGCTCGCCGAGGAGCGCCTCGACGGACCCCTGCACATCGCCCTTGAGGACGATGTTGAGGTCCTGCACGACTCCCTCTTGCAGCTGCGTGAAGAGCGTCTCGAGCGACACACCCCGCTTGGAGCGCTGTGCGAGCTGCTCGCGGCGCAGCCGCTCGGCGCGCTTCTGCGCGAGGTCCTTCGCCTGACGCTCGTGCTCGACGACCCGGGCGAGCTCGCCGGCGGGCGGCGGACGGTCGAAGCCGAGGATCTCGACGGGCTCGCCGGGCCGTGCCTCCTTGACCTTCTCGCCGCGATAGTCGTAGAGGGCTCGCACCTTCCCGGAGGCGTCTCCCGCGACGATGGCGTCGCCGACGTGCAGCGTGCCGCGGTGCACCAGCATCGTCGCGACGGGCCCGCGGCCGACGTCGAGCCGCGACTCCACGATCGGGCCGGACGCGTCCACCTTCGGGTTCGCGCGCAGGTCGAGCTCGGCGTCGGCGACGAGCAGCACTTTCTCCAGCAGCTCCTCGAGGTTGAGCTTCTGCTTGGCCGAGACCTGGGCGAACTGGGTGTTGCCGCCCCACGCCTCCGGCTGCAGCCCTTCGGCCGCGAGCTCGGACAGCACCCGGTCGATGTTGGCGTTCGACACGTCGATCTTGTTGACGGCGACGACGATCGGGACACCGGCTGCGCGCGCGTGCGAGATCGACTCGCGCGTCTGCGGCATGACGCCGTCGTCCGCGGCGACGACGAGCACCGCGATGTCCGTCACCTTGGCGCCGCGGGCGCGCATGGCCGTGAACGCCTCGTGTCCGGGCGTGTCGAGGAAGGTGATGCGGCGACCGTCGATCTCCGCCTGATAGGCGCCGATGTGCTGGGTGATACCACCCGCTTCGGTGTCGACGACGGACGCCTTGCGGATGGCGTCGAGCAGCGTCGTCTTGCCGTGGTCGACGTGCCCCATGATGGTCACGACCGGCGGGCGTGCAGACAGGTCCTCGTCGGCGTCCTCGTACGCCTCCGCCTCGATCTCCTCGTCGGCGGCGTGCTTGATCACCACCTCGCGGCCCACCTCCGCTGCGATCAGCTCGACGGACTCGTTCGAGAGCGACTGGGTGATCGTCACCATCTCGTCGAGACCCATCATGATCTTGATGATCTGGGCGACCGGGATCCCGAGGGCCGAGGACAGGTCCTTGACGCTGACGCCGGACGGAACGGTGACTGGACCGGTCGGCGCAGCGATCGGCTGCTGCCGCGGCTGCGCGGCCGGAGCGGCGCTGCGATCGCGTGCCTGGCGGCCGCCGCCACGGGCGCTGCCGCCCTCGATCACCACGCGCCGCTTGCGACCCGACGGGCCTCCGCGGGGGCGAATCGGGCGATTTGGCTTGTTCGGTCCGTCTGCCATCAGGGATCAGTGTAGAGGTGCACGAGCCCCGGCTCGACGACGACGTTCCGGCGGAGCACCCTGGCAAAGGCACGCGAGGCGGCCGCCCGCTCGAAACAGGGCAGCCGGCGGCAGGTGTAGACGCCACGCCCCGGCAGCTGCCGGCCGGCCTCGAGCACGCCGTCGACCGCAGCGAAGCGCAGCAGCTCGGCCTGCGGAGCCTTGCGCCCGCAGCCCGCGCAGGTCCGGACAGGGTCGGCGCTCACGCGTCAGTGGGCTCGTCCCCCTCGGCCGCCCCTTCCTCGGCACCGGGCTCCTCGAGCACGTCCACGAGCGTGGCGGCCGCGGTGACGTCCTCGGCGACGGCCTCACCGGCGTCGGCGGGCGGTGGCTCCGCCGCGACGGCAACCGGGACGGGCAGGTCCGCGAGCGCCTGGTGGGCGGGCACGCCGCAGTAGTGCGAGCCCGGCAGCGCCGCGTTGGGGCAGCGCTTCCCGTTCGAGAGCGTGGCGGCGCAGCGGCCGGAGAACTCCTGCGAGTCGTCCTCGCCCGCGTAGGCCGCGTCGGCCTCCGCCTGCGCGAACTCGGTGTCCGACTGGATGTCGACCTTCCAGCCGGTGAGGCGTGCGGCGAGACGAGCGTTGAGGCCCTCCTTGCCGATCGCGAGGGCGAGCTGGTCGTCGGGAACGACGACGGTCGCCTCGCGCGTCTCGTCGTCGATGTAGACCTCGCGGACGCGTGCCGGCGACAGCGCCTTCGCCACGAACCTGGCGGGCTCCGTGTTCCACGGGATGATGTCGATCTTCTCACCGCGCAGCTCGGAGACGACCATCCGCACCCGCGAGCCGCGGGGACCGACGCAGGCGCCGACCGGATCGACGCCCTGTGCGTGCGACTCGACCGCGATCTTGGAGCGGTAGCCCGGCTCGCGGGCGACACCGCGGATCTCGACGAGGCCGTCGGCGATCTCCGGCACCTCGAGCTCGAACAGCGTCTTGATCAGCTCCGGGTCGCGGCGCGACAGGATCACCTGCGGTCCCTTCGTCCCGGAGCGCACCTCCGTGATCACGGCCTTGATGCGCGACCCCTGCTCGTAGCGCTCCCCGTCCACCTGCTCAGAACGCGGCAGCAGCGCCTCGACCTTGCCGAGGTCGACGAGCACGTTGTTGCGGTCGCCGGCCTGCTGGACGATGCCGGTGACGACCTCGCCCTGGCGGTCGACGTACTCGTCGTACATCATCGCCCGCTCGGCCTCACGGATGCGCTGCTGGATCACCTGCTTCGCGGTCATGGCGGCGATGCGGCCGAAGTCGTGGGGGGTCACGTCGGCGCGCACCATCTGCTCCTCCGGCACCTGTGACCAGTCGAGGTCGAGATCCTCGTCGTTGACGAGCGTGTGGTGCCGCTCGCCGGTCTCCTGCTCGATGCGCTCGAGCTCCTCGATCGTCGCCTCGCGCGCCTCCTCCAGCAGGCGCTCCTCGAGGTCCGAGGGGATGCTGATCGAGAAGACCCGGAACTCGCCTTCGTCGTCGAGGATCACCTCGGCGTGACGAGCGGCGCCGGGCGTCTTCTTGTAGGCGGCGAGCAGCGCGTCCTCGAGTGCCGCGACGAGCGTGCCCGTCTCGATGCCCTTCTCGCGCTCGATCGCGCGGATGCCCTCAATGATCTCCTGACTCATCTCTCCACCTATCCCTCGTCGATCAGGTTGCCCCGAACGATGGCCTCGTACGGGATGTCGAGTGCCTCTGTACCGCTCCGGATCCGGAGGGCCTGCTCGTCGGCGGCAACGACGAGGCCCCGGAACCGCTTCTTGCCCGCGATCTCGCGCGCGGTCCGGATCTGCACGTCGTGGCCCACCACAGCGCGGAAGTGCGACGGCTTGCGCAGGGGACGCTCCGGCCCGGGGGACGACACGTCGATCGTGTACGACTCCCGGTAGCGGTCGAGCAGCTGCGTCACACGCGAGCAGAGGGCATGGTCGACGCCCTCGGGATGGTCGACGTAGACGCAGAGCCTGCTCGGGGACAGAAGCTCGACGGCGAGCACCTCGACGCCGGGCACGCCGCGCTCGACCGCCGGAGCGATCTCCTTCGCGAGCATCTTCTCGGTGGCGAGCATGTCGGCCAATGCTGTCCCTTCAACAAAAATGGGCGCGAAGCGCCCATTTCCCTAACAGGTGAAATGCGGTGCTGAGAGGATAGCACCGGTCTAGCGGCCGGCGACGCCGGCTACCCGAGCACGATCGTGACAGGCCCGTCGTTGACGAGCTCGACCGCCATGCGCGCGCCGAAGACACCCGTGGCGACGGGCACGCCGAGGTCGTGGAGCGCGTCGCAGAAGCGCTGCACGAGCGGCTCGGCCGCCTCCGGCGGCGCCGCGCCCGAGAAGCTCGGCCGGTTGCCCTTCGACGTGTCTGCGACCAGCGTGAACTGGCTGACGACGAGCACCTCGCCCCCGGTATCGAGCACGGAGCGGTCGAACGTCCCGCCGGCGTTCTCGAACAACCGCAGCCGGGCTACCTTGCCGGCGAGCCGCTCCGCCGCAGGCGTTTCGTCGCCGTCTGCGACGCCGAGCAGGACGAGCAGGCCCGGCCCGCACGCGCCCACGATGCGGCCGTCCACGGAGACCGCCGCCGACGTCACCCGCTGCACGACCGCGCGCACGAGACGATTCTCCCGAAATCCCTCATCCCAGGGAGGTTCCCTGCCGATAGGAACCTCGTGGAAGCAGCACGCAACCCCCTTCCCGCGCTCGGCGCGCTGCTCATTCGCGACGGTGCGATCACCCCGGAACAGCTCGAGGAGGCGCTCGCCGAGAAGCGCCTGACGCCCGAAAAGCGCCTCGGCGAGATCCTGGTCGAACGCGGGTACGCGAGCCGGACGCAGGTCACCCGGGTGCTCGCCGAGCAGCACGAGCTCGACTTCGTCGAGCTCGACCTCGCGGCGATCGAGGTCGAGGCGGCGATGCTGCTGCCGGAGAACCTCGCCCGCCGCTACGTGGCACTGCCGATCCACTTCCTCGAGGACGGCTCCGTCATGGTCGCGGTCGCCGACCCGACCAACGTCATGTTCTCCGACGAGCTCCGTCTCGCGCTGGGAGTGCCGATCCGCGTCTGCGTCGCGGCCGCGGACGTGATCGAGGCCGCCATCAACCGCATCCATTCCGAGGCGACCGTCGACATCGAGGAGGTCGTCACCGACGCAGCGGAGACGGAAGACGACGCGACGGTGCTCGATCTCCAGCACGACACGCCCGCGGTCGTCTTCATCAACCGCGCCATCTCGAAGGCCCTCGACCTCGGCGCCTCCGACATCCACTTCACGCCGCAGCAGCGCCGAGTGTTCGTCCGCGTCCGGGTCGACGGCGTCATGCGCGAGCTCACCTCCATCGCCGGCTCGCACGCGACCGCCATCGCGAGCCGCCTGAAGATCATGGGCGGCCTCGACATCGCCGAGCGGCGGGCACCGCAGGACGGCCGCGTCTCGATCAAGCGCGCCGGCCAGAGCATCGACGTCCGCATCGCGATCCTGCCGACGACGCACGGGGAGAAGGTGACGCTCCGCATCCTGGCCCAGGGCGAAGCGCCCGACTCGCTCGACGCCCTCGGCATGTGGCCGCGCAGCAGGGCGGCGCTGGAGCGCGCCATCAGCCAGCCGTTCGGGGCCGTCGTCGTCGTCGGGCCGACCGGCTCGGGCAAGACGACGACGCTCTACACCTGCCTGCAGGTGCTCAACACCCCCGACCGCCAGCTGACGACGATCGAGGATCCCGTCGAGTACCGTGCCGCCGGCCTCGACCAGATCGAGGTCAATCCCCGTGCCGGCCTCACGTTTGCCAGCGGCCTGCGCACGATCCTCCGCTCCGACCCGGACGTGCTGCTCGTCGGCGAGATCCGCGACGAGGAGACCGCCCAGATCGCGTTCCGCGCCGCGATGACCGGCCACCTCGTGCTGACGACGCTGCACGCGCAGACGGCTTCGTCGGCGATCCAGCGGCTCACGGACATGAACATCGAGCGCAGCATCCTCGCCACTTCGATCAACTGCATCATCGGCCAGCGGCTCGCGCGCCGGACCTGCCAGAGCTGCTGCGAGCCCTACATCCCGGAGCCCGAGGAGCTGAAGGCACTGCGCGTGCCCGATGGCTACGGCGAGCTCACGCTCTACCGTGCGGTCGGCTGCCACGAATGCGGCGACACCGGCTACCGCGGGCGCGTGCCGCTGTTCGAGGTGATGACGATGACCGACGAGATCGCGATGCTCGTCGGGGCGCCGACCCGTGAGATCGAGGCGATGGCGATCGCGCAGGGCATGTTCACGATGCGCGAGGACGGCATCCGGCTGGCAGTGGCGGGTGTCACCACGCTCGCCGAGGTGCGCCGCGTCGCCGGCGACGCAGCCGCCTAGCCGCAGTAGGCCAGCCCGATCCTCGCGTAGCCTGGCTTGATGACCGTCGCCGAGCTGCGAGACCGGGCCGCGATCGCAGAGCTCTGCCGTCGCAACCCGTTCCTCCACGTCTACGAGCTCGGCGACCTCGACGAGTTCTTCTGGCCGCACACACGCTTCGTCGGCTGGGGCGACGAGGGCGGCAACCTCACGCAACTCGCCCTGCTGTACACGGAGCCGGAGCCGCCGGTGCTGCTCGCGCTCGCGGAGGAGCCCTTCGCGCAGATGGCGCTGCTGCTCGGCGAGCTCCTGCCCGGGCTCCCGAAACGGCTCTACGCGCACGTGACGCCGTTCCTGCTCGAGACGATCGAGAGCCGCTACGACGTCGAGTCGCACGGCCTCCACCTGAAGATGGGACTGACCGACACGTCTCGTCTCGGCCACGCCGCCGTGCAGCTGCTCGGCGAGGCTGACCTCGACGAGGTCTCCGCGTTCTACGCGCGCGCCTACCCGGGCACGTGGTTCGTGCCCCGCATGCTCGAGACGGGGCGCTACGTCGGCATCCGCGAGGGCAGCTCGCTCGCGTGCGTCGCCGGCGTCCACGTCTTCTCCCCCACCTGGCGCGCCGCCGCGCTCGGAAACGTCGCCACGCTGCCCGAGCTGCGCGGGCGCGGCCTGGCGACGCGAGCGTGCGGGGCGCTGTGCCGGCTGCTGCTCCGCGACGGCATCGACACGATCGCGCTCAACGTGCGGGCCGACAACACGCCGGCGATCGCCGCCTATCGGCAGCTCGGCTTCGAGGCGGTCGGCGAGTACCTCGAAGTCGATCTCACGGCCCGGGGCGCGTAGCCGTCACCGGTGCCCGAAGTGGTGGGCCCGCGGCAGGGCGGCGCCGACGTCGCCCTCGGCGACGCCGCGGGCGAGCGGCCCGAGCGTCTCGATCGCGTCCACGACGACGTTGCGGTTCTCCCCCACGCGCTCGTAGCGGCCACGGGCGAGCAGGAGCGGCTCTCCGCGCACGATCCCACGGTGCCGCTCGTAGACCTGCGAAGGCACGATCAGGTTGACCTGCCCGTGCTCGTCCTCGAGCAGCATGAACACGATCCCCTTCGCGGTGGCAGGGCGCTGCCGGGCGATCGCGAGCCCCGCGAACACGACGCCGGCGCCGTGAGGGGCAGCATGCAGCTCGGCGCTCGAGAGGGTCCCCGGTGGAAGATGCGGGCGCAGGAGCTCCAGCGGATGGGTTCCGACCGAAAGCCCCGTCTGCCGGTAGTCGGCGAGCATCCGCTCCCAGCGGGTGAGGTCGCGCAGAAGCGGTGTCTCCGCGGTCGGGTCGAGCGAGAGCGTGAGCTGCCTCGCCTCTCCCTGCGTTCCCGGCACGGCCCGGGACCTCGTCGCGAGGCCGAGCTCCCACAGCAGGTCACGCCGTCTCGGCCCGAGCGCGTCGCAGGCGCCGCCCTCGACGAGCGCGACGAGGCCGTCCTGCGAGAGTTGCGTCCGGCGGGCGAGGTCACCGACGTCGGCGTAGGGCCCGTTGGCCTCGCGCTCGCCGACGAGCGCGACGGCGTCGTCCTCCCCCACCGACTGCACGTACGCGAGGCCGACGCGGACGGCCTGGCCGTCGAGCAGAGCTCGTGACACTGAGTCACTCGAGCTCTCGCCGCTGCCGAGGCGCTCGTCGAGAGGCTCCAGTGAGCACCGGGCGCCGCTCAGGTTGACGTCCGGGGAACGCACCTCGACCCCCCGCCGCTGCGCGTCGCGCACGAGGCTGGCCGGAGGGTAGAAGCCCATCGGCTGCGCGTCCAGGAGCGCGCACAGGAACTCCGCCGGATAGTGGTGGCGCAACCACTGCGACTGGTAGGCGAGCAGCCCGAACGCGGCCGCATGCGACTTCGGAAAGCCGAAGCCGGAGAAGCCGACGAGCTTGTCGTAGACGAGATTCGCAGCCTCCTCCGACACGCCGTTTCGGGCGGCGCCCTCGACGAAGCGAAGGCGATGCGCCTCGAGCGCTGCGCGGCTCCGCTTGCGGCTCATCGCCCGCCGCAGCCCCTCCGCCTCGCCCACCGTGAACCCGGCGAGCGCGATCGCCACGTCGAGCACCTGGTCCTGGAAGACGACGACGCCGAGTGTCGCGGCAAGCGGCTCGCGCAGCGACTCGTGGTCGACCGGGTAGACGAACGAAGGGTCCTCGCGCAACCGGCGCCGGTGCTCGATGTACGGGTGCACCGCCTTGCCCTGGATCGGCCCCGGCCGCACGAGCGCGACCTGGACGGTGAGGTCGTCGATCGTCTCGGGACGCGTGCGCAGCAGGCTCTGCATCTGTGCCCGGCTCTCGATCTGGAACGTGCCGACGGTGTCGGCTCGCTGGATCTCCGCGAACACGTCGGCGTCGTCGAGCGGGATGCGGGAGAGGTCGATCGGCTCGCCGTACGCCTCCGCGATGTGCTCGACGCAGTCCTCGACCGCGGACAGCATCCCCAGCCCGAGCAGGTCGATCTTGAGGAAGCCGGCGTCGGCGCACGAGTCCTTGTCCCACTGGCACAGCTGCCGCCCGGCCATCGCCGCCGGCTGCACGGGCACGAGGTCGATCAACGGCCTGGACGAGATCACCATGCCGCCCGGATGCTGGGAGACGTGACGAGGGAGCCGGGCGATCTCCGCCGTGAGGAACCGGAAGGCACGCCAGCGCTTCGAGAGCAGCTTGCGCCCGGCGTCGGGCAGGGTCGCCACCTCGTCCGCGACCCGGCCGGCATCCCAGCCGTCGGTGACCCGGGCGAGCCGCTCGAGCTCTGCGTGCGGCAGGCCGAGCGCCTTGCCGACGTCCCGGATCGCGCCCCGCGAGCGGTAGGTGGCGAAGCTCGCGACGAGCGCGGCGTGCTCGTGGCCGTAGCGCTCGGTAACGGCGACGATCAGCTTCTCGCGGATGTCGCGTGGGAAGTCGAGGTCGATGTCCGGCACGGAGGAGAGCTCCCGGTTGAGGAAGCGCCCGAGCGAGAGGTCGTTCGCGACCGGGTCGACGTGCGAGAGCCCGGTCAGGTAGCAGACGATCGAGCCGACGGAGCTGCCTCGGCCTCGCCCCGGCGGCAGGAAGCGACGCGGAGAGCCGGGGCCGCGCACCTGCAGCGCGCACGCGCGGGCGAGCTCGAGCACCTCCCAGTGGAGGAGGAAGAAGCCGGCGAGGCCGAGCTCGTCGATGAGGGCGAGCTCGCTCTCGAGGCGGGCGCGGGCCCTGGCGAGCAGCACCGTGTCGCGAGGTGGGTAGCGGTCGGCGAAGGCGTTGCCGCAGATCCCGGCGAGCTGCCGGATCGCAGGCTCTGCGGCGTCGGAGAAGTCCGGGTAGCGATAGCCGAGCTCACGAGTGAGGTCGAACTCGAGCCGCTCGGCGAGTGCGACCGTGCGGGCGGCGGCGCCCGGGTCGATCCGGGCGAAGCGCTCGGCCATCTCCGCGGGAGCGCGCAGGACGTTCTCGCGGTTTCCCCGCCGCTCCTGCTCGCAGCCGTCGAGGGACGTGCGGCAGCGGATGGCGACGAGCGTGTCCTGCAGGAGCACACGCCGCAGGGCATGGGCGTGGACGTTGCCGGTGGCGACGGTGGTGACGCCGAGGTGCTCCGCGAGGTCGCGCAGCGCCGCGTTGCGGCGGGTGTCGCCGCGCGCGAACGGGCGCTGCAGCTCGACGTGGAAGCGCTCCCGGCCGAAGGCACGGGCGAGTCGTGCGGCGGCACGGGCATCGTGCACCGCGAGGCCGTTGCGCGCACAGCCGGAAAGGCAGACGAGGCCGTCGGCATGCTCCTCGACGAAAGCCTGCTCGACCGACGGCGGCAGCGGCTCGCGATCCTCGCGGCCGGAGAGGCGGGTTCCGGCATGCGCCTCGGTGAGGATGCGGCAGAGGTTGGTGTACCCGCGAGCCGTCTCCACGAGCAGCGTCACATGGGCAAAGCCGCCACCTCCGCCGCTGCTTCCCGCTCCGGCGCCGGCAAAGCCGCCACCTCCGCTCCTGCGCGGCTCCGTCGAGCCTACGCCGCTGAGGGTCACCTCGGCGCCGGTGATCGGGCGCACGCCGAGATCCTTGGCGGCGTGGGCGAACTCGAGCGAGCCGTAGACGCCGTCGTGGTCGGTCAGCGCCAGCGCCGGGTAGCCGAGCTCGGCGGCACGGGCGGCGAGCTCCTCCGGCTGGGACGCGCCGTCCAGGAACGAGTAGGCAGAGTGGCAGTGGAGCTCGACGTAGTCACGGCCCATATGCTCTGCCCCTATGGCACAGCCCGTGTCGCCTCGCGCCGGCCGCGAGCGCTACGACGACATCGTCGACGCGATCTGTGCCTGGCACGAGGAGGCACGGTCGTCGCAGGTATTCGGGATGCCCTGCGTGAAGCGCTCCGGCAAGGTCGTGTTCGGCTTCTCGCGGACCGTGTTCGTAGGGGCCGGGCGTGCCCGGCCCGGGCGAGGCACGCCTCGCCCCTACGCCGACCCGGCGGTGCACGCCCGTGCGCTCGGGCTGACCGGTGCGCACCTCTTCGACCCGTCCGGCCGCGGCGAGTCGTTCCGGCAGTGGGTGGTCGTGCCCCCGCAGCAGGAGGCCGAGTGGGAAGCGCTTGCCTACGAGGCGCTGACCCAGGATCACACGATCGCTCCGTGAGGTCACGCGCGTTGCGTGAACCAGCAGCCGCGGTCGCGGTCGCGGTACACGCACACGTTTCGGCCCGATTCGAGCACGACCTCGAAGTAGCGGCGGTCGACGGGGTCGTCCGTCCACCAGCGGTCGACGACCCGCCACTCCTCGCGGACGATCGTCACCGCCTCGCAGTTCACGAGACAGGGCGTGCCGTCGAGCGCAGAGACGACGAGAGCGGGTCGCGGCGCGTTCAGCCGGGCCGCGGCAGCGCGCGTGTAGGCGTGGGCGCGTGAGGTGGCTGATGTCATCCGCTCGGGATTGACGCCATCGCCCTCACTCGTCGCGTGGAACGACGAGCGCCCTCGCCTCCGGGATGCGCGACCAGGGCGCCACCTCCACCACCGCGCACACGGAGCCCGAGCCCGTGCTGGCACGCACCTGGCGCAACCCTTCGCGCAGACGGCCGCTCAGCTCCGCTCCCTCCGGCGGCACGAGAGCGAGCTGGTGGCCGACGTGGTCGGCGAGCTCGACCGCCTCGAGACGGAGCTCGGTCACCGGCGCCGGCAGCTCGAGCAGCTTCGATCCGAGTGCCGCCCGCAGCCGGCCCCGCTCGGAGGTCGCCTCGCGCAGCGTGGCCGTCCGCCGCCACGATCCCCCTCCCACGAGCTTCGCGGACACCGCCACCTTGCGCAGCGGCCTCCCTGCCCGCTCGGGCCGCGCCAGCAGCCGGTCGAGCAGCACGCCGAACGCCCGTCGCAGCGTGAGCTCGTTCGCGACCGCCTCGGGGAAGGAGAGGGCTTCTGCCAGCTCTGCCGCGGGAGATCGCCCACGCACACGGGTCTGAGCACCGGTCGTACTGCGGCGCTCTCCGCCTGCGAGGCTCCACGCCCGCTTCCCCTCCGGCCCCAGCCGCTCCTCGACGGCGCCGCCCGGAAGCGACGCCAGCTCGCCGAGCCGGCGCACCCCGAGCCCTTCGAGCTCGGCGTACCGGTTCGACGGGAGCGGCAGCAGCGAGAGCGGGAGCGGCTCGAGAAAGCCCTGCTCCTCCTTCCCCTCGACGATCACCGCCTGCCCGGGACGGGCCACGCTCGCCGCCGCAAGGGCGACGAAGCGGCGCTGCCCCGCGCCCGCACGTGGATCCCAGGCAGAGCCGACGGAGGCGAGCGCCTTGACGAGCGCCGCCTCCACACCTCCGTAGAGCCGCTCGACGCCTCCCGTTTCGAAGACGACGACACCGGGCTCGATCGTCTCGACTGCGAAGCCGGCGTCCTCCAGGCGTCGCAGCACACCCTCCCACTCCTGCTCGACGGCGGCCGGGTCCTGCTCGACGAGCACGAGCTCCGGGCAGGTGGCGAGCGCCTCCCCCAGGCGCATGCCGGCTTGCACGCCGACGGCCCCGGCGGCCGCGGTGACCGGCCCGAGCAGCGGCTCCGTGCCGGGCTCCGGCGCCAGCGCCACGGGCTCGAGCGCCAGCCTCGGCCGGGAGCGCAATGCGGCTCTCAACTCGAATCCCGGGATGACGAGACAGGCGATCACAGGAACAGATGTTCTATACGAACATACGTTCTCCTGTCAAGTCTAGGAGGCCGCGCTGCCCTCGACCGCGGACGACGAGGACCGAGCAGGGCGCCCGGTGGGCGACGCGCTCGCTGATGCTGCCGAGCGCCGACATCCCGTGCAGGCCGCGGCTGCCGACGACGACGAGATCTGCCTGCTCGGCGGCGGCAAGGAGCGCGTCCACCGGTGGCCGCTCGTCCCATTCGAGCGCCGGGGAGGTGACCTCCGCGAGGCGGCCGGCATCGACCGGCTTGCCGCCCTCGGAGACGATGCAGCGCACGTCGGCGCCGAGACGCTCGGCGAGCTCCCGCGCGACCGCAAGGGCCTCGAGCGATTGGAGCGAGCCGTCGGAGCCGACGACGATCCGGCGCACGCCGCCGCTTCCGTCCGGGCGGCTGCGGGCAAGCAGGACGGCTGCCTCGGCCTCGTGGACGAGGCTGGTGGCGACGCTGCCGAAGAGAATGCCGGCAGTCCGGCGATGCTGGTGGCTGCCGATTGCGACCAGGGTGGCGTCCAGCTCCCGGACGAGACCCTGGAGCACTCCCGCCGGACGTCCGTGCAGCAGGCGTGCCTCTGCGCCGGGAAGCTCCGCCAGCTCGGCGTCGGCTCGGTCGCGGGCGCGTTCGGCGTCGGCGTGGAGCTGGCTCGCCGCCACCGGTGCGGTCGGGCCGACGAAGGACGCGAGCGCTTCTTCGCAGACGACGGCGGCGACGACCGGCGCCCCCGGGGCGGCGACGAGCTTGGCCTGTGCCAGCGCGGCGAAGCTCTCAGCGGAGCCGTCGATGCCGACGAGGATGCGGTCGAAGATCATCGTGGTCACCTCCAGGTGGTTTCGAGGTCGATCGGTCGAGTCGGCCGAGCCGTCTCGACCGGCACGTGTGGAGCGTCGGGCATCTGCAAGCGAGGCGAGAGCGGTCAGGCCGATGATCGCACCGATGACGGCCAGCGACATCGAGATGGGTATCTCGAGCGTGTGGCTCACCGCCATCTTCACCCCGACGAAGACGAGGATCGTCGCGAGCGCCGGGCGCAGGAAGCGGAAGCGATCGACCGTCGTCGCGAGCAGGAAGTAGAGCGCGAGCAGGCCGAGCACGGCGAAGGCGTTCGCGGCGAAGACGAGGAACGGGTCGTCGGTGACCGCGAACACGGCCGGGATCGAGTCGGCCGCGAACGCGACGTCGGTCGTCGCGACCGCCACGAGCACCGCCAGCATCGGCGTCGCACGAAGCTGCCGCTCGACCCGCACGAAGAACTGCTGGCCGTGGTAGCCGGCCGTCATCGGCAGGAGCCGCCGCAGCAGTCGCAGCACCGGGTTTCCCTCCGGGTCGGCGTGCATCTCGCGGACGGCTAGCCGGAGCCCCGTCAGGACGAGAAACCCGCCGAGCACGTAGACGGCCCACGAAAGCCTCTCGAGCACGACCGCACCGGCGGCGATGAAGACGAGCCGCAGCCCGAGTGCGCCGATCACGCCCCACAGCAGCGCGCGGTGCCGGTACTCGGTCGGCACCGCGAAGTACGCGAAGATGACGACGAGCACGAACACGTTGTCGACCGACAGGCTTCGCTCGATCAGATACCCGGCCAGGTACTCCTTCGCCGCCGTCCCGCCGAGCCACGCCCAGACGACGGCGGCGAAGGCGACGGCCAGGACGAGCCACACGACCGTCCACGCCGCCGCCTGCTCGCAACGTCACGTCCCGGGCCTGGCGGTGGAAGACGGCGAGGTCGAGCAGGAGCACTGCGACGACCGCGAGGGAGAAGACGACCCATACCCACCAGGAGACGCTCAACGGACCTACCTCTGATGTGCCGATTCCTACGGCGGAAGGTCTCTCCGGGCCTGGTCAGGCCGGCGCTCCGGGCCGAAGCCGTGCTGACGAAGCGCCACGTCTGGATACTCCTCTTCTCGTGCACCAAATGTACGCGGGCGAGCACCCGCCCACCAGCGGGAAAACCCTGATCCGCATCGCGAGGAGACGTGATGGAGATACGCGGCATCGGCTTCGTGGGCAGCCGCACCCCCGCCCACGAGGAGATGGGCAGCTTCCTGCGAGACGTGCTCGGACTGACGCCGGTCGCCGTCGACGGCGTCGAAGCCGCCCTCTTCGCAGCGGGCAACGGCGACGTCTTTGCGGTGGCACGCCCGGACGAGGCGGACGCCGTCGCCGAGCGCACGATCGGCCTCCTCGTCGACGACCTCGAGGGCGCGATCGCCGAGCTCCGTGCGGCCGGCGTGGAGACGGACGGGATCGCCACGAACTCGCGCTGGCGCTACACCCACTTCCGCGCGCCGGACGGGAAGCTGTACGAGCTCGTCGAGGAGCGCGTCAGCGCCTGACGGCGCGGAAGCACTCGGTCGTGTAGGGGAGGCGCACGACGCCGTCCCGGGCATGCTCGCCGAAAAGCTCGTCGACGCGCTCCAGGATCGGCGCGCGCTCCTCGTCCGTCAGGACGGCGCAGTAGCTCCGCGACAGGACGAGCTCCCGCAGCGCCACCCGCCCCATCTCCTGGACGTGGTCGAAGACCGCCTGCTCGACGGGGCCGTAGAGCCCGCTCTCGTCGATCGCTGCGGCATGTTCGACGCCCGTGCGGCCGACCATGGCCTCGCTCAGCTCCGCGACCCATTCCTCCTGCTCGTCGCGGATGTTCCAGACGAGCCCGAGCGTGCCGCCGGGCCGGAGCACGCGCGCGATCTCGACGAGCGCCGCCGCCTGGTCGAACCAGTGGAAGGCCTGGGCGACGGTGACGACGTCGGCCGACGCGTCGGGCAACGGCATCGCCTCGCCGATTCCCTCGAGGACGCGCACGCCGGGAACCGCCCGCTCGAGCTCGGCACGCATCTCGGCCAGCGGCTCGATCGCACGACGCGGTGCCCGGCGGTGGCGAGCAGGCGCGTCAGCTTGCCGGTGCCGGCGCCCACGTCGACGACGTCGCGCGGCGGCTCGCCTGCAAGCCACGCGACCGCCTCCGGCGGGTACCCGGGGCGGGCGCGCTCGTAGGCCTCCGCGACCGGGCCGAACGAGAGCGCACGTGCTTCGCGTGTGTCGGCGTCCACGTCTCGATCCTATGTCTCGGACTTGCGGCGCCGGCAGCGCGCGGATGCGGAGCACCGGGCCGCCCGCATCC
Source organism: uncultured Gaiellaceae bacterium (assembly GCA_963787085.1). GTDB lineage: Bacteria > Actinomycetota > Thermoleophilia > Gaiellales > Gaiellaceae > Gaiella. Next base: position 56,186 of record CAWBBO010000014.1, on the reverse strand, counting down.
TCTCCTCGGCCACGTCTCCGCGGCGAACGTCGAATCGCGTCAGTCGAGCCGGATCTCGGCAGCGACGCCGCGCATGCGGGTGAAGCGCGGCACCACGTCGAGGACGCTCTCACGCGCGCAATACGGGATGTCGGCCTCGAGTTCCGGCCCGTGGTTGATCAGGTTGCGCCCGCTGCGGGAGGCGCGGAACGCCTCCTCCGCGCTCCCATACGAGCGGGCAAGCCGGAGCGCGGCCTCCGCGGCGTCGCTGCGCTCGCAGCCGAGGAGCTCTGCCATGCGCCCCGCGACGTAGCTGTCGTCGAGTGCGAACGCGCCCTTGACGCCGGCGCAGTAGACGGCGATGTCGTCCCCGTACGCTGCTGCCGCCTCTGTCACCGCGCCGAGGTTGAGCAGCGAGGCGATCACGACCCGCTCGCAGCGCTCGGCGGCCGTCACGATCGCGCGGGTGCCGTTCGTGGTCGACATCGCGAGCGTCGGCGTCCGCACCTCGAGGTACTCCCGCGGCGAGTTGCCGAGGTCGAAGCCGTCGATCATGACTCCCAGCCGCTCGCCGCCGAGCGTGACGGCCGCCGGGTCGGTGCGCAAGGCGCGTGCGTCGTCCACCTCGGCGGCGCAGAGGACGCGCTCGTAACCCGAGGCGAGTGCCTGGCAGATCGTCGACGTGGCGCGGATCACGTCGATGACGACGCCTGTCGGGGCCGCAGCGGACTCGTCCGGAGTGAACGCGACGTGAACTCGCACGCCGCTACGCTAGCCGTCGATGAGCGACGCCCCTCACTGCTACCGCCACCCGAACCGCGAGACGCTCGTCTCGTGCTCGGAGTGCGGCCGTCCCATCTGCGAGGACTGCATGACCTTCGCGCCGGTCGGGATCCGCTGCCCGGATCACGCGAACATGGGAGCCCCGGCGAAGAGCCCGGTTCGCACGGTGCGCACGGCGCGCACGGCGCAGCGACGTGCCCGAGCCGTCGCGACCCCCGTGACGGTCGTCCTCGTCGCGGTCAACATCCTCGTGTACGTGATCACGGCGACGCAGGGATTCGGGCTCAACGCTCCGGGCGGAGCGTTGTTCGCCGACTGGGCGCTCGTGGGAGTGCTCGTCGACCAGGGCGACTGGTGGCGGCTCGTGACCGCCATGTTCCTCCACGCCGGCATCCTCCACCTCGCCTTCAACATGTTCGCGCTCTACTGGCTCGGCTCGGCAGTCGAGCTGGCACTCGGGATGCGGCGCTATCTCCTGCTCTACTTCGTCTCCGGCATCGCCGGCTCGGCGGGGGCGCTCGTCTCCAGCAGTCCGCTCGCCATCACCGTGGGCGCATCCGGCGCGATCTTCGGCGTCATGGGTGCGCTGCTCATCCTCGAGTACCGTGCGACCGGCTCGCTGGCGGGCCAGGCGATGATGCTGATCGTCCTCAACCTCGTCATCACCTTCTCGATCGCGGGCATCTCGAAGGGCGGCCACATCGGCGGCCTGGTCGGCGGCATCCTCGTCACGCTCGCAATCGACGAAGGGCGGCGGCGGCGCGTTCCCGCGCTCGGATTCGTGCTCGTCGCTGCGGTCGGCGTCGCCAGCATCGCGGTCGCGTATCTCCGCGTCAGCGGCTACGCCCTCTAGAGCACCGCCTCTTCAGCCGCCGATGGCGATGGCGACGACGCCGGCTTCCTTCAGCGCTGCCTGTGCGGCCGCGAGACGGGCGAGCGGGACACGGTACGGCGAGCAGCTGACGTAGTCGAGACCGATCTCGTGGCAGAAGGCGACCGAGCGGGGCTCGCCGCCGTGCTCGCCGCAGATGCCCATCTTGAGGTCGGGCTTGACGCCACGGCCGCGCTCGACGGCGATGCGCATGAGATCGCCGACACCCTCGACGTCGAGCACCTCGAAGGGGTTGCGCTCGAGGATGCCGTGCTCGAGGTAGTAGGTGAGGAACTTACCCTCGGCGTCGTCGCGTGAGAACCCGAGCGCGGTCTGCGTGAGGTCGTTCGTGCCGAACGAGCAGAAGTCGGCGACCTCGGCGATCTCGTCGGCGCGGACGCAGGCGCGCGGCAGCTCGATCATGGTGCCGCAGTGGTAGGCGACGGCGGGCTCCTCGGCGGCGACGCGCTCGGTCAGCTCGCGCAGCCGCCGCAGCTCCTCGCGGAAGCCGACGAGGGGGTGCATGATCTCGACGAGCGGCGCCTCACCGGTGCGCTCGGCCACGGCGCGGGCGGCCCGCACGATCGCGCGCACCTGCATCTCGTAGATCTCGGGCCACTGCAGCCCCAGCCGGCAGCCGCGCGTGCCGAGCATCGGGTTGGCCTCGTGCAGCTCCTTGATGCGGCGCCGCATCTCGTCGGAGGTCGCCTCCTCGAGCGCCGGCAGGAACTCGTGCAGGGGCGGATCGAGCAGCCGGATCGTGACCGGGAAGCCGGCCATCGCCTCGAAGATGCCCTCGAAGTCGGACTGCTGCACGGGCAGCAGCTTGTCGAGGGCGACGCGGCGAGCCGCCTCGTCACGGGCGAGAATCATCTCCTGCACGATCGGCAGCCGGTCCTGCTCCATGAACATGTGCTCGGTACGGCAGAGGCCGATCCCCTCGGCGCCGAACTCGCGTGCCTTGGCGGCGTCCTCGGGCGTGTCGGCGTTCGCCCGCACCCGCAACCGGCGCATCTCGTCCGCCCACTCCAGGATCGTGCCGAAGTTCTCGTCGATCGCGGGCGGCACGAGCCGCACCGGCCCCACGATCACCCGGCCGGTGCCGCCGTCGATCGTGATCGTCTCCCCCACCCGCAGCTCGTGCTCGCCGATCGTGACGACGCCCGCCTCCGCGTCGATCGAGAGCCCCTCGCAGCCGGCCACGCACGGCTTGCCCATGCCGCGTGCGACCACGGCCGCGTGTGAGGTCATACCGCCGTGCGCGGTCAGCACGCCGCGCGCCTGGATGAGGCCGTGGATGTCGTCCGGCGTCGTCTCCCAGCGCACCAGGATCACGTCCTCGCCCGCCCTGCCCCGCTCCTCCGCCGTGTCCGCGTCGAGCACGATCGCGCCCGACGCCGCTCCCGGCGACGCGTTCAGCCCTTTCGCGGCCACCTCGACGTGGACGGCCGGATCGAGCATCGGGTGCAGCAGCTGGTCGAGCTGGTCCGGGTCGATGCGCGCCACCGACTCCTCGCGCGAGATCAACCCTTCCGCCGCCATCTCGACAGCGATCCGCAACGCAGCCACAGCCGTGCGCTTGCCGGTACGTGTCTGCAGCAGGAACAGCGTGCCCTCTTCCACCGTGAACTCGATGTCCTGCATGTCCCGGTAGTGCGCCTCCAGCCTGTCGAGCGTCGCCACCAGCTGGTCGTAGGCGACCGGCAGCCGCTCACGCATCCGCTCGATCGGCTCCGGCGTCCGGATCCCCGCCACCACGTCCTCGCCCTGCGCGTTGATCAGATACTCGCCGTACAACCCCGCCTCGCCCGTCGACGGATCGCGCGTGAAGCACACCCCGGTACTCGACTGCTCGCCGCGGTTGCCGAACACCATCTGCATCACGTTCACCGCGGTGCCGAGATCGTCCGGGATCTCGTACGTGCGCCGGTACACCTGCGCGCGCGGCGCATCCCACGAGTCGAACACCGCGCGGTAGGCACGACGCAGCTGCTCCCGCGGATCCTGCGGGAACTCGCCGCCCACCTCCTCGCGATAGATCCGCTGGAAGCTTCCGATCAGCTCCTTCAGGTCGGCGGCCGACAGATCGAGGTCGTTCGCCACTCCACGGGCGCTCTTCAACGCCGACAGCGCGCCTTCGAAACGGTGCCCGTCGACCCCGTCCACGACCTCCCCGTACATCTGGATCAGCCGCCGGTAGGAGTCGTACGCAAACCGCGCATTGCCCGTCGCGGCGGCCAGCCCCTCCACGGCGACGTCGTTCAAGCCCAGGTTCAGGATCGTGTCCATCATCCCCGGCATCGAGATCGCCGCCCCCGACCGCACCGAGAGGAGCAACGGCTCCGACGGGTCGCCGAACCGCTTCCCCGCCCGCGACTCGAGCGCCGCGATGTGCTCCCCCACCTCCTCGTCCAGCCCTTCCGGCACCTGCTTGCCGACCGCCATGAAGGCACGACAGGCGTCCGTCGTGATCGTGAAACCCGCCGGCACCGGCACCCCCAAAGCCGTCATCTCCGCCAGCCCGACCCCCTTGCCACCCAGCAGCTCCCGCCCCCCGGGAGCATCCTCATCGAACGAATAGACGTAGCGCACGGCCTGATCCTCCCACACCCGACGAGGCGATGGCGTAGTGACATGTCACAAACCGGTTGGGGGTTCCCCGCACGGTCACGTGCGAGGATAGCCGCGTGAGCGGGCGCGTTGTCGCAGGCGACGGGGCGATCAGACGAGTGGCCGTGACCGCCTCGGCCAGCGGGAACGGCAAGACCACGTTCGGCGCGCCGACGCGGTCGTGTGGCTCGATCTGCCCGTGCACGTGTGGCTGGCCCGGCTGCTGCGGCGCACGGTGCGACGGCTCGCCCGCCGCGAGGCGATCTGGGACGGAAACCTGCGCGGCGCGATCTGGGGCCGGGATGCCTTGATCCCGCACGCGTTGCGGATGCACCGGTCGCGCCGCCGGCGCTACCCGGTGGAGCTCACCTCCTTCCCGGTCGTCCGCCTGCGCACACGGGCGGAGGTCGAGGCGTTCCTCAGCGGCGCCGGCGGGAGTTGAACTCCGCCACCCAGGCTGCCGCCCGGAGGCCGATCCAGATCGGCGTCAGGATCACGTAGAAGGCGACGACGGCGACGCCGAGCGCCGCCCACCACAGCGCCCAGTAGCGCAGCGGGGCCCAGCCCTTGTCCGACAGCGACCGGCCCTGGGCCCGCCAGATGCTCGGCTTGCTCACGAGCGGGCGTCGTCCCGCTCGTGCTGACGGTCGGCGACGAGCTTGATCACGCGCATCGCCGTCTCCTCGACGGAGAGGTCCGAGACGTCGAGGACAGGGCAGCCGAGGCGCCGGTGGATCCCGGTTGCGTGCTCGAGCTCCTCGTACACGTCGAGCAGCTCGGCGTAGCGCTTCTTGGGGCCGCCCATCGTGGCCACGCGGTTGGTGCGAATCTCGGAGAGGCGCTCCGCGTCGATCGTGAGGCCGACGACCTTGAGCGGGTCGATCTCGAACAGCGCCGCCGGTGGCTCGATCCCTCGCACGACGGGCACGTTCGCCGCCTTGTGGCCGAGGTAGCCGAGGTAGATCGAGAGCGGCGTCTTCGACGTGCGTGAGACGCCGACGAGGACGACGTCGGCCTCGTCGAGCCCGCTGCCCACGCCGTCGTCGTACTTGACCGCGAACTCGATCGCCTCGATGCGCTTGAAGTACGTTTGGTCGAGCGGTGGTCGCGCACCGGGCGTCATCCTGGCGGCGACGCCGGAGACGCGGGCGATCGAGTCGATCGGATGGCCGAGCAGGTCGCAGTAGTGGACGCGACCGCGCCGGCAGAGCTGCCGCATCGCCTCACGCAGGCCGGGCTCGACGAGCGTGTACACCATCACCGCCGGCCTCCCCCTGGCCCGGTTGACCGCGAGCGCGAGGTCCTCGACCGACTCGACGCGTGGATGGCGCACCTCCTCGAAGGCCTGCTCGGGGAACTGGGCCTCGAGGGCGAGGACGAGCCGCGCGGCCGTCTCGCCGGTGGAGTCGGAGACGATGTGGAGCTCGACGGGGGCCTGCTCGGTGCTCACCGGCGGCAGGGTATCCGGGAGCCGCCGGCGTCGCCTTGTAGAGTCGCCGCGTGCCGTCGTCTCCCCTCCCGGTCGGGCTCGCCGACATCGAGGAGGCAGCCGCGCGGATCGCCGACGATGCGGTGCGCACGCCGCTGCTCCGCCTGCCCCTGGAGGGCGAGGTGCTCGTCAAGCCGGAGAGCCTGCAGCGCACGGGCTCGTTCAAGTTCCGGGGGGCGCTGAACGCGCTCGCCTCGACGCCTGCCGGGCGGCTCGGCCGCGGCGTCGTGGCCGACTCGAGCGGGAACCACGGTCAGGGCGTCGCAGCCGCGGCGAAGCTGCTCGGGATCCCGGCCACGATCGTGATGCCCGACAACGCGGTGGCGCTGAAGGTCGAGCGGACGCGCGCGTGGGGTGCCGAGATCGTGCGCTGCGGCCCGTCGAGCGACGACCGCGCCCGTGCTGCCGCCGAGCTGCGCGACACCCATGGGCTCGAGTACGTGCCCCCGTTCGACGACCCTCGCATCATCGCCGGCCAGGGCACGGTCGGGCTCGAGATCGCGCAGGACCTCGGCCACGTCGACACCGTCGTCGTCTGCATCGGGGGCGGCGGGCTGATCTCCGGTGTCGCGACCGCCGTCAAGGCGCTCTGCCCGCACGCGCGCGTGATCGGCGTCGAGCCGGAGCTCGCAGCGGACGCGCAGGAATCGCTGCGAACGGGAAGCCGGGTTCGCTGGAGCGCGGCCGACGTCTCGCGCACCGTGTGCGACGGAGTGCGCACCCAGCAACTCGGCGAGCTCACGTTCGAGGCGATCCGCCGCCTCGTCGACGACATCGTCACCGTGAGCGACGAGGCGGTGCTCGCAGCGGTGCGCTGGTACGCGCTGGAGGCGAAGCTCGCGATCGAGCCGACCGGGGCACTGACGCTGGCGGCACTGCAGACAGGCATGGTCGAGGCTGCCGGGCGCACGGTGCTCGTCGCGTCGGGCGGCAATGTCGAGCCTACGCTGCTGGCGTCCGTCCTCGCGAGCCCGCCGCCCGGCTCGGCGTGACGCTCAGATCGGGACGCCCGCCCGGAGGTCCGGGTGGTACCGGAGCAGCCGCTCGTCGAGATCCTCGAGCTGCCGGGTGCGCGCGATTGCCGGCCGGGCGCCGACCCGGGCGTAGTGCGCGTCGACGGCCTCGCCGCCCAGCCGGTAGCCGTCCGCGTAGCTCTCCCAGCCCTTCAGCATGTACAGGTAGATGTCGGCCACGGAGAAGGCGTCGCCGGCGCACCAGGCGCGGCCGGCCAGCTCGCGTTCGAGGTAGCTGCCCGCTTGCTCGAGCTTCTTGCTGCCCTGCGCACGAATGCCCTCGTGACCGGCCGGGTCGTCGCTGAGGAACCGTGGCGTCGTGACCGGCTGCCAGACGCCATGCAGCGAGTTGGCGAGCCAGGTCACCCACCGCAGGTACGCCCCCCGGGCGAGAGCGCCGACGGCGGGCGCGAGCGCGGCCTCGGGGAAGCGCTCGGCCACGTAGAGGAGGACCGCTCCGGTCTCGTAGACGGTGACGTCGCCGTCCCTCAGCGCCGGCACCCGCCGCAGCGGGTTGACGGCCGCGAACTCGGGTGACTCGTCGCGTCGGCGTGGGTGCACGTCGACCGTGACGTACTCGGCACCCGCTTCCTCGAGAGCTGCCCGCGCCGCGAAGCTCGCGGAGCCGGTGATCTGGAAGAGCTCGAGCATGCGTCGAACCTAGCCGTCCGGCGCTGGTCTGCGTCGGGAGCCACCCTCACCGCCCGGGAGCACGATCGACCCGTCCTAGCGCCGGACGGCGATCGGCCGCGCTGCGCCGCCCGTGAGGGTGAGCAGGTCGGCGGGGGCGAGCTCGATCTCGAGGCCGCGCCGGCCGGCGCTCACGTGGATCGTGGCGAACGCGAGAGCCGACTCGTCGAGCACCGTCGGGAGCCGCTGCCGCTGGCCGAGAGGGCTGATCCCGCCTGTCACGTAGCCGGTGATGCGTTCGGCGTCGGCGGGCTTCGCCATCGCGGCGCGCTTGCCGAGCGCCCTGAGATCGAGCTCCGCCTCGACCGGGACGATCGCCACCGTATGCGTGCCGTCGACGTCGGCGACGAGCGTCTTGAAGACGCGGGCCGGCTCCACGCCGAGCTTCTCGGCTGCCTCGAGGCCGTACGACGACGCCTTCGGGTCGTGCTCGTACTCGTGCACGGCGAACGTGATGCCGGCGCGCTCCGCCGCGGCCACCGCCGGCGTGCCCTTGCCGGCCATCGTCAGGCGAGGACGTCGAGCGCCGTGCGGACGAAGACCGCGGTGCCGTGCCTGAGCGCGGCCTCGTCGATGTCGAAGCGCGGGTGGTGATGCGGCCACGTGGTGCCGAGCTCGTCGTTGCCCGACCCGACCCAGAAGAACGCCGCCGGCGCAGCCGTCCCGTACGCCGAGAAGTCCTCGCCGCCCGTCACCGGCGGGTGCTCCACGAGCGCCGCCTCGCCGAGCTCCTCGCGGATCCCCTGCGCGAGGAGCTCTTCGCGCCGCTCGAGGAGCGCCTGGGCGGCCGCGAGCAGCATCGCCGTGTGGCCGTCGTGTCCGCAGGCATGCATGACGCCGTGCCGCGTGGAGACGTGCGGGACGTCGTTCTCCTCGACGATCGGCAGCGCGTCCAGGTCGGCGCGCAGCGCCACCGTGTTCCCCTGCCGCCCGCCGCGCGGCCGGGCGACGACGCTCGTCGGTGTCGGCGGCTCGAGCTCGAGGTCGCCGAACGAGCGCAACGTGTGCTCGACGAAATCGGCCGTCTCGTGCTCCTCGAACGAGAGCTCGGGGTTCGCGTGCAGGTGCCGCCGCCAGGCGATCGTCCGCGCCTCGAGGTCGGACGAGACGAGCGCGGAAGTGGGAAGCGGCGAGACTGGCATGACAGAAGACGCTAGCGGGACCGTCCGGACGGCCACGCCTGTACCGTTCCCCCGGATGTCGGAGCCCCTGACCATGGACAAGATGGTCTCGCTGTGCCGCCGCCGCGGCTTCGTCTTCCCCTCGTCGGAGATCTACGGCGGCCTCGGCTCGTCATACGACTACGGCCATTACGGCGTGCTGCTGAAGGAGAACGTCAAGGCGCGCTGGCTCGAGGCGATGGTGCGCGAGCGGGAGGACATCGTGGCCCTCGACTCGGCCATCATCCTGCACCCGCACGTATGGGAGGCGTCGGGGCATGTCGGCGGCTTCACCGACCCGCTCGTCGACTGCCGCTTCTGCAAGAAGCGCTTCCGCGCCGACCAGCTCGACGACGCCCAGTGCGGCCAGAAGCCGAGCAAGCACCCCGGCGAGACGACCGACTGCGACCTCACGGAGCCGCGCCACTTCAACCTCATGTTCGAGACGCGCGTCGGCCCGGTCGAGGAGAGCGGCACGAAGGTCTTCCTGCGCCCCGAGACGGCGCAGGGCATCTTCATCAACTTCAAGAACGTGGCCCAGCTCGCGCGCCGCAAGCCGCCTTTCGGCATCGCCCAGGTCGGCAAGTCGTTCCGCAACGAGATCACGCCGGGCAACTTCATCTTCCGCACGCTCGAGTTCGAGCAGATGGAGATGGAGTTCTTCGTCCCGCCCGACGAGGCCGAGCGCTGGTACCGCTACTGGATCGACGAGCGGCACGACTGGTACGTGCGCCTCGGCATCCGCGCGAGCCACCTGCGGGTGCGCCCGCACGACGCCGACGAGCTGTCGCACTACTCGAGCGGCACGAGCGACATCGAATACCTGTACCCGATCGGCTGGTCGGAGCTCGAGGGGATCGCGAACCGCGGCGACTTCGACCTGACCGCGCACACGCAGGCGTCGGGCTCGAAGCTCGAGTGGGTCGACTCCGCGAGCGGCGAGCGCTACACGCCGCACGTGATCGAGCCGGCCGCAGGCCTCAACCGCTCCATGCTCGCGTTCCTCTGCGACGCGTACGACGAGGAGGTGGTCGGCGACCGCGAGCGCACCGTGCTGCGCCTGCACCCGCTGATCGCGCCCGTGAAGGCGGCGGTGCTGCCGCTGATACCCCGTGACGCAGCGATCACGGAGAAGGCGCGGGCCCTGTACGAGCAGCTGCGGCGCACGATCGCCGTCGAGTACGACGACGGCGGCCAGATCGGCCGGCGCTACCGGCGCCAGGACGAGATCGGCACCCCGTGGGCGCTGACCGTGGACGAGCAGACGCTCGAGGACGACACGGTCACGATCCGCGACCGCGACTCGCTCGCGCAGGATCGCATCCCGATCGGCGGAGCGCGCGAGGTGCTGCTCGACCGGCTCGAGGCACCCTGGCAGTCTCCGAAGGCCGGGTAGCTCGGCGACGCCCGGGTGGCTGACGCGTGAGAGGCACTACGGCCGCAGGCCGCGCTCCAGCAGGCGCTCTCCCGGCTCGACGAAGCCGAGCTTCGCGTAGAGCGGGTGCATGTCGCGGGTGTGGAGGAGCCACCTGGTGTGCGCCAGCGGGCCCTCGTCGACCGTGAAGCGGACGAGCTCGAGGCCGAGCCCGCGGCCACGGTGCGCGGCGAGCACGTAGACGTCGGCGAGATACGAAACCGTGTGGCGATCCGAGACGACGCGGGCAAAGCCCACCTGCCGTCCCTCGACGTCGTAGTGCATCCTGCCTGCGCGGCTCCACTCCGTGCGCTACCGTCCACGGGATGGGACGGGTGGGAATCGTGCTGGCGGTGGCGTTGCCGCTCGCGGCCGCCGATCTTTGGCTGAAGACAACGCAGCCGACCGAGCCGTGGGCCTACCACGAGCGCTCCTTCACCTGGCTCGCGCTCTCCATGTTCCTTGCAGCCGGTCTCGTGCTGCTCACCCGGATTCCGGCACTGCTCGTCCCGCCGGCCGCGGGGCTGCTGGCCGGTGGCCTGCTCGGCAACGTGCTTTCGGCCTCCTGGAACGAGATGCGGGTGCCGAACCCGATCGTCCTCGACGGCGGCCGCACCGTGGTCGCGTTCAACCTCGCGGACGTCTGGGCGCTCACCGGTATCGCCGTGCTCATGGTCACGATCGGCACCTGGCTCGTACGGAACCGCGAGCTCCTGCCTACGCCGGCGGAGGTGCGGGGACGGTGGCTGCGCCCCTTCCGCCGCGTCCCCTGAGCCGTCGTCGCGAGCCCGGCTCGGAAACCGACATGAACCGCCGGCCGGTCTGCGCCGTAGTCTCAGGCATGATCGACAGTCTCAGCAGCGATCACCGCCTCATGTTGGACAAAACCTCGCCGCCCCCGTCCCGGAATTCAGTACCATGGAACGCATGAGCGTCGCGCCCGTCTTTTCGCCTGCCGTCGCCTCGCTCGACCACCTCATCCCCCACGACGGCATCCTCACGCTCGAGGAGCTCGAGGAGATCGCCCGCGGGATCGCCGACGACGCCGACCTGTGGGAGCCGCTCGTGCGCGTGGACGCCCACCAGCGCCGCTACGAGCTCGTCTACGAGGACGAGCGCATGGATGCCTGGGTGCTGTCGTGGATGCCCGGTCAGGGCACCGGCTTCCACGACCACTACGTCTCGGGCGTGGGTCTCTGCGTCGCCTCCGGCTGCGTACGCGAGGATCAGATGGTGTACGGCGGCGAGCATCTCGCCCGGCACCTGCGCCCGGGCCGCACGCGCAAGGGTGGGCCCGGGTACATCCACCGCGTCACCCACGCCGAGGGGACGCCGGCTGTGACCGTGCACGTGTACTCGCCGAGGCTCGACTGGGTAGGCCAGTACCGGGTCGACGGGGACGGCGTCGTCCGTCGTGAGGTGCAGCCCGGCCGCAACGAGCTCAAGCCGCAACTCGTCGCCGAGGGCGCGCTCGACGGCGTGCTCGAGCGCTTCTGAGCCGCCCACCGCGCACCACCGACCCGCAGGACGAGGCGTTCGACGTCCTCGACCAGGACGGGACGCCCACCGGGCGGAGCAAGCTTCGCGGCGACGTTCACCGCGACGGCGACTGGCACGCCGCACTGCACATCTGGGTCGGAGGAGTGGATGAGGACGGCAGCCGGTTCGTTCTCTTCCAGCGGCGCTCCGCCACGAAGGACACGTGGCCCGGCGCACTCGACGTCGCCGTCGGAGGCCATCTCCGTGCCGGCGAGACGCTCGGTGACGCCGTGCGCGAATGCGAGGAGGAGATCGGGCTGGCTGCCTCGCTCCCCCAGCTCGCCCGGCTCGGCCGCCGCTTCGCGCATGACCCGGCATCGGCCGAGAACGAGATCCAGGAGGTCTTCGCGCTGCGCTCCGATCGTCCGCTCGACTGGTACCGGCTGCACCCGGACGAGGTCGACGCGCTCGTCCGCGTCCCTCTGGCTGTGGCGCTCGCGCTCTTCCAGGAGCGGGTCGCGACGGCCCACGGCATCGAGCTGTCGCGCGGCGAGACGGCGCCGCGGCCCGCGACGATCGCGGTCGGCGACTTTGCGGGCGCACGCGGCGGCTATCCCGTACGGGCGTTGCAGGGGCTGAGCGCAGTCCTCGCTGGGACGCCCCCGGCGCCGTTCGTGCTGCGCTGACGGGCTGTCTACGCGGTGGCAGTCTTGAGGCGGAAGCCGCCGTTGTGCTCGTACGACGCAGTCACGATTGCGAGCACGTCGCGCTGGGCACGATCGCCGAGACCGGCCTCGGGCGCCGAGGCGATCGGCGTGTGCAGGAGCGTCCGGATCCCGTGCAGGCTCGCGGGGGGCAGAGGGATGCCTCCCGGATCGCAGGCGTCGCAGACGGCGCCGCCCCCAGAAGGAAGGAACGCCACGAGCCGGTCCGTCGTCTCGCACTCGATGCACCCGCCAAGGTGCGGCATGTAGCCCGAGATCCACAACAGCTTCAGCTGGAACGAGAGCACGAGCGGGTCGAGCGCCGGGCGCGCTCCGGGCCGCGGCGGCGCCTCGTCGAGAGCGTCGAGGAAGCGCGTGAGCCCGAGGAACGCCCGCTCGTTCGCCTCCTGCTCGGTGAAGAGCCGCAACATCGCCTCCAGGCCGATCATGCCGACCTGCAGCCGAGACGGGTCGGAGCGGATGGAATCGTGGGAGCGCACGAGCGACGCGCCCGTCACCGTCTCGAGCTCGCCGCGGCCGTGGTGCAGCACGAGCTCGACGTGCGAGAAGGGCTCGAGCCTGCCGCCGAAGCGCGACTTCGTCTTGCGCACGCCCTTGGCGACCGCGCCGACGCGCCCACGCGCGAGCGTGTAGACGTGCAGGATGCGATCGGCTTCGCCAAGCCGGAAGGAGCGCAGGACGACTGCGTCGGTGGTCGATGACCGGGCCATGGCTCCAGTGTACGGCGGGCCCTGGCCGGACTCGCCCTGCCCCGTCACGGCGCATGGCGGAATACGGGGAGCCTCGGCCCCGTTGAGGAGCCTGGTGCCCCGAATTCGCCTCTACACCACGGAGTGGTGCGGCTACTGCAGCAGTGCCAGGAGGCTGCTCGACGCTCGCGGTCTCCGCTACGAGGAGGTGCACCTCGACGACGACCCGGCGTTCCGCCAGACCGTGTACGACCTGGGACGGCGCTGGACGGTGCCGCTCGTGACGATCGACGGCGATCCCATCGGCGGCTACCAGGAGCTCGCGGCGCTCGACCGGTCGGGCGCTCTCGCCGCGCGCCTCGCCGCGTAGGGGCGAGGCGTGCCTCGCCCGCTCAGCGCCGGGTGAGACGCCGCGCTAGCTCGCTGCGCGGATCGCCGCAGCCGAGCGATCGAGCTCGTCCTGCGACGGCTGCGTGACCGCCGCGCTGATCCGGAAGCTGTCGTTCGCGAGCCGGGGAACGACGTGGAGATGGACGTGGGAGACGTCCTGGCCGGCGCTCTCGCCGTCGGAGAGCAGGAAGTTGATCCCCTCGCACGGGAGGGTGGAGGAACGGATCGCGTGCTGCATGCGCAGGCCGATCCGGAACATGTGGACGCCGGTCTCCTCGCCGAGCCCGTCGAGACCCTCGACGTGGCGCTTCGGGATCACGAGCAGATGCCCCGGGTTGACCGGCCGGACGTCCATCACGCAGATCACGAGCTCGTCCTCGAACGGCACGCTCGCCGGCGACCGCCCCGCCACGATCTCGCAGAACACGCAATCGGTCGTCTCGGTCAACGGCTCGACGATACTCGATCCCCTGCCGTGCCGTCTGGCGCGGCTGCTCGGAGGGGTGGGGTCTGGCACGCCTCGCAGTACGTCGTGCCACGGCCGCCCACGACGATCCTGGCCAGGGGCGCGCCACACCGGTGGCAGGGCTCGCCGGCGCGGCCGTAGGCGCGGAAGTCGTCCTGCATCGTCCCGTACGCCCCGTCCGGCGCCGCATAGTCGCGCAAGGTCGAGCCCTGCCGCTCGATCCCCGTCCGGAGCACGCGGCGCACGGCCCGGTGCAAGCGGCGGCATTCGGCCTCGTCGAGGCCGCCCGCCGGGCGCAGCGGATGCAGGCGGCTATGCCAGAGGGCCTCGTCGACGTAGATGTTGCCGAGGCCGGCGACGGTGCGCTGGTCGAGGAGCGCCGACTTGAGCGGAGCACGGCGGCCGGCGAGGCGCCTCCGGAGCCCCTCGGCGGAGAGCCTGCCGAGGGGCTCCGGGCCGAGCCGCCGCGCGAGGAACGGCCGCAGCTCGCCCGCCTCGAGCAGCTCCCAGGTGCCGAAGCGCCGGACGTCGCGATAGGCGACGTCCGATCCGTTGTCCATACTGAGAACGGCTCGCGTATGTGTGTCCTCGGCCAGGTTCCCCCGAGGCGCGCGCCGTAGCGACCCCGTCATGCGGAGGTGGATCAGGAGCACACGCCCACTCTCGAACCGAACAATCAGATACTTGCCGCGCCGCTCGACGGCGGCCACTCGCTCCCCGACGAGCTCGCCGGCGACGATCTCCGGGTCGAACGGCCGCACGAGCCGCGGATCGTGGATCGTCGCCCGCTCGATCGACGCTCCCTCGAGCGCGGGGGCGATGCCACGCCGAACCGTCTCGACCTCAGGAAGCTCGGGCACGTCCCTCACGGCGCCTGTGCGCTGCCGGTGGCCGTCCTCGCAGCGGCGGACCGCTGCCGGGGTGACCTGGGCTCGTAGCTGCCGGTCGTGACGCGACCGCGCCGCCGCGCGCCGGCATCTACTCGACGACGCCGAGCAGGATGCCGCGCTCGGGAGGCGCCGACTCGCCGATCTCGTAGGCGGCCAGCACCGCCTCGACCGCGGCCTCAGCCGACGCGTCGTCGCCGGCATGGACCTCGGCGAGATCGTCACCGGCAAGGACGTTGTCCCCGCGCTTGGCGAAGCAGAGCACACCGACGGAGTGGTCGATCGCGTCGGCCTTCGTCCGCCGGCCTGCACCGAGCTCGAGCGCCGCGATGCCGATCGCGTGGGCTCCGACCCGGGTCACGAACCCGGCGTGCGGCGCAGGCACGGAAACCTGCACCGGCGCCTCCGGCAGCGCGGCGAGTGCCGGGTCGCCGCCCTGGGCGCGGATCCAGCGCTCGTAGACGTCGAACGCAGAGCCGTCCGCAACGGCGCCCTCAGCGCGCGCCCTGCCCTCCTCGAGCTCGATCTCGAGGTCGGAGAAAGCGAGGAGGCGCGCGCAGGCGTCGAGCACGAGCTCGGCGAAGTCCTCCGGCCCCTCGCCGCGCACGGTGTCGACCGCCTCGCGGATCTCGACGGCGTTTCCGACCGCGCGCCCGAGCGGCTGGTCCATGTCCGTCAGCAGGCAGACGACCTGCTTGCCCGCCCGGTGGCCGAGCTCGAGCATCTCCTCGGCCAGCGCACGGGCGTCGTCCAGGGTCTTCATGAACGCACCGTCGCCGACCTTGACGTCCAGCACGATCGCCTCGGCGCCGGCCGCGATCTTCTTGGACATGATCGACGAGGCGATCAGCGGCACGATGTCGACGGTCGCCGTCACGTCCCGCAGCGCGTAGAGCTTCTTGTCGGCGGGGACGAGGTCGGCGCTCTGGCCGACGATCGCCATCCCGACCTCCCGGAGCTGCGCGATCATCTCCTCGGTCGTGAGCTCGACGCGGAAACCGGGGATGGCCTCGAGCTTGTCCAACGTGCCACCCGTGTGGCCGAGCCCTCTGCCGCTCATCTTGCCGAGCGGCACGCCGCAAGCGGCGACGATCGGACCGACGGCGATCGATGTCTTGTCCCCCACCCCGCCCGTGGAGTGCTTGTCGACGACACGCCGTCCGAGCGCGCGGCCGAGGTCGAGTGTCTCGCCCGAGCGGATCATCGCGTCGGTGAGCGCGAACGTCTCGGCGGCGGTCAGGCCCTTGAAGTAGACCGCCATGCACCAGGCCGCCATCTGGTAGTCGGGCACCTCGTCGCGCGCGTAGGCGAGGATCAGCTCGGAGAGCTCGTCTGCTGCAAGCTCCTCGCCGTTCCGCTTCCGCTCGATCAGGTCGGCAGGACGGATCATCGCCCTCTTGTAACAGACTGTTGCCGCGCCGGGCGGCCGCTTCCGCTGCGTCCGCAGCCGAAGCGGTCTCACGCCGGGCGTGCGTGGCACGAGTGACGTCCGCTGATTCACCGTGCTCTAGAGGAACGGCGCGATTCGCCCCGCCAGCTCGCCGGCCGCGTGCTCGTCGATCCGGTGGGAGTCGAAGTGCTCCCAATCCGTCCACGGCGGCAAGGCGCGATGGGGATCGTCTTCACGGCGGGGAAAGATGTGCCAGTGGACGTGAGGTTCGCTGTTCCCGTAGCACGCGTAGTTGAGCTTCCAGGGTTTGAACGCCTCGTTCACGGCCCGACCGGCGCGCATCACCTCGGCAAAGTGGGCCGCCTGCACGTCGGGCGCCAGCTCGTGCGGCTCTCTGACGTGCTCCTTGAGCAGGACGAGCGAGTAGCCGCGGTGGAACTGATGGTCGCCGACGACGAAGATCGAGTGGTCGAACTCGGCGATCACGAACGGATTGCGCCCTTCGCGCGCGCTATGCACGTGATCGCAGACGAGGCACTCCGCCACTCCCGGACGGGAGCTCACGGCTCGATGATCGGCGCGCCTGGCGCACCCTTGCCGGGGTGCTTCGCCCCCATCCACACGCAGACGGTGGCGCCGACGTCGCCGAACTCGCCCTCGTGGATGCGCCCCGCCGCATTGCGTCCGGCGGCGTAGGCGAGCAGGAGGGCGTGCTCCCGCGAGTGGTCGGTCGAGGGCGTCGTCGGATCGCACCCGTGGTCGGAGGTGAGAACGAGCAGGTCGCCGTCGCGCAACGCCTCGAGGATGTCCGGCAGCCGCCGGTCGAAGTCCTGCAGGCAGCGGTGGAAGTTGACGGGATCGTTGCGGTGGCCCCACAGCTGGTCCGTCTCGACGAGGTTCACGAAGACGAAGCCGTCGTCGATGTTCTCGAGCAACTCGATCGTGCGGTTGATGCCGTCCACGTTCGACTTCGTCGGGAACGACTCGTCGATGTCGCAGCCGGCGAAGATGTCGCCGATCTTGCCGACGCCGTACGTGGTGTGACCCGCGTCCCGGATCGCCGTCAGGTAGTTCGGGCGGCGCGGCTCGAGCGAGAAATCGTGCCGGTTGGGAGTTCGCTCGTAGCTTCCGGGGGATCCGACGAACGGCCGTGCGATGACCCGGCCGACCGCATGCTTCCCGGTCAGGATCGTCCGTGCCGTGCGGCAGGCGTCGTACAGCTCCTCGAGCGGGATCGACCCCTCGTGCGCCGCGATCTGGAACACGGAGTCGGCGGACGTGTAGACGATCCATTTCCCCGTCCGCTGATGCTCCTCGCCGAACTCCTGGATCACCTCCGTCCCGGACGTGGGACGATTGCAGAGGATGCCCCGGCCGGTGCCGTTCATGAACGGATCGATCACCTCGTCCGGGAAGCCGTACGGGTAGGTCGGGAACGGCACCGCCGTGACGACCCCCATCAACTCCCAGTGACCGGCTGTCGTGTCCTTCCCCTTCGACCGCTCCACCAGCCGGCCGGCGACCGACGGAGCTCCCGGCTGGGGTGGGCAGCCCACGAGCGGCTCGACGTTGCCGAGGCCGAGCGCCTCCAGGTTGGGCAGGTCGAGGCCCCCGACGGCGCGAGAGACGTTACCCAGCGTGTCCGAGCCTTCGTCACCCCACTCGGCTGCGTCCGGCAACTCCCCAGCGCCGACGGCATCGAGCACGATCACGCACGCCCGCGGCACGCCGCTATTCTACGCAGTGATGGACACGATCCTGGGACTGGTGGAGCTCGCCTTCTACGTGGGCTGCATCCTCGCCCTCTCGGCGGCGGTCACGTACGCCGTCGTGAGGATCTCTCCGTCGCAGTCGGCCAAGCAGTCCGCCGACAAGACCTGAGCGTCGGGTCGCACTCCAGCCTGCCGCCGCCACTCGCTGACGGGACGCTCGAGGACATGCTCTCGTAGCGACGCGGGCGCTGCTCAGAGCGCGTCGACGAGCGGCGTGTACGGCAGCCCGTGGGCTTCGGCGACGGCCTCGTAGGTGATGAGCCCGCCGATCACGTTCACACCTCTGGCGAGCGCAGGGTCGTCCGTCACCGCCCGCGTGACGCCCTTGTCTGCGATCGCCTCCACGTAGGGCAGGGTCACGTTGGTGAGCGCCTTCGTGGACGTGATCGGCACAGCGCCCGGCATGTTCGCGACGCAGTAGTGCACGATCCCGGCGACCTCGAAGACGGGGTCGTCGTGGGTCGTCGCGTGCGACGTCTCGAAGCAGCCGCCCTGGTCGATGGCGACGTCGACCAGCACCGCCCCGGGCTTCATCAGGCCCAGCATCTCCCCTGTCACGAGCTTGGGCGCGACGGCGCCGGGCACGAGCACGGCGCCGATCACCATGTCCGCGCCCGCGATCGCCTCCTCGATCTGCAGGCGGCTCGACATCGCCAGGCTGATGCGCCCGTTCAGCATCGCCTCGAGCTCGCGCATCCGATCGACCGACCTGTCCAGCACCCAGACGTCTGCCTGCATGCCGACCGCGATCAACGCGGCGTTGAAGCCGACAACGCCGCCGCCGAGCACCACCACCTTGGCAGGAGGCACACCCGGCACACCGCCGAGCAGGATCCCACGCCCACCGTGGGCCTTCTCGAGCGACCACGCGCCCATCTGCGGCGCCAGCCGCCCGGCAACCTCGCTCATCGGCGCCAGCAGCGGCAGCCGCCGGTCGGCCGTCTCCACCGTCTCGTAGGCGATCCCCGTCACGCCGGACTCGACGAGCGCGCGCGTCAGCGGCTCGTCGGCCGCGATGTGCAGGTACGTGAAGAGCGTCAGGTCGGCCCGCAGGCGACCGTACTCGGTCGCAATCGGCTCCTTCACCTTGAGCAGCAACTCGGCAGATTCCCACACGTCGTCGACGGAGGCCGTGCGCGCGCCAACCGAGGTGTACGCCTCGTCGCTGAAGCCCGACCCTGCGCCCGCGCCGACCTCGACCACGACCTCGTGCCCACGCCGGACGAGCTCGAGCGCACCCGCCGGCGTCAACGCCACCCTGTACTCCCGCGACTTGATCTCCCTGGCGACGCCGATGCGCATTGCGGCCGGACGATAGCGGAACGCCCGTAGGGCGGTACCTCACCTATCGCCGCCCGGAGCACCTCGCCTGCACGCGCGCTCCACCCGTCGGACGGGCTCCCCCACCGGGGGCGCGAGTGCCCCTGGAGTCACGGTAGCTGCCGTGCCGTCACGTCTCCGTGCCGCCTTCGCACCGGGTGTGTGACACGGCGTCCACAGGTGTCGCGGTCAGGGGCGGGCAGACCCGGACGACGGCATGCCGAGCCGGGGCAAACCCCCGTTCAGGCTCGGGCGAGACGCTCGACGAGTGCCCGTTCCTCGGGCCCGAGGAACGGCGGCGCTCCGGCTGCTGCATTGGCGGCCGCTCGCTCCGGCCGGGACGTCGCCGGAATGACGAGGTCGACGCGGGGATCCGACAGGCACCACTTCAAGAGCGCTTGCGGCCAGGTCGTGACGCCGAGCGGCCGCAGGGGCTCGAGCGCCCCCGACGGAGGCTCCCTCCGCAGCCGCCCGCCGCCGGAACCGCCGAGAGGCCGCATCGCGATCACCGCCACATCGAGCTCGGCGGCGAGCGGCAGGATGCGCTCCTCGCACTCCCGCTCGAACGGGTTCAACGGGATCTGCACGGTGTCGAGGCGTCCCGTGCGCAGCGCAGCCTCGAGCTCGTCGAACGACCGCGCGTCGTAGTGGGTGACGCCGATCGCGTCGATCCGCCCCTCGCCGCGCTCCTCCTCGAGCCACGGCAGCTGCTCCGTCCAGGCGAGGAGGTTGTGGATCTGCAGGATCTCGACCCGCTCGAAGAAGCGGCGCTGTGCGACGTACTGGGCGCGCCCCTCGGCGACATCGGCGGCCCACACCTTCGTCGCCACAGTCGCGCGTTCCCGGCGGCCCCGGAGCGCCTCCCCGAGCGACGCCTCCGCTGCCCCGTACATGGGGGAGGAGTCGAATACGGTGGCGCCCGCGCCCAGCGCGGCAGCGACGACCTCGCCGGCGAGCGCCACGTCCGCGGCGAACGTGCCGTAGGTGCCCAGGCCGACCACGGGGCCGAGGCGGCGCTCTTCCATCATCACGCGTCGAGCATGGCGCGGGCGCACCGGCCGGCTGCGAACGCGGCCGCGAAGAACCACGGATCGTCCTCCGGGCCACGGCCCATGTGCGCGAGCCCGAGGCCCGAGCAGGCAGCGCGCCAGTCGTGCACGTCGACCTCGACGACCTCGTCGAGCCCACCCGGCGACTCGAGGGCCCGAGGCCACGCCACCTCGACCTTGCCGAGACACAGCGCCAGGGCTGCCCGCGTGTGGTGCGAAAGCCCGTGATGCCGCTCCCGCTCGTCGCCGTGGGACACTCTGGCGACGACGATCGGGCGACCGTCGAGCGCCGCCGTCGCGTTGGCCGCGGCTGCTACGGCAGTGCCGCCGTGACCGAGGAACGTGCCGGTGCCGACGATCCCCGGTCCGATCGCGCAGACGACACAGTCGAAGCCCTGCGCCCTCGCCCAGGCGAGCGCAGCAGCTGTCGAGATCGCCTGCGCGTCCCCGTCGTGGCACGGCGCGACCGCGACCGCCACCTCGAGCAGGCCTCTTGCCTTCAGCTCCCGCACGCTGTCGGACAGCGACACCGGCAGCGCGCCGCCCGCCAGCTGCAGATAGGCCGTCCGCACTCCCTCGCCGACCCCCGCCGCCACCGGGGCGAGGTGGCTGTGCAGGCTGCAGCAGACGACGGGCATGCCGCCGAGTGACGTGGCGAGCGGGCCGCTCTCCTCGATCGTCGCGGCGGCCGCCTGGCCCGCCGTGTACGGCAGCACCATCACGTGTGCACCCTTCGCCGGGGCCAGGCCCAGCCCCCGCGTCAGGTTCGCGTAGAGCACGTCGAACCCCCCCGAGCCGAGCCCCAGGTCGCGAGCCTGCGTGTTGACGAGCACCTCGTCTCCCTCCTCGACCGCGCCCGTGATCCGCGGGTACGCGATGCAGGGCACCCCGTCGACCTCGCAGCGGACGAGCTCTTCCGGCGACTCGTGGACGGCGGTGACGATGCCTGACCGCAGGCTCACGGCCACGCCGTCAGGCCTCGCGGGCGGCGGTGACGAGCCCCAGCGTGACCGCGACCATCCCGTCCAGGTCTGCCACGGCGATGTGCTCCTCCGGCGTGTGGATGTCGGTCATGCCGTTGGCGAGGTTGACGCACGGCAGCCCTCGCTCGTTGAACACGTTCGCGTCCGCGGCTCCCCCTGAGAAGTTCGTCGTCGGCTCGTAGCCGGCGTGACCGAGGCCGGCCGCAGCCAGCTGAATCGCAAGATCGTCCTCGCGGAACGCGTACCCGCGGTACGTGTCCTGGACGTCGATCTCGACCGTGCAGTCGGACGTGCTCGCGGCGAACGCGATCGCGTCGAGCATCTCCTGCACGAGCTCCGCGAGCTTGCGCTCGTCCCGCGAGCGCGCCTCCGCCTCGAACGAGCACCACTCCGGCACGATGTTGCGGGCCGTCCCCCCTTCGATCACGCCGACGTTCGCCGTCGTCTCGTCGTCGATCCGGCCGAGGCGCAGGTCGGCGACCGCCCGCGCGGCGGCGGCGATCGCCGAGCGGCCGTCCTCCGGGAACATCCCCGCATGCGACGCCCGGCCGTGGAACCGTGCGTGGATCGCCTTCTGCGACGGGGCGCCGAGGATGATCTCCCCGATCGGCGCCGCCTGGTCGTACACGAAGCCGACCGATGCTTCCAGCCGGGTGTGGTCGAAGGCCATCGCGCCGAGCAGCCCCACCTCCTCCTTCGGCGTGAACAGCAGCTCCACGCCCGCGTGCGCGATTCCGTCGACGACGAGACGGCGCGCGGCCTCGAGCATCACGGCCACGGCCGCCTTGTCGTCCGCACCCAGAATCGTGCCGCCGGCGTTGCGGACGACACCGTCCTCGACGACCGGCTCGATCGCGCCTGTCGGCGGCACCGTGTCGAGATGCGCGCAGAGGAGCAACGGCACGCCTCCGTCGAGCCGGCCCGGGAGCCGGCACAGGATGTTGCCCATCGTCGAGCCGACGGCGGGCCCGGCGTCGTCTTCGTCCCAGGCGAGCCCGAGCGAATCGAGGTACGCCGTCACGCGGTCCGCCACGGCCCGCTCCGAACCAGGCGGGCTCGGGATCGAGAGGAGCTCGAGGAAGAGCTCGAGGACGTCCGGCTGGAGCACCCTCGGCTAGCGCGAGACCTCGACGGCAACGGCGGCACGCAGGCGAGACCGTTCCAGCGCGGCGCCGACGAACTCGCGGAACAGCGGCGCCGGCCGGGTCGGGCGCGACTTGAACTCCGGGTGGAACTGGCTCGCGACGAACCACGGATGGTCGGGCAGCTCGACGATCTCGACCAGCCGGCCTCCCTGGAACGTCCCCGACACCACGAGCCCGTGCTCGATCAGCTGGTCGCGGAACTGGTTGTTCACCTCGTAGCGATGCCGGTGCCGCTCGTGGATCGTCGCCTCCCCGTAGACCTCGCGCGCACGCGTGCCTTCGCCGAGCTCGACCGCCTGCGCTCCCAGGCGCATCGTGCCGCCGAGATCCTCGATCTCCTTCTGCTCGGGCAGCAGGTCGATCACCGGGAACGGCGTCTCGGGGTCCATCTCGGTCGAGTTTGCGCCCTCGAGCCCGCAGACGTGACGCGCGAACTCCGAGACGGCGACGTGCATGCCGAGGCAGATGCCGAGGTACGGGATGCCCTGTTCGCGTGCTACCTGGCAGGCGAGGATCTTGCCTTCCCACCCGCGCGACCCGAAGCCGCCCGGCACCAGCACGCCGTCGACGCCCTCGAGCTCGTCGACTGCCTCCGCGTACGTCATGTTCTCGGAGTCGAACCAGCGCACCCGCACCTTCGCGCCCTGGTAGAGCCCTCCGTGCTTGAGGGCTTCGTGCACCGAGAGGTACGCGTCGTGCAGCTTGATGTACTTGCCGACGAGCGCGATCTCGACGTCCTCGCGCAACTCGACGATGCGGTCGGTCAGAGCCTTCCACTCGCCGAGCACGGCGGGCGGGGTGACGAGGCCGAGCCGTTCGCAGACGAGCGTGTCCAGGCCTTCCGCCTGCAGGCGCTCGGGCACGAGATAGACGTCCGGCACGTCGGGCGACCCGATCACGGCCTTGGAGTCGACGTCGGCGAAGAGTGCGATCTTCTCCCGAATCTCGTCCGAGAGCTCGTCGCGCGAGCGGCAGACGACGATGTCGGGGTGGATGCCGATGCGACGCAGCTCGTTGACCGAGTGCTGGGTCGGCTTCGTCTTCAGCTCGCCCGCAGCCTCGATGAAGGGCACGAGCGTGACGTGCAGGTAGAGGACGTTCTCCTGCCCCACCTCACGCCGGAACTGACGGATCGCCTCGAGAAACGGCAGCGACTCGATGTCACCCACGGTGCCACCGATCTCCGAGATGACGACATCGGTCGGGTTCGCCATCGCACCACGCCGGATCCGCGCCTTGATCTCGTTGGTGATGTGCGGGATCACCTGCACGGTCGCGCCCAGATACTCGCCCTTGCGCTCCTTGCGCAGCACCGTGTCCCAGATCGCGCCGGCGCTGTGGCTGCCGTTGCGCGAGAGGTTCTCGTCGATGAACCGCTCGTAGTGGCCGAGGTCGAGGTCGGTCTCGGCTCCGTCCTCCGTCACGAACACCTCTCCGTGCTGGAAGGGGCTCATCGTGCCGGGATCGACATTGAGGTACGGGTCGAACTTCTGCGCCTGCACACGCAACCCGCGCGCCTTCAGCAGCCGGCCGAGCGAGGCGGCGACGATGCCCTTGCCGAGCGCCGATACGACACCGCCGGTGACGAAGACGTACTTCGTCCCTTCCTCGCTCATGACGTCCTGCCGAGGGCGTCGAGCTCGCGCAGGACGGGTGTCGACTCGATCAGTGATCCGAGCGAACGGCGCTCTCCGACGAGAGTGAGCGCAGCGAGCGCTGCGATCGCACAAAGACGCCTGGCTCCCGTGATTCGCTGCACGGAACTACAACCTAGCACGGCCCCCAGTGCGTTCGACCCTGCGTCTCCGAGCATCGCCATCTCGCGGAGATCGTAGGGTGCGAGCAGGACGGCCACGGCGGCGGCTCGTCGGGGCACGCCTCCGGTCAGCAGCGCACCCAGGCCGAACGCCTTCAGCGCCCGGCCCGGCCTCGTGTCCAGCTGGTTGAGCGTGTTGGCGCAGAGCCCGACGAGGACGGCGCCGGAGACCGACCGCGTCCGCAGCAGCCCGTACAGCGGGATGCCGACGAGCTTCAGCACCCCCGTCGTCGCTCCGCCGCGCAGGTGTGCCCGGAAGCCGCGCTCCGGGCCGCTCCACAGGTCGTCCGCGAGTCCGAGGGCGGCCACGGGTGCCACCCGCGGCTCGGCGAGCGCCACGACGGCGCCGACGAGCGGGAGGCGCAGCCCACGGAAGCTCGTGGCCTGCGGGCCGCTGGCGAGCAGGAGGTCGGCGAGCTGCCGCCCACGGTGCGCGAACCCGCGCAGGTCGCGTCCCGTGGCGCGGTGCGCGAGGTCGACCTCGACCTCGTGCACGGAGAGACCGGCGCGCACTGCGTCGATCGTCATGCGGGTCTCGACCCCGAAACCGGCGGCGACCGGGAAGACGGCCTCGCGGGCAGACCGGGAGAGCAGCCGCTGGCCGGAGAGCGGCTCTCGCGCCTCGAACCCGCAGCGAAGGCGGATCAGCGCCCGGGCCGCACGCTTGGCGACGCCGAAGCCTCCCCCTTCCCGTCGTCGGAATGCGGCGACGGTGAGGTCGGCGCCGCTGTCGACGAGCTGCCGCAGGTCGCCGGCGAGGTCGGCGTCGCAGAGCAGCAGAGGCCCGGGCGGCAGCCGACGCTCGGCGAGCGTCAGCGCCTGCCCCTTGCCGCGCCGCTCGAGGCGGATCACCCGTGCCCCCGCATCGGCGGCGACGAGAGCGGTGAGGTCGCGCGAGCCGTCGTCGGCAACGACGATCCGGGCCTCCGGGAACGACCGCCGCACCCCTGCCACCGTTCGTCCGATTCGGCTCTCCTCGTCCCGGGCGGCGACGAGAACAGTGAGCTCGTCGGTCATCCCTGCGGCACCGGGGCGACCGTCACGGGCGGCAGGATGCCGTCGCTCGCGGTCGCCTCCACGCCGTAGTCGCCGGGCTGGCCGCCGGCGAGCAGGAGCACGAGGGCGAGCCGCCCGGCGGGCGTCTCCACCGAGTCCACGGTGGAGAGCCCGCCACGCCGGAAGGCGGGCACAGCACTCGGCTCCGACCCGCCGAGCTCCACGCCGACTGCGGGTGCGCCGGAGCGGCCGACACCGCGGTAGAGGGCGCCGAGGAACTCTTGCGTCAGGCCGCGCTGCGGCGCGGCCGGCCGGGCAACGACGACCGCGTCCACGGCGGGGGTGGCGGGACCCTCGCGCTCGTCGACGAAGACCTCGGCGAGAGCGTCCCAGAGCGGCGTCTTGCCGCCCGAGACGAACTCCACCCCGAGATCGCGACCCAGATCGTCGAGATGCTCGCTCCCCTCGTACCCCTTCAGCGCGGGTCGCTTCTCGATCGCCTTGTTCACCGCGGCCGGGTCGAGCGGCACGCGCACAGCCCGCATGCGGACGACGGTGCCGCCGGCGTCGCGCACCGCCTTTCGCACCGCAAAGTCGACGGTCCGGTCGATCGTCCGGTCGACGGAGCCGATGCTGAGCACCGCCACGCGCAGGTCCTGCAGCCTGCCGGGCACGAGCACCGGGTAGGTGTCCGCCGCATACTCCTGCATCGCCTGCTGCCGCACGTCGACGTCCTCGAGCAGCGACGTCGCGGTGTCGAGCTGGGCCTTGAGGCTGGCGATGTCGCGCGTGAGGTTCTGCCGCTCGGCGTCGTCGACGAAGCCGCGGCCGGACAGGCCGACCCCGACGAGGATGCCGATCACGAGCGCGACGAAGACGGCGCTGAGCGACGCGACGTGGTAGCGGATGTCGAACATCAGAGGAGATCGTAGGGGCGCGACGCGCGGGGTGTATGCCAGGCGACGCGATGCACCTGTCCCCCGTGCCGGTGCCTATAGACCGAGCGCGTCCGCCAGCCTGTTCGTCAGCAACTCGATCACGTTACGCAGCGCGGGCGAGACGGCGACGGCGACGACGACGGTGCTCACCCCGGCCAGGGCGAACGTCACGAGCGGCCAGACGCCGATGCGCCGGGAGATGAGCCGCGAGACCCCCTTGGCGTCGACGAGCACCTCCCCCACCTTCAGTCGGGTGACGAAGGTGGAGGCCATGCCGGCCCGGTTGCGCTCCATGAACTCGACGAGGTTGAAGTGCGTCCCGACGGCGACGATCAGCTCGGCGCCGCGATCGTGCGCCAGCTGGAGCGCGATGTCCTCGCTGATGCCCGGCGCCGCCACGCTCTGGTAGGGCAGGCCGAGACGGAGGAGCCGGTCGGCGCCGGGCGCCCGCCCGCCGGCGTACGCGTGGACGAGGAGCTCCGCTCCCGAGGTGAGCGCGGCGTCGGAGACCGAGTCGAAGTCGCCGACGATCACGTGCGGCTTCAGCCCGATCTCGAGGAGCGCGTCCGCGCCTCCGTCGACGGCCACGAGCACCGGCTTGAAGTCCCTGATGTACGGCCGCACGATCCGGAGGTCGCGTTTGTAGCCGGGCCCCCGGGCGACGACGACGGCGTGCCTGTCGCGGAAGCGCGTCCGCATGGGCGGGAACTCGATCCCCTCTGCGAGCAGTCGTCCCTCGTCGCGCAGATGGCGCAGCGTGTTGTCGGCGAACGCCTCGAGCGCCTCGGTGACCCGGCCCTGCTGGTCTGCCAGCGCCTGGCGCAGCTCGGCCTCCCCGAGCTCCACGCCCTCCGCCAGGCACGTCCCGTTGCGCCAGAGACTGCCGTCGCGGACGCTCAGCAGCTCTCCGTCGCTGACCTCGTCGAAGAGCGCCGCTCCCTGCACGTCGACGAGCCGTACGCCGGCGCGCACGAGCTCGAGCGGCCCCGGATTGGGGAACCTGCCCGAGGCCGAGGGGGCGACGTTGACGACGACGCGGACGCCGGACTCGGCGAGCTCCTCCGCTGAGACGCGGTCGAGGTCGATGTGGTCGATGATCGCGAGATCGCCCGGCCGGAGCCGCTTGACGAGGTCTTTCGTCCGCTGTCCGAGGCGGGCGGGGCCGGCGATCTCGAGGCCCATGCGTCAGCGCCCGGAGCCGCCGGCAACGGTGGCGAGGAATTCCTCGCCACCGAGCATCCGCTCCAGCTCGGCCTTGCGTTCGACGTCGCCGAGCTGCTCGATCCTCGTGTGCGTCGGGTCGCCCGGGATCTTCTCGACGCGGAAGTGCCTGTCGGCGGCGTTCGCGATCTGCGGCAGGTGGGTGATGGTGAGCACCTGGGCCCGCTGAGCCAGACGCGTCAGCGTCTCCGCCACACGGTGGGCTGTGACGCCGCCGATCCCGGCGTCGATCTCGTCGAAGACGAGCGTGTGACCGCCGGCGACCGCAGCCAGCGCGAGTGCCACGCGGGAGAGCTCGCCGCCCGACGCCGTCTCCGCGGCCGGGGCGAACGGCAGGCCGGGGTTCGGGCGGATCAGGAACGCAACGCTGTCGCCACCCGTCGGCCCCACCTCGCGCTCGCCCAGCTCGACGTGGAACTCGCCGTCGCCCAGGCCGACAGCGTGCAGCTCGTCGGCGACGGCCTCGGCGAACGGCGGCACCGCCGTGGCGCGGGCGGCGCGAAGCTCCGCCGCGCAGGCCGCCGTTCTCGACTCGGCCTCCGCGACGGCGGCCGCAGCCGCCTCGACCGGAGCGAGGCCACCGGCGAGGGCGTCGAGCTCGAGACGCGCCGCGTCACGGTGGGCGACGAGCTCCTCCGTCGACTGCGCCCGGAAGCGCCGGCGGGCCTGCGCGTAGCGGTCGAGCCGCTCCTCCACCGCCTCGACGCGGGCGGGATCCGCCTCGAGCGACGAGAGGAAGCGATGCAGGTCGCCGCCGACCTCGCGCAGGCGCAGCGCCAGCTCGCGCAGCTCCACCGCGGAGCGCGCAAGCTCGGGAGCAAGCCGCTCGAGCGGCGCGATCGCCTTCTCCGCCACGGCGGCGAGCGCGGCGGCGCCCTCTCCCTCGTCGGGCGCGATCGCTCGAGCGGCGGCGGCCGCGCCCTCCCCGAGCTCGGACACGTGGCGCATCCGCTCGCGATCCGCCCGCAAGGCCTCTTCCTCGGCGACGGCGAGACCGTCGGCCTCCTCGACGAGCGCCCGGAGCTCGGCGAGGTGCGCGGCGGTGGCGTCGGCGTCGCGCGAGGCCTCGTCGTGACGCCGCCTGGCTGCCGTCAGGTCCCGCCAGGCGTTCTGCGCGGCGCGCCGGCGCTCCGCCTGCCGAGGCCCGCAGAAGGCGTCCAGCACGTCGAGCTGGTAGGAGGGGCGCGCGAGCCGGCGCTGCTCGAACTGCCCGGACATCGCGATCAGCCGCTCCGCCGCTGCCGCCAGGTCCTCGCGCGCGACCGCTCGCCCCCACGCGTAGGCGCGTGTGCGCCCGTCGCCGAAGACACGACGCGCGAGCACGATCCCGCCGTCGTCCTCCGGTCGCAGCTCGGCCAGCGGCTGGAGCTCGTCGTCGTCGAAGAACCCGTCCGGCACGTCGAGCTCGGCTTCCACATAGGCCTCTCCGGCTGCAGGCCCGACGGCAGCGGCATCGCCCTTGGCGCCGAGCAGGAGCCCGATCGCCTGCGCGAAGATCGTCTTCCCCGCACCGGTCTCGCCGGTCAGCGCGTTGAGACCGGGAGACAGGTCGAGATTCGCCTCGCGGATGAGGACGAGGTTCTCGATCCGAAGCCGGCGCAGCACGAACGGATCGTAGACCGGGAAGCACGTTGCCGGCGACTGTCCACGGCGGCCGGCTCCGTCAGCTCGCGAAGCTCTGCCGGTATCTGCGCACGAACGTGGCCTCGGGGAGGGTCGCGAGCAGCGAGCGCTCCGGCCCGAGGCGGATCGCGACGCGACCGTCCGGAGACGCGTCGGCGACGCGGTGGCCGTCCACGAGCACGGCGGCCGGCACGGCGCAGGTGCGGTTCCAGACGAGCACGTCCTTGCCGCGCGGCACCACGAAGGGGCGCGCGTGCAGGTCGTGCGGCGCCACGAACGTGAGCGCCATCGCGTCGAGCCCCCACAGCAGCACCGGACCGCCGTTCGAGAGGTTGTAGGCCGTCGAGCCGGACGGCGTCGAGCAGATGAGCCCGTCGCACGGCACCCGGCCCATGTCCTCCCCGCCGACCGACCACTCGAGCTCGACCATGCGGCCGAGCTGCCCGCTCGTCACGACCGCGTCGTTGACGGCCACGAAGCGTTCTGCGCCGGCCTCGATCTCGAGGGTCGGCAGCTCCAGGACCTCGATCTCGCCGGCGAATGCCCGGGCGACCCCCGCCTCGAGGTCTTCGCGCGGAATCGAGCTGAGGAAGCCGACACGCCCGAAGTTGACGCCGATCACGGGCACGCCGGTGCCGAGGAACCGTGTCAGTGCGCGCAGCATCGTCCCGTCGCCGCCGAGCACGACGGCGAGGTCGACGTCGTCCAGGGCCTCCCCGGGGTCGCCCGCTGCGACGACGAGCTCGACACCGCAGGCCGTCGCGACGGACTCGAGCTTCGCCCGGCCGGCGCCGACCTGTCCGTTGCGGCCGTGGAGAACGACCGCCGCCCGCGTCACCGGGCTAGACGACCGCATCCTCGATCCAGCGCTCGACGTCATCGGCGGGGCTGGGCTCCTGGCTCTCGATCAGGTGGAGAACGACCTCCCGGTTCCCTTTCGGCCCCGGGAGCCCCGAGTCTACGGCGCCGGCGACCCGCGCACCCCACGCGGCAGCGGCGTCGCAGACCTCGCGGACGCACGCGGCGCCGCACCTCGACGTCGCGCACGACGCCCTTTCGTGCCTCGGCCCGCCCCGCCTCGAACTGCGGCTTCACGAGCACGAGCGCCTGCCACCCGGGAGCCGCGAGGCGCAACACCGGGGGCAGCGCGGTGCGAACGGAGATGAACGACACGTCGCAGACGACGAGCTCGGGCGGAAACGGCAGCGACGTCACCGCGCGCGCGTTCACGCGCTCGAGCACCGTCACCCGGGGATCGTTGCGGAGCCTGGGATGCAGCTGCCCGTAACCGACGTCGAGCGCGATCACCCGCCGGGCCCCCGCCTGCAGGAGGCAGTCTGTGAACCCGCCCGTCGAGGCGCCCACGTCGAGGCAGTCCTTTCCCGCGGGATCCACGCCGAGCTGCTCGAGCGCGTGTGCGAGCTTCTCGCCGCCACGTGACACGAAGCGGGGCGGCCGCTCGACCGCCAGGTCGGCCTGCTCGTCGACCTGGGAGCCCGGCTTGTCGAAGCCCGGCACGAGCCCGGCGAGCACGAGCGCCTGCGCCTGGCTCCGCGTCGCCGCGAGGCCGCGCTCGACGAGAAGGGTGTCGAGCCGCTTCTTCATCCTCCTGGCAGGCTAGCCGTGTGGACAGCGTCGTCGAGGAGCACGTGCAGATCGGGCGGTGGCAGGTTCGCCTGCTGCGCCCGGCCGACCCGGAGCGGCTGCTGAGCGAGGAGG
Organism: uncultured Gaiellaceae bacterium; assembly: GCA_963787085.1. GTDB lineage: Bacteria > Actinomycetota > Thermoleophilia > Gaiellales > Gaiellaceae > Gaiella. The sequence goes on along the minus strand of CAWBBO010000014.1, from coordinate 25,569 downwards.
CGTTCGCGGAGGATGAGTTCCTTCCCTACTGGGCCGAGCTGTGGCCCAGCGGCGTCGCCCTCGCACGCCACGTCGCCACCCTCGACCTGGCGGGGAAGACCGTGCTGGAGCTCGGGTGCGGGCTCGCGCTGCCGTCGCTCGCCGCCTCGCTCGGCGGCGCCTCCGTCGTCGCGACGGACTGGACCCCTGCCGCCCTGGCGCTGCTCGAGCGCAACGCGCAGGCGAACGCCGTGGTGGTGGAGACGGCGCTCCTGCGCTGGGACAGCCCGGGCCCGCTCGCGGATCGTTGCTTCGACTACGTGCTCGCGGCCGACGTGCTCTACGAGGAGCGCAACGCCCGGCCGTTGCTCGACCTGCTGCCGCTCCTCGTCTCGCGGGCCGGTGAGGCGATCGTTGCCGACCCCGGCCGACGGCACGCGACCGCCTTCTTCGAGCAGGCCGCGCTCGCGTGGGAGATCGGGCTGGTTCGGGAGCCGTCCCTTCCCGGCGGCGGCCTGTACCGGCTACACCGTGCGTACGGCTAGCTCGTCCACGATCGTGCCGAGGACGGAGGTGTCCGCGTCGATCAGCGTCAGCGCGCGGCGGGCGCGGCCTGCCGCCTCGGCGACGAGCCCGCGTGCAGCCTCCTCGCCGAGTCGGGCGGCGTAGCCGTCGCCGTCCAGCACGTCGTCCACGATCTGGAACAGCAGTCCGAGCTCGTCGCCGAAGGCACGCCACGGCGGTTGCTCTGCCTCCGGCACCTCCGCCGCCCACAGGCCGAGCCCCACGGACGCGGCAAAGAGCCGCCCGGTCTTGAGGCGGTGCAGCTTCGCAAGGTCGGCATCCGCACCCGTGATGTCCAGGTACTGGCCGCCGATCATCCCGAGCGTCGCCTCGGCCAGCTCGCGCGCCGGCGCGGTCGTCGGGTACGAGAGCGCGAGGCGAAACGCCTCTGCCAGCAAGGCGTCGCCGGCCAGCAGAGCCACGCCTTCGCCGTAGACGACGTGTAGCGTCGGACGGCCGCGCCGCTCGTCGTCGTCGTCCATCGCAGGAAGGTCGTCGTGGACGAGGGAGAAGCTGTGCACGAGCTCGAGCGCCGCGGCTGCGGGGAGTGCCGCTGCCGCGGTTCCACCCGCAGACTCGGCCGTGGCGAGGCAGATCAGCGGCCGCACCCGCTTGCCGCCGACGGCGTACCGCATCGGCTCCGCGAGGCCGCCGAGCTCGGGTGCGAGCACGAGATCGGCGAGGCTCGACTCGACGAGGGCGCGGAGCGCGTCAGGCGCCTGCATCGGCGCTCGCGCGCGCACGCTGGATCTCGGCCTCGATCTCCTTCGCGATCTCCGCGATCTCCGCGAGGTCGTCGACCGCCGTGTCCACGTCTCCCGCTTCGGCCAGGCGCTCGAGCCCGTCGAGCTTGACGCGGAGGCGCTCGGAGAGCTCCTGCGCCCGGGCGAGGCTCTCGTTTGCTCCGGCACTCACGCGGCAACCTCCCGCTGGATGCGGCCCAGGATCCCGTTGACGAGCTTGCCCGCCTCGTCCGTGGCATAGCGCTTGACCAGCACGACCGCTTCGTTGATCGCCACCTCGGGCGGCACCGTTCCCTCCTCGAGCTCGTAGACGCCGATGCGCAGCACGTTCCGCTCGAGCGTACCGAGCCGGTCGGCGGTCCACGAGTCCGACGCGACCGTGATCCGCTCGTCGAGCTGTGGCACCCTTACGGCGACCGCCTCGGCGAGCTCGAGCGCGAAGTCGTCGGGGGTACCGTCGTACAGCGACGCGAGCGGCTGCCCGGTGACATCCCACTGGTAGAGCAGGAACAGCGCCGTGCGGCGCGACTGGCGCCGGCCGACCTTCGCGATGGTCACTCGACCTCCTCGAACAGGATCGCAACCGACGCTTCGAGGCTCGCGCTCACACGCAGGGCGTCGCCGACCGACCGCTGCACCTGCTCGCCCACGTCCGGCAACACCCCTTCGAGGGGGCCGACGACGTCGAGCTGGACGGTCGCGCGCGATCCGTCGACGGCGATCGCGAGGCCGCGCCTGGGCCGGCGCACGCGCACGCCCGGAACCGACTCTGCCGCGCGCACGACGAGTGACGCAAGAGCGGTGCTCGTCAGCTCCACGCGGCCGAGGGGACCCTCGACGACGAGGTCGTCCCGGCTCACGAGGCGGCGAGGGACGGGAGACGATCTTCCATCTCATCAAGGTAGCTGGTCGAGTAGTCGCCTCCCTGGAACTCGGGCGAGCGCAAGATGTCGAGTGCGAGACCCCGTCGTCGTCGGGATGCCCTCGACCTCCAGCTCCTCGAGCGCGCCGATCGCGCGCCTGATCGCAGCCTCCCGGTGGTCGTCCCGCACGATCACCTTGGCGATCATGGAGTCGTAGTAGGGCGGGATCGAGACACCTTCGACGATCGCGGTATCGACACGCACTCCAGGCCCGAGCGGCGGACGGAACCGGGTCACGAGGCCCGGCGCAGGGGCAAACCCGCGCGCGGGATCCTCGGCGTTGATGCGGATCTCGATGGCGTGGCCGCTGCGTGGCGCCCGGCCGGTGAGCTCGAGGCGCTCGCCGGCGGCGATCCTGACCTGCTGCCGCACGATGTCGATGCCCGTGGTCAGCTCCGTGACGGGATGCTCCACCTGGAGCCGGCAGTTCACCTCGATGAAGTGCGGAGCCCCGTCGGGGCCGAGCAGGAACTCGAAGGTGCCGGCGTTCACGTATCCGAGCCTGACGCAGGCGCGCTCGACGGCGTCCTCCATCGCCTCCCGCGCCTCGGGCGTGAGCGCGGGCGAGGGTGACTCCTCCACGAGCTTCTGATGGCGGCGCTGGATCGAGCACTCCCGCTCGCCGAGCGTGAGCACGCCGCCGAAGGTGTCGCAGAGGACCTGGATCTCGACGTGGCGGGCCGGCACGAGGGCACGCTCGAGGTAGAGGGAGCCGTCGCCGAACGCCGCCTCCGCCTCGGTGCTCGCGGCGGCGTAGCCACTCTCCAGCTGCTCGGGAGCCGCGACCACGCGCATACCCTTGCCGCCGCCGCCCGCGGCTGCCTTGAGCAGCACGGGGAAGCCGAGCTCGCCGGCGGCGGCGCGCACCTCGGCGAGAGTCGCGACGCCCTCGGTGCCGGGCACGAGGGGAACGCCCGCGGCCCGCATCTCCGTCTTGGCCCGCGCCTTGTCGCCCGTCTTCTCCATCACCTCGGCCGGCGGCCCGATGAAGACGAGGTGGCTCTGCTCGCAGGCATGGACGAACGCCGGGTTCTCCGAGAGGAAGCCGAAGCCCGGGTGCACCGCCTCGCAGCCGGTCGTCTCGGCGGCCGCGATCATGTTCGGGATCCGCAGGTAGCTCTCGGTCGCGGGGGGCGGCCCGATGCACACGGAGCGATCGGCCATGCGCACGTGCAACGCGTCGCGGTCGGCGGTCGAGTAGACGGCCACGGCCTCGCAGCCGAGCTCGTGCAACGCGCGGATCACGCGCACTGCGATCTCGCCCCGGTTTGCGACGAGGACGCGCGAGAACATCGGCACGGTCAGACCGCCGGCGGTGTCGCGACCGGCTCGAGCTCGAACAGCAGCTGGCCGAACTCGACGGGCTGCGCGTTCTCGGCGTAGATCGCCCTGACACGCCCGTCTGCCTCCGCCTTCAGCTCGTTGAAGAGCTTCATCGCCTCGAGCACGCACAACGTCTGGCCCACGGTGACGACGTCGCCCACCTCGACGAAGGCGGGCGCCCCCGGTTGCGAGGCACGGTAGAAGACCCCCACCATCGGCGACTCGACGCGAATGGCGCCGTTCGCGAGGCGCTGCCTCGACGTCCGTCTCGTCGCTCTCGGCGACGACTGCGAGCGGTGCACCGGCGGCCATCTGCGCCTCGTCCGCGCGGCGCACCGAGACGCGCATGCCCTCGTCCTCGATCTCGATCTCGCCGACACCCGACTCCTGCACGATCTTGACGAGCTCGCGGATCCGCTCGGCGCGCGTTCGCGTCGACGTCCCCCTGCAGGAGCGAGGCCTCGCGCGAGTGACGTTGCCGGATCGTCTCGAGCAGCGTCTTCGCCTCCATCCCGAACATGGCGAGCAGGACGAGATCCTCCTCGCTCGCGGCCAGGCCCTCTGCCGCCTCACGCACGTCCTCGGCGCTCGGCGGGTCCTCGTCGAGCGCCGGCGTGTCCACCCCGAGCAGCTCGACGACCCGCGCCACGGCTTCCGCGATCGGCGCGGGCGTGGTGCCGTAGCCGCCGGTGACGAGCTGCCGGAACTCGTCGAGGACGGTGCCGTAGCGCCGGGCGGAGAGCACGTTCAGCAGCGCCTGCGAGGCGAGGATCTGGCCGATCGGCGCCGCCAACGGCGGCCAGCCCGACTCGGCCCGCACGCGCCCCACCTCGGTGAGCGTGTCGAGCAGGCGGTCGCCGGCTGCGTGGGCGCGCAGGTGGACGTCGAGGGCCGCGACGAGGCCGGCCGGCAGGTCGTACTCCGCGGCGCGCACGGCGATGCGCGCCGCGACCGGTGCGACGGGCTCGTCGCCGATGTGCTCGTCGATCACGTCGGCCGCCTCCCACATGGGGGCGGTGTCGACGCCGGTGTCGCGGCCGAGGCCGTGGAGCGAGTCGACGAGCGACTCGCCCGCGATCCGGTGCAGCGCGAGCGCGATCGGGTAGACGGCCGTGGCGACGAGGTCGGCCTCGACACGTGTGGCAACGAGGGCGTTCGCGAGCCCGGTGCCGGCGGCGCCCTGGATGTAGATGCCGACGGGCAGCCCGGTCGTCTCTTGCAGCCGCTCGATCAGCTCCTGCGTGAGATGCGGCAGCAGCGCCCCGGTCGGATCGTTGACGACGACGCGCGAAGCGCCGAGCTCGGGGATCTTCTTCGCCTGCTCGACGAGCGCCTCGATCTCCCCGCTGCGACCGGGGCTGTAGACCAGCCCTGCGTGGAACACCTTGCCGGCGCCGACGATCGCCTCCCCCGCTTCGCGCAGGTTGGAGACGTCGTTGAGCGGGTCGTGCAGCCGGAAGACGTCGATGCCGTTGTCGGCGGCACAGGCCACGAAGCGTCGCACGATGTCGCCGGAGACGGGTCGCGAGCCGACGAGGAAGCGGCCGCGGAGCGCGATCCCGAGCGGCGTCGTGGTACGTGCGTCGAGTGCCCGGATGCGCTCCCACGGGCTCTCCACGCTCCGCCGCACGGCGGCGTCGAAGACGCCGCCGCCGGACACCTCGAGGCAGGCGAAGCCGGCCCGGTCGAGGATCTCTGCGATACGCAACACCTCACCGGTGGGCACCTTGCCGGCGAGGGGCTCCTGCGAGAGCAGGCGGATGGTCGTGTCGACGAGCTGCGGCATGGCGGGGTGGCAGCACCTTAGCGTTCCTGCCTGCACGCAGACTTCGCTGCGCGAAGTTCGGAAACCGCTCACGCGGTTGCCGCCGCGCAAACATCTCCTGAAGCCGGGAACCTACCGTTCCCTCTGGGACCCTCCCTTGACAGCCTCGCAACCGCGGCGTGACTCTCAGGCGCGGCTGATGTACCGGGCTTCGCGCGGATCGACCTTGATGCGGTCGCCCACGTTGACGAACAGCGGCACCTGCACGACCGCACCGGTCTCGAGCGTCGCAGCCTTCAGCACGTTCGAGACGGTGTCGCCCTTGACCCCGGGCTCGGTGTCGGTGACTGCGAGCTCGACCGAGGCGGGCAGCTGGATGCCGGAGGGCTTGCCGTTGACGGCGAGCATCTGCACGACGCTGGAGGGAAGCATGTAGGCGAGCGCCTCGGCGACGTCCTCGTGCGGCAGCCCGAACTGCTCGTAGGTCTGCTCGTCCATGAAGTGCGCATCGCTGCCGTCGTCGTACATGAACTGCACGTTCTTCATCTCCGTGTGCACACGGGCGAACTTCTCGCCTGCGCGGAACGTCTCGTCGACGACGGCGCCCGTGTCGAGGTTCTTCAGCTTCGTGCGCACGAACGCCCCGCCCTTGCCGGGTTTCACGTGCTGGAAGTCGACGATCCGCCACACCGAGCTCTTGTGCTCGATGTGCATGCCGTTCTTGAACTGGTTCGTGTTGACGACCTCGGCCATGACGGCTGCGGAGGATACCTACGGGACCGTGATCAGTTCCCTGGTGAAGTGCGTGAGGCTCTCACAGCCGTCCTCGGTGACGACGACGAGGTCCTCGATCCGGCAGCCGCCGACGCCCGGCAGGTAGAGGCCCGGCTCGACGGTGACGAGGTTCCCGGCCTCGAGGGTGTCCTCGGACTCGGGGCGGAGCGTCGGCGCCTCGTGGATCTCCATGCCGACGCCGTGTCCGAGCCCGTGCCCGTAGGCGTGGGCGAGCCCGGCGGCCTCGATCGCGACGCGCGAGGCGGCGTCGACGTCCGGCCCGCGGGCGCCCGCCCTGACCGCCTCGACCCCGTCGCGCTGGGCTCGGGCGACGAGCTCGTAGGCATCCCGGAGGTCCTGGGAGATCTCTCCCGTCGCGAACGTGCGGGTGCAGTCGGAGCAGTAGCCGTCGACCACGCAGCCGATGTCGAGGGTGACGAGGGTTCCTTCGGGTATCGCGTCGTCACCCACGTGGTGATGCGGGCTGGCGCCGTTGCGGCCGGACGCCACGATCGAGGCGAACGAGAGGCCGTCGGCCCCGAGCTCGTGGAACGCCTGCTCGATCCACCAGGCCACCTTCCGCTCGGCGCGGCCGCTCAGCCGCTCGTCCGCCAGCGCCGCGTAGACCCGGTCGGACAGCGACGAGGCACGTGACATCGTCGCGAGCTCGGCGGCGTCCTTGACGGCGCGCAGGCGCTCCACGGCCCCTCGGATCGCGACGAGCTCCACTCCGCCCTTCCCGAGCACCTCCCACTGGGCGAACCCGATCCGGGACGCCTCGAAACCGATCGTGCGCCCGGCGAGCCGCTCGGCGAGGTCGCCGATCACGTCCCGTCTCGTCTCCACGAAGGCAACGCCCTCGATCACGCGGGCCGCCTCTGCGTACCGGAAGTCCGTGAACAGCGTCGCCTCCGCCCCCGGCTCCACGAGCACGGCGCTGTTCGAGCTCTCGAAGCCGGTCAGATAGCGAACGTTGACCGGAGTGGTGACGAGCAGCGGCTCGTCGAGGCCGTCCGCCAGGCGGGCAAGGCGGCTCATACGCGCTGCTGCCCCAGCAGCTCGAGCGCTTCCCGATAGCCGAGGAACCCCTTCCCGACGACGCGGCCGCCGCCCAACCCGGCGAGCACGGACATGCGACGCCATTCCTCGCGCTCGTCGACGTTCGAGAGGTGAACCTCGACGAAGGGCCGGTCGAACGGCTCGAGCGCGTCACGTATCGCCCACGAGTAGTGCGTCCAGGCACCGGGGTTGACGATGAGGCCGTCGGCGGCGCCGAGCGCGTGGTGGATGAACTCGACGTACTCGCCTTCGTGGTTCGTCTGACGGCAGCGGACCTGCAGGTCGAGCTCGCGCGCCCACGCGTACACCTGCGTCTCGAGATCCTGCAGCGACTCGCCGCCGTAGATGGCCGGGTCGCGCGTGCCGAGCAGGTCGAGGTTGACCCCGTTGAGAACGTCGATGCGCACGAAGCGGAGCCTAGCCGCGAATGAGACTGTCGAGCGCGGCTCGCACCTCGTCCGCGGGGACCTCGACGCCCCAGCGGGGCCGTCCTGTCTGCTCGAGCAGCACGAGGCGCGGCACGCCACCGACCGTCTTCTTGTCTCGCGCCAGAGCTGCCCACGCGGCGTCGCGGTCGACACGCACCGGTTCCGGTGCGAGCACCTGCCGGACGACGGCGGCCGCCTCGTCGTTGCCCGAGAGGCGGAGCGCCGCCAGCATGCCGAGCGCGACCGCCTTGCCGTGCGGCAGCTCGTATCCTGCCGCCGCCTCGAGCGCGTGCCCGAACGTGTGACCGAGGTTGAGCTGGTTGCGCGCGCCCCGGTCGAACGGGTCCTGGAGACAGACGCCGGCCTTGAACGCTGCACAGCGGCGCACCTGGTCGTGCTCCGGAAGCTCCCAGACCGGCTCACCGGCGAGCAGCCCGGTCTTGACCACCTCTGCCATGCCGTTCAGTCGCTCCTCGGCCGGCAGCGTCTCGAGCGTTCCCGTATCGAGCACGACCCGGGCGGGCCAGTGGAACGCGCCGACGATGTTCTTCGCGCCGGGAAGATCGACTGCGGTCTTGCCGCCGATCGCAGCGTCCACCTGGCCGACGAGGGTCGTCGGCACCGCCACCCAGGCGACGCCGCGCATGTAGGTGGCGGCCACGAGCCCGACGAGGTCGGTCGTGCAGCCTCCTCCGAGCGCGACGAGCGCCCCGTCGCGGCCGATGCGCACGTCCCGCCAGAGCCGCTCGAGCATCGCCGTCGACTTGGCCGCCTCGCCAGGCGGCACCTCGTGGATGGCGACGTCGCGACCGCCGAGCGCGAGCTGTGCGGTGACGCCGTGGATGCCGGCCACGTTGGCGTCGGCGACGATCTCGACGGACCCGTCGCCGGGTACGAGCGCCTCGAGGAGCTCGAGCGACCCGAGCTGGACGTGGATGCCGGCGGCGGCGAGCACGATGCCGTCGACGTCGTGAGCGCGGGCGTCGGCGACTACGTCGTACAGCTCCCCTCGCTCCGCATGCAGTGCACGGAATCGCTCCGGGTCGCGTGCGAGCGGTCGCGCAGTGCCCTGCACGCGCCGCCAGGCCTCGTCCGGGTCGATGTCGAGCAGGACGGTGAAGGCCGAGCGCGCCAGGGCCTCCCTGGTGGCCTGCGAGCCGGCGGCGCCGCCGCCGAGCTCCAGCACGACGGGCTCGCCCCGGCCGAGGAGCGCAGCCGCGACCTCCTCCTCGATCGTGCGGAAGGCAGCCTCGCCGCGGGAGTCGAAGATCTCGGCGATCGTCGTCCCGGAACTCGCCTGGATGGCGTCGTCGAGGCTGACGAACGAGCGGCCGAGGCGTTCGGCGACGGCCGGGCCGAGCGTCGACTTGCCTGCGCCCATGAAGCCCGTGAGAGCCAGGTGGCGGCCGAGCGCGTTCAGCTGCGCGGCCACTGGATGCGCTCGAGGTACGCGCGGTGGGCGGCGACGAGATCCTCGATGGCGTCGCCGCCGAACTTCTCGCAGGCGCTGCGCCGCAAGCTCCCATGCCACCGCCGCCTCGGCGACGACCGCGAGCGCCTCGACCGCCTGCACGTCGCTGCGCTCGACGAGCGCCTGCGCCGGCTCCCCCGTGGCGAGGTCGACCGAGTCGAGCGGCTTCATCAGCGTCGGCAGCGGCTTCATCGCGGCGCGGACGACGATCGGCTCGCCGTTCGAGATCCCGGCTTCGATCCCGCCGGCCCGGTTCGTGCGCCGCACGAGCCCCGGGTCGATCTCGTCGTGGGCCTCGGAGCCGCGCATCCCGGCGAGCGCGAACCCGTCTCCGACCTCGACGCCCTTCACGGCCTGGATGCCCATCAGCGCGAAGGCGAGCCGCGCGTCGAGCCGATCCCGTTTCTCGGCGTACGAGCCGAGGCCGGGCGGGCAGCCGGTCGCAACGACCTCGACGATGCCGCCGAGGGTGTCGCGGTCCTTCCGTGCCGCGTCGGTCGCCTCGCGCATGCCGTCGTCGCCGCGGGCGCCGCCGATCTCGAGCGGACGGCCTGCGACGGCGATGCCGATCTCGGCGAGCAGCGCCTTCGCGACCGCCCCGGCGGCGACATGCGTCGCCGTGTGGCGCGCGCTCGCGCGCTCGAGGGCGTTGCGCACGTCCGCGTGGCCGTACTTGAGCACGCCTGCGAGGTCGGCGTGACCGGGACGGGGCAGCGTGACGGGCTTCGTGCCCTTGCCCTGCGGCTCGCCCTCCGGTTCCCACGGGCTCATGCCCCAGGTCCAGTTCCTGTGGTCGGCGTTGCGGACGACGAGCGTCAGCGGCGTGCCGAGCGTGCGCGCGTGGCGAAGGCCGGAGAGCACTTCGACCTCGTCCGTCTCGAGCTGTTGCCGGGGGCTGCGCCCGTAGCCCTGCTGGCGCCGCCGCAGGTCGGCGTTGACCGCGTCGCGGTCGAGCCGCAGGCCTGCGGGCAATCCGGTCAGGACGGCGACGAGGGCGGGACCATGCGATTCCCCTGCGGTGACGAGACCGAGTTGCACGATCCCGATCCTAGACGCCAGCAACCCTCGGGCTGTGTCCTGCCGCGCCTCTACCGGCGCGGGGTGAAGAGCTCGATCGGGTTGCCCGACGGATCCTCGATCAGGACCTTGGTCCCGCCCGGCCCGGAGAGCGGCTCGTTGCGCTGGGTGATGCCGGCCTCGCCGAGCCGTACAAGGGTGCCGGGAACGTCGTCGACCTCCACCACGAGCCGGTTCCGGCCGCCCGGCTCGGGCAGGCGACCGTCCGGCATCGGCTGCGCCGCGGACGTCTGCGGACCGCTCAACCACAGCTCGTGACCGTCGCTGCCGACGATCGCGAATGCAGGACCCATGCGGGCGATCAGCTCGAAGCCGAGCACGTCGACATAGAACGCGACCGCCTCGTCGGTGTCGCGCACCAGATACCGCGTCGCCGCCACGGGGTCGATCCTAGTCGGGTCGATCCTAGCCGGGCTCGATGCGAAGCCGCCCGCTGCGCCTGCCCTTCCGAGTCGTACGAAACCTGTGACTTCCGAGTCGTCATGAGGCCTTGTGCCACAGTGTCACAAGGTGTTAGGGACCGTTTTCTGTGCGCGAGACCGACGATTGCACGGCCCCGCACTCGGTCGGAGGCCCATCAGGGCGGCGCACACCGCTTGTGACACAGTGTCACGAACTCATGCGCTCCCTTGCGCCAGGCCGGGTGCGACGCTCTCGCGCCGCCGGCGACGCGGAGGCGCTGCTCGCGTTCGCACACAGCGTCCGGCTCCGCCGCAGGGCGCCGAGCTGCAAACGGCTGCCATGCGTTTGGTAGAACAGCCGCATGGCCATGTTCCTGGTCCTCCGCCGTCGCTCCGGCCCTCGGTGGGACGCCTCTGCGCCGTTGGAGGACTCCGGACTGAGGGAGTCGCCGTGGGCGTCGCGGCGATCGCGCTCTACTTCCATGCCGATTACCCGTGGTGGCTCTTCGTAGCGCTCGCGCTGGCACCCGACTTGTTGATGGTTGGATACGTGCCGGGCCGACCAGGAGCGGCTGCCTACGGTGCCGCCCTCGATGTCGATCTCCTGCTTGATCCTCGTCGCGCCCTTGCGTCCCTTGAGCTTCAGTCCGAGCGAGCCGAAGGTGAACGAGCCGCCGTCGAAGGTCGCAGACATGCCCCGCTCGTCACCGTGATCGTCGTCGTGGTCGGGTTGAGAGCTCGCATGTAGCGGTTGCTCTCGGCTGTGTTCGCGACCCAGGACCCGCGCAGGTTGCACGCCTCCGTGGCGACCGTTGCCGCCGACGACCCGGACACCGGCAGGCAGACACCGACGAGTGCGGCGAACAGTGCGGGAAGAAGCCAGTGGCGGGACAACAGCGTTCCTTTCCTCGACGACGGCGATTGGAGATCCTCCCATCGGCCGATCCGGGTGATCGCATTACCCTCGATTGCCCGCCGGCTGCCGGCACGCGGACGTCGCCGTCATCGGCGTGGCTGCCGCGCAGTCGCTCAACCGGTGCAGACGCGCCGACGTGCTTTCGCCGGACGTCGCGCGTCAGGCTACCCGCACGCCGCGAAGTGCTGCGCGCATGGCGACGATCGGGGCAGCCTGGCCCGTCCAGCGCTCGAACGAAGCAGCACCCTGGAACAGCAGCACGTCGAGGCCGTCGACGACGAGGTCGCAGCCGGCCGCCTTCGCCGCTGCCACGAGTGCCGTATCGCGCCCGTCGGGAAGGTAGGCGAGATCCACGACCTGCATCGACGCGCGCGGTTCGACGACCAGCTCGTCCTTGACCGGCGTGCAGTTGACGAGAACGTCGATGCCGTCGCCGGAAGGGGGCCAGCGCCTCGTCCCGGCGCGAGACCGTCTCGACCCGCTCCGCACCGGCGGTCGTGAGCGCGTCGACGACGGCCTTTGCCGAGCCGCCCGCACCCAGGACGAGCGCTCGGCGTCCGGCCGCCTCGATCTGACCTGTCACCGCGGCGCCGTCGGTCGAGGAGCCGAGCACGCGCCCGTCCTGGAACAGCAGCGTGTTGACCGAGCCGGCGCGCTCGGCGACCTCGTCGAGGTCGTCGCAGAAGGCGATCACCGCCTGCTTGTGCGGGATCGTGACGTTGGCGCCGGCGAAGCCCGTCACGACGAGCCCTCGCACTGCCTCGCCGAGCAGCTCCGGCGCCGTTGGCAGCGGCACGTACGCCCAGTCGAGCCCGAGGGCGGCGAAGCCCGCGTTCTGCATCGGCGGCGACAGCGAGTGCGACGTCGGCCAGCCGAGCAGGCCGACGAGCGTCGTCGTTCCACGGATCCCGGTCATCGTGCCCAGTATCCCTTGCCGCCGGGGCTCAGCTGCAGGCGTAGCCGAACTGGCACACCTTGCGCAGGAACTCGGACTCGCTCGCGGTGAAGAAGTGCCGCTGCGTCCCGGGGATCCGCACGTAGTACACGTAGCCGACCTGCGCCGGGCGTGCGGCGGCCTGCAGAGAGGCGAGGCCAGGGTTCGCGATCGGCGTCGGCGGCAGCCCCGGGAAGCGGCGGCTGTTGTACGGGTTGTCGCTCGCGAGCGCCTTCTTCGTCAGCGACTTCGTGCCCGGGATCCTCAGCCCGTACCGGATCGTGGCGTCGATCCCGAGGGGCATCCGTGCCCGCAGCCGGTTGTAGATGACCGCGGCCACGAGCTTTCGCTCCCTCGGCAGCACGGTCTCCTTCTCGATCATGGACGCGATCTTGAGCACGTCGTACGGTGTCAGGTTCTTCGAGCGGGCATACCGCAGATTCACCGTCGCGAAGGCCCGCCGGAAGGCGGTGAGCTGGTTGGCGACGAGGTCCGCTCCGCTCGAGAACTGCGAGAACTCGTACAGGGCCGGGAAGAGGAAGCCTTCCATCGAGCCGGCTTGCCAGTCCTTCCGGAACTGCTGCGGCGGTCGCGCCTCTGCCACAGCTGTGACGTAGCGCGCACGTGTCAGGCGCGGCGTGACGCCGCGCTTGACGATCGCGATCTTGCGCACCTCGGCCACCCGCGCGGCCATCTGGCGGACACTGAAGCCCTCGGGGAAGATGATGCGCAACCGCTCGAGCTCGCGGTGTCGTCTCCGTCATCGTCGGGGCCGCCTCTCCCCCGCCGCCGCACCCGGCGAGCGCGAGCGCCGCCGCGAGACCGGCGAACGCGAGGACCAGGACGGCCACGAGGTGTCTCACGGCCGGCCGGCCCGCTCGAGCCAGCTCTGCAGGAGGTGCGCGGCGGCGCGGGCGTCCTCCGAGCTCGCCGACGGGGTGCGCGCGGCGAGCGCGGTCGTGAAGCGCTCGTCGAGCGTCTCCACCGGCACGACGAGACGCTCCCGCAGGGCGGCCACGAAGCGCAACGTCTCCTGCGCCTGCTTGCCCTGCTCGCCACGCAGCGTCAGCGGCAGGCCGACCACGACCTGCTCTGCCCCATGCTCGGCGACGAGCTCGACGAGGCGCGCGAGGCCGGCGTCGCTCATCGCCTTGCGTACGACGCCGACCGGCCGCGCGAGCGTGCCGGTCGCGTCGGAGACGGCGACGCCGGTGCGCGCGGAGCCGTAGTCGAGCCCGAGCACACGCATCAGGGAAGGGTGGTGAGGATCTTGCCCGCGCGTGTGAGCAGGGCCGCGCCGTCCTTCGCGAGCCGGGCCGCTCTGTTCACCTTGGCGGTGGCCGTCGGCCCGGTGCGGCCTGCCTGGAAATCCCGGATCGCCGACGCGAGCAGCCTGCCGGCCTGCGCGAAGTCGGCAAAGGCGCCGCCGGCGAGGGTCTTCAGGCGCCTGCCCTTGGCGCTCGACGGCTTCTGGCTCGTGATCGCCCTGGTCGCGGCCGCCGCCACGGCGGCGAGACGGTTCGAAGCATTCAGGGCCTGGGTCGTGGTCGTGTTCGCATCGATGCGCTGGAGGGCCTCGGCCGGGCCGGTCACATTGACCGACCAGACCGTCACGGTTCCGGCGAGCGCGGCGTCGTCGGCGCGAGCGACGCCGGGAAGCATGACCGTCGCCGCTGCGACGGCGGCAAGCACGAGAACGACGCTCTTCAGCATGGGCGCTCCTTTGCGCGAGTCGAGGTCAGAGTGCCTCGACGATCAGGCGCTCGGCCTCAGCGAGCGCTTCCGGGAGCCTCTCCGGGCTCTTGCCTCCGGCTCGCGCCATCGTCGGCCGGCCGCCGCCGCCGCCGCCCACGAGCGCCGCCGCACGTTTCACGACGTCTGACGCGCTGACGCGGTCCGCGACCGTCTTGTCGAAGTTCGCGATCAGGGTCACCTGACCGTCCTGGACGCCGCCGAGCACGACGGCCGCAGGAGCATGCTTCTGCTTGAAGCGGTCGGAGAGGTCGAGCAGGCCGTCTCCGTCCAGTCCTTCGACAGCCTGCACGATCAGGTTGACGCCGCCTTCGGCACGGACGACGGCCTCGACCTCGACGCCATCCTGGACCCCGGGGGTCAGCTTCTTCTTCAGCTCCTTGCGGAGCTTCTCGATCTCGGCGCGCACCTCGTCGAGCTCGCGAGAGCGGGCGTGGAGGAGCGCGTACGCCTCGCCGGCGGTGACTGCCTCGATCCGCCGCGCACCCGAGCCGACCGAGCCCTCGGAGAGGATCGAGAAGGCCCCGATCTCGGCCGTCGAGCGGACGTGGGTGCCGCCGCAGAGCTCGCGCGAGACGCCGTCCACGTCGACGACGCGGACGATGTCGCCGTACTTCTCGCCGAAGAGCATCATCGCGCCGAGCTTGCGCGCCTCCTCGATCGGCGTCTCGTACACGTGCACCGGGACGTTTGCGAAGATCCTCTCGTTCACCCGGCGCTCCACCGCCTCGCGCTCCTCGGCGGAGAGCGCGCTCGGATGGGTGAAGTCGAAGCGCAGCTTGTCGGGTCGCACGGCCGAGCCGGCCTGGCGCACGTGCTCGCCGAGCACCTCGCGCAGCGCCTCCTGCAGCAGGTGCGTGGCGGTGTGGTTCGCCATCGTGGGGAAGCGGACGTTTAACGGCACCACGGCGCGCACACGGTCGCCGGTCGCGAAGCCTGCGCCCTTGAAGAGCAGTGCCTGGTCGTCCCCGAAGCGGTACGCCTCGCGCAGCTCGGCGCGGGTGCCGCTGCCGTCGTCGAGCTCGATCGTGCCGGCGTCGGTCACCTGGCCGCCCCCGGACGGGTAGAACGGCGACTCACGCAGCTTCGCGAGGAAGAGGCCGTCCCCGAGAGGCTCGAGCGCTCCGATCTGGGTGAGCACGTCGGTTTTCGTGTAGCCGACGAACTCCGTCGTGAAGCCTGCGTCACGCGCGAAGTCGGCGGCCCGCTGGATGTCGGACTCGCCTCCGGCACGCGAGACCTGGCGGTGCTCGGCCATCTGCGCGCGGTAGCCGTCGACGTCGACCGCCTGCCCGCGCTCCTCGGCGAGCTCGACCGTCAGTTCCAGCGGGAACCCGTACGTCGCAGCCAGCGTGAACGCCTGCTGGCCCGTGACGACGTCGTCGCCCGCGATCTCCTCGAACAGCCGCAGGCCTCGCTCGAGCGTCTCCGTGAAGCGTTCCTCCTCCTCGCGCACGACCCTCTCGATCTCGCCCGCCTGCGCGATCAGGCCGGGGTAGGCGTGGCCCATCTGGTCGACGACGACGTTCGTGACGCGGTGGACGCGGTCGAGACCGATCCGGCGGGCCTGCGCGACCGCGCGCCGGATCACGCGCCGCAGGACGTAGCCACGTCCCTCGTTCGACGGAGTGACGCCGTCGCCGATCAGAAACGTCATGCCGCGCCCGTGGTCGGCGAGGATGCGGTGCGCCTTCGTCGCCTCCGCGGAGTCGCCGTAGGCGACGCCCGATTCGGCTGCGATCCACTCCATGATCAGCTGGTAGCCGTCCGTGTCGTAGACGGACGGCACCTGCTGCAGGATGCGTGCGCCGCGCTCCACGCCGAGCCCCGTGTCGATGTTCTGCTTCGGCAGCGGCACGAGCGAGCGGTCGGCCTGCAGCTCGTACTCCATGAAGACGAGGTTCCAGAACTCGAGGAACCGCTCGCAGCGCGCACAGCCGGGGAGGCAGTCAGGCGTGCCGCAGCCTGTTTCGGGGCCCCAGTCGTAGTAGATCTCGGAGTCCGGGCCGCACGGTCCGGGACCGCCCACCGACCAGAAGTTCTCCGAGGAGGGCAGCGGCACGATCCGCTCGGCGGGCATGCCGACGCTCTGCCAGAGGTCGATCGCGACCTGGTCGGGTCCGAGCCGCAGCTCGGGATCGCCCGCGTGGACGCTCACCCAGAGCCTGTCCCAGTCGAGCCGCATGCGCTCGCGCATGAACTCCGTGGCGAGCTCGATCGCGCCCTGCTTGAAGTACTGCCCGAACGAGAAGTTCCCCAGCATCTCGAAGAACGTGAGGTGGTAGGTGTCGAGCCCGACCTCCTCGATGTCCGGTGTCCGGAACACCTTCTGCACTGTCGTCGTGAGCACGGCAGGCGGCGGCTCCAGGCCGAGGAAGTACGGCATCTGCGGTTGCATGCCGGCGCTCGTGAGAAGTGTCGACTGGTCGTCGGCCCGCGGCACGAGCGACGACGACGGGCAGCGGAGATGCCCCTTCTCCTCGAAGAACGCGAGGAAGCCCTCGCGGAGCTCGGCGGTCGTGCGCATCAGGCGATCGTAGCCGCGATCAGGCGCATCCTCGACGCTGAGCCCACGCTCGGATCGGCCCTCCGGCGGCGTGCCAGGCGAGCAGCGGCTGCCCCTCGCCGGGCTCCTGCGAGCGCTGTGCGCCCTGCCTCGAGGCGCTGGAGCCGCAAGGACTACTAGCTAGGCGGCGGTGGGCTCGTCCGGCGGCACGGGTGCCGGCGCCGGCTTTGCCACCGGCTCCGGTCGCGGCCACGGCTCGGGCCTGGGCTGAGCCTCGGGGCGAGGCTGCGGCTCCGGCCGCTCGGTCTGCACCGGCGTCCTGCCGGCGTCGCGCAGGTCCTCGCGGAGGTCGGCCTCGCGCCGGCGGGCTGCGTCCCTCGCCGCGGCTGCGGCGTCGCCGAAGCTGTGCGACCTGCGGAACTGGGAGAAGCCGTGCGAGACGCCGGCGGCGAGGCCCGAGACCTTCTCGACCGGCTTCGCGATCGCCGTCGAGATGGCGCGCACGGCGGTGTCGGCGCTGTCGGCCATCGAGACGGCGCTGTCCGTGACGCTGTCGGCCTTGTCGAGCTGGTAGTTGATGCGGTCGACCGTGAAGCCGGTCTTCTCGACGACCGGGAGCACCTTCGCCTCGGCGCCACTGACGAACGAGGAGAGGCGCTCGAACGTCTGGCCGAGCCGGAAGAGCATGTAGGCGGACGCCAGGCCGATCGCCACGAGGAAGACGGCGAGACCCCAGTAGGCGGCGTCGCCGGCGCTGAAAGCAAGGACGGTCACGGGGGCATCCTACCCCGAAGCCGCGACGATCGAACCGGCCCCGACGACGGCATCGTCGTCGTAGAGCACCGCCACCTGTCCTGGAGCGACCGCCTGCGCTGCCCGGTCGAGGTGGAGGACGAAGCCGTCGCCGGTGGGCTCGACGAGCGCGGGAACGGCTTCGGAGCGGTAGCGGAGCTTGGCCTCCGCGCGCGCGACGGGGACGTGCAGCCGACCGCGCACCTCCACGCGGCGAACGTCGAGCGATGCGCGGGCTCCGACCACGAGCGTGTTCGTCGCCGGTTCGGAGCGAATCGCGAAGAGCGGCTCCGCCGCGGCGACACCGATGCCGCGCCGCTGGCCGGTCGTGTACCGCCAGGTTCCTTCGTGCCGGCCGACCTCGTTACCGTCCTCGTCGACGATCGGCCCGTCGGCACGGTCGAGACCGTGCCGCTCGAGGAAGGTGCGGTAGTCGGCGCCGGCGAGGAAGCAGGCCTCCTGGCTCTCCACCCGGTCTGCAACGGCCAGGCCGGCGGCAGCAGCCTCACGGCGTACGTGTGACTTCGTCTCGCCGCCGAGGGGGAAGCCGACGCGGTCGAGCAGTGCCGGGTCGACGGTGGCGAGCATGTACGACTGGTCCTTGCCGGGATCGCAGCCGCGGGCGATCAGCCGCCGTCCGTCGCGCTCGGCGATGCGGGCGTAGTGGCCGGTCCAGAGCATGCCCGCTCCTGCCCGCGCCGCGAACGCGACGAGCTCGTCGAAGCGAAAGCCGCCGTTACAGCCCATGCACGGATTCGGGGTCAGCCCGGCGGCGTACCCGGCGACGAACGACCCGACCACGAGGCTGCGGAACGCCTCGCGCCGGTCGAGCGTCACATGCGGCCGGCCGAAGCTGTGGCACGTCTCGCGCGCAGCAATGACAGCGTCGGGCGAGCAGCAGGCGCGGTCGGCGTCAGGGCCGTTCGGATCGAGCCAGAGCCTCAGCGTCACGCCGACGGCGTCCGGCCGGGCGCGCAGCAGCGCAACCGCGCTGTCGACGCCGCCGCTCATGGCGACCGCGACCCGGCCGGGCGCAGGCCGGGCGCGGAACGCGGGCGCGATCGCGTTGGCGAGTGCGTCGGCGGCGAGCGTCTCACCCGGGACGGCCGCTGCCTCGAGCAGCGTCAGGCCCGTGAGGTCGCGCGCGAGGCCCGGCGCGTCGGACTCGACGATGCGGTCGCTGTCGACGAGCAGCCTCACCGCCGCGTAGTCGGCGCCGCGGGCGGAGTCTCCGATCAGCTCGACGGCAGGCACCGAATCAGGCTAGATGATCGGCGCCGCCCCCGGGCATGCTCCGGGCCGCAGCGCGACCGCGGCTGCCAGCCAACCACCCCGACCACCGAACCGCCCAACCCAACCCATCCATCCACCCAACCGCCCCCAGGGGCACCCCCGGTGCCCTGAAGACACGCTATCGGCTGATCCGAGACGCGCGTGTGCC
Organism: uncultured Gaiellaceae bacterium; assembly: GCA_963787085.1. GTDB lineage: Bacteria > Actinomycetota > Thermoleophilia > Gaiellales > Gaiellaceae > Gaiella. Next base: position 6,721 of record CAWBBO010000014.1, on the reverse strand, counting down.
GAGAGTGCGCCGGTTCCGCGCCGGATCGTCCACAGACCGTGTCGATCCGACCGCGCGGGCCTGGCGGAGCACGACCACCCGCGCCATCGAGTCGGCTCGGGACGCCCGCGCGCAGACGCTAGGCCAGGAACTCGAGCCTGTTCCCCCAGGGGTCGGTCACGAAGAACCGGCGCACGCCTGGAATCTCGTCCTCGCCTGCCCAGCTCACGGAGACGTCGCGCTCCTCGAGACGGCCGGCAAGCCGCTCGAGCTCGGCGGCGGATGAGAGCCGGAAGGCAGGATGCGCTTTCGCCGAGGGCGTGAACGGGTCGGCGACGCCGACGTGCAGCTCGTGGGCGCCGACCCTGAACCAGCATCCCCCGCGCGGCGCGAGCAGCGCGGGCTTCGCGATCTCGTCGAGCCCGAGCAGATCGCCGAAGAAGCTCCGGGCTGCCGGCTCGCAGCCGGCGGGCGCGGCGACCTGCACGTGGTCGATACCGGTGATCGTCACCCCACGCAGCGAAGCCACTCCACCGTCTCACCTCGCCGACAGGAGAGCCCGCGCGACGCCCGCCGCGAAGCCGGCGGGTTGCTGTCGCGAACCGCGAAGTGCTCCACCCTGCCGGTGATGCCTCGGGCCGGTGCGAACCTGGCAAGCCAGGTGGGTGCACTGCCGTCCTCTGGCAACGCCTCGGACGGACACGCGCTCCCTTGACGTGATCGTTGGTTCACGTTGAGACCCGGGGCCACGCACAGGGTCGAGCACCCACAATGTAGACGATCCCTCGCACGCGCCTCGACACCGACATCGAGTCTCTAGCGGGCCGGCTGTCGCGCGAAGCGCCAGTCGACCTCCTGTGTGCCGTCCAGGCCGAGGTTGCGGGCCAGCAGGTCGGTGAGCTCGAACTGGCGACCGGTGCTCTTGAGCTTGTTGTCGATCACCTCGGTGAGCACCGAGTCGTCGCCGAAGCGCATGACGATCTTGGCGCCGCACGGCAGCACCGGGTGCGTGACGCCGAGTGACTCGGCGGTCAGCACGAGGTCGCACGACGTCTTCTCGGCGTCGCGGGCCACCCCACGGGAGCCTGCGAGCGCCGAGTACCAGCCGCCTCCCGGCGCGACAGCGCTGGTCGGCGCTGCTGCCGCAGAGTCGCCTCCCGAGCGCTGCTCGACGATCGCGAGTGCTCCGACGGCGCCGGCGAATGCGACGGCCGCCAGTGCGAGGAGCCGCTGCGCAACGGCCGCAGGCACTATGCCGGCGGCGCCTTCGGAGGATCGACGAGCCGGATTCCGAGCTCGCCGAGCTGGAGCGGCGTGATCTCGGAGGGGGCACCGCTCATCGGATCGAGGCCCGCCTGGTTCTTCGGGAAGGCGATCACGTCACGCAGGTTCGGCTCGCCTGCAAGCACCATCGTCGTCCGGTCGATGCCGAACGCGATGCCGCCGTGGGGCGGCGCTCCCATGGCAAGCGCATCGAGGAGAAAGCCGAACCTGAGCCGCTGCTCCTCCTCGGTCAGGTCGAGCAGCTCGAACACCTTCGACTGCATGTCCGGCTCGTGAATCCGGAACGAGCCGCCACCGAGCTCGTTGCCGTTCACGATCAGGTCGTAGGCATACGCGAGCGCCTGGCCCGGGTCGGCGGCGAAGCCGTCCTTCCACTCATCCGTCGGCCGGGTGAACGGGTGGTGCACGGCTCCCCAGTGTTGCTCGTCCTCGTCCCATTCGAACATCGGGAAGTCGGTCACCCACAGGAACGTGAAGACGTCGTCGTCGATCAACCCGAGCTCGTGGCCCAGGTGAAGGCGCAACGTGCCGAGGACGCGTGAGGTCATCGGCCACGAGTCCGCGGCGAACAGGAGCGTCTCCCCGGGGGCCGGCACGAGCGCCGCGAGCTCGTCTTCCGAGAGGAACTTCGCGATCGGCGAGCGCACCTCACCCCCCTCGTCGCAGATCACGTAGGCGAGCCCCTTGGCACCGAGCTCCTTGGCCCGTTCCTCGAGCGTCGCGATCTCCGAGCGGCTGTAGACCCGCGGCACGCGAACGAACCGGACCGCTTCGGCCCCGGCGAACACACCGAACTGCGACCCGCGCGTGGCGTCGGTGGCGTCCTCGAGCTCGAGCCCGAAGCGCGTGTCGGGCTTGTCCGAGCCGAAGCGGCGATCGGCCTCCGCGAAGGTCATGTGCGGGAAGGGCCGGGGAATCTCGACGCCGATGCACTCCTGCCAGATCGCCGCGAACATCCCCTCCATCAGCTGGAAGAGGACGGCCCTGTCCGGGAAGGACATCTCGACGTCGAGCTGGGTGATCTCCTGCACGCGGTCGGCGCGCAGGTCCTCGTCGCGGAAGCAGATGGCGATCTGGTAGTAGCGGTCGAAGCCGGCGATCATCGTCAGCTGCTTCAGGATCTGCGGGCTCTGTGGCAGGGCGAAGAAGCGCCCCTTCTGCAGGCGGGTCGGCACGACGAAGTCGCGCGCGCCTTCGGGGGTCGGCTTGAAGAGGATCGGCGTCTGGATGTCGATGAAGCCGGCCTGCTCCATGTGGCGGCGGATGACGCCGACCATCTGGGCACGCAGGCCGATGTTCCGCTGCAGCTTGTCGCGGCGCAGGTCGAGCCAGCGGTAGCGCAGCCGGAGTGTCTCGTCGACGTTCTCCTCGTCGAGCTGGAACGGCAGCGGCGTCGAGCGGGAGACGATGCGGAGCGTGTCGACCTGCACCTCGACGCCGCCGGTGGCAAGGTTCGGGTTGACCGCGTCGGGGGCGCGTGCGACCACATCGCCCTCGGCCTGCAGGACGAACTCGTTGCGGATCTCCTTGGCGAGCTCGGCCGCCGCGGGAGAGCGCTCGGGGTTGATGACGAGCTGGGTGATGCCGCTGCGGTCGCGCAGGTCGACGAAGACGAGGCCGCCGTGGTCGCGGCGGCGGGCTGCCCAGCCGGCGAGGGTCGTGCGGGTGCCGATATGCTCCGGGCGGAGCTCCCCACACATGCGGTCGCGCCAGCTCATGCGGACAGTCTGCCGACGACCGCGTCGTGTGCGAGCAGTTCGTCCGGCTCCCCGGCGCTGCGCAGGACCGCGTGGTCGCCGCGGACGATCGCCGTCCTCGCCGCCCCGAGACGTGCCGCCTGGGTCATCTGCCCCTTCAGCGAGCGGCCGGCGTAGTCCGTGTCGGCGGCGACCCCCGCGGAGCGCAGTTCGGCAAGCCAGGTGGAGACGAGCCGGCGCGGCGCTCCGTCGTCGAGAGCGAAGAAGACGTCGATGCCGGGAGCCTCGGCGGCCATGCCTGCCTCCTCCATCGCGATGAGAAGCCGTTCCAGGCCGGCGCCGAACCCGACGCCCGGTGTCGGCGGTCCGCCGATCTCCTCGATCAGGCCGTCGTAGCGGCCGCCCCCGGAGATGGTGGAGTTCTCGTTCGCCATCGGGCCGATGAACTCCCACGTCGTGCGCGTGTAGTAGTCGAGCCCGCGCACGAGCGTGGGCACGAGCGTGTAGGAGACCCCCGTTGCGTCGAGGTCGGCGCGCACGACGTCGAAGTGCTCTACACACGCCTGGCAGAGCGACTCGCCGATCTTCGGCGCACCGTCCAGCGCTGCGCGCACCGCTTTCGGCTTTGCGAGGTAGTTGTCGAACACCCGCAGCGGGCTCGTTGCCATCTTCGCGCGCGTGTCGGGGTCGAGGCGCTCGGCGTTGACGGCAAGCCAGGCCCGCAATGCGGCCAGGTAGGCGGGCCGGCACTCTCGGCAGCCGATCGAGTTGAGCTCGAGGTGGTAGTCCGACACGCCGAGCCGCCCGAGCAGGGTGTCGTACAGCTGGATCAGCTCCGCGTCGACGGCCGGTTCGGTCGTGCCGATCGCCTCCACGGACGCCTGCCAGTGCTCGCGGTAGCGGCCGCGCCCGGGCGCTCCGTAGCGGTACATCGGTGCGATCGTGAACAGCTTCACCGGCTGTGGCTCCCGGTGCATGCCGTGCTCGACGTACGCGCGGCAGACGGGGGCGGTGCCCTCCGGGCGAAGCGTCAAGGGCCGGTCGGAGCGGTCGGTGAAGCTGTACATCTCCTTCTGCACGACATCGGAGCCTGCGCCGGAGGTGCGGGCGAAGAGCGCCGTGTCTTCGAACGCCGGGGTGAGGATCTTGCGGTAGCCGTAGAGCGCACAGAGCCGCTCGACCTCGCCGGTGAGACGCTGCCACAGCGGCATCTCCGCCGGCACGACGTCGTGCGTTCCGCGTGGGCGCTCGATCTTCCTGCTCACGGGACCTGTCTACGGGCGCGGAGGTCGGCGAGGAACGGGTTGCGCTCGAGCTCGGCGACGAGCGTCGTCGCAGGCCCGTGGCCGGGGTGGACGATCGTGTCGGGCGGATACGCGTCGAGAAGCCCCGCGATCGAGCCGGAGAGCGTCTGCCAGTCGCCTCCGGGAAGATCGGTGCGCCCGACGGAACCGGCGAAGAGCACGTCTCCGGAGAAGAGATGGCCGTCGGCGAAGTACGCGAGGTGTGCGGGGGAATGGCCCGGCACGGCGGTGACGGCGAAATCGACTCCAGCGGCGCCGACCGTCTCGCCGCCCGTGAGCCAGGTCGCCGTCGTCCACGGCCTCACGACGATTCCGGGAGGCGTGAACGCGTCCGGCTGCTCGAGCAGCATCCGCTCGCCCTCGGGTGCGTACACCGGGGCGCCGGTGCCTTCGGCCAGATCGGCGAGGCTGACGATGTGGTCGAAGTGCCCGTGCGTGACGAGGATCGCGACGCATTGCGCGCCGAGGGTGGCGAGATGAAGGCGGATCGTGGCGGCCTCACCGCTCGGGTCGACGACGACGGCCTCGGTCGCGTCCGCGGCGGCACGCACGACGTGCGTGTTCGTCCCGATCGGTCCGAGCTCGAGGGTGTCGACGGCGAGCGACATGGCTGTCGAGTCTAGAGGCATCGCCGCGGACCGGACGCACGGGCGACGAGGTCGCGGGCGATAGTCTGTTGCGGTGCGCACGTGGAACCTGCTCGAGCTCGATGCGCCGGATGGGATCCGGACGCCGACCGTGCTTCATTCGGGCGATGCCCGCGCGATCGCTCTCTGCCTGCAGCCGGGACAGACGCTCGGTGACCACCAGGTGCGCGAGCGGGCCTGGGTAACGGTCGTCGAGGGCGAGGTCGAGGTCAGCTGCGACGACACACGGGTCGTGTCGGGCGCCGGGACGCTCGTCATGTTCGAGCCGGGCGAACGTCACTCCTTGACGAGCCCGTCGGGGGCGCGCCTGCTGCTCCTGCTCGCGCCATGGCCGGGCACGGGGCACTACAGCCCCGAATCCGCCTAGCGCCTGGGACCGCTTCAGCCGCCCTTGGCGAGGCGCTTCTGGTACTGCCGCCAGACGAGCTTGTCCATGAAGTAGCTGAACGGGATGAAGACCGCGATCAGGAGCACGGTCTGCACGATCGCCGCCTGGATCGTCATGTTGCCGCCACCGAGCAGCATGACCGTGGCGAGGAAGATCGGCGCGAAGATGGCGCCGCGCTTGAGCACCCTCGGCCACGTCGGGGGCTGCACGGGGCGGCCGCCGCGACCCCGTGGTTGCGCCTTTGCCGTCCCCTTGCCACCGCCGCGCCCGGTCGCCTTCGGCGGGGGCTTGCGGGGTGTCGCGTCGTCGGCGTCGTCGACCTCGACCTCGTTCCCCTCGTCGTCGACGTACACGAGGTCGTATTCGTGCCGGTGCTCCTTGGCCCGGCGCCGGCGCTGCTTCTGTGTAGCCACGGGATGATTATGCCCTGCGCGAGAGTGCGACCGAACCGCGTTCGATCACGGTGTGCACCACGTCACCGGCGAGGTGATACGCGAGGTGACGCCAATCGGTCGTGTCGAGGAGCACGAGGTCGGCGTCGTACCCGGCCTCGATCCTCCCGATGCGGTCGGCCCGGCCGAGCACGTGCGCGGCGTTGACGGTGCAGGCCGAGAGCGCCTCCTCGGGAGCGAGGCGCATCTGCGTGCAGGCGAGCGAGCAGGCGACCGGCAGGCTCTCGGAGAAGGCGCTCCCGGGGTTGAAGTCGGTCGCGAGCGCCACCGCGGCTCCGGCATCGACGAGTGCGCGGGCGGGCGGCATGGGACGGCCGAGGAACAGCGCGCTCGTCGGCAGCAGCACGCCGACGACGTCGCTCGCGGCAAGCGCGCGCACCCCGTCCGGCCCGGTCGCCTCGAGGTGGTCGACCGAGCGGGCCTCGAGCTCGATCGCGAGCGGGATCGCGCCCGACTCGGTGAACTGATCGCCGTGCAGCCGCAGCGCGAGACCGGCGTCGCGGCAGGCGACGAGGTAACGGCGGGCCTGCCCGGCGTCGAAGGCGCCGCGCTCGAGGAACACGTCAGCGGCCTCGGCGATGGCGGCGGCCTCGGGGAGGACCTCCGCGAGCAGGAAGTCCACGTAGCTGTCGGCATCGGCACACTCCGGCGGCACCGCGTGCGCACCGAGCCACGTGGGTATCCCGCCCGCCGCACGCACGGCGAGTAGCTGCGCGAGCTCGGTCTCCCGGTCGAGCCCGTAGCCCGACTTCGCCTCGAACGTCGTCGTGCCGTGCCCTCGCATCCAAAGGCGATGGGCACTCGTCGCCCGTGTGAGCGCAGCGACGCCGGCCGCACGCGTTGCCGCGACGGTCGACAGATCCGCCTCCGGCCGCGTGGAGCTCCTCGTACGTCGCCCCTCCCGCACGCAACGAGAACTCGTGCACCCCGGTCGCCGGCGAAGCAGGCATGCGTGTGGCAGTCGACGAGC
>CAWBBO010000013.1:0-81375 GCA_963787085.1 uncultured Gaiellaceae bacterium | reverse complement strand
CGTTGGTGGTCGGCCCGCCCGGCGAGGGGCGGCTCGTGGGCGGGCGGCTTCGAGGTTCTCGTGCACGAAGCGCTCGAGCTCGTCGACGGGGATCAGGCGCTGACCCCAGGGCGTCTTGACCGTGTCGATCGTCGGTACGACTCGCCGGTCGATCGTCGAGATGCTGACGCCGAGAGCCTCCGCAGCCTGCCGGCGGCTGTACGCGAGGCGCTCGACGGAGGCGACTTCGCGGAACCTCTCAGGACGGCCCGCCGGTGGCGGCGCCGCGACCGGATGCCGTCGAGCTCGTTCACGCCGGCGCTTCCGTCTTGCGCTCATGGGGCGTCGTACACTAATTATCGCGGCGGATAGCACCTACGGTGCATCTGTGTGCAACTTGCTACCCGGTTATCGGCTCCTGTAGCCGCTGGGTGACATTGCTGAACACTGGCGCAGACGAGGGACCTACCGAGGTAGCTCCGGCCTTGAGCTTGGTGGATGCCCGTGGTGTACTGGTGGGGTGGTTCGGTTCGTGGCTTCCTTGGTGGCGATGGCGGTCGTCTTGGTATTCGCGTCATCAGCGAGCGCGGCGGCACCGAACTATGTTCTCGTGAGCGGCCCGGGCCTGCCTGAACCGGTGCTTCTTGCGGATTGGGACGAGAATCTCGCGCTGCTCATTTCCGTGGTCGATGCTCCAAGGGCGGGGCCAACGGTTGTGCGCAAGCTCGCGCAGAGGCCGCGGCTGGACCTCGCGGAGTTCTGGGCTTGGTCGAACCGGCCACCTCCAGCGCGGCCGAGTCAAGCCAATCAGCATGGCTGGTTCTATCCGGCCCACCGTACGCAACCGCCCGTCATCGACCTGATGGTCAACGGTGAACGGGTGCCGCGACTTGCCCCCGCTCGCTCTCTCAGGATTCTCGCTGGACACGGCATCCCGACGCGCTTGTCGGCTCGCTTCAACCGAGGCTGTGCGGGGACACTGCCGAACCATCCGGTGCCGCCCGGTGGTGGGGGCTTCAGCCGTGACGGGTTCAACTACGGGAACGCCAAGCTGCGCGCCTATCTCAACTGGGCGAACGGTTGGCTCAAGGCCGGAACTCTGCCGGGTGGGGGATTGATCGCGAACATCAACCCGAATGGGTCGATCTGGACGAAGCAGGGCTGGTGGCGCGGCCTCACCGGCACCCTAGTGATCACGGGACGTCGGTTGGACGCGCCGTCTCCGCCGATGCGGGCAGACATCCCCCGCGGCTACGGTGACCAAGGCTTCATGCCCGTCATCCTCACCTTCCCCACCACGGGCTGCTGGCGCGTGACCGGCATGTTGGGAAGCGCCAGGCTGACATACGTCGTCAAGGTCACGAAGCTGCAGCCGTAGCCAGGAGGGAGGCGGTGGCTTCGGAGCACATTCGTGAACACTGGCGCAGATGAGTGTAACCGGCCTCGGGACATTCCCGGCTCGACGCGGTGTATTTCCTCTGTGCATCTGCGCACAACCGCCGCTACATTCGTTCGATGAGGTTGGCTCTGCTGGCCGTGTCGATTGTGTGTTTCACGGTGTTTGCATCGTCGGCGGGTTCGACGGTTGCGCTCGTCGATCAGTCAATATCTGCCTCGCGTGTAGACGAGTCCTGTCCTCCGGGCAATTGGCCGCGATCCGCTACAGGTGAATGGGTTCGGCGTGTCGTCGAGATTGTGGGCTACAGGATCGAGGGCTGCACTGGGAGCGCGTGGATCGGGACGACGCCGACCACGAGCTTTACGATCTGGGCGACCGAGCCGTGGCGGCGTCCAGACGGCATGAAGCCGTACGAGGAGCGGTCAGCCGCTGAAGCGTGTACCGATGGAACCCGGGTTGTCTGGGAGGCGCAGCACATGGCGATCTGGCTTGCGCCCGGGTCGGCTGCATCCGACACCCTGCCTGGCAAGTCGGCCCTTTCATGGCTCCAGGTCGCCTCGCGAGCGTTCCCACGACGCTACAAGCCGATTCCGTTCTTGAAGACCCCGGCCGCGATGTTGCGAGCATGCCGAAGCGACCCAAGCCTCGCCCCCGCATGCGCGACCCGCATGCCCCGCGTCGCACTCACAACGTACGAGCGGTGGGGACGGACCTACTCCAGTCTGAGGACATACCAGGCCAAGGACGGGGGTGTGTTCGGCATGCAGGTCGGAGGTGAGATCCCGGGGAAGCCGGAGTTGATGCGGCCACCGGGGAATCTGCACATCGAGGTCGAGGCCGCAACCGGCCGGGCCCCTCGGACGATCGGCTACACGTGGCCGACGTCTGGTGCTGTCACCCCACGCGACGGACTCGTACGCGAGAAACGCGACAAGCCGGTCCTTTTCGGCAGCGTGACCTGGGGCGGGAAGAAGGGAACACTCGTGCTCTCGACTGGCTACCCGACGGGCGGCAGCCAGGGCGGCCACGTGGTCTTCCGCTGGCGCTCCGGGAAAACGACGTACCTCGTCGGGATGCATGCCTGGGAGCCGTTGACCGAGGCCGTTGCCACCCTCAGACGCGTCGTCGCAAGCCTTCCCCGCTAACGCCTCTGCTGCGGTGCGATCGTGGCGTTCTGCGCCACCGGCGCGACTATGCCGGTGCTCGGTGGCGAGCCGGAGGCCGAACGCGATCAGGACCGTGCCGGTAACCCCGTCGAGCGTTCGGGAATGTCACACGAATGAGAGCGCGCCAAGAAGCCGGACGTTCTGGCACGCTGGCCAGATGTCAGGAGATCAACCGGAAGAACGTCGACCTGCCGGCATCCACGTTGTCCGTCGCAGCGATTTCCGCATCCGCGACTTTCGGATCTCGTTCGACGCGCCGACAGGCGAACTCGTCAACTCCTCGATGATCACCGAACTTCGCACGGACATCTTTGGCCACTGGCTGCGGATCGCAGAGCAGGCGTCCGATCAGAGCGAAACAGCCCGGAAGCTCGCACTGGACGCAGCCTCCGACGACGGCAATGAGAAGTTCGGCGAAGCGCTCCAGCGCGAATTCGAAGCGTCACTAATCGCTGTCACAGCGTCGGCCTTTGCCATAGACGCGTTCTTCGCGTCGGTCCTGGAACACGCTCCCGAAGCGCGTGTGTCAGCGAAGACGCGTGACGGAACGATCTTCGAGACGTTCAAACGCGCGTTCTCGCTCAGTCACGCCCAGCTGACGGCGCTGAGACAACCCCTCCGCGTCCTGTTCCGCATGCGTCGCGAAGCCGTCCATCCGCCCGCGACCTGGGCCCAGCCCGTACTCCACCCCGCCTTCAACCTCGGCATGGAACCACGCTTCGTGAACTACCGAGCCGAGAACGCAGTCAACGCGCAACTCCTCGCGCGCAAGCTCGTCGCCCTGTGTGTGCGCACGCCTAAGCCGCGGTATGCAGGCCTCGTCGCGTGGTGTGAGACGCTCAGGGAAGCTGTTCCCGTACCTCCGCCACGCCCGGAGTGGGAGGCCACGAGCGAGTAGCGACCCGATGTCTTCGCAGAAGGACCCCTTCAGGGAACATTCCTGAACCCTGGCGCACGCGACGTTCCTCGCACTGGTGCGTGCAGAAGAGTAGGTTCACGCGCATGGCAGACCGGTTCGCGGGTGCTCGGCTCAAGCTCGCTCGCGCGGAGGAGCACTTCGGCGCGCTGAACGAAGACCACGAGCGATTCAAGGCACGTAATCCGTACCGGGCGCTTCGCGAGACGGACGGCAAGGATCATCACTTCCTCTGGAGGGTGAAGGTCGTCGAGGAGCCGCCCTTCGAGCGCTGGGGAGCCATGGCCGGTGACTGCGTCCATTGCCTGCGGTCGGCGCTCGACCACGTCGCGTACACGCTCGTCAACACGCCAAACTTCAAGACCGAGAAGACCTCATTCCCGATCCTCGACGACAAGACCAAGTGGGCTAGCTCCCACCGCGGTGGCCTCCCCGGTGTCCGTGCTACGGCGCTGAGCGTCATCGAGAGCATCCAGCCCTATCACGGCGTGTTGGCCGAGGATCCGCTCTGGGGTATCCACATGCTCGACATCGTCGACAAGCATCGGCGTCTGCCGATCGTAACCTCGCTGCTGAACGCCACCTGGTGGGATATCCAGGGTGGAACGATCGAAGTACTCGATCCGAGTCTCGGCCCGTTCGTGGATGGAGGAGTCCTGGGGCGGTTCCGGATCGACTCTGAGCCAAATGCCAACGTCACGATGCAGACCACCTTCGACTTCGGGATAGCCTTCGGTCCGGGAGTTCCATGCGAGGGAAAGCCGGTCATCCCGACACTGGAGTGGTGGCGTGTCTACGTCGGCGGGGTGATCTCCAAGCTCGAGCCGAGGCGTCGGAGAACCGCCAAACCATGAAGAAACCTCACTCCAGGACGTCCGGCTTCCGCACTACCGGCTGTTTCAGCCCGGGGCCGCTGACCACGATGTACCTCGGTGCGGCGGCAGACCCGCGAGCAGCGAACACGAGCGCGATTACCCTGACTTAGACCGATGCCAGCACCGCCCTAGACACCCGGCGAAATTTACACCGCCCCGCAATAGGCTGGCTCGCCGCGGCTGCTCGGGTGCCATTCCCGCGTTGGCGCAGGCGGCGTTCCTTACGCTTCGGTGCGTGAGCATGAACACGTGGCGGGGCAGGCATCGTTTGGAAGTGACGCGCCAGTGGCCAGCGCTGGTCACGTTGGTGGACCGTGTCGAGGAGCTTGACGTTTTCGACGGGCTGGTGGTTGTCGGCTCCTTCGCCGCCGGGTCGCCTGATGAGCTGAGCGACCTCGATGTCGTCCTCGTCGCGCGAAGTGGCGAATTCGAACGCGCGTGGGAGGTGCGCCATCAAGCTGTCGCTGGGCGCGTTGGCTCGTTGGGATCTGCATCAAGGGTCTTCATCGGCTGGCCACAACTGGCTGACTTGCGACCTCGTCAAGATCGACGCGACGATCCTTGATCCCGACGGAGGCGAGAAGCCGCTCGCAACTCCGTTTGTCGTCTGGGTGGGCCAGCCGGAGGTCGCTGCACGATTCCCGACGGCTTCGATTGAAGACGTGCGCGAGCGCGCCCGTCAGGTCGCCGCGGAACAGAACAGCGTTCCCGCGGATCCGGGTTCGATGCCCTATGGGGAACTGATCGACTGGAAGATCAGCGAGTTCAAGAACGCTGTCAGGCGCGCGACGCGCCCGTAGCCCTCACGAAAGTATTCCTGAACTGGCGCAGGCGAGTGGGCCAACCCCGACTCGCCACAGGATCAGCAGGCGGGCGCCTCAGCTCACGCCGGGTGCACGGTTCGACACGTTGTTGAGTCAGTGACGAGGGGGGAGATCGATAGGGACCTTCGCAAGTGCTGTTGTCTCTCCTGTCGCTTCTTCACAACCGGGGACACCGGCGGCTGGATGGGCGAGACATAGGTCACGCCTGGCCGCGTTGCCCCACCACCGTGAAAAGTCGATGCCGCCGTTCAGGTTCGGGCCATCACGGTTCGGGTTCGCCACTGGGAATACGCGCGAAACCAGGCCTACCGCCTCGCCCCGGCCGTTGATAATCGGGCCTCCGCTGTTTCCCCCCTCGATCACGATGCGCGCGGCCAGCGTCGGGATGCCGTAGTCCCGAAATATTCGACGCACGATGCCTTGCGAGATTGAGAGAGGAAGGCCGAGCGGGTATCCGAGCGCAGCCACGGCACTCCCGACGCTTGGTCCATGCTGAGCGATGCGAAATACGTGACCCGGTGCCGGGCGGGCGATCTCGAACGTCGCAACATCAACACCGCGCCGATCTTCTTCCTTGCCACGCTGCGTCCACACGGTCACGCGGGTGACTGGATACCAGCGGCCTCCCAGCCACACGCGGTGCCGACACACCAACCGTCGGTCGCTCAGGAAATCCGACACGACGTGCTCTGCCGTCATTACCACGCGTCTGCCAACAAGAAAACCGCTGCCGGTCGCCGTCAGTCCGTTCCCACGAATCGGCCGTCCCTTGCAGTCCAGCATCTGAACAACCCCAACCCCAGACGCGACCTTCGCGACCGTACCGAGGGGAACACCGCGATAGTCGGCTGTCCCACCGCTCTCGGGCAATACCGCCAAGACGCCGACCACAAGCGCCAAGACCGCAACTCGAAACACGGCCCTCAGAGTATCGCGCCGAACGGAGGCTTCGATGCCAAGGTTTGCCGGGGGCTACAGACGGTCGGGTACACAACGGGTACACACTTGCGGCATTCAGGTGCACTCCCTTGCAGTTCGATGTAACTGAGATGGCGAGCAACCCCGCATTGTTGCGTTCACCTGCATCGCGTTGCATCTCGTCGCAGCTTGTCCAGGCCGACCGGATGTCCGACGACGCGAAGTTCATCCTCGGCTTCGGCTAACGCCGAACCCCAGAGAAGGACGACGTCTTCTCCTAGCGATTCCAGGCGTCAGCCTGGAATCGCCAGCACGATCTTGCCGAGCTGCTCGCCCGCCTCGAGCCGCCGGTGGGCCTCGGCCGCCTCCGCCAGCGGGTAGACGCGGTCGACATGGACGCGGGCACGGCCGCTCGAGACCAGCTCGTAGGCACCGATGAAATCCTCGCGGGTGCCCATCGACGAGCCGTACACGGTGAGCTGCTTCCACCAGAAGCGGTGGAGCGCGGCCGGGGGGTTCGGGCCGCTCGTGGCGCCGCACACGGCGACACGGCCGGCCGGCGCCACCGCCGCCAGGGAGCGCGCCCACGTCGCCTCTCCCACCGACTCGACGACGATCTGGACGCCCTTGCCGGTTGCCTCCTTCACCGCCGCCACGACGTCGCCCGTGTGGTGGTTGACCGCCACGTCTGCGCCCCACTGCCGCGCCTGCTCCAGCTTCTCGTCGCTGCCCGACGTGACGATCGTGCGTGCCCCGAGCGCGCGGCAGATCTCGAAGGCCGCGGTGGCGACCCCCCCGCCGATGCCCCAGATCAGGACCCATTCGCCGGGCTGCACGGCGGCCTTCGTGACGAGCATCCGGTAGGCGGTCTCGTAGACGAGCGGGAACGCCGCCGCCTCCTCGAACGAGAGCGCGTCGTCGAGCGGGAAGACCTGCTTCGCGTCGATTGCGATCAGCTCGCAATGGGTGCCGTCGCAGTGCTCGCCCACGACGGAGATGAACGCACCGTGCTCGAGTCCCGGATTGATGACGACGCGCTCTCCGGGCGCGAACCCCTCGACACCCGGGCCGAGCGCCGCCACGACGCCCGCCCCGTCCGCTCCGAGGATGCGGGGCTTCGGCACGGAAGGTAGTCCCATGCGAACCCACACGTCGAGATGGTTGAGCGACGCCGCGGCCAGGCGGACCAGCACCTCGCCTGCTGCCGGCTCCGGGTCCGGCACGTCCTCGTACCGCAGCACGTCCGGGCCGCCCTCGTCGTGGATGCGGATCGCCTTCACGGTCACAATCCTCTCATGAACGCGGCAGAGCTCACGCGCCATGCGTCCGAGGTGGGTATCGACGTCGTCGGTGCCGCGCCGGCGGAGCCGTACGAGGAGACCGAGCGTCACATCCGGGAGCGGCGCACCCGCGGCCTCTTCGCCGACATGCGCTTCACGATGGCGCGGCCCGAGATCTCGTGCCATCCGGAGCTCCTGCTCGAGGGCGCGCGCACCGTCGTGTCGGCCGCTCTCTGCTACTGGGCCGAGGGGCCGGACGCGGGACCGGGGGAGGGGCGGCTGCCGCGATACGCGTGGAGCGACCACTACGCCCTGCTGCGCGAACGCCTCGATGCTCTCGGGCGGCGGCTCGGCGGCTCCTACCGGGTGCTCGTCGACGCGAACCAGCACGTCGACCGGGAGGGCGCGGCGCGGGCCGGCGTCGGCTTCTACGGGAAGAACACGATGCTGATCACGCGAACGCACGGCTCGTGGGTCGTGCTCGGCACGCTCGTCACCGACGTCGAGCTCGAGCCAACCCCTCCCCTCGCGCTCGACTGCGGCCAGTGCCGCCTCTGCATCGACGCCTGCCCGACCGGCGCTCTCGACGAGCCCGGCGTGCTCGACTCGACGCGGTGCCTCTCGTACTGGACGCAGGCCCCCGCCGCGGTGCCGGAGGGATACCGAGCGGAGCTCGGCGCCTCGGTCTACGGTTGCGACATCTGCCAGGACGTATGCCCCTGGAATCGCGGTATCGAGAAGCGGCGCCTGGGCGCGCGGTCCGGCGGCGACGCGGCGCCCACCGTCTCGCTGCTCGACTGGCTTCGACGCGACGGCGCGGAGCTGACGGCCGAGCTCGACCGCCTCTATGTCCCGGCGAACGACCCACGGTGGCTGCGCCGCAACGCTCTCATCGCGGTCGGGAACACCGGCTCGCCCGGGGACGAGACTGTCGCCGAGGCCGCGCGCTATCTCTCCTGCGGCGACGCGGTGCTCGAGGATGCGGCCGCCTGGGCGCTCGCCCGCGTGCAGGAGCGGGCCGGATGAGCGTGGAGCGCCTCGCCGTGCTCGCACACGAGCTCCGAAGCCCCGTCGCGGCGCTCGTGGCGATCGCCGAGGCCTACCCGGGCAGCGATACGGCGCAGCGGCGCAGGCTGCTCGAGCTCGCCGCAGCAGCGTCGCGCAACGTCGAGCGGCTCGTGCTCGACGCAGCCGTCGCCTCCGTGCGGCTGCGCCCGCTCGACCCGGGCGCGATCGTGAGGGACGCCGCCGATGCGGCAGCTCTCGGCGGCGCTCCCGTGCGCGCCGACATCGCAACGGGCCTGCCGCTCGTCGACGGCGACCCGGAGCGTCTACGGCAGGCGCTCGACAACCTGATCGGCAACGCCCTCGGACATTCCCCCGCCGAGGCCGAGATCCGCGTCACGGCGCGTGCCGAAGCCGGCCGGGTGCTCCTCGCGGTGGTGGACCACGGCGAGGGAATCCCGGAGGACGGGCTCGCCCGCGTGTTCGAGCCGGGCGTTCGCCTCACGGCCGACCGGCCGGGCTCGGGCCTCGGCCTCGCCATCGTGCGCGCGATCGCGGTCGCTCACGGGGGCAGCGTCGAGGTGGCGTCGGCCCCGGGTCAGGGAGCGGTGTTCACGCTCGTGCTGCCGGCTTGCGCCGAACCGGCTTGAGCTCGCGCTCGAGCTCCTTCGCACGCGCGGCGACGGCGCGCACGGATGTGGGCCGGCTCGAGCACGATCGTCTCGCCGGCGTCGGCCAGCACCTCCGAGAGCAGCCATTCCTCGGTCTTGAACGGCAGCTCGCTCAGAGCCGCCTTGTCGGTGAGACCGCGCGCGCCACGTTCGACCTTCCAGCGCGCCACGACCGGGGAATGCCAGAGCCGGGCGAGGTGCGGCTCGCTGAGGTAGTGCGGGTCGAAGCCCTCGCGCGCAGCGAAGGCGTCCTCCGTGAGCCGAGCGGAGCGCATCCGGTCGAGGCGGTACGTGCGCGGCCCACCCGCGGTGCGATCCCACGTGTGGACGCGCCAGACCGGCAGCTCGCGCTCGAACGAGTACGGCTCCACCGCGCGCGTCGTCGGTGTCTCGTCGCCTTCCTTGAGGTACTCGATCTCCACGACGAGACGCCTGTCAGCTGCCTCGGAGAGCGTGCGCACGAGCTCCTCCTCCACGTCGCGGACGAGCGGCGCCGGGGTCTGAGCAAGCTCGAACTGGCCGAACGTCTCCTCCAGCTTCTTGCGCACGCGGTCGAGCGGGGTGTGCGCCTCGGCGGCGATGGTGGGGCCGACGTATTCGATCGCGAGGCGGATCGCTCGCGCCTCGAGCGGTGTCAGCTTCGGCGGCCTGCGGAAGACGTCGCCGTACAGCTCCTTGTCGACGCGAACCGTGCCGGCCTCCTCGTCGACCTCCGCGTAGACCGTGTAGCAGCCGCCGCCGAAGTTGACGAGGTTGAGCAGGGACAACGTCTCCTGCAGCTCCTCGCGGGGAATGGAGAACCGGGCGGCCAGCTCGTCGGCGTCGATCTGGGCGTCACGCTCCTCGCCGCAGGCCGAGAGGACGTGTGCGAGCAGTGCCTGCAGCACGCCGAAGCGCTCGGGCGCGACCGGGCCTGCCGGGCGGTCGCCGTGGTCGGACGCGGCCTCCACGCGCCGCTCGCGAGCGATCGGCGGCAGATCGGCCTCGTGCGTGTCGCGCAGACGGGCGAGGCCGGCGGCGACGAGGTCGCGCAGCGCCTTCGGCTCGAGCGGGATGGCGCGGCCGTTCTGGCGCAGCACCCAGCCCGCGAGCGGCTCGAGCCGGACGAAGCCGGTCTCGAAGACGCCCTCCTCGAGCGTCCCCGCGTCCGAGAGGGTGCGGTGCACCCACCAGGCCGTGTCGTCGCGGACGGCGATCCGCGCACGGCCGACGAGCTCGCCGATCTGCCACGGACGCGGCACACGGTGCGCCTCGACGTCGAAGTCGGCGGGGAGCCGGAAGTCGCGCTCCCGCCGGGTCGCGAAACGGATGTCGCTGCGCAGGCGGGAGACTCGGAACGTGCGCACGGCGTCGCGGTCGAGGTCGTGGCCGATCACGTACCAGACGCCCTCGTCGAGGCGCAGCGCGTACGGGTTCAGCACGCGCTCGGCCACCTTGTCGTGCTGCGGCGACCAGTACGAGAACTTGATCGTGCGCTGTTTCGAGATCGCCGACTCGAGCTTCGAAAGCCTGCCGGCGAGCTCGGGCGAGTAGTCGGGCGCGGTCACGCGGACACGCTCGGCCGTGTCGGTGGGCGCCTCGAGGAAGCCGGGGCGCCCGAGCGCGAGGTTCTGGAGCGCGAGGCGGAGGGGCTCCGCGTACGCGAACTTCCCGTCCAGGTAGAAGAGCGCCGTCTGCAGAGCTGCGAGCTCGTCGTCCTTGAGATCGAGCCGGTCGAGGAAGTAGTGCTCCGAGCGCAGCGTGTACAGCTCCTCACCGGTGAACTCGTCCCGCTGCGAGTGGAGCGGCACCCCGAGCGCCGTCAGCTCCGCGCGGTCCGAGTAGAAGCGCCGGGCGAACGCCTCGTCCGACATCTCCGAGTAGCCCTCGACGTTGCCCTTCACGTCGCGCGCCGTCAGGGGCCGACGCTCCGCCATCAGGAAGGCGACGAGGGAGAGCTGGCGGATGAGCTTGTCGGTGTCGTGCGACATAGTGCTGTCCGAGCTTACAGCCCGGCACAGCGCTGGAGAATCTCGGGCTTCGCGAGCTCGCAGGCCGGCGCTGCGTCCGCTCGCGAGGCCGGGCGCTGCTCGGCGCCGGCCGGACGTCAGGCCGCGAGCGAGGTGCGCGCTTCGAGGTGCTGGTGCGACGGGCAGTAGTCGCGGCTCGGCAGCGGTGTCCGCTGGCACGCCTTGCCCTTGCGGGTCGTTGCCTTGCACCGGGCGACGCCGCCGTCGAACGCGCCGGCCTCGATCTGCTGCTCGATGAAGGTGACGGCCGCCCCGATGCCCTCGCGGATCGTCCAGGCCACCTGTGCCTGCGCCGTGATCGGGAAGTACCGGCGAATATCCTGGAACAGGGCGCGATCGGGCCGCGCGAAGTAGTGAGGGTCGGCGGCGAGCCGGGACATCGTCAACTCGCATTCCGCCAGGAGCGAACGACGGTAGTCGAGGCGCGTGCTCGCATCGACATACGGGTCGATCAGATCCTTCAGCGAGCGATAGATGACTCGCGAGTACTGATACATGCAGGACTGCAACTGCGCGACGTGATCGTCCATGAGACTCGTTCGCTCCCCGACGGAAAGGCTGTGAGCAGGCTGAAAACGGGCGGTGGAGCAGAGGCTCCGGAGCGGAGTCTACCGGGTTTGGGGCCGTGTTACAAACTCTGCACGAATGTTGCCACGGAAGCCAACACTGCTCTCACGATGCCACCCTCTGCGTCCTGGCCGTGCGCTGCACGGAGCGCGCCTTCTGCAGCGCGCTCGCCGCCTCCGCCTCGGAGGCATACACGCCCGTGAAGACGACCCAGTAGCCCGGGTGCAGGCTGGCGTAGCGAGAGGAGTCGAGCACGCCGACCTTCGGCAGCCCTCGCTGCCGCGCCTGCTCCGCCCGTGCGATGGCAGCGTCACGGCCCTCGAGCTTGGGCACCGAGACGAGCACGTTCGTCCAGCCGTTGCGACGGCGCGGCCACAGGGCGAGCCGCGAGCGCCGCTCCACCGCTGCGGTCGTGAGGGTGATGCTGCCGCCGGTGGCCGTCACGATCGTCGGAGGCTGCGCCGGGTCGCGGGTCAGGCCGATCGCGAGTGCCGCGCCGGCGACGGCGAGCACGGCCGTGGCGGCGAGCGGGATCGCGAGCCGTCGCGGCTCGAGCGGCGGCGGCCCGAGACGCGTGCGGCCGGGAATCCGGAGACCGCACTCGAGGCAGAACTCCTGGCCCGCCGCGACGCCTCCGCCGCACCGCGGGCACGCGCTCAACCGGCCGCCTCCGTCGCCTCCGCCGCCTCCGCCTGATCCACGAACGAGCGGCCGCAGCTCGGACAGAAGCGGGCGCCGATCAGGACCGGTGCGCCGCACGCGCAGATGGCGGCCCCCCGGCGCCGCAGCCCTCGCGCCCCCGCGAGCAATGCGTCGATCTCGCTCACACGGGCCTCGATGGCCACGAGCTCGGCGCAGCGCTCGACGACGAGCGTCTCGTTGAAGTGGTCGCGCCGGTACATCTCGAGGGTGAGGCCGCCGAGCTCTCGCAGCCGCTCCTCCCGCAGGAGGAGCAGCGCGCGCCGCTCCCGTCTGAGCTCGCTCGCCGCCGGTCGCGGCGGCTTTCTCGAGAAGAGCGCCATGGTCAGAGTTGGATCACGACGAGGCGCTCTTCGGTCATCTCCCGGACGGCCCAGGCCGGGCCCTCGCGGGTGTTGCCGGAGTCCTTGACCCCGCCGTACGGCATCTGGTCGGCGCGGAACGTGGGCGCCTCGTTGACGGTGACGCCTCCGAACTCGAGCGCTGTCGACGCCTTGAGAGCCGAGCCGAGCGACGCCGTGAAGATCCCTGCCTGCAGGCCGTAGCGGGTCGCGTTGGCGGCCGCGACGGCCTCGTCGAGGGTGTCGTACGGCTGCAGCGTGCAGACAGGCCCGAAGGCCTCGTCGCACGCAACGTGAGCGTCGGGTGCCGGCCGCTCGACGACCGTCGGGCGCAGCAGCTCTCCTTCCAGCGTGCCGCCGGTGAGGACGACGGCGCCGCCGGTGCGCGCCTGCTCGACCCACGAGAGCACGCGGTCGCGCTCGTCGCGCGAGATGAGCGGGCCGACGTCTGTGTCCTCGTCGGCGGGGTCGCCGACCCTGAGCGACTCGACCTTCGGCACGAACCGCTCCTTGAAGTCGTCGTAGACGTCGCGGTGGACGTAGATCCGCTGCACCGAGATGCAGCTCTGGCCGGCGAACGAGAACGCGTTCGCCGCACATCGCGTGGCCGCGTCCTCGATGTCGGCATCGGCCTCGACGATCACCGGCGTCGCGTTGCCGAGCTCGAGCCCCACCCGCTTTCGGGGCGCCCGCTCGCGGATGCCCCAGCCGACGGCGCTCGAGCCGGTGAAGCTGATCAGCTTCACCCGCTCGTCCTCGACGATCACGTCGCCGATCTCGGAGGACGGGCCGACGAGGACGTTCAACCAGCCGGGCGGCAAGCCCGCCTCGTGCTCGAGCTCTGCGAGCAGGAGCGCCGACAGCGGCGTCTGGGAGGCCGGCTTGAGTACGACGGCGCAGCCGGCGGCGAGGGCCGGCGCGATCTTGTGGGCGACGAGGTTGAGCGGGAAGTTGAACGGCGAGATCGCGCCGACGATGCCGATCGGCAGGCGCATCGTGAACGCGAGCTTGCCCTCACCCGCCTGCGAGGCGTCCATCGGCACCATCTCGCCCGAGAGCTTGCGCGCCTCGACCGCGGCCATCGTGTACGTCGACATCGCGCGCGCGACCTCGACGCGGGCCGCCTTCAGCGGCTTGCCCGCCTCCGCGGAGATCTGGCGCGCAGCCTCGTCGGCGCGGCGCCCGAGGGCGCCTGCGACGCGAACGAGGATCTCGGCACGCTTGTGCGCCGGCAACGGCGACTCCATCGCCCGGGCGGCCGCGTCGAGGGCCGCTCGCGTCTCAGGCGCACCCGCTCTCGCGACCCGGGCGACGACGGAGCCGTCGTACGGCGAGGCGACGTCGAGCCAGTCGCCCGTCTCGACCCACTCGCCGTCGATCAGGAGCTTGCGTCCGGTCGTGGTCGCCGCCATAGCGGGAGTCTATCGGGGCCGGCGTCGCCCGCCTGACCCGGCCGTCAGCTGCCGGGCAACGGAAGGTCGCGCTCGCGGCCTCGCACACCTGCGGGCGAGCTCGATGAACGCCCGTGAGGCAGGCGAGCGATGCCGGTCACGGTGCCAGACGACGCGATCGGCGAGGGGGCACGGAGGACGAGGTCGAGCACCCGCACCCGGTCGTCGCCCGGCGAACGGCGAGCAGGGCGCACGAGGGCGGCGCCGAACCGGCAGCGACGAGGCCCTGGACGGTGCTGTTGTCGTCGGAGCGGAAGCCGACGTCGGGCTCGATCCCGTGCGAGCGCAACGGATCCTCGGCGATCGCCCGGCGGCACGACTGGTTGCCGATCAGCAAAGATCGTCGAGGTGCCGGAGGCTCGCGCCTGCCGGCGCCCGGCCTCGATGTCGACGGGCACGACGAGCACGTACGGGTCGGTGATCAGGTCGATGCCTCGAACGGCCCCTCGGGCAGCGGCGGGCTGCAGAACGCGAGATCGAGGTCGCCGGCTCGATGCGGCTCAGACCTCGGGATCGGATCGGACGCTCACCTCACGGCTCAGGTCGACCCCGGGCCAGTGCCCGAGAAGCGTCGCATCAGCACGGGAGCACGCGCGCGCCGACGCGCTGGTAGATGCCGACCCGAACGTGCGCCGCTCTCGCCGTCGCGCAACGCTGCGATGTCGGCCTGGGCTGCCGCGAGCCGTGCGTTGATCGCCTCTGCGTGGCGCAGCAGCAGGTCGCCGGCATCCGTCAGCGAGACTGGCGCGGGCCTCCCGGGCGGTCGAGCAGGCGCTCGCCGACGATGCGCTCGAGCGCCGCCACCTGCTGGCTGACGGCCGACTGCGTGTAGCCGAGGTGCTCCGCGGCACGCCCGAACGTGCCCTGCGGGCCACCGCCTCGAGCGCGGCCAGGTGGCGGACCTCGATCGCCGAGCCAACGTATCAGTAGCGGGCTAATGGAAGTCATGAAAACCCGACTGGTGCTGATAGTACCTGCTCGGTCACACTGGGCCATGGAAATCGCAGCGGTTCTCTTCATCGTCGTCGTCGGTCTCGCGGCCGCTCGTGTGGGGCAAGGACTCGCGGATCGACGACGCGCCCGCAGGCGCAAGTACCTCGGATGAGCGAGACCTGCCGGCGTCCCTCGCGCGGCAGGTCGGCGAGCGGGGCGAGATCGTCATCCGTCCTGCACGCCCGGTGACGCGAACGCGGTGCGGCGCCTGGCCGCACTCGCCGACCGGCATGTGTCGCCGGCGCCGGTGCTGCTCGCCGAGAGCGACGGCGACCCGGTCGTCGCCCTCTCCACCGTCACCGGCGACGTGATCTCGGACCCGTTCCGGGTCACGGCCGACCTCGTCGAGCTGCTGCGGTTGCGTGCCGGGCAGCTCCACGGCGTCGCCGCCTAGGCGACCGCAGTCCCCGCCAGGCTCAGGGCTCGTCGGCCTCGTCGGCGTGCATCGGGATACGGAGCCGTGCCGCGACCGCCGGTACCGCGGTTCCCTGCACCGCCACCGAGAAGAGGACGACCACGAACACGATCCCGTAGATCTCGGCCGCGTACTCGGTGCCCCCGGTGACCGCGAGCGAGGCGAGCAGGATCGGCACCGCCCCCTTCAGCCCGCACCAGACGACGAAGAGCCTCTCGTTGTGCCCGAGTCCCGAGGGATGCAGCAGGGGCCAGACGACGAGGGGGCGGATCACGAAGCCGAGCAGCACGGCGAGCACCAGGCCGCGCCAC
Source organism: uncultured Gaiellaceae bacterium (assembly GCA_963787085.1). Taxonomy (GTDB): domain Bacteria; phylum Actinomycetota; class Thermoleophilia; order Gaiellales; family Gaiellaceae; genus Gaiella. The sequence continues at coordinate 65,556 of CAWBBO010000013.1, read as the reverse complement.
CAGAGCCCTTCCTGCCCGATGAAGGTGAGGTCGATCGTGAGGCCGAGGGCGACGAACACCGCCAGCTCGCCCAGGTCGGCCATGGCGGAGTGGAAGTGCCGCACCTCGAGCCGGCGAGGGTAGTCGACGTCGCCCAGCATGATCCCGGCCACGAAGACGGCGAGGAAGCCTGAGCCGTGCGCCGCCGAGGCGGCGCCGTACACGACGCCGGCCGAGAGCAGGGTTGCGAGCGGATAGAGCGACCGGTCGGGCAGGGGAAACCGCGGGATCAGGAGCATGAGCGCAAGCCCGCCGGCCCCGCCGATCGCGAGACCGATCCCCATCTCGCGGACGAAGTCCACGGCGATGCCGCCGTACGACGCATGGTCGCTCGTCGCGAGCTCGACCAGGCCGAGCATCAGCGCGATGCCGACGGGGTCGTTGAAGCCCGACTCGCCCTCGAGGATGGTTCCCGTCCGGCCCTCGACCTCCTTGCCCGCGAGGACCGAGAAGGTGACTGCCGGATCGGTGGGGGCGAGGGCGGCGCCGAGCAGCCCGGCGATCGTCCAGTCGAGCCCGAGCAGCCAGTGGGCCGCTGCGGCGACGAGCGCTGCCGTCCCGAACGTGCCGAGCACGCCGAGCACGGCGATCGGCGTCGCCGCGGTGCGGAACCGCTTCGAGCCGATGCTCATCCCCCCTTCGAAGAGGATCGCGATCAGCGCCAGCGTGGCGATGTGCTGCACGTCCTCGAACGACAGCAGGTCGGCGAGCCGGGTCGACAGGTCCGACGCGGCGGCGGCGACGACGAGCAGCAGCGCCGCCGTCGGAAGCCCGACGCGCGAGGCGATCACCCGGACGACGATGGCGAGCGAGAGGCCGGCGGAGACGGTCAGGACGATCTTGCCGAAGTCGAGCAGGTCTTCCATCCTGCGATTCTCTCCGTGTCCGGCGGCTGACCGCGCAACCCGTCGCCCCGGGCCGCTTACAGTTTCCTTACGCGCGTCTCACCCTGCACACACGCGGATTCCCGATACTGCTCCTGCATGCGCCACACGGCACTAATTCTGTTCGCCCTCGCTCTGGTGGCCACGTCGGCCACGGCGGTCGCCGCACCTGCACCCTCGACCGGCGGGTCGCTGCTCGTCGAGGACGGCCGCGGGGTGGTGCAGGTCACGGGCCGGGGCGCCCTCGTCGGGCGCGTCGAGCGTGGCTCGGTGAAGATCACCGACCTCAGCTCCGGCGACCAGTGGAGCCCTCGCGTGAACGGCGTACCGCGCGGCAAGGTCGTCTGGACGCGCGGCACGCACGATCAGCTTCTACGTGCCCGGCGGCCGCTACAAGATCGTCGCCCGCGGCGAGGGCATCTCCATCTCGGCTCGGGGGAACGGCGTCGTCATGCTCGACGGCGAGCCCGACGCCGTGGGCAGCACCGGCCAGTACGCGATCGGCGACGAGGCGCCGCAACCCGTCCCCGAAGACACTCTGCGCCTCCCGTTCGGCGCCTCCGAGGCCGGCGCCGTCAGACGGGTCGGCCAAGATTCGCCCGTGAGCACGCCACAGACGATCCTCGTCGTCGAGGACGAGACGTCGATCGCATCCTTCGTCTCGCTCTACCTGAAGAACTCCGGCTACACGGTCAAGGTGGCCACCACCGGCAGCGCGGCGCTGAACGCGATCGCCGCGGAGATGCCGGCGCTGATCGTGCTCGACCTCAACCTGCCGGACATGGACGGGATCGAGATCTGCCGCCGCGTGCGCAAGAGCTCGGACGTGCCGATCCTCATGCTCACCGCCCGTGACGAGGACGTCGACAAGATCATCGGCCTCGAGGTCGGCGCCGACGACTACCTGACGAAGCCGTTCAACCCGCGCGAGCTCGTGGCGCGCGTCAAGAGCGTGCTGCGACGTTCGGCACCCGACCGGCGCCGCGAGGAGGGGGAGGAGATCCGCCACGGCGACCTCCTCATCAACGCGGGGCGTCGCGAGGTCCTCGTCGGCGACACCGAGATCCAGCTCGCCCCCAAGGAGTTCGACCTGCTCTGGGAGCTGCTCGACCACAGGGGCATCGTCCTCACCCGGGACCAGCTGCTCGAGCGGGTGTGGGGGTACACGTTCGCGGGCGACACCCGCACGGTCGACGTGCACGTCCGGCAGATCCGCCGCAAGCTCGAGGACGCCTCGCCGATCGTGACCGTGTGGGGCGTCGGCTACAAGGTTTCCGCCGACCGCAGCCATGCCCCCGCGACGTCGTAGGGGCGAGGCGGGCGGCAGCCGACCGAGCCGCGCCGGCTCGTAGGCGCGGCGTGACTCGCCCGCCCGAGCACGACGCGCCGGGTGGGAGCCGCCGGTGGCGCCCGTACACTTTCGGCGTGCCCGGGTCGCTGCGCTTCCGGTTGCCTGCCCTCTTCCTGCTGGGAATCGTGATCGCCGGCCTCGTCGCCGCCGCCATCTCGCTTCGTCTCTTCCAGACGTACACCCACGACCAGTCGGTCGCCGAGCTTCGCCGCGAGGCGTCGGGGCTGTCCCAGCTGTACGCCGATGCGGCCCTGCGCGCCGCGGACGAGGGCTCGGACGCGATCGACTTCGCCGCCTCGAAGCTCGAGCTCGCGACCGGCGACCGCATCTACTACGTCGGCGCCTCGCTCTTCCCGGGCCAGGACTCCGGGCTGGAGAGGCTGCCCGAGGCCTCGCTGCCGCCCGAGGTCGCCGCCGTCTCCAGGCCCGCGACGTTCGAGTTCCGTCCTCCGGGCGAGAAGCGTGTGTTCCTCGCTGCAGCGGAGCCCGTCCGGCTCGAGCCCGACAGCACTCCACTCGGCGCGATCGTGGTGGCAAAGCCGAGGACCGAGCTCCGAGACCAGTGGCTGCCGCTCGTCAAGCGCCTGGCAGGCGCGTTCGCGGTCGGCGCACTGCTCGCAGGGTTGCTCTCGTGGTGGCTCTCGCGCCGCATCACGGGCCCCGTGCTCGCGCTCTCCGGCGCCGCCGACGAGATCGCCGAGGGCAACTACGCCGTCCGTGTCCCTCTCGGCCGCGGCGGCGACGAGATCGGCCACCTCTCGGAGCGGTTCAACGAGATGGCGGCGCGCCTCGCTGCGACCGAGGAGCGCGAGCGCCAGTTCCTGATGTCCGTCTCGCACGAGCTGCGCACCCCGCTGACGGCGATCCGGGGGCACGTCGACGCGCTGCGTGACGGGTTGCTCGACGACCCCGACCTCGTGCAGGCGTCTCTGGACGTGGTCGCCGCCGAATCGGTGCGGCTGGAACGGCTCGTCGGCGACGTGCTCGACCTGGCCAAGCTGAACGCACACCGCTTCACGGTCCACGCGCAGGAGGTGGACATGGGCCGCCTCGTCGAGCAGGCCTACCAGACGTTCGGCGAGGAGGCTCGCCGCCGCGAGATCGACTACCGGCTCGTCGAGCCTCCGGCACCGCCCACGATCGTCACGGACGGCGATCGCGTGCTGCAGGTGATCACGAACCTGCTCGCGAACGCCTTCCGCTGGACACCGGACGGCGGCACGATCGAGCTCTGGCGGCGCGCACCGGCAACGGCTACGTCAGCGTCGACGTCAGCGACTCCGGCCCCGGCATCGGGGCCGAGGAGCGCGAGCGCATCTTCGTCCCGTTCATCTCGCAGGACAACCACGGCACCGGGCTCGGGCTGCCGATCGCGCGCGAGCTCGCCGTCGCGCTCGGCGGCCGGCTCGAGCTCGACTCGGCCGTGGGGCAGGGCAGTCGCTTCCGGCTCGTGCTGCCCGCACGGCTGACCGGCTCGTAGGGCCGGGATCGGCCGGGCCTCGCGGTCGGGGGACGGCCTGCTGCGCAGTACGATCGCCCGGTGAGCCAGGCCGCGCCACTCGCCGACGTCGTCCCGCTGCCGACGCGTCGTTCGCCCTGGCAGGCCGCCCTCGTTGCGCTGCGTCCGCGGCAGTGGGTGAAGAACCTGCTGCTGTTCGCCGGCATCCTGTTCGCCGCCAAGCTGGGCGAGGTCGTGCGGTGGGTCGAGGCGATCACCGCGTTCGCCGCCTACTGCGCCGCCTCGAGCGCCGCCTACGTCGTCAACGACGTGCGCGACGCGGGCGACGACCGCCGTCATCCGGTCAAGAGGTACCGGCCGGTAGCTGCACGAGAGCTCTCGAGCAGGCAGGCGCTCGCGCTCGCCGGCCTGCTCGGCGTCGCGGCACTCGCTCTCGCCGTCGCCCTCGGAGCGCCTTCCGTCGCGCTGCTCGCGGCGTTCGTGCTGCTGCAGGCGGCGTACACCCTGTGGCTCAAGCACCTCGTCCTCGTCGACGTGCTCGTCATCGCAGGCCTGTTCGTGATCCGGGCCGCAGCCGGGGCGCTGGCCGTGGACGTGCGCATCTCGCCGTGGCTGCTCGTCTGCACCGGGTTGCTGGCGCTCTTCCTCGCCCTCGGCAAGCGGCGGGCCGAGCTCGTGCTCGTCGAGCGCCTGGCGCAGCGCGGCCGGCCGGTCCTGGACGGGTACTCGACGGCGCTCGTCGACCAGCTGCTGACGGCCGTCGCGTCCGCCACGATCGCCGCCTACGCCGTCTACGCGCTGACGGCCCGCGACACCCGGTGGCTTGCGGTCACGATCCCGTTCGTCGTCTTCGGGCTCTTCCGCTACCTGCTGCTGCTCCAGCGCCGGTCGGCGGGCGAGGAGCCGGAGAACGTCCTTCTCGGCGACGTGCCGATCCTCCTCACCGTCGCCGCGTGGGCCGTGACGTGCGCCATCATCCTGGCGTAGTCCGGAAGGTGCCTCAGTTCGGAGGGAGGGCTCACAGGGAACCGTAGGTTCCCGGCTTCAGGGACTCTCGCGATGTGGGATTCCCCTCGGGAATCCCACATCTGCGGGCAAGCATTACGCGATCGCGGCGGCGTGCTCGCGGACCGCGTCGCCGCGCAGGCGGACGACGTCCGCGCCGCCCGCATGCTGCTCGAGGCGCTGCAGGCGGTCGTCCACGCCCTGCCAGCCCGAGGAGACGAGGTCGACGAGCAGCGCGAGGTCGTCGACCCGCGCGTTGCGCTCGGCGATCACCTCCTGCTCGAGCCGCTCGAGCCGTCGCAGCGCCTGGTTCAGCAGCCCGCGGATCTCGGCCAGGTTGCGGCCGACGGGCAGCACCTCGCGCCTGAGACCCTCCTGCACAGCCGCTCCGACCCGATCGGGCAGCGACGCCTCGAGCTCCGCGGCGGTCGTGGCGAGCGCCTCGAGCTCGCGGCGCGAGCGCTCGAGCGCGGCCTCGAAACGTGTCGTCTCGAACCGGCCCTGCCGTGCCTCGGCAATGCGTTGCCTGGCTCTCTCCAAAGCGTGTTCGTCCATGGCGGCAAGGCTACTCTGGCCGTCGGATGAGATCGTCAGAGCTGGAGTACGACCTGCCACCCGAGCTGATCGCCCAGCATCCCGCGTCGCGCCGGGACGCCTCCCGGCTGCTCGTCTACGAGCGCCGCGAGCGGGGCCGTACGACACCGGACCCTCGCGGAGCTGCCCGACGAGCTGGCGGGCGAGCTCGTCGTCGTCAACGACACACGCGTCGTGCCGGCACGCCTGCACCTGCGGCGCGAGAGCGGAGGCGCGGTGGAGATCCTGCTGCTCGAGCGTCTCGAGGGCACGCTGTGGGAGGCTCTCGCCCGGCCGTCCCGGCGCCTCAGGGCCGGCGAGCGGCTCGGCGCCGTGCAGCTGCTCGACTCGCTCGGCGAAGGGCGCTGGCGCGTCCGGCTGGACGGCGAGCCGGAGGGGGAGATGCCGCTGCCGCCCTACATCGCGGCGCCGCTCGCCGACCCGGAGCGCTACCAGACCGTCTATGCGGACGAGCCGGGCTCTGCGGCGGCGCCGACGGCCGGCCTGCACTTCACGCCGGAGCTGCTCGCCCGCCTCGACGTCGAGCGCGTCACGCTGCATGTCGGGCTCGACACGTTCAGGCCGCTCGCCGTGGACGAGCTCGAGCGGCACGAGCTGCACGGCGAGCGCTACCGGGTGACGCCCGGGGCCTGGGCACGAATCGAGACGGCCGAGCGCGTCCTCGCCGTCGGCACGACGACGGTGCGCGTGCTCGAGACGATCGCGCGAGACGGCGTCCTCGCCGGCAGGACGAGCCTGTACGTGCTCCCGGGCTTCCGCTTCCGCCGCGTCGACGCGCTGCTGACGAACTTCCACCTGCCCCGCTCGACGCTGCTCGCGCTCGTGATGGCCTTCGCCGGCGTCGAGCAGGTGCGCGACCTGTACCGGCTCGCCGTCGCCGAGCGCTATCGCTTCTACTCGTTCGGCGACGCGATGCTGATCCTGTGAGCACCTGCTTCACGCTCGAGGCCGCCGACGGCGCCGCCCGCGCCGGGCTCGTCCACACCGCCCACGGGGAGATTCCGACGCCCGCGTTCATGCCGGTCGGCACGAAGGCGACCGTCAAGGCGCTGCACCCCGACGAGGTGCAGGCGGTGGGCGCGCACGTGATCCTCGCCAACACGTACCACCTGCACTTCCGCCCCGGAGAGCACGTGATCGAGGAGCTCGGCGGCCTGCACGCCTTCTCCGGCTGGAACGGGCCGATCCTCACGGACTCCGGCGGCTTCCAGGTGTTCTCGCTCCGCGACACGCTGCTCGCGGTCGACGACGAGGGGGTCACGTTCCGCTCCGTCTACGACGGCGCGCCCGAGCGGTTCACGCCGGAGGGCGTGTGCGAGATCCAGCGCCGGCTCGGCTCGGACATCGCCATGTGCCTGGACATCTGCCCGCCGGCGGACGCGTCACGGCCGGACGTCGAGGACGCCGTGCGTCGCACCACCCTGTGGGCGGAGCGTCAGGTCGACGCACCGCGCGCGCCCGGCCAGCTGCGCTTCGGGATCGCGCAGGGCGGCACCGACCCCGACCTGCGCCGGCGCTCGATCGAGGAGATCGTCTCCCTCGGGTTCGACGGCAACGCCCTCGGCGGGCTCGCCGTGGGGGAGAGCAGGGCCGCCATGCTCGACGCCGTCGGCTGGTCGGCGCCGCTGCTTCCTGCCGACCGGCCGCGCTACTTCATGGGCCTCGGCGACACGGAGGGCATCCTCGGCGTCGTCGCCGCCGGGATCGACATGTTCGACTGCGTGCTCCCGACCCGCACCGCCCGCACGGGGTCGGCGCTGACGGCCGGCGGCCGCCTGAACCTGCGCAACGCCCGGTATGCGCGCGACCCGCGGCCGCTCGAGGACGGTTGCTCGTGTCCCGCCTGCACGCGCTTCACGAGGGCGTACGTGCGACACCTCGTCAATCAGGACGAGATTCTCGGGCTCCGGCTGCTCTCTCTGCATAATCTGTGGTTCGTCCATCGACTGACCGCCGGCGCGCGGACGGCGATTCAGCGCGGGGAGTTCGCGGCCTACAGGGCGGCGGCGCTCGAGCGACTCGCCGCCGGCCCCGAGGAGGAGTAGCCACTCGTGTCATCACTGATCATCATCGTCGCCATGTTCGCGCTGCTGTGGGTGCTCCTGATCCGCCCTCAACGTGCGAAGCAGCAGCAACAGCAGCGCATGCTCTCGAGCGTCGAGCCGGGCGACGAGATCCTGACGGTCGGCGGCCTCTACGGCATCGTGCAGGAGCTCGACGAGGACGAGGACCTCGTCGTCGAGATCGCCGAGGGCATCCACGTGCGCGTGGCGCGGCGCGCCGTCGCCACCGTCGTCAAGCCCGACGACGACGACGAGGTCGACGAGGAGACCCTTGACGACGACGCCGAGCTGGACGACGGTGAGGAGACCGTGGCCGAAGGTGAAGCGGAGGTTGAGGGAGAAGTGGAATCTGTAAATACTGAGACGGCCGCGCGCACAACGGCCGAAGAGCGCAGCTAACCTGCCCGTCCCCACATGACTCGTCGCGCAGCACTGACCGTCGTCGCACTGGTGATCGCCGCCCTCGTGGGCGTCGCCGCCATGGCGATCCCTTCGTCACCCCTGAAGCAGGACGTCACGCTCGGCCTCGACCTGCAGGGCGGGCTCGAGGTGACGCTGCAGGCGGTGCCGCCCAAGGACCGCAAGCTGACGGGCGAGGACCTCGACCGCTCGGTCTCGATCATGCGCGACCGCGTCGACCGGCTCGGCGTCGCCGAGCCCGAGATCCGCAAGCAGGGGAGCGACCAGATCGCGATCCAGCTGCCGGGCGTCAAGGACCCCGCAGCGGCGGCGAAGATCATCGGCAAGACCGCCCAGCTCGAGCTGTTCGACCTCGAGGCGAACCTCGTGCCGCCCTCGATCGACTCGCGGACACGGTTCCCGATCGAGACCGACTCGGTCTACAAGCTCCTCGCCGGCCAGCAGGCGCTCGCCGCCGCGGGCCAGCCCGAGCAGTACTGGCTCTTCAACGCCAAGAAGAAGCTCGTCGCCGGGCCTGTCACGACGAAGGCTGCGGCGCTGCGGAAGTTCGACGGCAAGCTGCCCGCCGGGCACAAGCTCTTCGGCGTCCCGCCCGGCACGGCGGTGGTCTCGTGCGCCCCGGGCGAGATCTGCCCGTCGACGGCAGGCGGCACGGTCGCCGCCAAGCGGCTCTGGTACCTGATGCGCTACGACCCGCCGAACGTCCCGGAGATGACCGGCGCCGACCTCAAGCTCTCCGGCACCCGGCAGGACTTCGACCCCCAGACCAACCAGCCGATCGTGAGCATGCAGTTCACGAACGCGGGCGGCAAGAGGTTCGCCGAGATCACGCGCGAGGAGGCGGCACGCGGCAAGCTGCTGACGAACACGGTCGGAGGTGGCCAGCCGATCTTCCAGCACTTCGCGATCGTGCTCGACCGCGAGATCCGCTCCTGGCCGCAGATCGACTGGCAGCAGTACCCGGGCGGCATCACCGGCTCGAACGGCGCGCAGATCTCGGGCAACTTCACGATCGGCGAGGCGAAGGACCTGGCGCTCGTGCTCCAGACCGGCGCCCTGCCCGTCAAGTTCGTCACCCTCGACCAGACCGCCATCTCCGCCACGCTCGGCAAGGACTCCCTCGACCAGGCCAAGACGGCCGCGCTCGTCGGCCTCCTGCTCGTCGCCGTCTTCCTGCTGATCTTCTACCGCTTCCTCGGCCTCGTCGCCGTGCTCGGGCTCGGCATCTACGCGGCCTTCCTGTACGCGGCCATCCTCCTCTTCAACGTCACGCTGACGCTCCCGGGCTTTGCCGGTCTCGTGCTCACGCTCGGTGTCGCCGCCGACGCGAACGTCGTCATCTTCGAACGTGTCAAGGAAGAGGCACGTGCCGGGCGCTCCGTGCGTGCCGCGATCCAGATCGGCTACACGAAGGGGTTCGCCACCATCGTCGACGCGAACGTCGTCACCGCGATCACCGCGCTCGTGCTCTTCGCCGTGGCGACGTCGTCGGTGCGCGGCTTCGCTCTGATGCTGCTGATCGGTACCGCGATCTCGATGCTCACCGCCGTGCTCGCGACCCGCGCCTTCCTGTCGCTGCTCGGCAGCGTCAAGATGCTCGACAACCCACGCTTCGTCGGCGCGGCCGGCGGCGGCATCCCGTCCTGGCTGAAGATGGACTACGTCGGCCGGCGCAGGCTCTGGTTCGCGATCTCCGGCGCGGTCGTCGTGCTGTCGATCTTCGCGATCGGCGTCAAGCACCTCAATCTCGGCATCGACTTCAAGGGCGGCACCCAGGTCGCGTTCACGACGCCGAAGCCGGTGCCGATCGAAGAGGTGCGTGCCGAGACGGCCCAGATCGGCCAGGCCGGCGCCGTCATCCAGGGACGCGGCACCTCCAAGAACGACGCGTACAGGAGCTTCCAGATCCGCACCGAGACCCTGACGGCGGCGGAAACGGTCACGCTCCAGAAGGGGCTCGCGAACGCGGTGCAGGCGGAGGCGTTCGGGGTCAAGAACGTCTCGGCGAGCTTCGGCCGCCAGATCGCGAAGAGCGCGATCCTCGCGATCATCGTCTCGCTGCTCCTGATCGTCGGCTACATCTCCGTTCGCTTCCAGTGGCAGTTCGCGGCGCCGGTGATCATCGCGCTCGCGCACGACGTGATCATCACCGTCGGCGTCTACGCGCTCCTCGGGCGCGAGGTGACGACCTCCACCGTCGCGGCGGTCCTCACCGTGCTCGGCTACTCGATCTACGACACGATCATCATCTTCGACCGGATCCGCGAGAACATCCCGCTGATGAAGCGGGGCTCGTTCCGCTCGATCGCGAACGTGTCGCTGTGGGAGACGATCCCCCGGTCGCTCGCGACGACGTTCATCACGCTGCTGCCGATCCTCTCGCTGCTCGTCTTCGGCGGCGACACGCTCAAGGACTTCGCGTTCGCCCTCTTCGTCGGCATCGCGTCCGGCGCCTACTCGTCGATCTTCGTCGCTGCGCCGCTGCTCGCCTGGTTCAAGGAGCGGGAGCCGGAGTACGCGCGACGCAAGGACGAGAACCTGGCCGGCGTCCAGTCGGTCGGAGGGACGCTCCTCGCGGACGCACCGGCGCCCGTCGCGAGCGCCGGCCCGATCGCGCCGGTGCCGGTGCCGACCGCGACCCCGGCGGCAGAGGGGCTGGCGGCGTCGTCGTCGAAGCGCGACCGCAGACGCGCCCGCCGCTCGTCCCGCCCGCACGGCAGGGCGCGGTAGCGCATGGTGACGGGCGACGGAAGCGAGAACGGCTCCGGCCCGCGGTCGGTAGAGGAGCTGCTGCTGGCCGGCCTCGGCTGGCTCTCGCTCGGTGCGGAGGCCGTCGACCAGCTTGCCGACGATCTCGCGCGCAAGGTCGGGGTCGAGCGCGTCGAGATGCGCAGCGCCGTCCGCGACACGATCGCGAGCTGGAGGGCCGAGGCCGACCGCATCGGGCTGAAACGGGGGGAGACGAGCGAGCGGGTGACCGCGCGACTCGGCCTCGTCAGGCGCGAGGAGCTCGACGATCTCGAGCTGCGCCTGGCCCAGCTCGAGCATCGCCTGCGGCTGGTCGAACGGCCGTCGCCCGCCGACGCCTGACGGGGCGCCCTTCCCGCACCGGCCTCGACCGACGACAATGCGTCGATGGAGACCGCGCGCCCGCAACGCAGGATCGGCCGGCTGTCGGAGATCGGGCGCGTCGCCACCCGACACGGCTTCGGCTACCTGATCGACCGGCGGCGCGGTAACGACGCCACCCAGCTCGCCGAACGTGGCCGCCGCCTGCGAGAGATGCTGGACGAGCTCGGGCCGACGTTCGTCAAGTTCGGCCAGCTGCTCTCGACCCGGCCCGACGTGATCCCCGCGGACATCGTCGACGAGCTGCGCCGGCTGCAGGACGACGTCACCCCGATCGCCTTCGCCGACGTCCGGCGCGTGATCGAGGCCGAGCTCGGTCTCACCATCGAGCAGGCATTCCTCGAGCTCGACGAGAAGCCGATCGCGGCCGCCTCGATCGGGCAAGTGCATCGCGCCGTCCTCCCGAACGGAGAGGAGGTCGTGATCAAGGTGCAGCGCCCGGAGGCGCCGCGGCAGATCGAGTCCGACCTGCAGCTCCTGCGCTCCGCCGCCCGCGTCGTGCGTGAGCGCGTGCACGCGCTCGACTTCATCGACGCCGACGAGCTCGTCGACGAGTTCGGCCGCTCGATCCGGCAGGAGCTCGACTACGGCAACGAGGCCCGCAACGCCGAGACGTTCCGGCGCAACTTCGGCGACTCGGACGAGGTGGCCGTGCCCAAGGTGATCTGGCGCTACTCGTCCGCCCGGGTGCTGACGCTCGAGTACCTGCGCGGCACGCAGTTCGGGGACCTCGACCTCGAGTCACGCTCACCCGAGGAGCGGCGTGAGCTCGCCTACCGGATGACGGACGCCTGGATGACGATGATCTTCCGCCACGGCTTCTTCCACGGCGATCCGCACCCGGCGAACATCCTCCTGCTCGACGACGGCCGCATCGGCCTCGTCGACTTCGGTCTCTCCGGCCGCCTCACCGACGAGGACATGACCCGGCTGACGCGGCTGTTCATCGACGCGGCCACCGAGAACGTCGATGCGCTCCCCCGTCGTCTCGCCGAGCTCGGCCTGCGCTACCCGAAGGAGCGCGAGGACGAGCTCCGGGCCGCGATCGAGGACATGTACTACCGCTACTACGGCTCGCGGCTGGCCGACATCGACCCGATCGAGGTGATGCGAGAAGGGCTCGACCTGATCTACTCGCTCAACCTGCGGCTGCCGTCCCGCTTCGTCACCCTCGACAAGGCGATCGCCACCCTCGGCGCCGTCGGCATCAGCATGTACCCGCAGTTCAACGTGTTCGAGGTGGCGAAGCCCTACGCCCGGGCTCTGCTCGCCGAGCGCTTCTCGCCCAGGCGCGTGTCGATGCGAGTGCAGCACGAGGTGCGGGAGCTCGCCGGGGTGGCCCGGGAGTTGCCCTACCAGCTGCGCGACGTGCTCGAGGAGACCCGCAAGGGCAGGCTCGAGGTGCAGCTCCGCAACCCGGGGCTGGACGATCTCGCCTACCACCTCGACCACGCCGTCAACCGCCTCGCCGTCGCGTTGATCGTCCTCGGTGGGCTCGTCGGCTCGTCCATCGTCGGGGTGCTGGCCCGGGAAGGGCCGCACGTGCTCGGGCTGCACCTGCTCTCGTTCATCGGCTTCGTGATCTCCGGCGTGTTCGGGCTCTGGCTCGTGTGGGGGATCGCCCGCTCCGGCCGGCTCTGACCTTACGAACCTCTCAGGCCGGCCGGCGTCGCCGGCTGGTGCGCGTCACGACTCGAACGTCAGCAGGGCCTGCAGCGAGTCGGGGAGGTGGTCGATGCCGCCGAACTCGGGCACGACGATCGACTTGATGCGAGCGCGTCGTTCCGGTCGTATCTGCGGAAAGGTGATCTCGTCGGCGCCGATGCTCTCGCAGTCGTCCTCGATGAGGACGTCGGGCATCTCTCGACCCGCAACCTCGCCATACCCCTCGCCGGTTTCGCGGGCCAGTACCCGACCCGGCGGGAAGCCGTACTTCTGCAACACCGAGGCGTCCCTGGCGACGTCGCCCGAGCTGCGGTGCGAGCTCAGGTAGTCGATCTGGGCGCCCTGCTCCTGCCAGCGCTGGAGCTTCGCCACAGCATTGTCGACGGGCACATAGGCGGCGTAGTCGTGCAGGGCCGGGTCTGCTCCGGTGCGAACTTGAGCGACACGTTCCTCACGCGTTCGGCCGCTCGCGCCTGGGTGCATGATCACCGTCCCGTGAAGGAAGATGAGCAACCGCATCGTCTCTTCTCCTCGACGCGGGCAGGGTATAGCCTGCGAACGCAGACCCGGCTCGATCGGGCATCCTGGTGCCCATGAGCAACCGATCGATCCACCACACCGAGCACCCCGGCGGCGAGCGAACGACCCGTCGCGGCTCGCTCGTCAAGCTCGGGGGCGCCGTCGCCGCGGCGCTGGGAGCGGGCGCCTGGGAGGCGGCCTCCGACGCGGACGCGGCCGGCACGGGCCCTGCCGCCGTCGCCGCCGGGCTCGTCACCTGCGTCCTCACGCCCGAGCAGACGGAGGGGCCCTACTACGTCGACGGTGCCAAGCTGCGACGCGACATCCGCGAGGGGCGCCCGGGCACACCCGTGACCCTGAAGGCGACGATCGTGGACGCGTCGACCTGCAAGCCGGTCAGGGGCGCGTCGGTCGAGATCTGGCACTGCGACGCCGGCGGCGTGTACTCGGGCGTCGAGCAGCAGCAATCGGTCGGGAAGATGTTCCTCCGCGGCGTGCAGCGCACCGATGCGAAGGGCGTGGCGACCTTCCTCACCATCTTCCCCGGCTGGTACCCGGCCGCACCGTCCACATCCACACGATGGTGCACCTCGGCGGCAACGTCGTGCACACCGGGCAGCTGTACTTCACCGAGAAGGTGACCCGAGCGATCTACACGAGGGCGCCCTATCGCGGCCGCGCGGCCGCCCGTGAGACGACGAACGTAAACGACTCCGTCTACGTGAACGGCGGCAGCAAGTCCGTCGTGCGCATGACCCGCCAGGCAGGCGGCACCTACGTCGGCGCGATCACGATGGGAGTCACGCGCTCGTAACGCGTGCCGCGGGGCGCTGCTAGGCGAGCCGCCCGCGCTCGCGCAGAAGCTCGAGCACCGGCTCGCGCGGCAGGGCGCGCACGAGCCGCCCGCTGCGACCGTCCGTGTCGACCGCCGCCCAGAGGGCGTTCAGCACGGCCTCCTCCGTCGCCTCGACCGCCGCGGCGAAGAGCCCGTCGAGCAGCGCGTCCGGCACGACCCTGCGGGTGCCTCGCGGCTGCCCGTCGTCGCGTGCGGGCCGGTCGGTCGAGAAGGCGAGGAAGATCTCGCCGCTGCCGTGATGCGCGACCGAACCGGTGCGGGCGAGGCCGAGCCCGCAGCGGCGTGCGAGCCGCGACAGCTGTGCCGTGCCGAGCGGGGCGTCCGTCGCGACGATCGCGATGCAGCTGCCGGCGGGAGGACGGGGATCGAGCCCGTCGCCGACGGCGGGGAAGACGGGCACGCCGTCGATCCGCAGATCCCGCTTCGCGCCGAAGTTGGCGAGGACGAGCACGCCGACCGTCGCCTCCACCTCGGGCACGACACGGCTGGCGGTGCCGATGCCGCCCTTCCAGCCGAGGCAGGTCATGCCGGTGCCGGCGCCCACGCAGCCCTCGGGCACGGCGCCTGCTGCGGCGGCGACCGCCCGGGCGGCGTCCTCCGCCTCCACCTGCACGACCTGCGCGTCGTTGAGCCAGCTGTCGTCGCATTCGCCGACGACGGGGATGACCACGTCCTCGACGCCCACCCGGGCGTCGGCCGCGCAGGCCGCAGCCACGGCGCCGTCGAAGATGCGGCCGACGGCCATCGTCGAGGTGAGATAGACGGGCGTCTCGATCAGGCCCCACTCGCTCACCTGGAGGAAGCCCGTCAGCTCACCCGCGCCGTTCAACACCGCCGCTCCCGCGGGCGCAGGCCGGTCGAACAGCGACTCCGGCGGCCCGGGCAGGATCGCCGTCACCCCCGTGCGCGCAATGCCCCTGCCGCCGGGCTCGTCCCGCCACACGGTCACGTGCCCCACCGCCACGCCGGGAACGTCCGTGATCGCGTTGGCACGGCCCGGATCGAGGTGCCCGAGGCGCAGCCCGTGGTCGCGCAGGCGCTCGCCGCTCATGGTGCCGCACCCTACCGAGCCTCTAGGCTCGGGCGATGAGCCTCTCCGTCCCCCTCGTCTGGAGCGACGCGCACCGGCTGCACGAGCCGCAGGGAGAGATCTGGGTCGGCGTCCGCACGCCCGGCACCGAGGTGCCCGCCCGCGCCGAGGCGATCCGGGAGGCGCTCACGGCCGCCGGGGCCCCGCTCGCGAGCGCGGTGCCGCACGACGACGCGTGCCTCGCCGCCGTGCACGACGAGGCGCTCCTGCGCTTCCTCGCCGGCGCCTGGGACGCGTGGGAGACGGCGGCGCTGCCCCACGATCCCGGTCAGGACCGCGTCGTCCCCTACATCTTCCCGCTGCCCGGCCTCATGAGCGGGCGCGTGCCGCTCGAGCCCGCCGCGACCTGGGCGCGTACGGGCGCGTACTGCTTCGACACGATGACGCTGATCGGGCCGGGCACGTGGGAGGCCGCGCGAGGTGCGGTCGACGCCGCGCTCACCGCGGCCGACCTCGTCGCCGGCGGCGCCCCGGCCGCGTACGCCTGCTGCCGTCCGCCCGGACACCACGTCACACGCACGGTCTACGGCGGTTCCTGCTACCTGAACAACGCCGCCGTGGCGGCGCAGAGCCTGCGCGAGCGAGGTGCCGACCGGGTTGCGATCGTCGACGTCGACGCCCACCACGGCAACGGCGCGCAGGAGATCTTCTGGCAGCGGGCAGACGTGTTCACCGGCTCGGTGCACGTCGACCCCGCCGCCGGCTGGTTCCCTCATTTTCTCGGCACCGCCGACGAGCGCGGGGAGGGGGACGGACGCGGCGCCAACCTCAACGTGCCGCTCCCGCCCGGCGCGGGCGACACCGACTGGCTGCGTGCCGTCGCCGAGGTCGCCCGGGCCGCGAGGGTGAACGGCGCCGAGGCGATCGTGCTGGCGCTCGGCGTCGACGCGGCCGGGCACGACCCCGAGAGCCCGCTCGACGTGAGCGTGGACGGCTACCGCGAAGCTGGCCGGATCGTCGGGGCGCACGGCCTGCCCGTCGTCGTCGTGCAGGAGGGAGGCTACGATCTCGCCTCGATCGGCGGGCTCGTGCTCGCCACGCTGGAGGGTCTCGAGGAGGGTCTGCATGCCTGAGCCGTTGTCGGTCTGGATCGGAAAGGACGAAGTCGAGGGGGTGCCCTCGCAGCCGCGCCAGGACGTCAAGCCGCCGCCGCACTGGCGCCTCGAGGCGGTCGCTGCGACGGAACGCCCGCGCTCCTTGACGATCGGCGCCGACGGCCGCACCGTCGTGTTCATCCAGGACCGCGACACCTCGGACGTGTGGCTGCTCGACCTCGACGGCGGTGTGCCGGCGAGGCTCACGACCGGGCGCGATCCGATGCCGTACTGGGAGGACACCGAGCCGCGGCTCGCTCCGGACGGCACGCGGGTCGCCTACGCCGACGAGGGCGCCGTCTGGATCGTCCCCGCCGCAGGCGGCCCGCGCCGGCGGCTCGCGGCGGCCGGCAGCCCCGTCTGGCTCGGCAACGACCGGCTCGTCGTCTCCGTCGAGCGCGACGACACGTCCCGCCTCGCCACCCTGAGCCTCGCCGACCCGTGGCCCACGGCACTGTGCGAGACGGCACTCGGCGACACGGGACTGCGTGACACAGTGTCACAAGCGCAGACGGCTGCTCCCGAGCAGGCGCTCGAGCGCTACGGGGACGAGTGGGGTGCCGCCGCCGCTCCCGACGGGAGAACCGTCGCCTTCTGCTTCACGCCCCGGCACGACCTGCTTCGCACCGAGATCCGGGTCGCGGACGTCGCGAGCGGTGCCGTGCGTGCCCTCACCGGAGCGCCGCACCTCGCCGACCGGTCTCCCGCCTGGTCACCCGACGGCACCACGATCGCCTTCTCGTCCGAGCGCTCCGGCTGGTACGAGCTGCACCTGGTCGGCGCCGACGGCACGGGCGAGCGCCAGCTCACCCACGCGGGGGCAGACCTGCACGAGCCGGCATGGCACCCGGACGGCAGCCGGCTCGTCGCGATCCGCTGCCGGCGCAACCGCTTCGACCTCGTCACCGTCGACGCCGCGACCGGCGAGATCACGGTCGTCGCCGAAGGCGGGTCGTGGGGATACCCCCACTGGACGGCCGACGGGGCGATCGTGGCGACCTACGACGATGCCGGCACACCACCCGAGCTCCGTCTCGTCCGCGACGGCGAGAGCCCTCAGACCCTGCACGCGCCGGCGCCGCTCGCCGTACGCGCCGCACCGCACGTGCGGCCGCAGGACGTCTCCTACACGTCGTTCGACGGGCTCGAGATCCCCGCGTTCCTGTACCGGCCCGCCGGTGCCTCGCCCGAGCGCCCCGTGCCCGCGGTCGTCTATCCCCACGGCGGCCCCACGAGCTACGTCGGCGACGAGTGGGACGGGCACGCCCAGTACTTCCTCGACAAGGGCTACGCCTGGCTCGCGATCAACTTCCGCGGCTCCACCGGCTACGGCAGGGAGTTCGAGCGCAAGAACCACGGCGACTGGGGCGTGGGGGACACGAAGGACTGCCTCGCCGCCGCCGACTACCTCCGCACCCTCGACTGGATCGACGGCGACCGCCTCGGCATCTTCGGCGCGAGCTACGGCTCCTACCTCGCGCTGCTCTCGGTCACCGACGACCCGAGCCGGCGCTTCCGCTGCGCCGTCTGCAAGTACGGCGACTGCGACATCCTCACCTCGTGGTCCCAGGGCGACCGCGAGGGCGTCCAGGACATGGGACGGATGATGGCGCACCCCTCCGTCGCACCTGACGCCTACCGCGCCGGCTCGCCCGTGCACCGGCTCCACGACCTGCAGGCGCCGCTCCTGATCGCCCACGGCGACCTCGACGTGCGCGTCAACCCGAAACAGTCCGAGCAGCTCGTGCAGGAGCTCCGCCGCCTCGGCGGCAAGACGTTCGAATACGTCACCTACCCGACCGAGGCACACGGGTTCCTGCGCGCCGGGCCGCAACTCCACTTCTACCGGCGGTTGGAGCGGTTCCTCGACTGGTACCTGATCTAGCTGCAAGCGGCGGAAACCCGCTCGCGCGGGTTTCCGCCGCGCGAAAATCCCTGAAGCCGGGAACCTACGGTTCCCTGTGAGCCCTCCCTTCAGGTCCCTTGACGGCTCCCTTTTGGTGGCGCGGCGGCAGCGGGGTTGACTCGACAGTCAGTGGGGGGCGATCATGGGCGGCGTCCCGGCCGGGGCCACGCTGAGCGAAAGGGGCACGTCGTGCGTTCGACCAAGAGGATCCTGTTCGTCCTGCTCATGCTCGCCGTCTCACTCGCGACGGTTGCCGCGGCGAGTGCGGCCGAGGGGGACAAGGTCGTCTTCACCGTCGGCTTCCCCGGCGACTACGACACCCTCAACCCGCTCATGGGCGTTGAGGTGCCCGACTACGAGATCTGGAACCTCCAGTACGCGACGCTGACCGACAAGGCAGCCGCCGACTTCGCCACCGCCCCCGGCCTCGCCGAGTCCTGGGAGATGTCGAACGCTGGCAAGACGTACACGTACGCACTGCGCGACGGCCTCACCTGGTCGGACGGCACGCCGCTGACCGCGGAGGACGTGGCCTACACGGTCAACCGGGCCCGTGACGAGGAGTGGCAGAACTACACGTCGACGGTCGCCAACCTCACGGCCAAGGTGATCGACCCGCAAACGGTCGAGATCACGAGCTCCGTCAAGGACCCGAAGCTGCCCACGATGGACGTCTACATCCTCCCGAAACACGTCTGGGAGAAGCAGGACAAGGCGGCGATCACGAAGTACGAGGGCACCGACGGCGTCGGCTCCGGTCCCTTCACGCTGGTGGAGGCGAAGCGCGGCCAGTTCATGCGGCTGCAGGCCAATGACGGCTACTGGGGCGGCCGGCCTGCAATCGACGAGGTCGTGTTCAGGCTCTTCACCAACCGCGACGCGATGGTGGCGGCGCTCGAGAAGGGCGAGATCGACGCGGCCCACGACATTCCCACCGAGTCGTTCGAACGGCTCTCGACGATCGAGGGGATCGTCGCGATCCAGGGCGAGCAGGGGGGCTTCAACGAGATCTCGGTCAACGGCGGCCGCCCCGAGAACCAGCGGGTGGAGGGGATCGGGAACGGTCACCCGGCGCTCTCCGACATCGAGTTCCGCAAGGCGATCGCCCACGCGATCGACAAGCAGACGCTCATCGAAAGGGTCAACGCGGGCATCGGCAGGCCCGGCACGACCGTCAGCCCGTCACCGAACCCCGAGTGGATCCCCGAGATCCCTGAGGCGGAGCAGCTCGGCTTCGACCTCGAGCGGGCGAAACAGATCCTCGAAGCCGCCGGCTACAAGGACACGAACGGCAACGGCATCCGCGAGATGCCGGGCGGTGGCGACGACATCACGCTCGACTACGTGGTGCGCTCCGAGTCGCAATCCGCACCCGGCGACGCCGAGTTCGTCAGCGGCTGGCTCGAACAGGTCGGCATCGGCACCAAGCTGCGGACGGTCAACGACGCCACCCTGACCGAGATCATCGGCAAGGGCGACTACGACCTCTTCGAGTGGGGTTGGACGCCGTTCGTCGACCCCGATCCCGAGCTCTCGTACTTCACGTGCGGCCAGCTCTCCAAGGACCCCGAGGACCCGACGAACTACTACAACGACGCCAGCTGGTGCGACCCGTCGTACGACGCCGACTACAAGGCCCAGAACCAGGAGCTCGACCACACGAAGCGCGTCGAGATCGTGCACCGCATGCTGCGGACGATGTACGACGCCGCGGTCTACAACGTCCTGCTGTACGAGCCTGACCTGCAGGCATACCGGACCGACCGCTTCGAGGGCTGGCTGCGCCAGCCGGCCGAGATCGGGCCCGTGCTCTTCTCGAACACGTCGCCGACGTACGCGAAGCTCACCCCGACGGCCTCGTCCGGGGGCGGCGGCGGGCTCGGCACCGGGGGAATCGTGGCGATCGCCGTCGTCGGCGCGGCCGCCCTCGGTCTCGTGCTCTGGCTGCTGGGCCGTCGCCGCAGCGCGGGCGAGCGCGAGTAAGCGCAGGGAGATCCGGTGGGACGGGTTCGGTCGCAGGGCGGGGTCGGGCTGAGGCCCGACCTGCGCGCGCCGGCATGAGCACGCGCTTCGTCGTCGGCAAGGTGCTCGGCGCGCTCGCCACGCTGGTGTTCGTCGTCGTCTTCAACTTCTTCCTCTTCCGGGTCGTCGAGCAGGATCCGGTCGCGAACCTCTTCCGCGGACGCAACCTGACGGTGGAGCAGCGCCAGGAGCTGCGTCACCAGTTCGGCCTCGACGGCTCCAAGCTCGAGCAATTCGGCGCGTACATCAAGCAGACGGCGCAGCTCAATCTCGGCCGCTCCTACATCAACAATCAGCCGGTGAGCAAGGAGATCTGGGAACGGGCCTGGCCGACGATCGCGCTCGTCGGGGTGTCGACGCTCCTGTCCACCGTGTTCGGGGTGCTGATCGGCATCGCCGCGGCGTGGAAGCGAGGCTCGCCCACCGACTACGGCGCGACCGGGTTCACGATGGCGACGTACTCGATGCCCGACTTCTGGCTCGGCATCCTGCTGCTCGTCACGCTCGGTGTCTCGCTCGGGCTGTTCCCCGTGGGCGGGATCAGCGACCCCGGCTCCGACGCCGGCGGCATCGCGCTGCTCCTCGACCAGGCGCACCACATGTTTCTCCCGGCCGTGACGCTGACGATCGCCTACCTGGGCGAGTACGCGATCGTGATGCGCTCCTCGCTGCTCGACACGATGCGTGAGGACTACCTCACGCTCGCGCGCGCCAAGGGGCTGCGCGACATCGTCGTCCGCAACCGGCACGCCGTGCCGAACGCGATCCTGCCGGTGATCACCCTCATCGCGATCAACTTCGGCTTCGTGCTCTCGGGCGCGATCGCAGTCGAGACGATCTACTCGTGGCCGGGTCTCGGGCGCCTCACCTACGACGCCCTCAACGCCCCCGACCTGCCGCTGCTCCAGGGGCTGTTCCTCGTCTTCAGCGCGGCCGTGATCTTCTTCAACCTCGTCTCCGACCTGCTGTACGCCTACCTCGACCCGCGGGTGCGCACGGCATGAGCACCGCGCAGGTCAGCGTCTCCGGGCGCCGCGTCGCGTGGCTCAGGCGCCGGCGCGCGCTCGCGGCGGCGTGGAGCGCCTTCCGGCACTCGGTGCCCGGCATGATCGGCTTCGTCGCGCTGCTCCTGATCGTCGCCATGGCCCTCGCGGCACCGCTGCTCGCCGACCACGACGAGTTGCGCGCGATCAACGCCGTCGACAACCCGCGCTGGGCGACGCCGTCGGAGTTCTCGCCGCTCGGCACGGACAACTTCGGCCGCAGCGTCTGGGCGCAGTTCGTCTGGGGCGCACGCATCAGCCTCCTCGTCGGGCTCGCCGCGACGGCGATCGCGATCGTCGTCGGCTCGGTGGTGGGGATCACGGCCGGCTACTTCGGCAGGTGGTTCGGCGCGGTCATGATGCGGCTCACCGAGTGGTTCCTGGTGATCCCGTTCCTGCCGCTCGCAATCGTGCTGGCCGCCGTCCTCGGCCCGTCCGTGCAAAACATCATCCTCGTGATCGGCATCACCTCGTGGCCGGTGACGGCGAGGATCGTCCGCGCGCAGGTGCTGTCGGTCAAGGAGCGGCTCTACGTCGAGCGCAGCCGTGCGTTCGGGGCGTCGAGCCGCCACATCATGACCCGGCACGTGCTGCCGAACGTGTCGCCGCTGATCCTCGCCAACCTCACGCTGACGGTGCCCGTCGCGATCCTGTCGGAGACGACGCTGTCGTTCCTCGGCCTCGGCGACCCGACCCGCGCCTCGTGGGGGAAGATGCTCGAGGAGGCCTACTCCGCCGGGGCCGTGACCCGCAACGCCTGGTGGTACTACCTGCCGCCCGGCCTCGGGGTGATGGCGATCGTGCTCGCCTTCGTGCTCATCGGCCAGGC
Source organism: uncultured Gaiellaceae bacterium (assembly GCA_963787085.1). GTDB lineage: Bacteria > Actinomycetota > Thermoleophilia > Gaiellales > Gaiellaceae > Gaiella. Next base: position 43,588 of record CAWBBO010000013.1, on the reverse strand, counting down.
GCTCGAGGAGATTCTCGACCCGCGGCTCAAGGAACGGCGCTCCTGAGCGAGCCGTTCCTCTCCGTCCGCGACCTGAGCGTCACCTACCCGGGCGGCGTGCAGGCTGTGCGCGGCGTCTCCTTCGACCTCATGCCCGGAGAGACACTGGGGCTCGCCGGCGAGTCCGGGTGCGGCAAGTCGACGATCGCGGGCGCCCTGCTGCGGTTGCTGCCGCGCGGCACGAAGGTCACCGGCGAGGTGATGCTCGCCGGCGAGGACGTGTTGACGATGAGGCCGGGGCGCCTCCGGGCCGTGCGCTGGGAAGAGATGTCGATCGTCTTCCAGGGCGCACTGCACTCGCTCAACCCGGTGCGGCGGATCGGCTGGCAGATCGGGGAGGCGATCACCACCCATCGCCCCGAGCTGTCGGGGCGGGAGGTGGACGCCCGCGTCGCCGAGCTGCTCGAGGTGGTCGGCCTCCCGTCGAGCCGTGCGGGCGACTACCCGCACCAGCTCTCGGGCGGCCAGAAGCAGCGCGTCCTGATCGCGCTTGCCCTGTCCTGCAACCCGAGCCTGCTGATCGCGGACGAGCCCACGACCGCGCTCGACGTGATGGTGCAGGCGCAGGTGCTGCGCCTGCTGGAGGAGCTGCAGCGCGAGCTCGGTCTCGCGATGCTGTTCATCACCCACGACCTGTCGACACTGGCGAGCGTGTGCCAGCGGCTCGCGGTCATGTACGCCGGGCGTTTCGTGGAGGAAGGCCCCGCGCACGAGGTGTTCGCGACGCCGGCCCACCCGTACACGACCGCCCTGGCCGCGGCGTTTCCGGTGATCGGCGACCGACGCTTCCGGATGGCTCCCTCCGGGCTGGGCGGCGACCCGCCCGACCCGCGGGACCTTCCCTCCGGCTGCCCCTTCCATCCCCGCTGTGCCCGTGCGACGGAGAGCTGCACGTCGTGGGATCCGGTCCAGATCCCCGTGGCGCCGGGCCGCACGGCGGCGTGCATCCATCTCGAGGGGGTCGCGTGAGCGAGGCGCCACTCCTCGAGGTGCGGGGCCTCGAGGTCCACTTCTCGGGGCGTGGGGGATCCGTCGCCAGGGCCGTCGACGGCGTCGACCTCACCGTGCGCGAAGGAGAAGTGCTGGCGCTCGTCGGCGAGTCCGGCTGCGGCAAGACGACGCTCGCGCGCACGATCATGGGCCTCGAGCGCCCCGCCGGCGGCGAGGTCTGGTTCCGGGGCGAGCCGCTCGGATATGACGCGCGCTCGCTGAAGGCGTACCGGCGCGGCGTGCAGATGGTGTTCCAGGATCCCTCGGGCGCGCTCAACCCCCGGCAGACCATCTACGAGGCGGTCGCCGAGGGACTCCGCATCCACGGCCTCTCCGAGGGGGAAGAGGCGACGGTCGCCGAGGCGCTGTCGATCTCCGGCCTGCGGCCGCCCGAGCGCTTCTTCGCCCTCTACCCGTACGAGGTGTCCGGGGGCCAGCGCCAGCGGGTCGTGATCGCGGGTGCGATGGCGCTCGATCCGTGGCTGATCGTGGCCGACGAGCCGGTCTCCAGCCTCGACGCCTCGGTGCGGGGCGAGATCCTCGGCCTGATGCTGCGCCTCGTGCGCGAGAAGGGCGTGTCGATCCTCGTCGTCACCCACGACCTCGGGCTTGCCTGGAACATCGCAGACCGCGTAGCCGTCATGTACCTGGGCCGCATCGTGGAGCAGGGGACGACGGAGGAGCTGCTCGACGACCCGCGGCACCCGTACACGCGCGCGCTGCTCTCCGTCGTGCCCGAGATCGCCCGCATGACGCCGCAGATCCTGCAGGGCGAAGCGCCCGACCCGACGCGCATCCCCCCCGGCTGCCGCTTCCACCCGCGTTGCCCGCTCGTCAGCGCCGGGGAGACCGAGCGACTCGGGATCGAGGCCCTCTGCCGGGCCGACGACCCGGCGCTGCGCCCGGTGCCGGACAGCGCGCCGAGCTCCGTGCACGTCGCCGCCTGCCACGCCGTTCGCTAGAGGCGTGATGTGAAACTCGTGCGCGGTCGTGGCTGCCGCCTCAGGCGCGGCGCCAGCCCGTCTCGGCGCCCTTGCACAGGCCGCCGGCCTGCGCGGCGGACGCCGAGCCGCTCTGGCTTGGCCTGAGACGGCCCCACGGGGCGCCCATTTCACATCAAGCCTCTAGGCGAGCCGGCGCGGGATCGTCCGCTCGAAGCGCCGCTGCCGGCTGAAGGCGGCGGCGTCGGTGTCCGCGCCGAGCTCCTGCGCGTCGAGCTCCACGACGACGTGGTAGGCCTCGCTGTCGGAGCGAAGCTCGAGCCGGGCCTCGGTGCGCACGTCCGCCTCGGGCCACGAGATCCGGTACGAGGCACGGCCGCGTGCGAACGCCTGCCCGGGATCGTGACGCGACACGCCGACGGTGCCCTCGTAGCGCTCCTCGATGCGTGCGTCGAAGGGTCCGTCGTACTCCGAGCTCGACCCCGTCACGGCGCGCGTCTCGCCTTCGACGACGTCGTCCTCGAAGCGCCACACGACGGCGGGCTGCGTGCTCGGCTCCGCTGCGGGTGGGTGCGCGTCGTCGGTCCTGGCCGGCGGCAGTGCCGGTGCCGGCAGCCCGGACGGCCCGTCGAGCACGGGAAGCACGAGCTCCACGCTCGAGCGCTCGACCGCGAGCGTGGACGAATGCGGTGGAGGCCAGATGTTCGGCCAGTCGGCGCCCGCGAGCGAGAGCCGGACGCGGTGACCCGGCTCGAGCACCCATGAGGTCGCCTCGAGCTCGATCTCGACCTCGGTCGGCACACCCGGCTCGAGCGGGCTCGGACGGTCGTGGCCGTGACGGTGCGTGAGGTTGAGGAGCCCGCGGCTCGCGAGCGCGGAGGTGCCGTCCGGGAAGACGTCGCACAGCTTCGCCGAGACGTACGCGACCGGGACCGGGGAGGTGACGGTCAGGCGCACGCGCGGGTGGCCCATCAGGTCGAGCGGTGCCTCGAGTGGCTCCCAGTCGTAGGTGAGCGAGAAGGCGTCGTCGACGCGCTGGTCGTCGGGCTGCCCCCACGGCAGGCGCGCGGCGCACGAGATCCAGGCGGCCCTCCCGGTGTCGCCGCGCACGTGGATCTCGTCGCTTCCCGTCCCCGCCGGTGAGAGCGTCACGTGCTCGAGCCGCGCCGGCGGCCACGTCGCCTCGCTCCGCCATTCGCCGCGCACCTCCGGCAGGTCGGGCGCGGGCTTCGTGGAGTGCCGCGCGAACACCGCGATCGGGGGCTCGTCGTCGATGCCGTTCCGCTCGTCGCGCAGCCAGCGCGCAAACCAGCGGATCAGCTCCGGAACGAGGTCGATGTGCGGCCCGGGCAGCGACGTCGCGGGGGAGGAGTGGCTCCAGGGCCCGAGCAGCAGCCGCTTCGGGCAGGCGAGCGCCTCGAAGGCGCGGAACGCGATGTTCGTGTAGCCGTCGGCCCAGCCTCCGACGATCATCGTGGGGCAGGCGATCCGCTCGTAGCCGGGCCGTACCGAGCCGTGGCGCCAGTACGGCCCGTCGGTCTGCTCCTCGAGCCAGCGCAGCAGCCAGGGCTCGGTGCCGTCGACGCGGTGCGCCCATTCCTCCCGCCAGCCGTCGCCGAAGACTGCCGGCACGGGGGGCAGGGCGTTGCACGCCACCATGTACAGCACCCAGTCGACGAGGTCGACGGCCTTGAGCGCGCCGCCCATGTAGTGCACGTCGTCGGTGTAGCGGTCGTCCGAGGCGTAGATGGGGACGATGGCGCCGAGTGCCGGCGGCCTCTCGCAGGCGACCTGGAGGCTGTTGAAGCCCGACCACGACGTGCCGTACATGCCGACCCGCCCGGTCGACCACTCCTGCGCCGCGAGCCAGGCGATCACCTCGGCGATGTCTGCGTGCTCCTGCGCGGTGTACTCGTCCGTGGCGATCCCCGCCGACGAGCCTGTGCCGCGGATGTCGAGCCGGCAGACGGCGAAGCCGCCCTCCTCGCAGAGACGCTCGTACTCGGACGCGTACGTGGCCGTGAGGTCGTCCATGCGGTACGGCAGGGCCTCGAGCAGGACCGGAGCCGGGAGCGCGTCCGGCAGCCACAACTGCGTCGCAAGCCGGGTCCCGTCCGCGGCGATCACGAAGGCGTGGCGCTGCTCCACCCCGCAATCCTCGCAGGTAGGGTCGCCGGAGCGGTGGACCTGCGACTGACCGACGAACAGCGAGCGTTGCGTGCCGAAGCGACCGCCTTCTGCGCCGGCCTTCGGCCCGTGCTCGAGTCCGACCCCGAGTGGCGGCGTCAGGGGATGCTCTCCGACGGCGATTCGCTTTCCGTCAACCGCGCGCTGGGGGAGGCGGGGTGGATCGGGATGTCGTGGTCGGTGAAGCTCGGCGGGCGCGGGCTCACTCCGTCTCACGGCGACGCTCGTGGAGGAGGTGTTCGGCTACCACTGGCTGCCGCTCTCCTCGTACCTGCTCTCGTACAAGACGATCGGCGCCGCCATCGAGCGGTTCGGCTCGCCGGAGCTCGTGGAGCTGCTGCTGCCGCCGATCGCGCGCGGCGAGCTCGTCTTCTGCCAGGGCTTCTCCGAGCCCGGGGCAGGGAGCGACCTGGGCTCGCTGACGACGCGGGCCGAGCGGCGCGGCGACCGCTTCGTCGTCAGCGGGCACAAGATCTGGACGTCGAGCGCCCACCTCGCCGACTGGATCTACCTCGCCGTGCGCACCGACTCCGAGGCTGCGAAGCACCGGGGCATCTCGCTGCTCGTCGCGCCCGTCGACACGCCCGGCATCGAGGTGCGCGCGTTCCCGACGCTCGGCGGCGGATATCTCTGCGAGAGCTTCCTCGACCACGTCGAGATCCCGGCCGCAAACCTCGTCGGAGAGCTCAACGGCGGCTGGAGCGTGCTCATGGCGACCCTCGACTTCGAGCGCATCACGGCGGAGAAGCTCGGCGGCGTCGCCTGGGTGCTCGACGCGGTCGCGACGAGGCTCGGCGAGACGGGGCGGCTCGACGCGGCCGCAGGGGAGCGCCTGGCGCGCCTGCGGGGCGAGCTCGCGGCTGCGCGCCTGCTCTCGTTCCGGGCGGCGGACACCCTCGACCGGGGATTGCCCGGCAGCTCCGCGTCCGCGATGGCGAAACTGGCCGGGGCACGGCTCGTGCAGCGGGCCGCAGACGCGGCCGTCGACCTGCTCGGGCTGGAAGGCCTCGGCGACGCGAGCCCTGACGCTGCCATCGAGGGTCGCGCCGCCGCGCTGTATCGCGCGTCGGCGGGCTCGACGATCGCCGGCGGCACCGCCGAGGTGCAGCAGCTCGTGATCGCCCGGCGGGGACTGGGGCTCCGGTGAGCCTTCCCCTCGAGGGGGTGCGGGTCGTCGAGGTGGCGCAGTACGTCGCCGGACCGCTCGCCGGCTCGCTGCTCGCGGAGCTCGGTGCCGACGTGATCAAGGTCGAGCCCCCCGGCGGTGACGCCTACCGGCAGGTGATGCCGGTCGCCCCCGGCGTGGGGCGCTACTTCGTCCCGCTCAACCGCGGCAAGCGCTCGGTCGTGCTCGATCTCAAGTCCCCGGCGGGCACAGAGCGGTTGTCCGCGCTCGTCGCCACCGCCGCCGTGGTCGTGCACAACGCCCCTCCGCCGCGTGCCGAGGCGTTCGGTCTCGGCTGGGAGACCCTGCACGCCGCCCAGCCGTCCCTCGTCGTCGGCGTCGTCACCTCGTTCGGCCCGCACGGGCCGCTGGCCGGCGCTCCCGCCTACGACCTCGTCGCGCAGGGCCGATCGGGGCTGCTCACCTCGCATGCCTCCCGCGGCGACCTCGTGCCGGTGCGTGCCGGAGGCATTCCCATGGCCGACCTCACGGCCGGGCACCTGCTCGCGGCGGGCGTGCTCGCTGCCCTCGTCGCCTCCCGCTCCGGCGGTCCCGGCCGGCTCGTCGAGGTCTCGCTCCTCGGTGCCGCGCTCGCCGTGCAGATCCAGGACCTCGTGTGGCTGCCGGGCGAGGCGTCGGGCGCCGCCGCAGCCGCGACACAGGACGACCTGGAGGCCCGGGCCGACGAGATCGCGGGCGGAGTGGCCATGAACCCGTACTACCGCTGCTACGCCGCCTCCGACGGGTACCTGGCGCTCGCGTGCCTCAACCTGGCGCAGCGGCAGGCGTTCCTGGCGCTGTTCGCGCTGGAGGACGCAACTGTCGCGGCCCCCGACGTGGTGCCGCAGGAGCGTTCCGTGCTCGCGGCCAAGCACGCGGTCACGGCGGAGATCGAGCGCCGCGTCCGCGAGGAGCCCGTCGAGGCGTGGCTCGCGCGCTTCGGGGCGGCGGGCGTGCCCGCCGGGCCGGTGCTCGCGCGGGAGACGGTGCACGCCGACCCGCAGGCGCGCGCGAACCGGCTCGTCGACGACGTGCAGCAGCCGGGGCTCGGCCTCGTGACGATGCTCGGGCGCGTCTTCCGGCTCGACGACACCGATCCGCCGCCCATCGCTCCGGCGCCGGCCCTCGGCGCCGACACGGACGCCGTCCTCGCGGAGCTCGGCGCATGAGGTTCGCCCCGAGCACCGACCTCGAGCTGTTCGCGGAGTCGGTCCGTGCAACGCTCGCCGGCTGGGAGGCACCCCTCGAGCCGGTCTTCGGCACGTGGTGGGACGAGCGGGACGACGAGCTCGCCGGACGGCTCGCCGAGCTCGGCTGGGCCGAGCTCTGGAGCGGCCCGGAGCTGCTCGGGCCGGCCGTCGCCGGAGGAATCGAGCTGGGTCGCGCCGTCGCACCGCTCTCGCTCGTGGACGAGGCGACGCTCGGCCTGCCGCTCGCCGTCGCTGGGCGCGTGCGGCACGCCACCGGCTCGAGCGACGTGGGCGAGCGCGAGCCGACACTCGACGGGACGGGAACGCTGCGTGGCGTGGAACCGGCGCTTCCGGACGATCCCGAGCGCCTGCAGGCCTGGGGCGCGGTGACGCTCGCGTACATGGCCGGGATCGCCGAGGCCTCTCTCGCGCATGCTCTCGATCATGCGACGAGCAGGGAGCAGTTCGGGGCGCCCCTGTCGGCGCTGGCCGTCGTCCAGTCGCGCCTGGCGGACGCCGCGCTCCTGCGGGACGGCCTCGTGCTCACGGCCTGGTCGGCGTCGGCGCCCGACGGAGGCTTCCCGCGGGACGCTCTCGCCTGGGCGGGCGGCGCCTGCCGCGAGGTGACCGCGCACGTCCAGCAGGTGCACGGCGCCATCGGCTTCGCGCTCGAAGGCGGCATCCACCGCTATTACCGCCGCGCCAAGACCGTGCAGGTGTGGACGGACGCCGTGCTGCGCGAGCACGCGTCGCCGTAGGCGCTACCGAGCGAGGGACTCGACGGCGCCGGAGACGGTCAGGCCCGGCTTCGGCCCGCCCGCGAGCGCCCACACCCTGCCGCCGAGAGCGACCACTCCGAGGCCGTGACGGGGCGTCGGCAGGTCTGGCAGCGCCACCCACCGCCGCGTGCGCGGGGCGTAGGCGTAGACGGTGCCGATCGTGCCCGCGGGCTCCTCGCCGCCGACCGAGACGATGCGTCCCGCCAGCGACGCGGCGCCGGTGCCGCCACGGGCCGCCGGCAGGGCGGGCCGCCGGCTCCAGCGCCCGCCTGCGAACGCCTCGAAGGTTCGCAGGTTGGTGTCGTAGCCCGCCGTGCGGCCCCCGATCGCGTAGACGACGCCGTCGAGCGCCGCCGCCGCGAGGTGCTCGCGCGGCGTCGGTCCCGGCACGGTGCGCCAGCGCAGCGAGCGGAGATCGAGGATCAGCATGGTGCGGGCGAGGCCGTCCGCGCCGCGGCCCCCGACGACATGGAGCAGCCCAGCGCGCGTGATCGCCGCCGCGGCTGCCGCTCGCGGTTCCGGCGGAATGGGGAGGCGCCGCCAGCTGCGACCGTCGAACACGAAGGCGGCCCGCAGCGGCCTGCGGTCGGACGAGTAGCCGCCGACCACGTAGACGCGGCCGTCCGCCGAGGCGGCCGCGGCATGGTCGACGGACACGGGCAGGTCGGGGAGCCTGCGCCAGCTGTCCTGCCGCGTGTCGTAGGCGTCGACCCGCCGGCTGTTGCCGCCGTTCGCGAGGAATCCGCCGACCACCACGATCTCGTGCCGCAGCGGTGCGGCCGCGACCTCGGTGCGCGGCTCGGCGAGCGGCGTCCCGGTCACCCAGGCCGCGACGACGAGGGCGAGCGTCCTCACGCGGAAGCGCGATCGTGCATCGAGAGAAGGATAGGCCGTCTCGGACGGTTGGGGAACGATCGGCACACATGCGACGCAAAGGACATCTGGCGGGACGGCCGCCCGGCGGCCTAGCCTCGACACATGCAGACCGCCCTGCTTCTCGCCGAGCCGGAGCCCGAGGCGCGCAGCTACCTCGAGCGGCATCTGCGCACCGACGGGTTCGAGGTGATCGAGGCCGGGTGGAGCGCACAGGCGCTCGACCTCGCCGAGCGCAGCCGCCCCGACATCGTCATCGCCGGCGAGACGGACCTGTGCCGGCGCCTGCGAGAGGGCGAACCGGGGCGGAGCTGGGACCGGAACGTGCCCGTGATCGTGCTCACCGCGCCCGACGCCGACCCGGTCGACCGCGTGCGCGCGTTCGAGCGTGGCGCCGACGACGTCGTCGAGCGGCACATGTACGCCGAGCTCGTCGCGCGCATCCGCGCCCTGCTGCGCCGCTCGGCGGCGGGGCTCGCCGACGTCGTCGAGGTGGGCGACCTGCTCGTCGACCATCGTGCGCGGCAGGTGCGCCTGCGCGGCGTGCCGGTGCACCTCGCCGGCAGGGAGTTCGACCTGGCGGCGAAGCTCGCGAGCGACCCGTTGCGCGTCTTCACGAAGGACGAGTTGCTGCGGGACGTGTGGGGCTACCGGGGCCGCTTCGTGACGAGGACGGTGGACTCGCATGCCTGCCGCCTGCGGCGCAAGGTGCAGCTGACGCCTGCCGACCGCTTCGTCGTGAACGTGTGGGGGAGGGGGTACCGGCTGCTGGAGTAGCGTCTTCGCATGGATGGCGGCCGCCGGGTGCGGATGCTGACGTTGTTCGCAACGGCGCTCGGGTCGGCGCTCGCGTTCCTCGACACGACGGTCGTGATCGTGGCGCTGCCGCGCATGGAGGAGGACCTGGGGCTCGGCCTCAGCGGTCAGCAGTGGGTGTACCTGGCCTACGCCCTCTCGCTGTCGGCCTTCTACCTGGTCGGCGGCGCCATCGGCGACCGTGTCGGCCTGCGCCGGACGTTCGTCGTCGGCGTCGTCCTCTTCGCCGCCGCCTCGCTGCTGACCGCGCTCGCGCCCGACGAAGGGGTGCTGGTCGCCGGCCGGGCCCTGCAGGGTGTCGGCGGCGCGGTGCTGACGACGACGAGCCTGGCGCTCCTGCGCGTCACCTGGGCGGGTGAGGCGGGCCGGGCGATCGGGCTGTGGACGTCGCTGACGAGTGTCGCCACGATCGGAGGGTCCGCCGCTCGGCGGGCTGATCGTGCAGACGGTGTCGTGGCGCTGGGTGTTCCTGATCAACGTGCCGCTCGCGGCCGTCACGATCGCGCTCGCCGTCGCCGGCCGCAGCGACGACGAGCGCTCCCAGGGGCGCTCGACACTGGATCTCGTCGGCTCGTCGCTCGTCGCCGTCGGACTCACCGGCCTCAGCTACGCGCTCGTCGAGGTGCGCGAGCAAGGGCTCCTGCACGTCCTGCCGCCGCTGGTCGTGGGCCTGCTCGCGCTCGCAGCGCTCGTGGCCTGGACGCGCCGCGCCTCGGAGCCGGTCGTGCCGCCCGCGCTCCTGCGCCTGCCCGGCCTCGCGACCGCGAACCTCGTCACGCTCGTCATGTACGCCGCCCTCGGCGCCCATCTGCTCTTCCTGCCCGTGTACCTGCAATTTCTCGGGTTCGGGCCGACACTGTCGGGGCTCGTGTTCGCGCCGCCGAGCATCGCGCTGATCCTGCTCGCGCCGCGCTTCGGCAGGTATGCCGACCGCAACGGGCCGCGCCTGCCGATCACCCTCGGTTCCACCGCGATCGCCGTGGGGGTGCTGCTGCTCCTGCCGGTGTCGACGCGCGCAGAAGCCTGGACCTGGGGCGTCGCCGGCATCGTCGTGTTCGCGCTCGGGCTCGCAGCCGTGGTAGCTCCGATCACCGCCGCGGCGCTCTCGCCGGCGCCCGACGCGTTCGCAGGCGTGGCGGCGGGGCTGAACCAGACGGTCGCGCGGGTGGGCGGCATCCTCGCCGTCGCGACGGTGGGCGCTCTCGCCGGGGCGCTGTTCGTCCGCGACGGGGGCGTCGGCGACACCCCGTTCGACCCGGACGCGACCGGGACCGTGCGCGACGCAGGCGTGACCGCCTTCCACGCAGTCGTGCTGTCGGTGGCGGGGCTCGCTCTTGCCGCCGCCGTGCTCGCGTCCGTGCTCCTGCACGGCAGCCGTCAGAGCAGGACGCCCTCCAGCCGCAGCAGCAGCTCCTTGCGCTCGAGCCCGCCGCCGTAGCCGACGAGGCTGCCGTTGGCGCCGATGATGCGGTGGCACGGGAGCACGATCGGGATCGGATTCCGGTTCATGATCGTGCCGACCGCCCGCGCCGCCCTCGGGTTGCCGGCGCGTGCAGCCAGCTCGGCGTAGGTGGCCGTCGCGCCGAACGGCACGCGTGCGAGCTCCGCCAGGACACGGGCCGAGAAGGGCGTGACGCCGCGCAGGTCGATGCCGAGCTCGAAGGCGTGCCGGCGTCCCTCGAAGTACTCGTCGAGCTCGCGGCGCACCTCGTCCACGAGCCGCGGCGCGCGCAGCACGCGAGGCCCTGCCAGGCGCGCGAGCAGCTCGAGCTGGTGGTCGGGGGCCGGGTCGAACGAGATGCGAAGCAGGCCGCGCTCGGTTGTCGCCACGAGCAGCGGCCCGACGGGGCTCGCGACGACGTCGTAGCCGGCGTCGAGCATGCCGCTGCGGACGGCGGCCGCGCGGAAGCGGCGGTCGATCTCGGTGGGAACGGTCATGCCGCCGTCTCCTTTCGCAGCCGCCGCACGCCCGTCGACGCGGCCTGGCGGGCCGCATCCGGGCTCGAGTCGAGCGCCGCCGCGATCTGCTCGTAGGTCAGGTCGTAGCCGTAGCGAAGGACGACCGCGGCCCGCTCCTTGGGCGGCAGCCCGTGCGTGAGCTCGCCGAGCTCCTCGTAGGCGGGACGGCTGTCCTCGTGCGCCAGCTCGGGCAGCTCCGCCGTCGGCTCGCCGGAGCGACGATGCGTGTCGATCACGACCCGCGTCGCGATCGTGAACACCCAGGCGCGCAGGTGCTCCGCGTGCGCCAGGCGGCCGTAGGCGCGCAGCGCGCGCAGGAACGTCTCCTGGAACGCGTCGTCGGCCCGGTCGCGCCCGACCCTGCGCCGCAGGAAGCGCAGCACCTCGTCGGCGTGCGCGTCGTAGAAGGTCTCGAACGGCGGTATCGCCACGGCGCCCATCATCCCGTGAAACGGTGACGGGCGCGATCGCGTGAGATGTCGGAAGTGATCGTGCGTCCTGCTGCCGGTGCCGCTGTCGGCCGTCGGGCCGGTCTACCTCCAGCGGGCGTTGCCCGTGCGACGGCGGATCGGGCAGACTCATGGCATGCGTGTCGCCGTCGTCGGGCATGTCGAGTGGATCCGCTTCGCCCGGGTCGAGCGCGCCCCGTCCCCCGGCGAGATCGCGCACTCGACGGAGGACTGGGAACAGGCGGGCGGCGGCGGCGGCGTCGCGGCGATCCAGCTCGCCCTGCTCGCGGACGAGGCGACGCTGTTCACCGCGCTCGGCGACGACGAGCTCGGGCGGCGCTGCCGCGAGGAGCTCGAGGCGCGAGGCGTGCGCGTCCACGCGGTCGGTGAGCCGCGACCGCAACGCTGGGCGCTGACACTCGTCGACGAGCTGGGCGAGCGGACGATCACGACCGTGGGGCCGAAGCTGCGCCCGCGCGGCCACGATGACCGCCTGCCCTGGTACGAGCTCGCCGAGATGGACGCCGTGCTCTTCATCGCGGGTGACGTCGACGCGCTGCTGTGGGCGCGGCGGGCCCCGGTGCTGACGGCCACCGCCCGCGACCTCGAGACGCTGCGCCGCGGTCGCGTCGAGCTGGACGCGCTGATCGGCAGCGGCGAGGACGAGGCCGAGCTCTACCATCCCGGCGACCTCGAGACGGAGCCGAAGCTCGTCGTCACGACGTCGGGCGCGCTCGGCGGGTGGATGCAGCCGGGTGGCCCGTTCGTCGCCGCGCCGTTGCCCGGGCCGAGAGAGGACGCCTACGGCTGCGGCGACTCGTTCATGGCCGGGCTCACGTACGCACTCGGCCTCGGGCTCGAGCCGCACGAGGCCGTCGGGTTCGCCGCGCGGTGCGGGGCGGCGGCGCTGACCGGCCGCGGCGTGGCGCCGCAGCCGGTCGCCTCGTAGCCCACGGTCCGCCGTCAACGGCCCTGAGGTGTGACGCGTGTCGCCGGGTTCGAGCAGCGCGTGGTCCGCAAGGGTTGCAAAGTGGGTGATAGTGGTTTAAAGTGGGGAATCGTGGGATCAACCTGGGAGCCCCGACGATGTTCTTCGGCGAGTACGAGCACGCGATCGACGACAAGAGCCGCCTCACGCTGCCGGCGCGGTTTCGCGCGGCGCTCGCCGACGGCGTCTTCCTCGCCAAGGGCCTCGACGGCAGTGTCGACGTCTACCCGCGGGGGACGTGGGACCTGAACGTGGTTGCACGTATCGGGCAACTCGACCCGCTGCTGCCGGAGACCCGGTTGCTGCAGCGTCACTTCTTCGGCGGCGCCTCCGAGGACATCCCTGACAAGCAGGGCCGTGTGCATCTGCCGGCGCCGCTCGTGCGCCACGGCAAGCTCGCCAAGGAGGTCACCGTCGTCGGCAGCAACGACCACCTCGAGATCTGGGATCGCGCCGCGTGGGCGGAGCGCCTGGAGGGGATCGAAGGGAGCGCAGACAATGTTGCCCAACGTCTTGCCGAGCAGCGCAGCTGATCACGTCCCCGTCCTCGCGGACGAGGTGCGCGAGCTCCTCGCCGTGCAGCCGGGCGAGACCGTCGTCGACGCCACCTTCGGCGCCGGTGGGCACGCCCGCCTGCTCTCCGAGGACCTCCGCGGCGACGGCAAGCTCGTCGCGATCGACCGCGACCCGAGCGTGAAGGCATACGTCGATCGACTCAGAGCGGCGCGGCCGGGTGTCGACCTGCGCTTCCTGCGCGGCGACTTCGCGCTCGTGCTCGGCCAGCTCGCCGGGAACGACATCAAGGCCGACGCGATCCTGCTCGACCTCGGTGTCTCCTCGATGCAGATCGACCGGCCGGAGCGAGGCTTCTCGTACGCCACGGACGCGCCCCTGGACATGCGCATGGACCCGTCGTCGGAGCCGTCCGCGGCCACCATCGTCAACACGTGGGACGAGCGCGAGCTCGCCACCATCTTCCGGCGCTTCGGCGAAGAGCGCTACGCGGGCCCGATCGCCAGGGCGATCGTGCGGCGGCGGGCCGAGCGGGAGTTCGTGCGCACCGCCGACCTCGTCGAGGTGATCAAGCTCGCCATCCCGACGCCGGCCCGCTTCGGCGAAGGCCATCCCGCCAAGCGGGTCTTCCAGGCGCTTCGCATCGCCGTCAACGACGAGCTCGCCCAGCTCGAGACGGCGCTCCCCGCCGCGCTCGAGATGCTCCGCCCCGGCGGGCGCCTCGCCGTGATCAGCTTCCATTCCCTCGAGGACCGGATCGTGAAACAGGCTTTCGCCGCCGGCGCCAAGGGCTGCACCTGCCCGCCGGACTTCCCGGTGTGCGTCTGCGGCAAGGAGCCGGAGCTGCGCCTGCTGACACGGAAGGCAGTTCGTCCGTCCGCCCGCGAGGTCGACGAGAACCCGCGTGCGGGCTCCGCCCGGCTGCGTGTGGCCGTGAAGGTGGCGGCCTGAGTGTCCACGATCGCCGACAGTCCGCGCCTCGACACCGCTGCGCGCCGGCGCAAGCGGGCCGGCTCGTCGTCGCGGCCGTTCGCCGGCGGCATCCTCTGGATCGTGGCCGTCGGCGCCTTGCTCGCCGGCATCGTCGCGATCAACGTGATCGTGCTGCAGCTGAACATGCAGCTCGACGGGCTCGGGCGCGAACGTGCCGAGCTCAAGGCGGACAACGCGCTTCTCCGTGCTCGGCTCTCGAGCGCGTCCTCGCACGTCCGCATCGAGCGCGACGCCACGACGAAGCTCGGGCTGCAGGCGGCCGACCCGCTGACGCTCACCTACGTCGACCTCTCGCGGGCGAGATGACGGTCCCGGCTCGCCCCGACGACGAGCTGTGCTGAATGCGCGCCAGGGCCTCGAACCGCCGGATCCGCCTGCTCGTCGTCGCCTTCGCGCTCGTCTTCGCCGTCGCCCTGGGCCGTGCGGCGTGGATCCAGGCCGTCAACCACGACCGCTTTGCGAAGATGGCCTCGACCCAGCACCGCGAGACGATCGAGATCCCGGCCGGCCGCGGGACGATCTACGACCGCACCGGCGAGCCGCTCGCGATCGGCGAGCAGGCGACGACCGTGTACGCGGACCCGCGCAACGTCACGGACGCCCAGAAAGCGGCCGTCGTCGCCGGCAAGCTGCTCGACGTCGACCCGATCGAGCTCTACCCGGCCCTCAAGGACCGCTCGAAGGGCTTCGTCTACGTCGCCCGCAAGGCCGACCCGGGTCGTGCCGCAGACCTCGAGAAGCGTGCAATCGCCGGTTTCGGCTTCTACCCGGAGGAGCTGCGCGCCTACCCGCAGCGCAACGTCGCAGCGCATGTGCTCGGCTTCGCCGGCACCGACAACCACGGGCTCGACGGTCTCGAGCGCTCGCTCGACAAGACACTGGCCGGCCAGTCCGGCTTCGAGACGGTTGTCAAGGACCCGTTCGGCCGTGCCATCGACGTGATCACGTCCCGGCCCGAGAAGGCTGGACGGAACGTCACGCTCACGATCGACCACCAGATCCAGGCCAACGCCGAGCAGGTGCTCGCGCGCACCGTGCGGCGGTTCGGGGCGAAGGGCGCCGCCGCAATCGTGCTCGACCCGCGCACCGGTGCCGTGCTTGCGATGGCGAACTACCCGACCTTCGACGCCAACCGCTTCTCCATCGCCCCGCCCGACGCCCGCCGCAACCGCGCCGTGACCGACATGTACGAGCCGGGCTCGACGTTCAAGATCGTGACCATCGCGGCCGCGCTCGAGGACCGGGTCGTGACGCCGCAGAGCTCCTTCGTGCTGCCGCCGACGATCCAGGTCGCGGACCGCGTCATCCACGAGGCCCACATCCGTGGCACGCAGCGCATGACGGTGAAGCAGATCCTGTCGGAGTCCTCCAACATCGGCACGATCACGGTCGCGCAGAAGCTCGGTGCCGGCGAGCTGTCCTCGTGGGTCGAGCGCTTCGGCTTCGGCAAGCGAACCGGCATCGACTACCCGGGGGAAAGCCCCGGCCTCGTGTTGCCGCTCGAGGAGTGGTCGGGCTCGACGATCGGCACCGTTCCGATCGGTCAGGGCATCGCCGTGACGCCGCTGCAGATGGTGGCGGCGTACGCTGCGATCGGGAACCGCGGCGTCCTGCGCACGCCACGGCTCGTCGAGAAGGTCGGGAGCAAGAAGGTGGGCCGCGACGAAGGAAAGCGCATCGTCTCGCGGCAGACCGCCGACAGCATGATGTCGATGTTCCGGGACGTGGTCGTCGAGGGCACGGGCACCGAGGCAGCGATTCCCGGCTACACGGTGGCCGGCAAGACGGGCACGGCCCAGAAGGCCGAGAACGGCCGCTACGTCCGCAAGTACGTCGCGTCGTTCGTCGGCCTCGTGCCTGCGAAGAACCCGCGCCTGGCGATCCTCGTCATGGTCGACGAGCCGCGCGGGAACATCTACGGAGGTTCCGTCGCGGCTCCGGCGTTCCGCGACATCGCGCGCTTCGACCTGCAGTACCTGGAGGTGCCGCCGGACGCGCCGGAGACGCGGAAGTCGCTCACCGCCGCCGCCGGGCCTGCGAACGACTAGGGACGGCGTGGCCGCGGTCGGCGGCCGGGACTCGGCTAGCCTTCGCGCCCGTGGAGCTCGATGTCCTGATCCGGGCGCTGGCCCCGGGCGCCGTGGTTGGGCGCACCGAGTGTCGAGATCGCAGACCTGGCCTACGACGCCCGCCGTGTGACCGAGGGGGCGCTGTTCTTCTGTGTGCCGGGGCAGCTTGCCGACGGCCACGACTTCGCTGCCGAGGCGATCGGCGCCGGCGCAGCCGCTCTCGTCGTCGAGCGTTCGCTCGACGTGGCGGTGCCCCAGCTCGTCGTCGAGGACGCCCGCGGTGCGATGGCGGTTGCTGCGGACGTCTTCTTCGGCGAGCCGACGCGGCAGCTCGAGATCGCAGGCGTCACCGGTACCAACGGCAAGACGACAACGGCGTTCCTGATGGAGGCGATGCTCGACGCGGCGGGGAGGCGAGCAGGGCTCGTCGGCACCGTCACCTGGGTGGTGGGCGGCGAGTCGCGCCCGGCTCCGCACACGACACCGGAGGCGATCGACCTGCAGCGGCTGTTTCGCTCCATGCTCGATGCCGGCGACCGCAGCGCCGCGATCGAGGCCTCCTCGCACGGCGCCGCACTGCACCGGCTCGAGCGGGTCCGCTTCGACGCTCTCGTCTTCACGAACCTCTCGCAGGATCATCTCGACCTGCACGGGACGATGGAGGACTACTACCAGGCGAAGCGCCGCTTGTTCACCGGGCCGCAGCCGCCGCCTGCCGCCGTGAACGTCGGCAACGAGCATGGTCGCCGGCTCGCGCTCGAGCTGGCGGAGACCCATCGTGCGCCGCTCATCACCTTCGGGCTCACCGACGCAGCGGAGGTGCGACCCGTCGGGCTCTCCCTCGACGCGACGGGCAGCCGCTTCAGCGCGGCCGGCATCGCCGTCGAGACGCCGTTGCGCGGCCGCTTCAACATCGAGAACGTGCTCGGAGCCGTCGCGGCGGGCCTGCTGCTCGACCTCGAGCAGGACGAGATCGCCGCAGGCGTGCGGCGTCTGACCGGCGTGCCGGGCCGGTTCGAGGCCATCGACGAGGGGCAGCCATTCGCCGTTCTCGTCGACTACGCCCACACGCCCAACTCGCTCGACATCGTCCTGCAGGCCGCGCGGGAGCTCGGCGACGGGAGAGTGATCTGCGTGTTCGGAGCCGGCGGCGACCGCGACCGGGGCAAGCGGCCACTGATGGGACGCGTGGCGCAGGAACGTTCCGACCTCACGATCGTGACGTCCGACAATCCGCGCTCGGAAGAGCCGCTCGCGATCATCCAGGACATCCTGCAGGGGGCCGGGACGGACGTCGAGATCGACCCCGATCGCCGCTCCGCGATCCAGCGTGCGATCGGCGAGGCGCGCGCTGGCGACGTCGTCGTCATCGCCGGCAAGGGGCACGAGCAGGGGCAGGAGGCTGCCGGCGTCGTGACGCCGTTCGACGACCGGGACGTCGCCCGCGACGCGCTGCGCGCGATCGGACGCGCCGATGCCTGATGGCCGCTCCGGAGAGTCTTCCGCGTGCACGCCTGGGGACAAGAAGGTGCTAGGCCGGCACAAAGGGTGTCTCCCTCCGGGAGACACCCTCCGGGAGACACCCGACGCAGTTCGTGTCGGGATGCCGCTGTCCGAGCCGGGCTGTGGGCGAGAAGGTGCAGAGTGGTGTCGGAGGCGACACCGGCTGTGGCGGCGGGGCTGTCGCGAGGGGCCGTGTCGGGTGCGGCCGTGGGGGGTGGGGACGATGATCCCGATTGCCTGGGAGCAGATCGCCGCGCTCGGGCTCGGCGCACTCGGTGGCGGCGGCGACGGCGACACGGTGACCGGCATCGAGGCGGACTCGCGTCTCGTCGGGCCGGGCGACCTCTTCGTGGCCCTCAACAAGGGGATCGACTTCGTGGATGAAGCTCGGGCTCGAGGCGCGGTCACGCTCGTCCCCGACGACCAGTTCGCCGCCCTCGCGGCGCTCGCGGGCCTCGTCCGCTCACGGAGCGGCGCGACAGTCGTCGCGGTCGTCGGCTCGACCGGCAAGACGTCGACCAAGGATATCCTGGGCGCCCTGTGCGCGGCCGCCGTGCCGACCGTGTGGGCAGACGGCAGCCTGAACAACGAGATCGGGCTCCCTCTGACCGTGTGCAGGCTCGAGCCCGACACCGAGGTCCTGGTCACGGAGATGGGCATGCGAGGGCCCGGCCAGATCGCCGACCTGTGCGCGATCGCCCGCCCGCACCTCGCGCTCGTCACGTCGATCGGGCCCGAGCATCTCGAGCTCGTCGGCACGATCGAGAACGTCGCACGCGCGAACGCCGAAGCGATCGAAGCGCTTCCCGCGGGCGGCATCGCCGTCGTCCCGGCCGGGGTCGGAGAGCTCGAGCCGTACCTCGACCGCGACGACATCGAGATCCGCCGCTTCGATCCGGCAGCGATCGAGCGCCGTGACAGCGAGTGGCGGTTCACGCTGCCGGAGCAGCAGCCGCTCCTCCGCCTCCCGTTCCAGGCCAGGCACATGGCCGAGAACACGCTGGCCGCTCTCACCGCCTACGACGCGCTGGGGCTCCCGCTCGAGCACGCACAGCGGGGGATCGAGCAGGCTCGGCTCTCGCCCTGGCGCGGCGAAGCGACCGAGCTCCCGGGCGGCGGGTTCGTCGTCAACGACGCCTACAACGCCAACCCCGTCTCCATGCGTGCTGCGCTCGTCGACCTGACCGAGCGCGCGGGCCGTCGGAGGCGCGTCGCGATCCTCGGGGAGATGGCCGAGCTCGGCGAAGCCTCCGCCGCCTACCACCACGAGATCGGCGCACTGCTCTCCACGCTCGGCGTCGACGTGCTCGTCGCCGTGGGCGACGGTGCTCGCCCGTACCTCGAGCCGGGAGTCGAGGAGATGCGCTGGCTGCCGCGAGCGGACGGCTTCCACGACCTCCTTCGGCCGGGCGATGCCATCCTCGTCAAGGCGTCGCGTGCCGTCGGCCTCGAAGGCGTGCCCCCAGAGATCGCGAAACTGGCGGAAGCAATGGTCCGAGTCCTGATCGCCGGCCTCGTCGCGATGGTGATCGCCGTCGTGATCGGGCCCACCTTCATCGAGTGGCTGCGCAAGTCGGGCGTCGGCCAGCAGATCCGCGAGGAGGGGCCGGCGCGGCACATCGTCAAGCAGGGCACGCCCACGATGGGCGGCCTCCTCATCCTCGCTTCGGCGATCGCGCCCTTCCTGATCCTCTCGCTGTACACGCTGCCCGGGCTGGCGCTGCTGTTCCTCACGGTCGGGTGCGGCCTGATCGGGTTCGCCGACGACTACCTGAAGGTGCGCAAGCGGCGGTCGCTCGGGCTTTCCGGCCGCTGGAAGATGCTCGGGCTCGTCGTGCTGACGATCGGCGTCGGCTGGGTCGTGACAAGGGTCGGCTACCTCGACACCGAGATCTACTTTCCGGTCGTCGACGTCAACATCGACCTACACTGGCTGTACTTCCCCTTCCTGTTCCTCGTCATCGCCGGCACCGCGAACGGCGTCAACCTGACGGACGGCCTGGACGGGCTCGCGGCGGGTACCTCCGCGATCTCACTGCTGACGTTCCTCGCCATCGCGACGATCCTCTGGATCCGGTCGGCGCCGCCGCTCGGCGACCGGTCGGACAACTACCTCGACGTCGCCATCTTCGCCGCCGCTCTGATCGGCGGCGTGATCGGCTTTCTCTGGTTCAACGCGTTTCCAGCCGAGGTGTTCATGGGCGACACGGGATCGATGGCGCTCGGCGGCGCCATCGCCGGCCTCGCCGTCGTCACCCAGACCGAGGTGCTGCTCGTCTTCATCGGCGCCATCTACCTGATCGAGGCGCTCTCCGTGATGATTCAGGTGGCGAGCTTCAAGCGCACAGGGCGGCGCGTCTTCCTGATGGCCCCGATCCACCACCACTTCGAGATGAAGGCGTGGTCGGAGACGAAGATCATGGTGCGCTTCTGGATCGTGGGCGCGATCTTCTGCACCGTGGGCTTCGTGCTGTTCTACCGCTACTACCTGCGCTTCAGGCTGTAGTGACGAGGCCGCCGGCGCGGACGGCCGTCGTGCCGGGCGCAGTCGCGATGCTCGTGATGGTCGCATGGGGCGCGACGCCCGTGCTGACGAGGCTCGCGACGGAGGACATCGCCTCCGTGCTCGTCGCAGTCGGGCGCACCGCGCTCGCCGGCGTGGTGGCGCTGCCGCTGCTCGCTGCGATGCGGCAACCGCTCGCGCCGGCAGGGCGGCGGCGGACGCTGCTCGTGGCCTCGAGCATGACGGGTTTCGTCGTCTTCCCACTCCTCTACACGGTCGGCCAGGCGCGCACGTCGGCAATGCACGGCGCCATCATCCTGGCCGCGCTACCGGTGTTCACGGGTCTGTACGCGGCGCTGGTCTCCCGGCGTCGACCGGCGTCGCGCTGGCTCGCAGGCTGCGCGGTTGCCCTTGCCGGCGAGGTGGTGATCATCGGCATCCGTGCCGGCTCTTCCGGCAGCGACCCGACGGTCGTCGGCGACCTGCTCGTGCTGGCGTCCGGCCTCGCGGTGTCGGCGGGCTACGTGGCCGGCGCCCGGCTCGCCGCAACCGCGTACTCGAGCCGGGCGACCGCGCTCTGGGGAGTGGCGATCGCGGCGCTCGTGGTCTGGCCGGTCGGTGCTGCGGTACTCGTCGCCGACGGGTTGCCGCACGCAGACGCAGCTGCGTGGCTCGCGCTCGTCTTCCTCGCCGTCGTCACCTCCATCGTCGGCTACATCGGCTGGTACTGGGCGCTCGCCCGCGGCGGCATCGTCCGCATCGGGACGCTGCAGTTCCTGCAGCCGCTCTCCGGGCTCGCGCTCGCCGCGCTCGTGCTCGGCGAGCGCCTCACCGTGCCGATGGCGGTCGGCGCCACAGCCGTGCTCGCGGGCGTGACGATCGCGCAGCGCACCTGACGGAGCACGGTCGTGCATCGTCGCGCATACCCTTCCGTGATGGAATTCGCGTTGCCCACGCGTGTGCTCGTGCTCGGCGCCGCACGTTCGGGCCGTGCTGCATCGCTGGCGCTGCGCCGCCACGGCGTCGCGGTGCTCGCCTACGACCGCTCGGAGAAGATCGAGGGAGGCGAGCTCGCCGAAGTGGGTGTCGAGGTCATCCTCGGCGGCGACGGCGTCGACCTGCTCGACGGCGTCGAGCTCGTCGTCAAGAGCCCCGGCGTGCCGTCGCACGCGGCCGCCGTCGTGGCGGCCCGCGCGCGAGGGATTCCGGTGATCTCCGAGATCGAGCTTGGTGCCCGGCTGCTGGCGAACCCGATCATCGGCGTCACCGGCACGAACGGGAAAACGACGACGACGGCGTTGCTCGGCGCCATGTTCGCGGCCGCCGGGGCGCGGGCGGAGGTGGTGGGCAACATCGGGCGGCCGCTCACGGAGCTCGTCGGTGGCGTCGACGAGGACGCCTGGATCGTGTGCGAGCTCTCCTCCTTCCAGCTCGAGGACATCGTCACGCTCCGCCCGCGCATCGCCGTGCTGCTCAACCTCGAGCCCGACCACATCGACCGGCACGGGAGCTTCGAGGCCTACAGCGACTCGAAGCTGCGGATCTTCGAGAACCAGGGGCCGGACGACGTCGCCCTCGTCCCTCGCGGCTTCAGGCCCGTCGCGGGCGCAGCCCGGCGCCTCGAGTTCGCTGCAGACGACGTGCTTCCGGCGGAGCCGCGCATCCCCGGCGCACACAACCGCGAGAACGCCGCCGCGGCGACGGCGGCCGCGCGGGTGGCAGGGCTTCCGGACGCGGCGATCGCCGAGGCTCTCCGTGTCTTTCCGGGCGTCGAGCACCGGATCGAGGAGGTCGGCACGGTCGCCGGCGTCCACTACGTGAACGACTCGAAGGCGACGAACGTGGCGGCAGCGCTGCGCGCGCTGGCCGCGTTCCCCGACGCCCGCCTGCACGTCATCCTCGGTGGGCTCGGGAAGAACGAGGGCTACGCGCCGCTCGCAGCGGCGTTCAAGCCCGGTGATCGCGCCTACCTGATCGGCGCTGCAGCGCCAGAGATCGCCGCCGCCCTCGACACCGCCGGCGTCGAGTACCGGGCCAGCGGCGATCTCGCGGCAGCGCTCGGTGAGGCGGCAGGCGCCGCCTCACCCGGCGACGTCGTCCTGCTCTCCCCGGCGTGCGCCAGCTTCGACCAGTTCGACGGCTACGAGCGGCGTGGGGAGGAGTTCGGGAGGCTGGTGCAGAAGCTCCACTAGTGCGAGCCAAAGGCCAGCTCGAGCAGCGCCTCCTCGTCCTCGTGACGCTGGGGCTCGTCGCGTTCGGTCTCGTGATGGTGTTCAGCGCCACGTCCGCATCCGCGGCGCTCGGCGCGGGCGACCCGATGACGTTTCTCGTCAAGCAGGGCGCCTACGCGATGGCCGGCTTCGTGCTGCTCGCGCTCGCCTCCCGCTTCGACTACCACCGGCTGCGCCTGCTCGCTCCGGTGTTCCTCGTGACGGCGCTCGCCCTCTGCATCGCCGTGCTGCTCGTCGCTCCGCCGATCAACGGTGCTCGGCGCTGGTTCCTGGTCGGCCCGATCAGCGTGCAGCCGTCCGAGATCGCAAAGCTCGCCGTAGGCGTGTGGGCGTGCTCGTACCTGGCCCGGCGCCCGGTGCCGCGCACGATGGCCGAGCTGATGAAGCCGCTCGGGCTCGTCGTCGGGCTCTTCGCAGCGCTCGTGCTGCTCGAGCCCGATCTCGGCACGTCGATCTCGTTGTGCGTGATGGTGGCCGGCATCCTGCTCGTCGCCGGCGTGCCGATGCGCCTGTTCCTGCTCGCGGGCTCGTTCGCGGTGGCACTCGTGGCCGCCGCCATCTACGTGGAGCCGTATCGCCGTGCTCGCTTCCTCAGCTTCCTCGACCCGTGGCAGGACCCGCAGGGAGCGGGCTTCCAGACCGTGCAGGCGATCATCGGCATGGGCTCCGGCGGCATCACGGGGGAGGGGCTCGGCCACGGGGTGCAGAAGATCTTCTACTTGCCGGAAGCGCACACGGACATGATCTTCGCGATCGTCGGGGAGGAGCTCGGGCTGATCGGGGCCGCGATCGTGATCGGAGCCTTCGCCGTGTTCGCGTGGGCGGGGTACCGCATCGCCCTCGCGTGCCGCGATCCCTTCGGCAAGCTCCTCGCGGCGGGTGTGACGACGCTCGTTTGCGGGCAGGCGGCGGTGAACCTGCTGGCCGTGCTCGGGGTCGCGCCGCTGACCGGAATTCCGCTCCCGTTCGTCTCCTACGGGGGCTCGTCGCTGATCGTTCTGCTCGGTGCCGTCGGCGTTCTCCTTAACATCGCCGTGAATGGAAGAGTCGTCGAAGCTCGTGGTCGTGGTCGCGGCCGGGGGGACAGCCGGGCACGTGAGGCCCGCCCTCGCCGTGGCGGAAGCGCTGCGCGCGCGCGGAGCGAGCGTGACGTTCGCCGGCAGCCCCGAACGCGTCGAGTCGCGGCTGGTTCCTGAAGCCGGCTTCGAGCTCGACCATTTCGCGATCTCCGGCTTTCCGCGGCGGCCGTCGCTCGCCTTCGTGCAGGCCCTCTGGCGTGGGCTGCGGGCGCCGTTCGCCTGCCTGCGGATCCTCCGCAGGCGACGGCCCGACGTCGTCCTCGGCGGCGGCGGTTACGTGGCCGGGCCGATGGTGGTGGCGGCGCGGCTGCGCGGGATCCCGGCGGCACTCACCGAAGCCGACGCCCACCTCGGTCTCGCGAACCGCCTCGCCGTGCCGTTCGCCCGCCGCGTCTTCCTCGCCTACGAGATCCCTGGGCGCGCCGGTGGCAAGTACGAGGTGGTGGGACGGCCGATCCCCGTCGCTCACCGCGGCGCGACGAGGGCCGCGGGCCGGGCTCGCTTCGGCCTGCCGGCGGAGGGAGACGTTGTCGCCGTCTTCGGGGCACTGGCCGGGGCCCGCTCGCTCAACGAGATGGCGATCGAGGCCTGGCACGAGCACGGGCCGGCTGTGCTGCACATCTGCGGCGAGCGCGACTACGACGCGCTGCGCGAGCGCGTGACGCGGGACGACTACGTGCTCGTCGCCCAGACCGAGCATTTCGGTGCTGCGCTCGCCGCCGCCGACGTCGCCGTCTCCCGCGCCGGTGGCACCGTGTGGGAGCTTGCCGCCGCCGGAACGCCTGCTGTGCTCGTCCCCTATCCGCACGCGACAGCCGACCACCAGACGCTGAACGCCCGCCACTTCGAGCAGGGCGGCGGCGCAGCGATCGTGCCGGATGCCGAGGTGGGCGGCGTCCCCGCCCTCGTGGAGGAGCTTCTCCGCGACCCAGCGCGTCTGCGACGGATGCGTGAGGCGATGCTCGCGATGGCACGACCCGATGCCGCCGACGCGATCGCAGACGGGCTGCTCGCACTCGTGCACGAGCGGCGCCGGTGACCGGCAGCGACACGCAGGAGCGGCCCGGGCACGCCTCGCCGCTGCGGGGGCGCCGGCTCTATTTCGTGGGTGTCGGCGGCTCGGGCCTGTCCGCGTATGCCAACGCGGCGCGGGCGCTCGGGGCCGAGGTGCGCGGCTGGGACGTCCGCGAGACGATCTTCACCGGCACGCTCGCGGACATGCACGTCGACTACGGGAACGAGCCGTCCCCACCGGAGGGCTGGGAGGTGATCGTGTCGACGGCGCACCGCCACCGCATCGAGGGCACGCCCCGCGGCGACTTCCTCGCAGAGCTCGTCGCTGCCCGGCCGGCGATCGTCGTCGGCGGCGCCCACGGCAAGACGACGACGGCGGGCATGATCGCATTCGTCCTCGCCGAGACGGGCAACGACCCCTCCTGGATCATCGGCGGCGTCATCCCGCAGCTCGGCGGCAACGCCGGCGTGGGAGACGGATGGCTGGTCGTCGAGGGGGACGAGTCCGACCGGTCGATCGGCAAGCTGCGGCCGCAGATCGCCGTGATCACGAACATCGAGCTCGACCACCACGCGACCTACGCGTCCGAGAGCGAGCTCCGCGCCTTCTTCGACACCTGGCTCGCGCACGTGCCGCAGGTCGTGCGCAGCACGGAGCTCGAGCCCGTCGGCCTGGAGCTCGGCGTCCCGGGTGCGCACAACCGCCAGAACGCCGCCGCCGCGCTCGCGGCGCTCGAGCTCGCCGGCGTGGCGCGGGACGAGGCGGAAGCCGCGATCGTCCGGTTCACCGGCGCCGGGCCGGCGCTTCGAGCTCGTGGGGGAGGGCGGCGGGGTCACGGTCTACGACGACTACGGCCACAACCCGACGGAGCTCGAGGTGACGCTGCGCACGGCGCGGGAGCGCACCGCCGGTCGGCTCATCGCCGTCTACCAACCCCACGTCTACGAGCGCACGCGGCACCTGCACCGCGAGCTCGGCCAGGCGCTCGGGCTCGCGGACATGGCGATCGTGACCGAGGTCACCGGCGCCCGCGACGCCCCCCGTGAAGGTGTCGGAGGGAAGCTCGTCGTGCACGCCCTGCCCGCGGGCGTCCGGGCCGGCTGGGCGCCGACGCTCGACGACGCGGCGCATCTCGCTCTCGCCTGGGCGAGACCCGGAGACGTGGTCGTCACGTTCGGCGTGGGCGAGCCGTGGAAGATCGCGCGCGCGATCGTCGAGGGGCTCTCGGCGTGAGCTTCGAGCCGGACGTCGCGCTCGCCAGGCTGACGACGATCGGGACGGGAGGCCCCGCCAGGGCGTTTCAGCAGCCCCGGCACCCTCGCGGAGCTCGAGCAGGCGCTGCGCCGGGCTGCGGAGAGCGGTCTCGGCGTCGCCACGGTGGGCCTCGGCTCGAACCTGCTCGCCGCCGACGAGGGAGTCGACCTGCTCGTGCTGCGACTCGGCGGCGAGCTGGCGGAGGCACACGTCGAGGGCGAGCTGCTCGTCGCCGGGGGCGGTGCCGCGAACGCGGTCTGCCTGCATCGTGCGCGTGCGGCCGGCCTCGGCGGCTTCGAGTTCGCGTGCGCCATTCCCGGCACGGCCGGCGGCGGCGTCTGGATGAACGCGGGCGCCTACGGCAGCGACTGGAAGGCGATCCTCGTGCGCGCTCTCGTCGCGACCGCAGACGGGACGGGCTGGCTCACACCGGGGGAGCTCGGCCTCTCGTACCGCCACTCGGAGCTGCAGCACGGCCAGGTCGTCGCCGCCGTCGAGTACCGGCTGACCCCCGGCAGCGCCGTCGAGGAGATCAAGGCCCGCGTCGCCGACCTCGTGGCGCTGCGCAAGTCGGCGCAGCCGACGAACAAGCGAACCTTCGGCTCGGTCTTCAAGAACCCCGAGGGCGAGCTCGGGGCAGGGCGGATGCTCGAGCTGCTGGGGCTGAAGGGGCACCGCATCGGTGGGGCGATGATCTCGCCGGTGCACGCCAACTTCATCGAGAACGCAGGCTCGGCGACGACGGCCGACTGCCTGGCCCTCATGGCCGAGGCGCGCCGCCGTGCCCACGAGGCATACGGGATCGCGCTCGAGCACGAGGTCGTCCTGCTCGGCGAGATCGAGCTGCCGCCTCTCTGACCCGTCGACCCGTCGCCGGTGCGCGCCTGCTGCCGTGCAGGGGTGCCCATGACCGCGGCGAACTCGGTCACGTGGCCAACGGGGGACGACTCGATCGCGGATCGCGCACCCGCGCGCGGGCGGAGAGCATCGTCGTCCCGTTTCCGCGCGGGGACGGGGAGAGCCGCCTCGAGCTCGCGCGTCTCGTCCCTTCCGGGCGCTCCCTCCTGCTGGCCTTCGCGATCCTCGGCGGCGCTCTGTGCGCCTGGCTCGGCGCGCGCGAGACGGGCGTCTTCGCCGTTCGCACGCTGGACGTGCGTGGCGTCTCGCCGGCGGTGTCGCTGCAGGTGCGCAAGGCCTTGCGGCCCGCCACCGGCACGAGCCTCCTGAAGCTCGACGTCGTGGCTGCCGAACGGGCGGTCGAGGCACTGCCCACGGTCGCGGCCGCCCGCTTCGACCGAGCGTTTCCCCACACCCTGCGCGTCGTCGTCACGCCCGAGCGGGCGGTTGCCGTCGTCCGCCAGGGTGCGAGCTCCTTCCTCGTCTCCGAGCGCGGGCGCGTGATGGCGGGCGTTCCCCGCACCGCCCGGCCCCGCCTCGCCCGCATCTGGGTGAAGCGAGACGTCCGCCTCACGCCCGGTGCGATCGCCGAGGGCGATCTCGCGACCGCCGTGGGCGCGGTCGCCCCGCTCGTGCGGTCGCGCTTCCCCGGACGCGTCACGTCCGTCACGACGACCCGCGACGAGCTCACGCTGCGGCTGCGCTCCGGCGTCCACGTCCGGCTCGGCGATCCCCTCGACGTGCGCCTCAAGCTGGCCGTCGCGGCACGGGTGCTGCCCCTGCTCGCGGCCGGCACCGTGTACCTCGACGTCTCCGTGCCGGAGCGTCCCGTCGCCGGTACAACCCTCTACTCTGAAGTAGAGGTTGAGGGTACGACCTCGACCACCCCTTGAGATTTGCGTTGACAATGCCGACAAGGAGTCCGTACCCTGGCTCCGAAAGCCGTTTCCAACAACTCCCTAGCTCGATGAGAGCTTGACGTCCAGGCAGGTCGAGGTGATGAAGCGATGAAATACGCAGGGCGGTAACTACCTCGCGGTGATCAAGGTCGTCGGTGTCGGCGGCGGTGGCACGAACGCGGTCAACCGCATGGTCGAGTCCGGCCTCAGCGGCGTCGAGTTCATCGCGGTCAACACCGACGCGCAGGCGCTGATGATGACGGACGCCGACGTCAAGATCCATATCGGCTCGAAGGCGACGCGCGGCCTCGGCGCCGGCGCCGACCCCGTCGTCGGCCTCGCCGCCGCGCAGGAGACGCGAGACGAGCTCAAAGAGGCGCTGAAAGGCGCGGACATGATCTTCGTCACCGCCGGCGAGGGCGGCGGCACGGGCACCGGCGCGGCACCCGTCGTCGCCGAGCTCGGGCGCGAGCTCGAGGCACTCACCGTCGGCGTCGTCACGCGGCCGTTCGGATTCGAAGGACGCCGACGGGCCGAGCAGGCCGAGGTCGGCATCCAGAGCCTGCGCGATCGCGTCGACACGCTGATCGTGATCGAGAACGACCGCCTGCTGCAGGTCGTGGAGAAGAAGACGCCGGTGACCGAGGCGTTCCGCATCGCCGACGACATCCTCCGGCAGGGCGTGCAGGGCATCACCGACCTGATCACGGTGCCCGGTCTCGTCAACCTCGACTTCGCCGACGTGCGCACGATCATGCGAGACGCAGGCTCCGCCCTGATGGGCATCGGCACCGCCTCCGGCGAGAACCGTGCCACGGAGGCGGCGAACGCGGCCGTGTCGTCGCCGCTGCTCGAGACCACGCTCGACGGTGCCACCGGCGTGCTTCTCAACATCACCGGTGGCTCCAACGTGGGGCTGTTCGAGGTGAACGAGGCGGCCGAGGTCGTCACGGGTCACGCCGACCCGAACGCCAACGTCATCTTCGGTGCCGTGATCGACGAGTCGATGGGCGACGAGGTGCGCGTGACGGTAATCGCCACCGGCTTCGGCGGCCGTCCACGTCGCCGCCGTGTCGAAGCACCCGTCGCGGCCGTGGCCGGGAGGTCGGAGCGCAGGCCCGAGCCGTCCAGCTCGTCCGACTCGGACATCGAGATCCCGTCCTTCCTGCGCGAGGACTAGCCGACCGACACCCCGGGACGCTGCCGTGGCGCTAGAGTCGCGCCGTGAACGCGCTTGCTCGCACGCCCCTCTACGAGCGGCATGTCGCTCTCGGCGCGCGGATGGTGCCGTTCGCCGGCTGGGAGATGCCGGTGCAGTACGAAGGCGTGATTCCCGAGCATCTCGCCGTGCGACGCGACCGCGGCGTGTTCGACGTCTCCCACATGGGGCAGCTCCACGTGGAGGGGCCTACGGCTCACACGCTGCTGCAGGGCCTGCTCTCGAACGACCTCGACCGGATCGGCGACGGGGAGGCCCAGTACACGCTGCTGACGAACGAGCAGGGCGGCATCGTGGACGACCTCATCGCCTACCGGATCGGCCCCTACCACTACCTCCTGGTCGTCAACGCCGGGAACCGTGCCGCGGCCTTCGCCTGGCTGAAGGAGCGCGAGATCCGCGGCTCCGAGGTTCGCGACGCCTCCGACGACTACGCGCTGCTCGCGGTGCAGGGGCCGAGCGCGATCGACGCTCTGGGCCTGCCGCGCGCCGACGCCTTCACGCATGCGATGGGAGAGGTGGGCGGCGTCGAGGTGATGATCTGCCGCACCGGCTACACGGGCGAGACCGGCGTCGAGCTGATGTGCGCCGCCGAGGACGCTCTCGCGCTCTGGGACGCCGTCGTCGCGGGCGGCGCCACGCCGTGTGGCCTCGGCGCGCGCGATACCTTGCGGCTCGAGGTCTGCTATCCGCTGCACGGCAACGACATCACGCAGGACACCGACCCGATCTCGGCCGGCCTCGGCTGGGTGTGCGCGCTCGACAAGGACTTCACCGGCGCCGAGCGCCTGCGCCGGGTCGAGGCGGACGGTCCCGCCCGGAAGCTCGTCGCGTTCGTGATGGACGAGAAGGCGATCCCGCGCCAGGGCATGCCGATCGACGGCGGCGGCGAGGTCACGTCCGGCACGCACTCGCCGATGCTCGACGTCGGCATCGGCATGGGGTACGTGCCGGTCGAGAGCTCAGCTCCCGGCCGGCAGCTCGTGATCGACGTGCGCGGACGGCCGAAGCGCGCACACGTCGTGAAGAAACCGATCTACGTCAAGGAGGCGAGCTAGGTGACAGCGGAGGAGAGCTACCCGGAGGGGCTGAAGTACCACCCGGAGCACGACTGGGCCAGGATCGAAGGCGACGAAGCCGTCCTCGGGATCACGTGGTGGGCGCAGGACGCGCTCGGGGAGCTCGTCCACTTCGAGGCGCCGGCGGTCGGAGCGACGACGACCAAGGACGCTCCCTACGGCGAGGTCGAGTCGGTGAAAGCGGTCTCGGACGTGATCGCCCCGCTCTCCGGCGAGATCCTCGAGGTGAACCAGAAGGCCGTCGACGAGCCGGAGATCGTGAACGGCGACCCGTACGGCGAGGGATGGCTCGTGCGGATCCGCGTGTCGAGCCCGTCGGAGGTCGACGCTCTGCTCGACGTCGACGCGTACCGGGCGGTCGTGGCCGAGCAATGACGGCCGGCTACCTGTCGCTCACGGAGCGCGACCGCGACGAGATGCTCGCCGTGGTCGGCGTCTCCTCGATGGAGGAGCTGTTCGCGCAGATCCCAGCCTCGGTGCGCCTCGGCCGCGAGCTCGACGTGCCGCCGGCGCTGTCGGAGGCCGAGCTCGTGCGGCACCTCGAGGAGCTGGCCGCGAAGAACGCGCACACGGGCTCCGAGCTGTCGTTCCTCGGTGCCGGCATCTACGACCACTACGTGCCCGCGATCGTCGACTACGTGCTGCAGCGCGGCGAGTTCCTGACCGCGTACACGCCGTACCAGCCGGAGATGAGCCAGGGGGTGCTGCAGGCGATCTTCGAGTACCAGACGGTGATCTGCGAGCTGACCGGCATGGACGTCTCGAACGCCTCCGGCTACGACGGCCTCACCGTCGCCGCCGACGCCTGCCTGATCGCAACGCGCCACACGGGCCGCTCCAGGATCGTGCTCACGGAGACGCTCAACCCGCAGTTGCGCCAGGTCGTGAAGACGTACGCGCCGGGCTTCGGCCTCGAGGTGGTGGAGGTTCCCCACGCCGGAGGAACGACGGATCCCGCCCAGCTGGCCGCCGCGTCGAAGGACGCGGCAGCCGTGATCTTCCCCCAGCCGAACTTCTTCGGCTGCCTCGAGCCGGCGCCCGACCTCGCCGCGGCCGCGAAGGAGGCCGGCGCGCTCGCCGTCGCCCACGTCGACCTGACCTCGCTCGGAGTGCTCGAGGCGCCCGGCGCCTACGGCTGCGACATGGTGATCGGCGAGGGGCAGTCGGCCGGCAACTACCAGAGCTACGGCGGGCCTCACTACGGCTTCCTGGCCGCGCGCACCGAGTTCATCCGGCGCATGCCGGGCCGCATCGTGGGGGAGACCGTCGACCTGGACGGCGACCGGGGCTTCGTGCTGACGCTGCAGACGCGCGAGCAGCACATCCGCCGCGAGAAGGCCACCTCCAACATCACCACGAACCAGACGCTGCTCGCCCTCGGCGGGCTCGTGATGCTGTCCTGGCTCGGCCCGGAGGGCCTGCGCGAGCTGGGCGAGACGTGCATGTCGCTCGTCGGGTACGCGCGGGAGCGCATCGCCCTGCCGGCCGCCTTCGAGCGCCCGGCCTTCAAGGAGCTCGCGCTGCGCACGCCCATTCCGGCCCGCGACGTGGTGCGCCGTGCCCGCGAGCGCGGTGTCCATCCCGGCTATGCGCTCGGCCGCGACGTCGAGGGCATGGACGACGTGCTGCTCGTCGCGTTGACGGAGAAGCGGACGCCCGAGGAGATCGACCGCCTCGCCGACGTGCTCGCGGAGGTGTGCTGAGGTGGAGCTGATCTTCGAGAAGAGCCAGGCCGGGCGGCGTGCGGGGCGCGTGCCGTCGTACGGGCTCCCGGTGCCCGAGGTGCCGGCCGAGCTGCGCCGCGCGCGGAAGCCGCGGCTGCCGGAGCTCGCCGAGAACGAGATCGTGCGCCACTTCACGAATCTCGCCGATCGGAACTTCGGCATCGACACGGGCTTCTACCCGCTGGGCTCCTGCACGATGAAGTACAACCCGCGCGTGAACGAGCGCGTGGTGGCGCTGCCCGGGTTTGCGAACCTGCATCCCCACCAGGAGGACGAGGGCGCGCAGGGCGCGCTCGAGCTGATGTGGGAGCTGCAGAAGATCCTCGCCGAGGTGGCGGGGCTGCCGGCGGTGACGCTGCAGCCTGCCGCCGGCTCACAGGGGGAGCTGACGGGCCTGATGCTGATGCGCGCGTACTTCGCCGACCGCGGCGAGGGCGGGGAGCGCGACACGATCATCACCGCGGACACGGCCCACGGCACCAACCCGGCCAGCGTGACGATGTCCGGCTACAAGCTCGAGAAGGTGGCGACGACCGACCGCGGCAACCTCGATCTCGACGACCTGCGTGCCAAGGTGAACGAGCGGACGGCGGGGCTGATGCTGACCAATCCCTCCACGCTCGGCCTCTTCGACGAGGGCATCGCGGAGGTCGCGGAGATCTTCCACTCCAAGGGTGCCCTCCTCTACTACGACGGTGCCAACCTGAACGCCGTCGTCGGCATCTCGCGGCCGGGAGACATGGGCTTCGACATCGTCCACTACAACCTGCACAAGACGTTCTCGCAACCGCACGGCGGCGGCGGTCCGGGTGCCGGCCCCGTGGCGGTCAGGGCGGAGCTCGAGCCCTTCCTGCCCTCGCCGCAGGTCGTGCGCGACGGGGACGTCTTCCGGCTCGACCACGACCGCCCGAAGTCGATCGGCCGCGTGCGCGGCTTCGCCGGGCCGTTTGGCGTGTTCGTGCGCTCGTACGCGTACATGCGCGCCTACGGGCCGGATCTCCGCGCCATGTCGGAGACGGCGGTGCTGAACGCGAACTACGTGCTGGCCCGGCTCCGCGACACCTACGAGCTGCCGTACGACCGGCTCTGCATGCACGAGTTCGTGCTCTCCGCCCGCAGGCTCAAGAAGGAGCACGGCGTCACTGCGCTCGACGTCGCGAAGCGGCTGATGGACTTCGGGATCCATCCGCCCACGATCTACTTCCCGCTCGTCGTGCCGGAGGCGCTCATGATCGAGCCGACCGAGACCGAGTCCAAGGAGCGGCTCGACTACTTCGTCGACGTGATGAACCGGATCGCCGTCGAGGCGGCCGGCGACCCGGCGCTGCTCAAGGACGCCCCGCACGAGCGTCCGGTGCGCAGGCTCGACGAGGTCAGGGCCGCGAAGGAGCCGATCGTCAAGTACGCGTTCGGCGAGCGCCCGCTCGTCGAGGTGGAGGCGTAGATGCCGGTCTTTCGCGAGCTCGTCGCGCTCTCGAACGAGCTCGTCGGGGCCGTGCGCGACCACGACCGCGAACGGCTCGAGCAACTGCTCGCGGCGGAGTTCACGCTCAGCGGCGCCGCCGGCCAGCTCGACCGCGCGGCGTTCCTCGACGCGGCCTCGGGGCCCTACGAGATCGACGACTGGGCCTACGAGGAGATCGACCCGGAGACGTACGGCGACACGGCCGTGGTCGTGTCGCGCTACCGGCAGACCGGCCGCCTCGACGGGCGCGACCTCTCGCACCGGATGCACGTGACGGACATCTGGGTGCGGCGTGACGCGCACTGGCAGATCGTGCGTCGCCACGCCACGATCGCCGACTAGCAGCTCGCCCCGCCGGCTCTACCGCGCGGCTGCGAGTTGCCCGCAGGCGGCGGCGATGTCGCGGCCGCGTGTCAGTCGCACGGTGTTGGGGATGCGCGCCCGGTCGAGCACCTGCTTGAACGCCGCGATCGTGTCTCGCGACGAGCCTGTGAACATCCCCGTCGGGTTGTACGGGATCAGGTTCACCTTGAACGCATCCCGCCCGAGCACGACGGCGAGCTCACGCGCCTGCGCGGGGCTGTCGTTGACGCCGGCGAGCATGACGTACTCGACGTACACCCTGCGCCCTCGCAGCGCCACGTAGCGCCGGCATTCGGCGAGCACGTCGGCGAGCGGATAGCGGTCGTTCACGGGCATGAGGCGCGAACGGAGGGCCGGGTCGGCGGCATGCAGGGAGAGCGCAAGCCGGATCGGCTCCTCCACCTCGTCGACGAAGCGGGTCAGGCCGGGCAGCCAGCCCACGGTCGAGATCGTCGTGCGACGGTGCGTGATGCCGATGTCCGGCAGGCGGCGGGCGGCGGCGAGCACGTTGTCGAAGTTGAGCATCGGCTCGCCCATCCCCATGAAGACGCAGTGGTCGAGCTTCTCCGAGCGGCGGAAATGCAGCGCCTGGTCGAGGATCTCCGAGGGCGTCAGGTTCCTCCCGAACTGCATCGACCCCGTCGCGCAGAATGTGCAGGTGAGCGGGCAGCCCGACTGCGAGGAGACGCAGATCGAGCGCCGCCCGTCGCGGTAGCGCATGAGCACCGCCTCGACGGGATGTCCGTCGTGTGTGTGGAAGAGCGCCTTCACCGTCCCGTCCTTGGATGACTCCTCCTCCTGCAACGCCAGCGTCGTGAAGGGCACGGACTCCTCCAGCGCGCCGCGCAGCCGAGCGGGCACGTTGCTCATCGACGCATAGCCGGCGACGCCGCGTGCGGCCCACTCCCACACCTGGCGGGAGCGGTAGGCGGGCTCTCCCCGGTCGGTCAGCGTGGCCTCGAGCAGCGCGATGTCCATGAGAGGAGTGTAGGGCGAGGCGTGCCCCGCTCTGGCGGCCGCGGCCGTGCAGATGCTCTACGCCGTGCGGCGGGGGCGGTACGACGAGCACGGGGCAGCGCGTGTGGTGCAGCACGTGATGGCTGACCGAGCCGAGCACGACCGAGCCGACCGTGCCGAGGCCGCGCCGCCCGACGGCATGCTTGCCTCGTGGAGGGCGAGCTGAAGTGCCTCCTTGGCTGCCGCAGAGCCGTCGATGCCGACGACGATCACCGTCCGACCGTACCAGCCGGCCGACGCAGCCGTGCAGAATGCAGCGGCCGTGATCGATCTCCGCTCCGACACCGTCACGCGCCCGACCCCCGGCATGCGCGACGCCATCGCCGCGGCCGCCGTGGGCGACGAGCAGCTGCGCGAGGATCCGTCCGTCAACGCGCTGCAGGAGCGGGCGGCGTCGCTGCTCGGGAAGGAGCGTGCGCTGTTTCTGCCGACGGCGACGATGGCGAACCAGATCGCGCTCAAGCTCCATGCCCGGCCCGGCGACGTGCTCGTGGCGGAGGAGCTGTCGCACGTGCTCGTGTACGAGTTCGGCGGCCCGGCAGTCCACGCGGGGGTGATCTCGGTGGGGATCGCGGGCCGGCACGGCCGGGTGTCGCCCGAGCAGCTCGAGGCGGTCGTCGCTCGCAGCGCCTACGACGTCGACCAGCGGCCCGCCGTGCTGTCGCTCGAGAACACCCACAACAGCGCCGGCGGCACCGTGTGGCCGCTCGCCGAGCTCGACGCTGTCGTCGCCGTGGCCCGTGGGCACGGGATCGGCGTGCACCTCGACGGTGCACGGCTCCTGAACGCCGCGGTGGCCCAGGGCGTCGCCGTGGCGGAGATCGCGGGTCGTTGCGACACCGTCACGCTGTGCCTCTCGAAGGGGCTCGGCTGCCCGCTCGGGGCGATCCTGGCCGGTCCCGCCGGGCTGATGGAGCGTGCCTGGCGTGAGAAGCATCTCTTCGGCGGTGCCATGCGCCAGGCGGGTATCGTGGCCGCGGCGGGGCTCTACGCCCTCGACCACCACGTCGATCGGCTCGCCGACGACCATGCCCGCGCTCGCCGCCTGGCCGAGGCGTGGCACGCGGCGGGACTGGCGATCGATCTCGAGCGCGTGCAGACGAATTTCGTGCAGATCGACGTCGCGCCGCTCGGTCTCGGCAGGCAGGAGGCACTCGACCGGCTCGGCGCGGCGGGCGTCGGCCTCTCCTCGACCATCCAGGCGACGGTCATCCGCGCCGTCACGCACCTCGACGTCGACGACGCCGACATGGAGCGGGCGATCGCGTTGGTGCCTGCGGCGCTCCGCTAGCGGGAGACGCGGAAGCGCTTCGTCGCGGCCTTCGTGCCGTCGACCGAGAAGACGCAGGCGTAGCTGCCGCCCGGGAGGCCGCCGCGCACCTCGTCGAGGCCGGCGGCGCTGCCGCCGAAGCCCGCCAGGAGGAGCATCCCCAGGCCGAGCGCGAGGACAGCGAGGATCGCGCGCACGGCACGGCGCTACCAGCTGCGCCCGACGTGCAGAATGCGGCAGCCGTGACGTTCCCTCCCGATGCCCTCGCAGCCCGGCTCGGCATGCTGCTCGCGACAGCCCAGGCGCGGCAGCGCCTGCCCTCGGTCGGCGCCTGTGTGTTCCGCGACGGGAACGTGATCTGGCGGCAGGCACTCGGCGTCGCCGACGCCCGCACCGGCGAGGCCGCGACGGCCGACCACGCGTACCGCATCGGGTCGATCACGAAGACGTTCACCGCGGTCGCGATCATGCAGGCGGTTGCGGCCGGCGAGATCGAGCTCGACGCTCCGCTCCGCGCCTTCCTGCCGGAGGCGCCCACCGGGCCCACGATTCGGATGGCCCTCGCTCATCTGACGGGGGTGCAGCGTGAGACGCCCGGTGTCGACTGGGAGACGATGAGGCCGGCGACACGCGAGGAGCTGTTGGCGGGCCTCGCAGGCGCCGAGCTGGTGCTGCCGCCCGGCAGGCAGTGGCACTACTCGAATCTCGTCTTCGCCGTCCTGGGTGAGATCGTCGCGCGCGTGGGTGGCTCGACGTACGCCGAGGTGCTGCAGGCCCGCGTGCTCGAGCCGCTCCAGCTCGGGCGTACACGACTGCGTCCCGAGGGACCGGCCGCCACCCCGTACTTCGTCGAGCCGTACTCGGACGGCCTCCGTGTCGAGCCGGACCCCGACGTGACCGAGCTGACGGGTGCCGCCGGCTGGCTCTGGTCGACGAGCGGCGACCTGGCCCGTTGGGGCGCCTTCCTCGCCGACGGGGATCCCGCGGTGCTCGAGCGCGAGCGGCTGGACGAGATGGCGCGCGTGCGGGCGATGCTCGACGAGGAGCGGTGGACCGTGGGGTGGGGGCTCGGGCTCGAGCTCTTCCGCCGTGGCGCCCGTGTCTTCGCCGGTCACGAGGGCGCGATGCCGGGCTTCCTGGCAAGCCTCGTCGTGCACCGGGCGGAGCGCACGGGCGCGGTCGTACTGACGAACTCCGGCGCCCAGGTCGACACGGCAGGGCTGGCGCTGGATCTCGCCGAGGCCGTGCTCGACGCCCTACCGCGTGTGCCTCCGCCGTGGGTCCCGGACGGCGGCGCCCCGCCCGCGGTGGAGCCGCTCCTGGGACGCTGGTGGACGGAAGGCGCGGAAGTGCTGCTCTCCTACCGCGGCGGCCGCCTCCAGGCCGAGCTCGTGGGTGGTCCCGAGGGCCGCAGCGTCTCGTTCCTCGAACCGGCCGGTGTGGATTGCTGGCGGGTCGTCGAGGGACGCGAGCACGGCGAGCTGCTCCGGGCGCTGCGCGACGCGGACGGCGACGTGCGCAAGCTCTCCTTTGCGAGCTACCCGATGACGAGGGAGCCGAGCACGTTCGGATCGTAGGGGCGAGGCCATGCCTTGCCCGCCCCTCGCCCCTCGCCCTCTCGCCCCGCCACCCGTCCGGTCAGAGCGCGCGGTCGCCGGCGATGAAGTAGGCGACGGCCGCTGCCCCGTAGGCGGCGATCAGCACGGCGCCGCGCACAGCTCGACGACTTCCCGCCCCAGATGAGGAGCGCCACGACGCCGAGCGCGCCGGCGAGGGTGCCGATCTCGACGGGCCGGAACGCGAGCGCCAGCGGGTCGATCAACCAGGAGAGCAACGCCACCACGGGGATCAGGAACACGGCCACCTGGGCCGCGGAGGAGAGTGCTATCTCGGCTGCGAGCTTGATCTTGCCGCGGTAGGCGACGATCACCGCGCCGCCGTGCTCGGCGGCGTTGCCGACGATCGCCACGATCACGGCGGCGACGAAGAAGTCCGACAGCCCGGCCTTGTGGGCGAACTCTTCGAGCGAGCCGACGAGGATCTCGGCCACGAGTGCGGTCGCGACGGTCGCGACCGCGAGAGCTGTGAGCGCCTTGCCGAACGACCAGCCCGTGATCTCCTCGTCGCTCGAGACGTGCACCAGCCGGTGGCGGCGCAGCGAGTACCAGGTGATGGCGACGTAGATCAGGAGCAGGGCGATGGCGACCGGCACGGAGAGGAGGGCGATGTCCCGCCGGTCGGGATCGCCGTCCCAGCTCGGAATCGCGGGCACGAAGAAGAGCAGGATGGCGAGCCCGATCGCCGCGAAGGAGAGGAGGCTCGACCAGCGCTCGATCTCGCCGCGCCCGCCCGCGAGCAGCGAGAACCCGAGCACGAGCAGCAGGTTGCCGACGACGGAGCCGGTGAGGGAGCCCCGCACGACCTCGGTCAGCCCCTCGTGCACGGCGATGAGCGCGATGATCAGCTCCGGGGCGTTGCCGAACGTGGCATTGAGAAAGCCGCCCACGCCGGGCCCTGTGTGCTCGGCCGCGTGCTCGGTCGCCTCTCCGATCAGCCACGCGAGCGGGATCAGGGCAACCGCCGAGAGGACGAACAGCATCGTGTCGCCGATCTCCGTCAGGTAGTGGAGCGCGACCACGAGGGGGCCGAGCCCGAGCCCGACGAAGAGGGTCCTGCGAATCATGGGTCTCGCAACCCTACCCCGCCCCCTGTCGCCCGGGTGACGGCAGCAGCAGTTGCCGATGCCTGAAAACGGCGCCGCTGTCAAGTCTTGCGCGCGACGCTCGCAGGGTGCCAAAGTTCCCTGCGTGAGCGAGATCACCACGCCGACCGAGCTGCCGCTGCGCCCGCAGGACGAGGTCGAGTGCCGCCGCTGCGAGGTGCACTGCGACAAGGTCGTCTACCCGGGAGCGTGCGTCGCGCGCGCCTGCCCGTTCGTCTACGCCTACGAGGCCTGGGGCCATACGTACATGGGCTGCCTGCAGAAGGTGTTCTCGGTCGAGATCGACCTGGACCTGTTGCGTGCGGCAGAGCGCCGCAGCGTGGGCTTCGGCGCGGTGAAGGCGCTGCGGGCGCCGTTGCCGATGTGCCATGCGGAAGTGTCCTCGTGCTACGAAGGGCGCTCCGACGAGATCGGCTGTCGCAACCCCGAGTTCTTCGAGGTACCGGTCTCGCAGTCGAGCTTCCGTGTGTTCGCGCAGCTGAGGGACTGACCCGGAGGGCGGCCTAAGACCGCCGGCACGTGCCAGCGTGCGTGCAGCTCGCGGAGCCGCTGCACCTCGGCGGCGTCCGGTCCGTGCCCTTCGGGGCCGGGCGTCTCGAGGATGGCGGGGAGCGCCTGGAAGGCTGGATGGGCGAGGAAGACCCCCAGTTGCTCGCCCAGTAGGCCCAGCCCGATCGAGTCGTGCCGATCGCGGTTCGAGCCGAGCTCCGCCTTCGTGTCGTTCACGTGCAGGCAGCGCAGCCGGTCGAGTCCGATGCGGGCGTCGAGGTCGGCGACGGCGGCGTCGAGGGTGGCCGGATCGGTCACGTCGACGCCGGACACGAACCAGTGGCACGAGTCGAGGCAGACGCCGAAGCGGGGGTGCCGGTCGAGCGCCTCGTAGAGCGCAGCGAGCTCGGCGGTCGAGCGGCCGATCGTGCCGCCGGCGCCGGCCGAGTTCTCGACCAGCAGCCAGAGGTCGTCGGTCGTGAGCTCGAGCAGCTCGCGCAGCGCCGGTACGGCGTGCTCCAGGCCCGCCTCGAAGCCGGAGCCGAGGTGCGAGCCGACGTGGAAGACGACGCCGTCGGCGCCGATCGCGCCGGCCGCCTCGAGCGAGGCGCGCATGGCCGCCACCGACTTCTCGTAGATCACCGGGTCGGGGCTCGCGAGGTTGACGAGGTAGAGCGCGTGGCACACGACGGCGCCGATCCCCGCTTCCTCGCGCCGCTCCCGGAAGCGCGCGGTCTCCTCCGGCTTGTGGTTCGTGGGCCGCCACATGCGAGGGCTCTGGGTGAAGACCTGCAGGGCGTCGCAGCCGAGCGCCTCGGCGCGGTCGATCGCGTTGGAGATGCCGCCGGAGGACGAGACGTGGGCTCCGAACAGCATCCGCGTACGCTACCCGCCCATGGCTCTTCCCCTGCGCGAGAGGCTCGGGCCGCTGCACGAGCGCGACTTCCGGCTGCTCTTCGCCGGGACGACGATCACGACCGCGGGCGACCGGCTCGCGGGCATCGCGCTCGCGTTCGCGGTGCTCGACATCGGCTCGGCCACCGACCTCGGCATCGTGTTGGGCGTGCGGCAGGCGGTCGAGGCGCTCGTGCTCGTCTTCGGCGGCGTCCTCTCCGACCGGCTGCCGCGCAACCTCGTGCTCGTCGGCGCCTCCCTGCTGCAGGGAGCGGCGCAGGCGGCGACCGCCGCCGTCGTGCTCACGGGGCACGCGTCGGTCGCCTGGCTGCTCGTGCTCGTGGCCCTGTACGGGCTCGGCGCCGGCTTGGTCATCCCGGCGGAGGTCGGCCTCGTGCCGCAGACGGTCAGCGCCGGGCGGCTGCAGCAGGCGAACGCACTGCAGGGGATGTCCCGCAACATCGTCGGCGTGCTCGGGCCGGCCGTCGGCGGCACGCTCGTCGCCCTCGGCAGCCCCGGGATCGCCCTCGGCGCCGATGCGGTCTCCTTCGTCGTCTGTGCCGTGCTGCTCGCCCGGATCCGGATTCCCGCGCGTGTCGCGGAGGCGGTGCCGACGACCTACCTGCGCGAGCTGCGCGACGGCTGGAAGGAGTTCACGGCCCACACGTGGCTATGGTCGTCCGTCGGCGTGTTCGGCATCTCGAACATGTTCTACGTCGGCTGCTGGGCGGTGCTCGGGCCCGAGATCGCAGACCAGCAGCTCGGCGGCGCCGGCGCCTGGGCGGTCATTCTCAGTGCCGGCGGCGTCGGCGCGGTGCTCGGCGGCTTCGTCGCGATGCGCGTGCGGCCGGCGCGCCCGCTGCTCGCCTCCGTCTTCGCGCCGCTGCCGATGACCTTGCCGCTCGCCGGGCTCGCACTCGGCTTGCCGGTCTGGGCCGTCGCGGCGCTGAACCTCCTCGGCGGCATCGGGCTGTCGGTGCACCTGACGCTGTGGTTCACCGTCTTCCAGCGGGAGATCCCCGAGCGGGCGCAGTCGCGGGTGAGCTCGTACGACGCGCTCGGGTCGTTCGTGCTCGTCCCGCTCGGGATGGCGTTCGTCGGCCCGATCGCCGCGGTGACCGGCACCACGGCGGCGCTGTGGCTCGCCGTGGCCGTGTTCGTCGGCGCCACCGCGGTGATCGCGGCGATCCCCTCCGTCCGCGCGATCCGCGCCTCGGCGGGCGAGGCGGGCGCCGCCCCTACAATGGCGCCGCGATGAGCGTCCGCGTCCGCATGGCACCGAGCCCGACCGGCTTCCTCCACATCGGGGGCGTGCGCACGTTCCTGTTCAACTGGCTGTATGCGCGCGGCCGCGGCGGCGAGTGCCTGCTGCGGATCGAGAACACCGACACGAGCCGCGAGGTGGCGGAGTCGGTGGAGCAGATCGAGCGCTCGCTCGCCTGGCTCGGGATCGACTGGGACGGCCCCACGCGCTTCCAGCTGGACGGGATCGAGCGCTGCCAGGCGGAGGCCCGGCGCCTGGTCGCCGAAGGAACGGCGTACGAGGACGAGGGCGCCATCCGCATCCGCATGCCGAAGGAAGGCTCGCTCGGCTGGGACGACGCGATCAAGGGGCGCATCGACTTCCCGGCGGCGGAGCTCGAGGACATGGTCATCCTCCGCTCGGACGGCCGTCCCGTCTACAACTTCGCCTCCCCGGTGGACGACTGGGTGGACGGGATCACGCACGTGATCCGCGGCGACGACCACGTCTCGAACACGCCCAAGCAGATCGCCGTCCTGCAGGCGCTCGGGGCCGCGTTGCCCGTCTACGCGCACGCGCCGAACGTGAACGGGGAAGACGGCAGGAAGCTCTCCAAGCGCCACGGCGCCGTCGCGATCGACGAGTTCCGGGAGGCCGGGTACATCGCTCCCGCGTTGATGAACTTCCTCGCCCTGCTCGGGTGGGCGCCGGACGGCGAGACGACGGTCATGTCGGAGGCCGAGCTGATCGAACGGTTCACGCTCGAGCGGGTCGGCGTGAGCCCTGCCACGTTCGACTACGCGAAGCTCGACTGGATGAACGGCGTCTACCTGCGTGAGCTCACCCCCGACGCCTACGCCGACGTGCTCGTCGGCTTCCTGCGGGAGCGCGGCAGCGACTGGGACGAGGCGCGGATCCGTGCCGCCGCACCGCTCGTGCAGGAGAAGATCGGCCGGCTGGGCGAGTTCCCGGGCTTCGCCGGCTTCCTCTTCCACGACGTCGAGCCGGACCCGGCGCAGCTCGACCGGGACATCCTCGCCGCAGCCGAGAGCGCGCTCGGCGCCGTCGCCGACTGGTCGGCGACGGCGCTCGAGGCGGCGCTGAAGGCGCTGTGCGACGAGCTCGGCCAGAAGCCGCGCCAGGTGTTCGGCCCGATCCGGGTCGCGGTCACCGGCTCCCGCATCTCGCCGGGCCTGTACGAGAGCCTCGAGCTTCTCGGCAGGGAGGCTGCGCTCGCCCGGATCCGGCACGGGGCGGAGCTCGCAGAGTGAGCGACGTGCTCGCGCCCGACGCGTTCGAGGAGCAGCTGGCGCAGTATCTCCGCGACCGCTCCGAGGAGTCGCGAGCCGTGCGGGTGGGGGAGAAGGAGACCTCCGAGCAGGCCGAGATCGTGGCCCGCTACGCAGGCCTGTTCACGCGCGAGCAGCTCGAGGCCCTGCGCGGCGCCGAGGAGCGTGCCGGGAGCGATGCCGCGGAGCGCCTGTACCGGCTGCGGAAGACCTGTGAGAGCGGGATCGTCACGGCGGCGCTCGCCGAGCGGGACGACGCGCTCGAGAACGCGCTGCTCGCGGCGCGCGTCGAGTGGAACGGCGAGCAGCTGCCGCTGCGGACGGCGCAGGCGCTGCTCGCGACGACGCCGGCCTATGCCGACCGCGAGGCGCTCGGCGAGCTCCAGCTCGCGGTCTCGGCCGGCTTCAACGACGAGCGGCGCGACCTCCTCGCCGCGTACGAGGGGCTGCAGGCAGAGCTCTCGGGGCAGCCCGACCCGGTACGGCGCAGCGAGGAGGAGAAGGCGATCTCGCTGCGGCAGCTCTGTGACGCACTCGACCGGGCTCGCGTGCAGACGACGTCCGCGTTCGAGCGGCTGCGCACCACCTGGTTCGAACGGCTGCTCGGACCCGAGCGGGAGGCCGTGCCCACGTCGTCTCACACGAGCTGGCTGCGGCGGCTGTCGCCGCTCGCGGGCACGTACACGAAGGAGCGATCGGTGCCGGTGTGCGTCGCGACGCTGCAGGCGCTCGGGTTCGACATCGAGCGGGAGCCGGGGATCAGGCTCGATCTCGAGGACCGGCCGCAGAAGTCGCCGCGCGCGTGCGTGATCGCGTCGGACCCGCCGCACCTCGTGCACCTGATCACGCGTGCGCAGGGTGGCCTGCACGACTACGAGGCGTTCCTGCACGAGGCGGGCCACGCACTCCACTACGCGGGCTGCGACCCCGGGCTGCCGTACGTGTTCCGGCGGATCGCGCGCGACCACGCGCTGACGGAGATCTACTCGTTCCTGCTCGACTCGATCGCGCGCGAGCCGGGCTGGCACCAGGAGCACTTCGGG
Organism: uncultured Gaiellaceae bacterium; assembly: GCA_963787085.1. GTDB lineage: Bacteria > Actinomycetota > Thermoleophilia > Gaiellales > Gaiellaceae > Gaiella. The sequence continues at coordinate 439 of CAWBBO010000013.1, read as the reverse complement.
CTGTCCGAGGCCGTGGCGCGCGAGCATGCCGAGGCGACGGTGTTCGTCGATGCGCTGATGTTCCGCCGGTACAGCGCCAAGCTCGGGTTCGAGCTCGACTTCTGGGCGCGGTTCGCCCGTGACGGAGGCACCGCCGACGGGTACGCGGAGAAGCTCACGGCCGCGACGGGCGTTCGCTACCGGCCGGCGAGCTTCCTCATCGACATGGACGCGGGCTTCTACTCTGCCGACTACCTGAGAGCGTGGATCCGCGTCGGCGCAGCTGCGGCGGCACCTCCGCCGCGAGGTCGGACACGACTGGTGGAGGCGGACGGAGACCGGCGACCTCCTGCGCAGCCTGTTCCGGGAGGGAACGCGGCCGACGAGCGAGCAGATCGCCCACCGCCTCGGCTTCGACCCACTCGACACCGTCGCGCTCGCGCACGAGCTCGGCGCGTAG
>CAWBBO010000012.1:0-54794 GCA_963787085.1 uncultured Gaiellaceae bacterium | reverse complement strand
CCAGGTTCCTCAACCTGATCGCGACCGAGCCGGAGATCGCCCGCGTGCCCGTGATGATCGACAGCTCCAAGTGGTCGGTGATCCAGGCCGGTCTGAAATGCCTGCAGGGAAAGGGGATCGTCAACTCGATCTCGCTGAAGGAGGGCGAGGCGGACTTCCTCGCCAAGGCGCACGAGATCAGGCGCTTCGGAGCCGCGGTCGTCGTGATGGCCTTCGACGAGCAGGGCCAGGCGGAGTCGGTGGAGCGCAAGGTCTCGGTCTGCGGACGCGCCTACGACCTGCTCACGGGCGAGGCCGGCTTCGCACCCGAGGACATCGTCTTCGACGCGAACATCCTGGCCGTCGCCACGGGGATCGAGGAGCACGACCTGTTCGCCCGCAACTTCATCGAGGCGCAGCCGCTGCTGAAGGAGCGCTGCCCCGGCTCGCTGACGAGCGGCGGCGTCTCCAACCTCTCGTTCTCGTTCCGCGGCAACGAGGTCGTGCGGGAGGCCATGCACGCCGCCTTCCTCTACCACGCAATCCACGCCGGGCTCGACATGGGCATCGTCAACGCCGGCCAGCTCGCCGTCTACCAGGACATCGCCGCCGACCTGCTCGAGCACGTCGACGACGTGATCCTGGCCCGCCGCCCCGACGCGACCGAGCGGCTCGTCACGCTCGCAGGCTCGGTGACGGGGGAAGGTGTCCAGCGCGAGCTCGACCTCGGCTGGCGCGACTCACCGGTCGCGGAGCGGCTCTCGCACGCGCTCGTGCACGGCATCGTCGACTTCATCGAGGACGACACGGAAGAGGCGCGACAGAGCGCCGGCAGGCCGCTGGAGGTGATCGAAGGGCCGCTGATGGACGGCATGAAGATCGTGGGCGACCTGTTCGGCGACGGGAGGATGTTCCTACCGCAGGTCGTCAAGAGCGCCCGGGTGATGAAGCGGGCCGTCGCCTACCTGCAGCCGTACATGGAGGCGGAGGAGACCGGCAGCGGTCAGGCGGGCAAGATCGTGCTCGCCACCGTCAAGGGCGACGTGCACGACATCGGCAAGAACATCGTCGGCGTCGTGCTCGGCTGCAACGGCTACCAGGTGATCGACCTCGGCGTGATGGTGCCTGCGGACACGATCCTCGACACGGCCGTCCACGAGGGTTGCGACGCGGTGGGGCTGTCGGGGCTGATCACCCCTTCGCTGGACGAGATGGTCGGCGTCGCGGCCGAGATGCAGCGGCGCGAGCTCGTCCTGCCGCTCCTGATCGGCGGCGCCACGACGTCGCGCCAGCACACCGCCGTCAAGATCGCACCCGCCTACGAGCAGCCCACCGTGCACGTGCTCGACGCCTCCCGTGTCGTCGACGTCCTCTCGAGGCTGCTCGATCCCGAGGGCCGCGCCACGCTCGACACCGACAACCGCGCCGACCAGCAGCGTCTGCGCACCCTCCACGACGACAAGCAGCGCAAGCCGCTGCTGCCGCTCGCCGCCGCCCGCGACAACCGCACCCCGATCGACTGGCACACGGACGATCTGGCAGCGCCACCCTTCGTCGGCACCCGGGAGGTGGCACCCTCGGTGGCAGAGTTGCGCGGCTTCGTCGACTGGACGTTCTTCTTCCACGCCTGGGAGCTGAAGGGCCGCTTTCCCGCCATCCTCGACGACCCCCGCCAGGGTGCTGCCGCGCGCGACCTCTTCGCGGCCGCCAACGAGCTCCTCGACGAGATCGAGGCGGACGGCACCTTCGACGCACGCGGCGTCTACGGCTTCTGGCCCGCAGCCGCCGAGGACGACGACATCGTCGTCGCCGACGGCAGCCGCTTCCCCATGCTGCGCCAGCAGGCCGACCACGGCGACTCGCGGCCGAACCGCTCCCTCGCCGACTTCGTCGCACCGGCCGCGAGCGGGCTCCAGGATCACATCGGCGCGTTCGCCGTCGCGATCCACGGCGCCGAGGAGCGGGCTCGCCGGCACGAGGACGAGCACGACGACTACAGCGCCATCATCGTGAAGGCGCTTGCCGACCGGCTGGCCGAAGCGTTCGCCGAGCAACTGCACCAGCAGGTGCGCCGCAGCTGGTACGCCCCCGACGAGGATCTGGACGGAGACGACCTGATCGGGGAGCGCTACCGCGGCATCCGGCCGGCGTTCGGCTACCCCGCCTGCCCCGACCACTCGGAGAAGCAAGGGCTCTTCACGCTTCTCGACGCCGGCCGCGTCGGGCTGGAGCTGACGGAGTCGTACGCGATGATGCCGGCCGCGGCCGTGAGCGGCCTCTACTTCGCACACCGGGAGTCACGGTACTTCGCGATCGGGCGCATCGGGCAGGATCAGCTGCACGACTACGCCGCCCGCAAAGGCGCCCCTGCAGACGAGGTCGAGCGATGGCTTCGCCAGCACCTCTAGGCGTGAGCCGGCGGCGGCGGCCGCATGGCTGACTTCCTCGAGCGCCTGCGCAGCGGCCCGCCGATCGTGGCCGACGGCGGCCTCGGCGCGCTGCTCTCCGGTGCCGTTGCGGGGTTGCGGTGCCCGGAGGAGGCGAACCTGCGCGCACCCGAGAGCGTCGTCGCCGTGCACGCAAGCTACATCCGCGCCGGCGCCGAGCTGATCGAGACGAACACGTTCGCCGCCAGCCGGCGCAAGCTCGCCGCCCATTTCCTCGAGGACGAGTTCGAGGCGATCAACTCGGCAGGCGTGCGCCTCGCCCGGGAGGCGCGGGAGGTCTCCGGGCGCGAGGTCTTCGTCGCCGGTGCGATCGGGCCACTCGGCGAGCTCGAGATGTTCGACGCGGCCGAGCACGGCCCGCTCTACGCCGAGCAGGCGCGGATCCTCGAAGGCCGAGGCGTCGACCTGTTCATGCTGGAGACGTTCTTCGACCTCGACGAGCTCGAAGCGGCGGTGCAGGCGCTCGGAGGCGTCTCCTCGCTGCCGATCGTGGCGCTCCTCACCTTCGACGACGACGCAGAGACGTCCGGCGGGGTCGGAGCGGCCGAGGCGGCAGGGCGGCTGGCACGCCTCGGCGTGGCGGCGGCGGGCGCGAACCACGGGGCGGGGCCACACGGCGCACTGACCGCGATGGCCGCGATGGAGGGGTCGTCGCTGCCGCTGGCGGCGCTGCCGAACATCGGCCTCGCCAGCATCTCCGGCGGCCGCGTCCTCTATCCGCACTCCACACCCGACTACTTCGCCGAGTTCGCGGCCCAGGCACAGGTGCTCGGAGCGCGCATCATCGGCGGCTGCTGCGCGGCACCACACCCGCACAGATCGAGGCGATCAGCCACGCGCTCGCAGAGGAGCGGCAGCCGCGGATCGCCTTCGAACGGGGCGAGCGCGAGATCCGCCTCGCCGCGCCCGCCCCGGGCGAGGAGACGCGGCTGGCCCGCGCTCTGCGCGAAGGCGAGTGGGTGGTGAGCGTGGAGCTCGACCCGCCCAAGGGCAGCACCAACACCGCCATGATCGAGGTGGCGCGAACGCTGCACGCCTCCGGCCGGGTCGGCTTCGTGGACGTCAACGACAACCCGATGGCACGGGCCCGCATGAACGCCCTGATGGCGTCGGTGGCGATCCAGCGCGAGGCCGGCGTGGAGACGATCCCGCACGTGACTCCGCGCGACGCGACCGTGATGGGACTGGAGGGGATCTTGCTCGGCGCGCACGCAGGCGGCGTGCGCAACGTGCTCGCGGTCACCGGCGACCCGCCGCAGGTGGGCGACTACCCGGGCAGCCGCGGCGTCTACGAGATCGACTCGATCGGCCTCGTCCAGCTGATCGGCAGGCTCAACCAGGGCGTCGACTACGTCGGCAAGGCGATCGACCAGCCGACGTCGTTCTTCGTCGGCGTCGCCGTGAACCCGACCGCCGACGACCTGCCGCTGGAGCTCGACCGCTTCGAGCGCAAGCTCGCCGCCGGCGCGCGCTTCGCGATGACCCAGGCTCTCTTCGACGCCGACCAGCTGCAGCCGCTCCTCGACCACTACGGCGGCGCGATCCCCGTGCCGGTGCTCGTCGGCGTCTGGCCGCTCCGCAGCCACGCGCTGGCGCTGCGGCTGCACAACGAGGTGCCCGGCATCACCGTCCCGGACCACGTCCTCGACGCCCTCCGCGACGCCGGCCCGGACGCGCCCGCTGTCGGCCTCGCGCTCGCGCGCCGACTCGTCGCCGCGGTGAGGGAGACGGTGGCCGGCATCTACGTGATCCCGCCGTTCAAGCAACCCGAGGCCGCGCTCGAGCTGCTGACAGGCCCGGAGTCGTAGGTCCTGTCGCGCGCTACGAGTGGCGGGCCTCCCAGGCGCGCTGGAACCCTGCCCTGCCTCGTCGCACGAGCTCGGCAGGGCGAGGAGGGAGACGTCGAGAACGCCGTCTACCTCTCGCAGCGCGACGTCCGCGAGCTGCAGTTCGCGAAGGCGTCGATCGCCACCGGCTGGAGCCTGCTCGTCCAGGAGCTCGGCGTCGACGTGTCCGAGATCCAGCAGGTGCTGCTCGCCGGCTCGTTCGGCTCCTACCTCTCGCCCGCCAGCGCGGTGCGCATCGGCCTCGTGCCGAGACTGGCGCTGCCACGGATCGTCTCGGCCGGCAACGTCGCCGGCGAGGGCGCGAAGATGGCGCTGCTGTCGATGCAGGAGCGGCACGCGGCGACGGCGATGTTCGACGAGGTCGAGTACGTCGAGCTCTCCGACCGGGAGGACTTCAACGACCTCTTCGTCGAGCAGCTCGCCTTCCCGGTCGAGCGATGAGCGCCACGCTGACGGTCATCTACTGGCGCGACATCCCCGCGCAGGTGACGGCGAAAGGGGACGGAGGCAGCGCGCGGTCGCAGCTCTCCGACCGCTTCCAGCAGGCGGTCGACGCCGCGGCCATGAAGGCGGCACTCGTCGAGATGGATCTCTACCTCGAGGAGTGGCGGCAAGTGGCGCGCCCCTGCGGCGACGATCTCGAGGCGGAGGTGGCAGCCGAGGTGGAGCGCCTGGAGGCCGCCTTCACGGGTGACGCCCTGCGCCGCCTCGCCGGCTCGGGCGGGCACGGCTAGACACACTCTCGGCACGAAGCCGGCACACACCCGGTACACTTCCTCCGGTACGTTGTCTCGCATGGCAACCCGACCGGCAGCGGCTGCAGCGACACCATGGGGGAGGGCGAACGTCCTCGAGCAGGTCTCCCTCCCGCAACGTGCCGCGGAGCAGAGGTTCTCCTCGGTCGTGCAGCTCCTCGAGACCGCCACGGGCGAGCGGCTCGTGCGCTTCGCCTACACGACCGACGGCGTCGCCCGGCGCGGCCCGGTCACCCTGCGGGCGAAGGACATCGAGAGGCTGCGTGCGAGCCTCGAGCGCACGCCCGGGCTGCGCGCTGCGCTGCTCGACGCGGGCGGATGAGCAGAGCATGTCGATGAGAGCAGAGCATGTCGATGAGAGCAGAGCATGTCGATGAGCAGGGCGTTCATGCCCGGGACGTGGCTCGACCTCAGGAGGAGGAGGGAGCGATGAGAGGCTAGGAGACGAGATCCGGGACCGGCAGTGGCTCGAACGCGCAGGCGGCCGCGATCATCCCTTCGAGGAGCGGGATGCCCCCTGTAGGCCCGAGCAGCGGGTCGACCGCGTGCTCGGGGTGGGGCATCAGCCCCGTTACGTTGCCTGCCTCGTTCGCGACACCTGCCACCCGTCCGGTGGCACCGTTGACGTCCTCGACGTAGCGCAGCACGATCTGGGCGCGCTCCTCGAGCTCGGCCTCGAGCTCCGGCCCGACATACCAGTTGCCCTCGCCGTGCTTGATCGGGATCACGAGCTCGTCACCGATCGCGCACCCTGCGGTGGCGGCGCAGGCTGTGCTCTCGATGCGCAGGGCAACGTCGCGGCAGACGAACTGCTGCTGGCGGTTGAGCCGCAGCACGCCGGGGAGGAGGCCCGCCTCGCAGAGGATCTGGAAGCCATTGCAGATGCCGAGCACCGGGCCGCCTGAGGCGGCGAACACCGCGACCGCGCCCATCACCGGCGCGAAGCGGGCGATGGCGCCGCAACGCAGGTAGTCGCCGTACGAGAACCCGCCGGGCAGGACGACACCTGCGGTGCCCCCGGGCAGCGCCGGCTCGGCGTGCCAGACGGGGACGGCCACGGCACCGAGCAGCTCGAGCGCGAGCCTGGCGTCGCCGTCGTCGTTCGAGCCCGGGAAGGTGATCACGGCGATGCGCGGCGCGTCCCTCATGCGTCGTCCTCGAGCTCGATCGTGAACGACTCGATCAGCGGGTTCGTGAGCAGCTCGGCGGACATGCGGTCGAGCAGGCCCTTGGCCTCGGCGGGATCGTCGGTCTCGAGCTCGACGTCCACGAGCCGGCCGACGCGCGCATGGGCGATCGGGAACCCGAGCATGCGGAGCGACTCCTCCACAGCCTGTCCCTGGGGGTCGAGGATGCCTGTCTTCGGTCGAATGAGAACGGTTGCCTTCATAGCACCACCTTCGGGTCGGCGAGATACCGGTCGAACTCGATGCCGGTGAGGCGCTCGAACGCCTCCACGTAGCGTGTGCGCGTGCCGGCGACGACGTCCTCGGGCAGCTCCGGCCCCGGGTCTGTCCTGTCCCACCCGGTCTGCAGGCACCAGTCCCGCACGAACTGCTTGTCGAACGACGGCTGGGGCCGGCCCGGCGCGTAGCCGTCAGCCGGCCAGAAGCGGGACGAGTCCGGCGTCACCGCTTCGTCGGCGAGCGTCACGCGCCCGTCGGCGTCGACGCCGAGCTCGAACTTCGTGTCGGCGAGGACGATGCCCTGCCGTTCCGCGTGGCGGGCGGCGAACTCGTAGACGGCGAGCGCCGCCTCGCGCGCCTCCGCGTACCGGTCCGCGCCGCAGAGGCGGGCGGCCTCGTCCTCGTCGATGTTGAGGTCGTGTCCCTCGGCCGCCTTGGTCGCAGGTGTCACGATCGGCTCGGGCAGACGCTCGGACTCGAGCAGGCCCGCCGGCAGCTCGTGACCGCAGATCGCGCCGCCGGCCTGATAGTCGACCCAGCCGGAGCCGGACAGGTATCCGCGCACGACCATCTCCACGGGCAGCATCTCGAGGCGGCGGCACACGGTCGACCGCCCGTCGTCCCCGAGGTCGAGCAGGTGGTTGGGGACGACCTCCCGGGTGCGCGCGAACCAGTAGGCCGAGAGCCCTGTGAGCACGCGGCCCTTGTCCGGGATCGGCGTCGGCAGCACGACATCGAACGTGGAGATGCGATCGGAGGCGACGAGCAGCAGCCGGTCGTCGCCGAGCACGTAGATCTCCCGCACTTTTCCGGTCGCGAGAAGAACGGGGTCAGACACGCATCCCTTCCTCGCGCGCGGCGTGGAGCGCGCGCAGCCGCTCGAAGACGTCGTCGACGTGGCGTGTGTAGACGGCGACGTCGAACACCCGGCCGAGGTCGACCAGCCCGGCGATCTCGCCGTCGCCGTCGACGAGCGCCCGGAAGTCCACACCCTCGTCCCAGGCGCGCATGGCGTGCCGCTGCACGAGCCGGTAGGCGTCGTCGCGCGTCAGGCCCGCCTCGACGAGCGCGAGCAGCAGGCGCTGGCTGAAGAAGAGGCCGTGGCTCGACTCGAGGTTGTCGCGCATGCGCTCCGGCCGGACGACGAGCCCCTCCACGAGCCAGGCGAAGCGGTCGAGCATGTAGTCGAGGGCGAGGAAGGAGTCGGGCAGGACGACGCGCTCCGCCGACGAGTGCGAGATGTCCCGCTCGTGCCAGAGGGCGACGTTCTCGAGCCCGACGACGGCGTTCGCGCGCACGACACGTGCGAGCCCGCAGATCCGCTCGGCGGTGATCGGGTTGCGCTTGTGCGGCATCGAGGACGAGCCTTTCTGGCCACGTCCGAACGGCTCTTCCACCTCCCGCACCTCGGTACGCGCAAGATGTCGCACCTCGGTGGCGAACCGGTCGAGCGTCGAGGCCGCGAGCGCGAGCGCCGAGAGCAGCTCGGCGTGCCGGTCGCGCTGCAGGATCTGTGTCGAGGTCGGCGCAGGCTCGAGTCCGAGCCGCTCGCAGGCGACGCGCTCGACGTCGGGGTCGGTTGCCGAGTAGGTGCCGACGGCGCCGGAGAGCTTCCCGACCCGCAGCCCTTCGATCGCGTGCACCAGCCGGTCTCGGTCGCGGTCGAGCGCGAACGCCCAGCCTGCGAGCTTGAGGCCGAACGTCGTGGGCTCGGCATGGACGCCGTGCGTCCGCCCCATGCAGAGTGTCTCGCGGTGCTCCTCGGCGCGGGCGACGACCGCGCGAAAGCCACGGTCGACCCCCTCGAGCACGACGGCGCCCGCGTCCTGGACGGCAAGAGAGAGCGCAGTGTCGAGCACGTCCGACGAGGTGAGGCCGTAGTGGAACCAGCGCCCGCGTTCGCCCAGCTGCTCGGCGACGGCGTCGACGAAGGCCGCCACATCGTGGTTCGTCTGCCGCTCGATCTCGGCGACACGCTCGGGGGACGGCACGACCGCCCGCTCCCTGATCGCTGCCACAGCGTCGGGCGGGATCGCACCGGTCGCCGCCCAGCCGTCGAGCGCCGCAAGCTCCACGTCGAGCCAGCGCTGCAGCTTCGCCTCTTCCGACCAGATTCGGCTCATGGCCGGTCGGGAGTAGCGTGGGATCACAGGCTTCAGTGTAGAGGCTCGCCCGGACCGGTGGCCCGGCCCTTTGCACTCAGGCTGCTCGCGGCGGCGAGCGCGATGTCGCGACGGTGCCGCGCTCCCGGGAAGGTGATGAGGTCGACCGCGGCGTAGGCGGCCTCCCGGGCGGCAGCGATCGTCGCTCCCGTGGCGGTGACGTTGAGGATCCGGCCTCCGTTCGTGATCACGTGGCCGTCGCGAAGGGCGGTACCGGCGTGAAAGACGAGCGCCCCTGCCGCCTCGGCGTCCGCGATCCCCACGATCTTCGAGCCGCGGTCGACGGACGCCGGGTAGTCGCCCGCCGCCACGACGACGGTGACGGCGGCCTGCGGCCCGGCGCCGAGCGACACACCGTCCAGGCCCACGGTCGCAGCGGCGGCGCAGGCCTCGAGCAGGTCGCCGTCGAGCAGCGGCAGCAGCGACTGGGTCTCGGGATCGCCGAAGCGGCAGTTGAACTCGAGCACGCGCGGCCCGGACGCCGTCAGCATCAACCCGGCGAAGAGGACACCGACGAAGGGCGTACCGCGGCTTGCGAGCTCTGCGAGCACGGGACGGTGGATCGTGTCCACGAGCGCTTCCACCTCTGCTGCGTCGACGCCGGGGACCGGGCTGTACGAGCCCATCCCGCCGGTGTTCGGGCCTGCGTCACCGTCGTAGGCGCGCTTGAAGTCCTGCGCCGCGGGCAGCGCGACCGCGTTGACGCCGTCGCAGAGGGCGAACACCGACACCTCCGGCCCTTCGAGCAGCTCCTCGACCACGAGCGGGCCGGGCAGGGAGGCGAGCTCGGCGAGCCCTGCCTCCACGTCTGCCTGTGTGCGGCAGACCACGACGCCCTTGCCGGCGGCGAGCCCGTCCGCCTTGAGCACGCACGGTGCCACCGCGTCCCGCAGGTCGGCGCTCGTCGGCACGCCGGCGGCGCGCATCACCTCCTTGGCGAACGTCTTCGACCCCTCGATCGCGGCTGCGGCCCGGCCCGGCCCGAAGACGGCGATGCCGTTGTACCGGAGCACGTCGGCGAGGCCGGCGACGAGCGGCACCTCCGGCCCGACGACGACGAGGTCGATGTCGAGCTCCCGCGGCGAGCACGAGGATGGCCTCGGCGTCGTCGGCACGCACCGGGTGGCAGTGGCCGAGTGCGGCGATGCCGGGGTTGCCGGGTGCGGCGTGGAGCTCGGCGAGCGCCGGCGACTGCGCGAGCTTCCACGCGAGCGCGTGCTCGCGGCCGCCCGCTCCGACGAGGAGGACCTTCACCCGGCGAGCGTATCGGGACGCCTGGACCGCCGTGACCGGCAGGCGCCACACTCGGCGTCGCTGCCGTCGCGCTGTCCGAGCTAGGAGAGTGTCAGCACGGCCTCGCGGCCCTGTCCCGTGCCGACGAGCGAGACCGGCACGTCGAGCGCCTCCTCGACGAAGCGCACGTAGTCGCGCGCCGCGGGCGGGAGCGTGTCGCCCTCGAGCTCCGATTGCCAGCCGGGCAGCGTCTCCCAGACGGGGCGGCAGTGGTGGAAGTCGCTCTGGTGGGCGGGGAAGTCGTCGGTCTCGGACCCGTCGGGCAGCCGGTAGCGCACACAGAGAGGAAGCTCCGAGAACGTCGAGAGGACGTCGAGCTTCGTCAGCGCGAGCGACGTGATGCCGTTGACGCGCACGGCGAAGCGCAGGGCGGGCAGGTCGAGCCAGCCGCAGCGGCGCTCACGCCCGGTGACAGTGCCGAACTCGCCGCCGAGCTCGCGCACGAGATCCTGCGCCTCGCCCTCGATCTCCGACGGGAAGGGGCCTTCGCCGACGCGGGTCACGTAGGCCTTGGAGACGCCGAGGATCTCGTCGATGCGGTTCGGCCCGATGCCGAAGCTGACAGCTGCGCCTGCCGCGATCGGGCTGGAGGAGGTGACGAAGGGGTAGGTGCCGTGGTCGAGGTCGAGGAGCGTGCCCTGTGCTCCTTCGAAGAGGACACGGTCGCCGTTTCGGAGCGCGCGGTCGACGAGCAGCGACGTGTCGGCGATGTACGGGCGCAGCCGCTGGGCATATCCCTCGTAGGTGCGGGCGACCTCGTCGAGCCCGAACGGCTCGATCTCGTAGACCCGCTCCAGCCAGACGTTCTTCTCGGTGATCGCGAGCTCGATCTTCTGGCGCAGGATCTTCGGGTCGAGGAGGTCCTGCACGCGGATGCCGATACGTGTCGCCTTGTCGGCGTAGGCGGGGCCGATGCCGCGCCGGGTGGTGCCGATCTGGAGGTTGCCGAGCTTGCGCTCGCGGGCGCCGTCGAGGGCGACGTGCCACGGCATGATCAGGTGGGCGTTGCCGGAGACGAACACGAGCCCGGCTGTCACGTGGCCCCGCGACTCGAGGTCGTCGAGCTCGTCGATGACGACGCGCGGGTCGACGACGCAGCCGGCGCCGATCGCAGACGCCTTGCCGGCCACGATGCCTGAGGGGATCTGGCGGATCTTGTACGTCTCGCCGTCGACCACGATCGTGTGCCCGGCGTTGGGCCCGCCCTGATAGCGGCACACGAGGTCGGAGTCCTGTGCGAGCAGGTCGACGATCTTCCCCTTCCCCTCGTCGCCCCACTGCGCACCGACGATCACAGTCGCAGGCACGTGCCGCAGTGTTGCACGGATCCCCGCCCAGAGGGCGGGGATCCGTGCAACACACAGCCGTAGGGCGAGGCCATGCCTCGCCCACGAGCGCCCCACACCCGGAGACACGATGGCAAGGTGCCGGCTGTGCCGGCGGGCCGGGCACGTTCGGCCCCTACGCAAACCGGATCCCCGCCACACGCGGATCCCGCAATTGGCGGCCGAGGCGTGGCTCGCCCGGCGACGACGCCGCAGCCACTGCCGTATGTCGACGCCGGCCGGACGCGGTACGTTCTCGGCCACGATGGCCGACGACCTCGACCCGCTCGAGACCCACCTGCTGGAGGCGCTCGCCGCACTGGGCTCGGCGGGCTCCGGAGAAGCGGCGGCGGACGCCCAGGCGCTCTGGCGGGCGCAGGTCGACAGCCGCGTCTGCGACTTCGCGTCGCGCTGGCTGCAGAAGGAAGGCCGCAGCTTCTACTCGATCGGGTCGGCCGGTCACGAGAGCAACGCAGCCGTCGCGCTGGCGCTCCGGCCCACCGATCCCGCCCTCCTCCACTATCGCTCCGGCGCGTTCTACCTCGCCCGCGCAGGCCAGGCGGGCCGGGACGGCGTGCCGGACATCATGCTCGGCGTCACCGCCGCGACCGACGAGCCGATCGCGGGCGGCCGCCACAAGGTGTTCGGCCACCACGAGCTCGCCGTGATCCCGCAGACCTCCACGATCGCCTCGCACCTGCCGCGCGCGGTGGGGGTCGCGATCGCGATCGACCGGGCCCGGAAGCTGGGCATCGAGTGCACGTGGCCGCTCGACGCGATCGTCGTGTGCAGCTTCGGCGACGCGTCGCTCAACCACGCGACGGCGCAGTCGGCGCTCAACACGGCCGCGCAGGCCGCCCACCAGCACCTGCCGGTACCGCTCCTCTTCGTGTGCGAGGACAACGGCCTCGGCATCAGCGTGCCGACACCTCCCGGCTGGGCGGCGGGGGCGCTGAGCGCACGGGCACAGCTGCGCTACGAGCAGGCGCGCGGCGACGACCCGGCGGCCACGCTCACGCTCGCGCGCGAGCTGGCCGACTGGGTGCGCACCACCCGGCGACCGGCGATCCTGCACCTCGACACGGTGCGCTACCTGAGCCACGCCGGCGCCGATGTCGAGTCGGCCTACCGCTCGGCGCAGGCGATCCGGGCCGACTGGGAGCGCGATCCCATCCTGGCGACGGGCCGCTGGCTCGTCGAGTCCGGCGCCGGCAGCGGAGCCGGGCTCGCCGAGGACTACCTCGAGGCGCGGCAGCGGGTGCGCGCCGTCGCACGCGACGCCGCCCGGCGCCCTCAGCTCGCCTCCGCTGCGGACGTGATCGCCCCGCTGGCTCCGCGAACGCCGGCGGCCGTGGCCGCGGCATGCGACGGACTCGACTGGCCGAAGGTCGAGCCGCTCACGCTCGCCCAGAGCATCAACCTGGGGTTGGCGGACGCCCTCGAGCGGGTGCCGGAGCTGCTCGTCTTCGGCGAGGACGTGGCCGCGAAGGGCGGCGTCTACGGCGTCACGCGCGCGCTGCACGCACGCTTCGGCGCGGGCCGCGTGTTCGACACGCTCCTCGACGAGACGTCGATCCTCGGGCTCGCGCTCGGCGCCGCCCTGAGCGGCTTCGTGCCGGTGCCCGAGATCCAGTATCTCGCGTACCTGCACAACGCCGAGGACCAGCTGCGCGGCGAGGCGGCGACGCTGCAGTTCTTCTCCCAGGGGCGCTACCGCAACGGGATCGTGGTGCGGATCCAGGGGTACGGCTACCAGAAGGGTTTCGGCGGGCACTTCCACAACGACGACTCGGTGGCCGTGCTGCGCGACATCCCGGGGCTCGTGATCGCGTCGCCGTCGCGCCCCGACGACGCGGCCGCGATGCTGCGCACCTGCGTCGCGGCAGCGCAGGTGGACGGCAGCGTGTGCGCGTTCCTGGAGCCGATCGCGCTCTACCACACGCGCGACCTCCACGAGGAAGCCGACGGGCTCTGGCTCGCACGGCCGGCGGACACCCACGTGCCGGTCGGCTCGGCGCGCACCTACGGCGACGGCGGCGACCTCACCATCGTCACGTGGGGCAACGGGCTGTTCATGTCGCTGCGTGTAGCGCGACGCCTCCAATCCCGCGGTGTGAGCGTGCGCGTGGTCGACCTCCGCTGGCTGGCGCCGCTTCCGATCGAGGACATCGCACGCGAGGTCGCGGCCACGGGCCGGGTGCTCGTCGTCGACGAGACGCGACGCACCGGCGGCGTCTCCGAGGGCGTCCTCGCGATGCTCGTCGACATCGGCTTCGACGGCCCCATGGCCCGGGTCGCGAGCAAGGACTCGTTCATTCCGCTCGGCGACGCGGCGAAGCTCGTGCTCCTGTCGGAAGACGAGATCGAGGCGGCGGCGGTGCGGCTCGTCGCGTAGGTGCGAGGGCCTCGGCCCTACGCGGCGGCGAGGTCGGCGAACTTCGCGTAGCGCTTCAGGAAGCTGAGTTTGACGGAGTCGGTCGGCCCGTTGCGGTGCTTGGCGAGGATGATCTCGGCGAGCCCCTGGCTGTCGGACTCCTCGCCGTTGTAGTACTCGTCCCGGTAGACGAACGCGACGAGGTCGGCGTCCTGCTCGATGCTGTTGTGAACGATCGTGTTCGCTGCGACGAAGTTGTGCAGCTCGTCCACGGTAAGGTCGTAGACCTCCTCCACCCCGTCGGAGGTGATAGACACCACCTCGTCCCAGTACACGTCGCTCCGCGCAAGAGCGCGAAACTCACTCGAACCGAGGATCTCGGCAACGCGATCCGCACGATCGCGTGACAGGCCCGCCTTGTAGAGGGTCGAACCGCAGTACTCCGTTCCAAGGCCTCGTTGGAGTTGCCGACTCGTCACGCCGGCAGCGGCCATCGCTGGAGCGCCGATGGTCGACCATGCTTCGCGCGGAAGCGCATCCCGGTTGGTGTTCGCCTGCGATGACTCGACCCGGTCGAGCATGTGCGACCGGGTGTCGCGACGGCGTTCACCGGCGGCTCCGACGAACGACAGGAATCGGAGCATGTCGACTCGCCCGCTGACGACGATTCGATGGGACGACCGACCCTTGTTCCCCATCGCGACGAGACTGTGGCGAGCGGTGATGCCCAGGCGGAGCAGAAGTGAGACGACTCCGCACGCAAGCTCCTCGCTCGTTGTGTCGTATCGCACCACCGGGTACCTCGCGTTCCCCCCCACCCAGAGGCAGCCGTCAGTTGCCCACAGGTGGCGGAGGAAGGTCTCGACGGCCTCGAGCGGTTGCAGGAAGACCTGCTCCGGGACGCGCTTCTCGTGGCCACGCCGGTCGAACACCCCGAGCCCGTCGAGCCAGGTTGCCACCGGATTGCGGACGCCGTGGCCCAACCGCCCCGCCGCCCGCAGGTCGACCTGGTACCAGGTGCGCTCACGCTTGATGCGAGGCGCGACAGCCCCGCCGAAGACCTCCTCGGCGAGGTCGGCGACGAGCGCGGCGAGATCCGGCTCTCGGGTGGTGTACTGGATCGCATGGCGCGCGAGTGTGCATCCGTCCCCGATCAGGTGCCCGAGCAGCGCGAGCTCGGGATCACTCATCGTGCGCACACCGTCACCCCATGCATCGAGACGACGGGGCAGTGCGATCCGCGTCCCGGGCTCCAGCTCGTCGAGCCTGCGCCACCGATCGAAGGCGAGGAACTTGTGGTTCGCCGTCGCACGAATCGTGCGCCCTCGCCGCGTGGTCAGACGGAGCACGGGCTTCCGTCCTGTCGCGAAGGCATTCGTCACGACCCGAGGCTCGAGCTGCCACGTCTTCTCGTTCAGCGCGAGCACCCTGAAGCCGGTCGAGCCGACGAGCTCACGGATCGGCCGGTGCAGCCCTTCGTCGGGGAGATACACGGGGGTCTCGCCCGCCAGGCAGCCCGACTCCCTCAGGTCGGAGAGGATCGGACGCTTGTCGTGGCGCTGCTCGACCGCGCGCGACAGCTGCGACAGCGCGAGGATCGGCACCTCGAGGTCGCGGGCCAGCACCTTCAGCGCGCGTGAGATCTGCGACACCTCCTGCACGCGGTTCTCGGGGTTCGTGCCGGACGTCATCAGCTGCAGGTAGTCGACGATGATCAGCCCCAGGTTCGGCTCGCGGGATTTCAGCCGCCGCGCCTTGGAGCGCAACTCCATCATCGTGATCGAGCCGGTGTCGTCGACGTAGATGGGTGCCTTCATGAGCTTGTCGCAGGCTGCCGTGAGGCGCGGCCAGTCGTCCTGGGCGAGACGGCCGGAGCGCAGGCGCTGCGACTCCACCTTCGCCTCGCTGCACATCATCCGCTGCGTCACCTCGGCCTTCGACATCTCGAGTGTGAAGAGCGCGACGGGTGTCTCGTGACGGACGCCGAGGTTGGCGGCCGCGCAGAGCGCGAGCGCCGACTTCCCCATCGACGGGCGCGCCGCGACGATGATCAGGTTCCCCGGCTGGAAGCCCGAGGTGAGCTTGTCGAGCTCCCGGAATCCGGACGGGACGCCGGTGATGTCCACCCCGGACTCGTACAGGTGCATGATCCGCGCGAAGCTCTCCTTGAGGAGATCGTTGATGTGCGCGAAGTCGCCGGTGACCCGCTCCTGGGCGAGCTCGAACACCATCTGCTCGGCCCGGTCGACGAGGTCGGTGGTCTGCCCGGGCCGGTCCTGCCCGAGCCGCTGGATCTCCTGGCCGACGCGCACGAGCCCACGCAACGTCGCCATCTCCTTCACGATCCGGGCGTAGTGCTCGGCATTCGAGGTCGACGGCACGAGCGCCGCCAGCTCGGCGATCTTGGCGCTGCCGCCGACCCGCTCGAGCTCGCTGCGCTCGTCCAGCTCGTTCGCGAGCGTGATCGCGTCGACGGGCTCGCCCTTGCCGTACAGGGCGAGAGCGGCGCGATAGATGGTGCCGTGCGACTCCCGGTAGAAGTCTGAGCTGTCGAGCACCTCCGTGACCGCCCCGATCGCCGTCGGGGAGAGGAGCATGGCGCCGAGGACGGACTCCTCCGCCTCGAGGTTCTGCGGCGGCACGATCGCAGCGGTGCCGGCGGCCGTGCGTGGGACGGCGATGTCGGTCACGGAGGCATCAAACCGGTTCCCGGGCGTGCCGGCCGCCTGTGCACAGTGTGTTCACAGAGCGGCGGCTATTCTCGCAGGACAGGTCCGGAAAAGGCGCTGGGCAGCAGTTATCGAACATATGTTCGCTGATTGTTCCACAGGGATCGGCTGTCTTCCACAGGGTTCCCCCCGGTCGGCGACACCGACCTGGGGACGAACGGGCCGCATCGTGCGGTGAGTTCGTCCGTGGTTCCACAGGGCGCGAGCCGGCTGTGGAGAAGCGGTGGAACGACGGGGCTTGTGGTGAATCACCACAAAGTGTGAGGGCGGCCCGCGGCCGCCCTCCGTCGCACCTTCGTCGCCGTTCCGCCGGTCGCTACGCCTCCTCGGCGGGCTCCTCGACTGCCTCGACTGCCTCGGCGGTCTCAGCAGGCTCCTCGGCGGTCTCAGCAGGCTCCTCGACGGCGGCGGTCTCTGCCGGCTCGGGAGCCTCCGAGAAGGGCTCCTCGAAAGGCTCCTCGAGCACCACCGCGTCGTCGTCCACGTCCTCGTAGGTCGTGCTCGCGGGGGCGGCCGGAGCGGCCGCCGCAGCGGCCTCGGCGGCGGCTGCGGCCTCGGCCGCCTCCATCGCCGCCAGCTCCTCCTCGGGCGGCAGCTCGCCGCCCTCGGGGACGACGAGCAGCTTCAGCTCCGCCGTGACCCCTTCGAACACGTCGATCGTGACGGCGTAGCGGCCGATCCGCTTGATCGAGTCGACGCCGATCTTGCGCCGGTCGACGCGGATCTTGCGCGTCCGCCAGATCTCGTCGGCGATGTCGGTCGAGGTGACCGAGCCGAACAGCGAGCCGGTCGGGCCGGACTTGACGTCGAAGCGCAGCACGGTCTTGCCGAGCGTCGCGGCGACGTCGGCCGCCTGCTCGGCGGTCCGCGCCTCGTGCCGGGCACGATCCGCCTCGATCCGCTTCATCTCGGCCACACGGCCGGGTGTCGCGACCTCGGCGAGCTGGCGCGGCAGCAGGAAGTTGCGGGCGTAGCCGCGTGTGACGCTCACGACCTCGCCGCGCAGGCCGACCTTCTCCACGTCCTTGAGCAGGATGATCTCCATCGTCCTAGCTCGCGACGTAGGGCAGGAGCGCCATCTCGCGGGCCCGCTTCACCGCGACGGCGACCTGCCGCTGGTGGCGGCGGCAGGCACCCGTGATGCGGCGATTGCGGATCTTGCCCTTCTCCGAGATGTAGCGCCGCAGCTGGGCGACGTTCTTGTAGTCCACTTCAGTGACCTTGTCCTTGCAGAAGTGGCAGCTCTTGCGCCGCCCTGGGGCGGAGCCGGAGCTGGGACGCTTGCGCGCCGGTGCCTTCTGTGCCATCTCAGTCTCCTAAAAGGGGATGTCGTCGTCGGATGCGGAGGGCGGGAAGTCGGCGTTGCTCTGCTGTGCGCCGCCGGGCGGGACGTACGGGCCGCTCTCGCCGGCGTCGCTGCGGCTGTCGAGGAACTGGACGCTCTGGGCGATCACCTCGACCTTGGAGCGCTTGCCGCCTTCCTGAGACTCCCAGGACGACCAGTCGAGCCGGCCGTCGACACCGATGCGCCGGCCCTTGGCGAGATGCTGGGACAGCATCTCCGCCTGGTTGCCGAACACCTTCACGTCGAAGAAGTTCGGCTTGTCCACCCACTGGCCGCCCGCATCCTGCTTGCGGCCGTTCACGGCCAGACCGAGCTCGAGCACGGCGCTGCCGGAGGGCAGGTGCTTGAGCTCCGGGTCACGTGTGAGCCGACCGACCAGGGTCACTCGGTTGATGTCACCGGCCATCAGTCCTCCTCCTCCGCAGCGAGATCGTCGTCGCCGACATGGTCGCTGACGGGAGCGCCGACGGGAAGTGGCTCGGCGAGACCTCCCCCGGGACGACGTGTCGCAAGGTGACGCATGACGGAGTCGTCGATCTTGAGCACGCGCGAGATCTCGTCGAGCGTCTCCGGCGCGGCCTGGAAGAGCAGCAGGTGGTAGTTGCCGTCGCCCTTCTTGTCGATCTCGTAGGCGAGCTTGCGCTTGCCCCACACGTCGTGGCGCTCGAACGTGCCGCCACCCTTCTCGATCAGCTCGCGCACGCGCGCGACGACCTCCGCCTGCTTCTCCTCGGCGAGGTCGGGGTCCAGCATCAGCAGGATCTCGTAGTCGATCACGGGTTCCCTGTTCTCCTTCCTTCGGTCTTAGGCGGCCTCGCCGGCAAGCGCACCTGGGAATGGATGTCGCGAAGCGAGGCAGGAAGCTCGTCAAGTCTACCTGCAGCACGCGCCGCGCAGGTGACAGCCTGCCGGCCGCCCCGCCGGCTGCCGGCCCAGGCGAGACGGTACGATCGCTTCCGTGAAGCGCGCTCTCGCCTGGATGGCAGGTCTCGTGGGCGTCGCAGCGCTCGGTCGCGTGCTGTCGCGGCGCCGCGCAGCGACGGGCGTGGGCGAGCCGGCGAGCGCCGCCGACCCGGCCGAGGAGCTGCGGCAGCGGCTCGCGGCGCAGCGCACGGCCGACACGACACCAATCGGCGAGACGGAGAACGCGACCGGTGAGACGCTCGACGAGCGCCGTGCGCGCGTCCACGCGAAGGCCCAGCAGGCAATCGACTCGATGAGGGAGCCGCCGGCGTGAGCGCAACCGAGAGCACGCAGGCGGGCTCCGAGCCGGCCGAGGACCTGGCGGCCTCCGTCCGTGTGCTCGCCGACCGCATCGAGGCCCTGCAGGCCGACGTCCGCCGTCTCGGCGGCCCTGCCCTGCCCAGCGGCGGCGCGCCGGGCTGGGACGACGACGTCGACGCGCCCGCGGCGATCTCGCACGCCTGGGTGGGGGCGTTCGAGGCGCCTCTGCGGCGCCGGCCCGGCGTGCCGCGGCTGCTGCTCGAGGCGGTCTTCCTCGCCGCGGTCGCCGTCGCCGCCGCGCTCGCCGAGCTCGACGCCGCGGTGATCGCGGGGGTGATGGCCGGCGCCTGGGTGCTCGTGGCGCTGATCGAATGGGCGGCCGCCCGGGCGGACCGCCGCCGGGACGAGCTCGTGCTGGCACCGTCGCCCGAGCCCCCCGCACCCGTGCCCGCGGATCCGGCGTGGTTCGTCCCGCCCGTCGAGCAGACGCTGCTCGAGGCGCCGGCGGACTCGGACACCGCCGTCACGAAGTTGCCGCCCGCGCCGCAGGACGTGGACGCCACGGGCGAGCACACGCGGGCCTCCTGATCGAGGCCGCGCCGGCGCGAAGCCGCGTCGCACGCGCCGCGTAGTCTGTCGCGGATGCTCTTCCCGACCGCGACGTTCGCGATCTTCTTCCTGATCGTGCTGCCGCTCTCGTGGCTCGCGATGCCGAAGGTGCACCGCTGGCGACCGTTCATCATCGTCGCGAGCTACGTCTTCTACAGCTGGTGGGACTGGCGCTTCGTGTTCCTGCTCGCGGGCTGCACGATCTGGAACCAGGTGCTCGCCGTGCGCATCCACCGTGCGACGGTCGCCTCGCAGCGGAAGGCGCTCCTGTGGGTCGCGCTCGCCGGCAACCTCGCGCGTGCTCGGGTACTTCAAGTACTACGACTTCTTCGTCAACTCGAGCGACAACCTGCTCTCGCTCGTCGGGCTCGACGTGCCGCTCGAGCTGAAGTCGATCGTGCTGCCGGTCGGCATCTCGTTCTACACCTTCATGGCGATCAGCTACGTCGTCGACACCTACCGCGGCGACTTCGTGCCGACCACGCTCGAGAAGTTCGCCGTCTACCTCTCGTTCTTCCCCCACCTCGTGGCCGGGCCGATCGTGCGGCCGGGCGAGCTGATCCCGCAGCTCGACACGCCGCGCGACCCGCGCCGCGTCGACACGAGCCGCGCCTTCTACCTGATCGCGACGGGCCTCTTCAAGAAGGTGGTGATCGCCAACTACCTCGCCGCGAACATCGTCGACGAGGTGTTCGGGGCGCCGGGCCAGCACTCGTCGCTCGAGATCCTGATCGCCGTGTACGCGTACGCGGTGCAGATCTACGCCGACTTCTCCGGCTACACCGACATCGCGATCGGGATCGCCCTGCTGCTCGGCTTCTCGTTCCCCCAGAACTTCGACTCGCCGTACGCGGCGCGCTCGCTCCAGGACTTCTGGCGCCGCTGGCACATGACGCTCTCGCGCTGGCTGCGCGACTACGTCTACATCCCGCTCGGCGGCAACCGCAAGGGGACGCTCTTCACCTACCGGAACCTGATGCTGACGATGCTGATCGGCGGGCTCTGGCACGGGGCGGGCTGGACGTTCGTCGTCTGGGGCGCGATCCACGGCGCCGGCCTCCGTCGCCGAGCGCTGGTGGAAGCAGCGCCCCGGCTACGTGGCTCCGCCGGACACGCGGCGCGGCGCGTGGCTGGCGCGGTTCGTGACGTTCCACTTCGTCTGCTTCGCGTGGATCTTCTTCCGCGCGGACTCGTTCGGCGCGGCCTGGGAGATGATCACCGGGCTCTTCACCGGCTGGGGCGAGGCGTCGCCGCTCGTCACCGGCGGCGTGCTGCTCGCGATCGCGGTCGGGATCGGCTCGCAGTACCTGCCGGCGCGCGTGCCGCGCGCTGCTGATGGCGCGCTTCTCGCGCCTGCCGGTGCTCGGGCAGGCCGTCGTGCTCGCGTTCGCGCTGATGCTGACGAGCGCCATGGGCCCGGAGGGCGTGGCACCCTTCATCTACTTCCAGTTCTGATGGCGAGCGAACCGCACACGAGCAGCCCGGTGGCGCGACCCCGCCGCCACCGCACCGGCGACGACGGCCGGCGCCTGGGGACGGCAGGCCAGGCCCTCGGCGTCGCCGCGCTCGCGCTCGCGATCGGGGTGCTGCTGACGGCCCCGGGCTGCACAAGACCGCGTACAACCAGCAGCCGGGCCTGAAGCGCGACGTCGCGCTCGCGGTCACCGGCCCGCTCGCGGGTGTCAGCGGCGCCCTGCTGCTCGACCGGCCGCGTGCGCTCGTGAAGGCGGCGATCGGGCGCGGCGACGACGACGAGATCGACACCGCGATCGTGATCCCGCCCGCCGAGGCCGGCACGTCGCCGAAGCCGGTCGTCAAGCCGGTGCCGACCCCGACCGACGAAGCCGCCGGCGCCGCCGGCCAAGGTCGCCTTCACGCCGAAGAAGAAGCTGCGGCTCTGGGTCGCCGGCGACTCGCTCGTGATCACCCCCGGCTACTCGATCGTGCGGGCGGCGGCGGCGAGCCCGGTGATCGAGTCCGTCGGCGGCGTCGACGGACGGGTCGCCACCGGGCTCGCGCGCCCGGACGTCTTCAACTGGTTCGAGGAGATCGCGGAGCAGGTGCAGAAGCTGCGGCCGACGGTCGTCGTGCTGCACTTCGGCGGCAACGACGACCACGGCTACATGACCGGGCTGCCGAAGGGCGTCTCGATCGGGGACTTCGGCACGCCGAGCTGGCGGAAGGAGTACGGGCGGCGTGTCGGCGGCGTCATGGACACGGTCGGGCGCGCGGGCGGGCACACGATCTGGATCGGCCTGCCGATCACGCGCAGCGCCGCGCAGACGCAGCGCTTCGACGTGATCAACGCGGTCGTCGTGCGCGAGGCGCGGAAGCGCCCGAAGACGGCGACGTACATCGACACGTACACGACGTTCGCGGGCGACGACGGGGGCTACGCCGAGTACCTCGAGGACCGCCGCGGCCGCACCGTGAAGGTGCGCGCCGGCGACGGCGTGCACTTCGAGCGGGCGGGCGGCGACATGATCGCCCGCGTGGTGCTGAAGCGGCTGAACGAGATGTACGACCTCACGAGCTGGCGCAAGCGGGCGGGTTAGCCCGCGGCGGCCTGCACGCGCACCGGGATGCGGAGCCGCTGCGTGCGCTTGCTCGCCGTGACGACCACCTGGAACGCGAGCGGCGCGCCGCCGACTCGGCGGGCCACCTGATCACGCCGGTCCGCCGGCCGCGGAACGGGATCGCCTCGCCGGCCGTCTTGCCGGCGCACTGGGCCATCGCTCCGGCTTTCCAGCAGCCGACGACGATGTCGCCGAGGACGATCTGCAGCTTGACGAGGGCGGCCACCGGCTTGCCGCCCTCGCGGGCTGTCACGGTCCAGCGCCATGCCTCTCCGACCTTCGGTTTCGTCGTCGTCGCCGTCAGGGTGACCTTGACGGCGGCTGCAGCCGGCGTCGCCGCCACCGCGGCGACGAGCACGACGACGAGGGCGAGCCGGAAGCGCACGACTGGGATCCTAGGCCTCCACCCAGCTGATGGGGTAGACGGCAGCCCAGTGCTCCGGATGGGCGCGGAGCATCGCGCTCCAGCGGTCCGCGAGCTCCTGCAGCTGACGGCGCTCCCCGGCGGCGCCTTCGTGCCTGGCAGGGGCGGGCACGGGCGACTCGATCGTGACGTGCCATCTGCGCGACGCCACGGGCAAGACGGTGAAGGGGACGATGGGGCTGCCGCAGAGGCGCGAGAGCGCGACGGTGCCGCCCGGCAGGTCGGCCTCGGCGTCGAGGAAGCGGACGCGGTGGCTGCGCGTCGCGTTCTCCCCGGTCTCGCCGAGCACGAGCAGCGCGTGGCCGCGACGCAGCACGGCGGCGGCGTGCCAGGCGGACGCGGAGGCGTACAGCCTGCCGAGCCCGGCGGCGGCCCGGTGCCTGTCGATCGCCCACGCCAGCCAGTCGTCCTCGACGAGGGCCGTCGTCGGCACGGGCACGACGACCGCCGGGATCGCGGTTGCGACTTCCCACCCGCCGAGGTGCAGGCTCGAGAGGATGACCCCGTTGCCGGCGGAGAGCGCGTCGCGGATGTGGTGGGCGCCTCCGATCGAGGTCGTCGCGCGGAGCTCGTCCGGGCGGGCGAGCGCCCACAGCACGTCGGCCGAGCGATGCGCCTCGTTCACGACCTCGCGCCGCACGAGCCGCCGCACCTCGGGATCGTCGGCAGGAAGGCCGAGGGCATGCCCGAGGTTCTCGGCCAGGACGCGCCGCTTGGCCGGTCGCGCAGCCCACTCGAGCGTGCCGCCCGCCTGTGCCAGGCCGTGGGCGACGCGGGCGGGGAGCAGCCCGCCGACGGCGCTCGCGCCGTCGATCACCCGGCCGAGCACGCGGGCGGCGGCGGGCCCCCGCCCGAACGGCGCCTCGGGTCGCGGCCTGCCGTCGGGGGCGAGCCGCAGCCGGGCGCTCACGCCCCTCAACGGCGCGGCTCGAGCGAGACGAGGCGAAGCGTGTAGCGCTCCTCGAAGCGGACGTCGCCGATCGGGGAGGGGTTGAGCGTGGTGACGCGGTACTCGACACGCACGGGCAGGCCCGTCTCGCGCTCGAGCCAGCGGTGCTCGACGGTGGGACCCCGGGCGCCGCCGCTCTCGAGCGTGTCGACACGGAGGTGGACGACGTCGACGTCGACCGTCCCGACGCGCACCTCCTCCTCGCCGACGACCGTCGTCGTGCCGTCCTGCGCGCTGTCGCTGCTCGTGCAGCGCACGCTCCGACGAGGCGCCCGGGGCGGCCGCGGCGGGCAGCCACGCAGCCTCCGCACAGCGCCACCTCGTCACGTCGTCCTGGCCGACGAAACGGTGCGTCTCCGTCCAGGCGCCGAGGCGCCGGCCGTCGTCGCAGATCTCGAAGACGCTGGAGCGATGCGCGAGCACGTCCCAGCGCAGGGTCATGCCACAGCCTCCACCGGTGACGGTGATGGTGGAGCGCCGCGGGTAGGCGTGCTTCCTGCCGCCGAGGGCGCTGATCGACTCGGACCCGGTGGTGGCATAGACGTAGACACCGGGCGGCACGGGCGTCTTCGCCTCCTCTGCCTGGGCGCGGTAGCGCGCGAGCGCGTCCTCGATCGAGGCGGGCGTCGTGTTCTCGCGCGTCGCGAGCAGCCAGGCGCCGGCGGCGGCTGCCACCACGATCACGGCTCCGGCCGCCCACAGCGCACGGGATCGCCTGCGTGTCATGTCGAGCGCGAGCGTATCGCGCGGTTGCGCCACAATCGTGCTCGTGCGCACGTACGTCGCTCTCCTGCGGGGCATCAACGTCGGCGGCAAGAACGCCATGCCGATGAGCGAGCTGCGATCGCTGCTCGGCTCGCTCGGCCACACGGACGTGGTCACGTACATCCAGAGCGGCAACGCCGTGTTCGGGAGCGCGCGGCCCGTAGCCGAGGTGGCCGCCGAGCTGGAGGAACGGATCGAGCAGACGTTCGGCATCGGCGTCGCCGTCCTCCTGCGCACACCCGTCGAGCTGGCCCGGGTCGTTGCGAACAATCCGTTCCTCACGCCCGACGCCGACGTCTCGAAGCTCTACGTCGCCTTCCTCGACGACGAGCCGGCGCCGGCCGCGGTCTCCGGGCTCGATCCGGAGCGGTCGCCGCCGGACGAGCTGGCGGTGCGGGGCCGGGAGGTCTACCTGCTGCTCCCGAACGGCGCCGGCAGGACGAAGCTGACGATCGACTACCTCGAGCGCCGCCTCGGCACGCGTGCGACCGCCCGCAACTGGCGGACGGTGCCGAAGCTGCTCGGCTGGCGCTGGGATCGACGAGTCCAGGGTGAGCTGACTTCAGCTCTGGCGTCCGGACGCCGATCGACCGTGCTTTGAGGTCGCAAGCCGCGACCCGTACCGAGTCTCCGACCGGAAGCTCGCGTCAGACATCGGGCTGCCGGGTGTTTCGCAGGTGGCGGCGATCGCCGGCGGCCTCGGCGCGGGTCCCGGCCGCCCGGCTCGCGGCCCGTGCGTGTCTCTCCGATGTCCGGACGCGGGCCCGGGCCGCTCCCGCTCGCGGGACGGACTCGAGGTCCAGTCCGGCTGCATGGCCATGATGGAGATTCGCATGAACGAGCAACGAGATCGCCTCGCCGGCCTGCTTGCAGGCTACTACCGTGGCTGCGGCTGGTCGGTGACCCGTGCCGGTGATGGGACGGTGCGGGCACGTGGTCTTGGTGGCGTGACCTGGATCGGCCTGCCGGTCGTTGGAGACGATCTCGCTGACCCGGGATTTGCGGAGGCTCTGAGGGCGTTGAGCGAGGAGCGGATGCCAACCGGGGAGCTGTGCCCGTTGGAGCTCCTTCCGGACGCCGGGTGTGAGGACGAGCTTCGAGGCCTGCTCGACGAGTTGCGCCTCAGCGATCGAGGGCACGTCGAGGTCTACGCGCTCGCGGCCTGATCCGCCTCGGGCTTCTCCTGCGTGACGCGCCCGACCGTATCGTAGAAGTGTCTGACCTCTTCGCGCGAGGCACGGATCTCGAAGAGGTCGAAGATGAGGTCGAAGATGAGCTCGTCGATCTCGGCGCGGAGGCCGGCGATCTCGGCGCCAGGGTCGTCCTGCAGCGCCGCCACAGTCCGGTCGACGAGATCGACCACCGCGGCCTGTGCTTCGTCAGAAGGCCGTCGGAACGGAAGTTTCTCGATGTATCCGAGGTGGGCGGTAGCGGTCGTGTTCATGATCTTCTTCATGAAGAACGTTGCCAGTGACGAGTTGAGGTAGCCGAGGAGGAAGCGCTCGCTGATCCCCTCGTCCTCGACGAAGATGCCGCTGCCCTTGTCGCTGAAGATCCAGCCTTCTGGCATGAGTCGCACTGAAAGGTGGGCACTTGAGACGACTGAGTACGTGAGCCCGGACCGAAAGTAGAAGTCGCGATTCTGGAACCGCGGCTTCCGGGATGATCCGGCAGTTGACGCATCGCGCCGACGGAGCTCCGCAACGGCTTCCTCTGACCAGTCGATCGCAATCGTCGGCGGCTTCCAGTATTCGCCCATCCCTTCGCCCTTCGCGAAGGGAATCCAATGTGGCTTGGCGGCGCTGATCCCGTTCGCGCGCTCGTCGTCCGTGAGCCTCTGCGCGAGTCCGCTGCGGGAGATGACCCTATCGAGACCTGGGCGAGGACCATCAATGCCAGCCAGAAAGTGTCGATCATCAGCTGTGATCAGGCCCTGCCGACCGCGTGCAACATCGCGGACTGTGCCTGAGCGTCGAGCAGACTCGAACACCTCGCGTGGGACACCAACGAAGAATGGCGTTTCGGGAAGAGCCTCGTAATCCTCTTGCCGCATTTCCGCGACCCGACCAGCGGGCGGCTCTGCGAATTGACGTGGGTCGCGGACGAGGTCGACGAGCCGCATCACGTTCGCCCGCCGCTCCTCTGCGTCGGAGCACTTCTCGAGTGTGGTGATCGCCATCCCGGCGAACTGGAAGCTGACGCCGTCGAAGTGGCGCGTGTCAGTGAGAAGGATCTCGACGATCTTGCATCTCTCGAGTATGTGTCGTCGGAGCGCAGCATGGGTGGTGAGGCTTCGGAAGCTGTCGTTCGTGATCAGGCAGAGTCGCCCGCCCTCGCGGAGTCTTTCGATCCCGTTGCCGAAGAACATCGCGTACGAGTCACCGTCGCCGATCCCGATGCTTCCGGCGCGAAGGTCGGCCTGCCGCTGGCCGTAGAGCCGGGCGTAAACCTTCTTCTTGTTCTCGGGCTTGCGGGCGCCGTAAGGTGGGTTTCCTACGACGGCATCGAACTCGATCTCGTCGATCGGGCCAGAGTCGTCCACCTCAGGGTCGATGGCGGCAGCTACGCGCTCGGCGTCGCTGAACAGCGCCCCGGGGCGTTCAGGGGAGTGCAGGAGCATGTCATGGACGTACAGGTTGGGCTGGAGTCCGTCGATGTCGTCGCCGAGCAGGAAAAGCCGGATTGCCGAGAGCGAGAGGGCGAACGAGTCGATGTCGGCGCCGAACACCTGTCGGGTGACGATCGAGCGGTGTGCCTCTCCACGCATGACACCGTTCTCGGCATGGAGCGCGAGGAGGCGTTCGTGGATGCCTTCGAGGAAGTGGCCCGATCCCATACATGGATCAAGAATGCGCGAGTCGTGCCTGAGGCCAAGCTTCGAAACCATGTACTCGACATCGGGTGCGGGGGTGTAGAACGCTCCCAGCTTCGCCTGCTGCGTCCGCCGCGCGGAAAGGAGGCTCTGGTAGACGTCCCCGACGTTCTGGTTCGTCAGCTCACGGAAGCTCTTCGTGGAGAGGTCGAAGATAAGCTCGGCAAGGACGTCTTTCTCGGGCCTGAAGTAGTCGTAGGCGTCCTCGCGGAAGACGAGCGGGAACGACTCGGCGCCGATGTCGAATGCAACCTGCATCAGCTCGCGCCAGCTGTTCTGCTCGATCACGTGCTCGCGAATCTCCGGCGCCAGCTCGGCCCGCAACGCACGATATGCGTCCTCGTCGCCGGGATCCCAGGTGCCGGATGAGTCCTGAATACGGCGGCGCAGGAGCCCGAGGAACACCGCGGCCGTCGCGGGAGTTGTCGAGGTGCGGCTCTCTGGGAGGAACTCCCGCATGATCCGGTAGAAGCCGCGCAGGTGCCTGTCCTCACAAAGGTTGAGAAAGAACACCTTGTTCAGATAGTTGAGCGCGGCCTGGGTCACCATCTCCGGCGCTACCTGCTCCGCACGGGTCTTGCCTGTCTCGGCGACCTTGCGTTCGTACAGTGCCAGCATCCGGGCGCGTGCCTGCGGCCGAGCGAGAAGCCAGCGCCCGAAATTACCCAGGAGCGGTGGCGGTGTGTCCGAGGTGACGATCTGGATCGCCTGGTTCACCTGAGCGCGAACGCTGTCCTCGATCCGGTCGAGGTGATGCAGGAGAATCTCGCGCAACCGCTCCGCGGTGACGACCTCCTCCGCAAACGCCCCGCGCAGCTGGAACGACTTGACCCGTTCCCAGTCCCAGATCTCGGAGCCGAGCTCCTCGTACCCGACCTCGCCGAGCAGGGTGCCGTCACTGAGCCTGTTCAACCTGAAGAACCTCGTTCGCTCCAACCTGCCGCAGTAGAGCGCGAGAAACGGCGGGGGTGCCGCGAAGTCTTCGCTGCGGGCGTAATCCTGGAGCTGTCGCGCTGCACGATCGAGTTGCTCGGAGCTGTCGAGTTGGTCGTAGCGCTTCAGCTCGCACAACAGGACAGGCTGATTGCCGATCAGATAGAGGCCGTCGTAGCGGCCCGTCGCGCGCTGTGTCTTCAGCCGCCGTAGAGCGAGTGTTCGCTGCTCGCGGAAGTACTCGCCATCCGCCTGGCTGCTCTCGCGCGCCGGGTAGCCAAGCGCCCGCATGTCGCGCTCGAACAACGTCGAGTGGATCTCTGCCTCCGAGAAGCCACGCTTCTCGTGCTCGGGCACATCCAGACTTGGCGGCCGCGCAGGACTCACTGCTCACCCAGCCGACGGTACGGCGAAAAGCCGCACGAGACTGTGCCGGATGAGTGCCGAAACTCCACGGAGCAAGGATTCTCGCAGCACACCGCGACGGCACCCACTGGCCGGGTCGTAGAACGATCTCGAGCCGGGCAGTCGCTCGCGTAGCCGGCCGATCAGCAGCTGGTCACTGGTAGCAGAGGCTCTTGCCGGCGCCGGTACCACCGCGAGCGCGGAGCGGCAGGCGAGCAGTGCCTCGACGACCTGCTCCTGACCAGGGCGAAAGGTGGTGAAGCCGGACCGGGAGGCGAGCATGCGGCGGCATTCCGTGTCTCAAACGTTTCTGTGCGAGACAACAAGGCAGGGCCTTCGGATGCCATGTCCGAGGCGGGTGAGGACGTGCACGTGAGGCTGAGCGGTGCCCAACGGCCACGGCCTGTGTTGCCGCCCTGTTCTCGAGGCGTTCCGGTCGTCCATTCAGCTTTCGGCGTCGCGCGCCGATTCCCAGTCTTGTGGGAGTCGAAGACCGCGACTGGTACCGGGAGCCCGAAAAGCGCCTGTCTGCGAACGTCGGGCTGCCGGGTGCGGCGCTCGTTGCCGCCATCCTCGGCGGCGTGCTCGTCGCGGCGTTCGTGCTGTGGCGCATCGAGGGGGCGCCCGCGACGTACGGCGGCTCCGCGCAGACCCGCGCCGGAGACGTGAAGATCTCGATCCTCCCCGGTCTACCGGGCATCACGATCCACGGCGACCCGCTGTACGCCACGGATGACCCGTGGCAGGCCTACCTGGCCGACGAGCGCACCTGCCCGGGCGGCGAGCAGGTCGACGCACCGCTCCAGGCGCAGGCGGAGACGATGGTCTGCCTCGTCAACTACGCCCGCCGCCGCCGCGGTCTCGAGCCCGTCGTCACCGTCGCCCTGCTCAACCAGACGTCGCTCCTGAAGGCCGGGAAGATCGTCCGCTGCCGCGAGTTCGCGCACGGCGCGTGTGGCACCGACCCCGCCGCCGACGCGACCGCCGCCGGCTACCGGGGCGCCTGGGGCGAGAACCTCTACATCGCCGGCGGCCGCTTCGGCTCGCCGCGAGTCGCCCTCGACGGCTGGCTCAACTCGACCGGCCACCGCGACAACCTCTTTCGCACGGAGTGGCGCACGCAGGGCATCGCCGTGCAGAAGATCGACCGCTTCGGACGCGACCGCAACATGACCCTCTGGGTCAACCAGTTCGGTACGGGTTGACCCGCGGCACGACAGCGGGGAGCGGCGCCGGGGTCGGGCCAATCGAGCGTGGGGTTCAAGAGCTATCGAGTGCTCTGGGGCTGGCGCTCGCACCAGGCGAGCACCTCGGCGAAGCGACGGTCGGCGAGGGTGCCGAACAGTTCTTCGCGGGTCAGCTTCGCCCGGCTCGTGGCGGGGCTCGTGATCCCGCAGAGGAACCGCGCGCGCTGTCGCGGCGCCCCGAGGACCTCGGGGTGCGCATCCTGCAGCACATCGAGCGCGCGCCGGTCGACGACCTGCCCGAGCGCCGGCGGCGTCGTCGCCTCGGGAAGCTCCTGCGCTGTGCCGGTGAGGCAGAAGGTGCAATGGCCACATGGCGCGTCGCGCACCTCTCCGAAGTAGCCGACGAGCTCGTTGACCTGGCAGCCGTGGTGAGTGACGAGCGAGACGACCTGTCGGAGCCGGTCCGTCTCGGCGCGCTCTCGGCGGTCGAACCGCTCGACGAGACGGTCGAGCAGCTCGTCCCTGGAGCTCGGGCGACCTAGCACGGTGTAGCGCTGGCGCGCGTCGGCGGCGCGCAGCTCGATCAGCTGCTGCTGCTCGAGATGCCCGAGGGCCGCCACGATCCGGCTTCGCTCCTCTCCCAGCACGATCGCGGCATCGTCGGGGTCGAGGCTCGTCCAGCTGCGCCCGGTCTTGCCGCTGGCGACAAGCCGGCGCAGGAAGTCGGCGCGGTCGTGGTCGAACCCGGTGAACACCTCCTCGAACGAGCCCGTCGTGGGACGGAAGCTGTAGCCCGCGTAGAAGGGTGTTCCCTGCCTGAGCAACCCTTCGAGCTCGAGGTAGGTGAGGATCGTCCTCAGCACGAGTGGCCGCACATCGAGCCGGCCTGAGAGCTCGTACTCCGAGACGGCGAACTGCTCGCCATCCTCGTTCGCGAAGATCTCGTCGAGCAGGCCTGCGACGGCCTCCCGCGTCGGCGTGTCGCCGTAGGCGAAGTTCTCGAGTGTCGGGATGTCGTCCTGGCACGCGAAGAGCTCGCACAGGCCCGCGGCCCCGTCGCGACCCGCACGACCGATCTCCTGCGAGTACGACTCGAGCCCCTTCGGCAGGTTGAGGTGGTAGACGTAGCGGACGTCGGCCTTGTCGATCCCCATCCCGAAGGCGATCGTCGCGACGACGACGTTGCTATCGGACGCCGTCCACCATTCCTGGACGGCGACGCGATCCTCCGAGCTCATTCCCGCGTGGTAGGCGCGGGCGGGGAGCCGCGCAGCGGCGAGGAGCGATGCGACCCGGAGCGCCGTACGCTGGAGCGTGACGTAGACGATGGTCGGGCCCGGCGGGCGCTCGCGCAGCCTGTCGATCAGCAGCTGGTCTCGTGTCGCCGCTTGGGCGGGAGTGGTCAACAGGGTCAGGTTGGGGCGGTAGAACCCCGTCACCACTGCGTCCGCCTCCGCGATCCCGAACCCCGCGCAGATGTCTTGGACGACGGCCGGCGTCGCGGTCGCCGTCAGGGCGAGCACACGCTCGGCGCCGAGTTCCTGCGCACGTGTCGCCAGCTTGAGGTAGTCCGGCCGGAAGTTGTGGCCCCACTCCGAGATGCAGTGCGCCTCGTCGACCGCGAACAGGGAGATCCTCGTCCGCTCGAGCTGGGCGAGGAAGCGCTCGTTGTTGAACCGCTCCGGCGCGACGTAGAGGAGCTTCAGGCTGCCGGCCCGGAGGCGGTCGGAGACGTCGCGTGCCTCGTCCGGGCCGAGGCTGGAGTCGAGCCGCGCGGCGTCGACGCCCTGACGGACGAGGGCGTCGATCTGATCCTTCATCAGGGCGATCAGCGGTGAGACGACGACGGTGACACCGTCGAGCAGCAACGCCGGGAGCTGGTAGCAGAGGCTCTTGCCGGCCCCGGTCGGGAACACCGCGAGCGCCGAACGACCGGCGAGGAGCGCCTCGACGACCTGCTCCTGACCGGGGCGAAAGGCGGTGAATCCGAACCGGGCGGCGAGGGCGTGCCGGGCCTGTGTTGCGGTTGTCTTCACTTCAGACAACATAGCATACCCCTGGCGTCACTCGTCCCGCCGACTCCCCTCATCCGCCCACTCGTACCACTCGTGACCAGCGTGGACTAGCCGCCCTCCAGTGGCTCCGCCGCCCGCGCGCCGGCGCGGCGCCTCGGGGTCGAGAACGAGCGTCCGCCCGCGAAGGATCTCGACCAGGCCGTCACGCTCCGCCCGGCGGAGCACGCGGTTCACAGCGCGACCATGGAGAGGTTCGGGTCGCAGATGGGCGGTCCGGGTCACCGAGCCGAGCTAATCTCGACCAGACAGGCGCGTTGGCACCGGCCGCCGGTCATGGAGCGGGAGGAAGCGAGAACTCCTCGCGGCCGAGGCCCATCTTCCGCGTCTCGCCCGTCGTCCGGTGCTCGACGGCGAGCTCTGGCCCCGGCACGGAGTCGCCTACCAGCCGCGAGACGACGCGCCCGTGCTCGATGCGGGCCGGATAGTCGTGGATCGGCAGGAGGAAGGTGCCACTGTTGAGCGCCCGCTTGATCGCTGCACGCTCCTGACGCTTCGACGTGCCCTGGTTCCCGGTCGACTGCGGCTCGTAGTCGAGAACCTGGTAGATCGGGTCGATGATCTGGTTCTGGATGTCGTAGACGACGTCGCCGCAGATGCAGGCGGTTCCCTGCGCGGTCTCGACGAGGATGTTCATCGAGCCCTCCGTATGGCCGCCGGCGGACTCGCAGACGATGCCGGGGGCGATCTCGTCGGGGCCGGAAAGCTCGAGATCGAGCAGGCGCATCGCGCCGGGCTTGTGCAGGCGGTCGACGTGGTGCTTCACGTAGTCGGCGGGGTACTGACCACCCTGGATTCCCGACACCGAGTACTCCAGCTCGCGGCGGTTCGTGACGACTGTCTGCCGCATCGAGAACTGGCTGTCCTGACCGGCGTGGTCGATGTGGTGGTGCGTGTGCAGGATCCAGCGCACATCGTTGATCTTGACGCCGTGCTTCATGAGTTGGCGGCGCAACGTCATCTCTTTCGTGACGGTCCCGGTCATCCCGAGCGTCTCCATGATCTCCGGATGGCTCGCCCCGGTGTCGACGAGGATCGGCTCGGTATCAGGGCCGAGGATGAGGAAACCCCACGTCTTCACCTTCGTGCGAATCCCCATGTTGCGAGCGAGAACGAGGAAGCTCGATTCGAGCTCGATGTCGATCAGATCGAGCATCTTGATCTCGTGGGCCATTGAAGGCTCCTGTCTCGTGGTCTTGGTCGAGCACGCTAGGCGTCGTGGACGGTCCTGTCAAAGGGCGCGCCGGGCCGCGCGACGATGGACCGAGCGATGAGCTCACCTGGGCCTAGCGGAGCGGCGCCGGAGTCGAACCGACCGAGCGTGGGGTTGCCACACCGCACAGGTTTTGAAGACCTGCTGGGCCACCGGGCCCATGCCACTCCGGGAAAGAGGCTACCGGTGGCGCGGGTAGGGATGGAACCTCGGGGGAATCGCATTTCCGAGGGGCCGCGTCGCGGCAGTACGGCGCCTGGACGCAGAACCCCTACGACGCGGGGGCGCTCCGCAGCTCCTTCTCGTGCAAGCGTCCCTCCCGGATCGTCCTGGCCATGTCCTGCGACTCCTCCCTGTACCAGCCGCCGTGCTCGAACTGGATGGCGGGGAAGAGCGGCTGG
Organism: uncultured Gaiellaceae bacterium; assembly: GCA_963787085.1. Classification (GTDB taxonomy): domain Bacteria; phylum Actinomycetota; class Thermoleophilia; order Gaiellales; family Gaiellaceae; genus Gaiella. Next base: position 21,502 of record CAWBBO010000012.1, on the reverse strand, counting down.
CCGGTCCCCGCGATCACGGCGACTCGTCCCTTCGGACGCCATGGCCCCCGCACCAGCTCGTAGGGGATGCGCTGGTCGTCGAGCGCCTTCTGCACCCTCCAGCAAGGGCCGAACTTCCACGGGGTTCCGCACCGGTGCAGCGTCAGGGCCATCAGCGGATCTCGGGCTCGGCGGCGATCTTGCGATGTGTGGCGGCGCGGACGTGAATGTGGTCGTCATGCCTGCCGAGCAGGCTGAGGATCTCGACGGGTTGATCGCCGGCCGGGCCAAACCAGTGCGGAAGGCTGGTGTCGAACTCGGCGACCTCGCCGGGCCCCATGGTGATGTCGTTGTCGGCCAGGATCAGACGCATCCGTCCTGACAGGATGTAAAGCCATTCGTGGCCTTCGTGAGTGCGGAGCTCGGGTTCGCCGGGCTCGGGCGGGATGAGCACTTTCCAGGCGTGCATGCCACTGGGTGTCTGGGTCAGAGGGACGACGATGCGGCCGTTGCGCTTCCGCGGCTTCGGCCGGATGCTGGAGTCGCCGACCTCGGGTGCGCCGACGAGCTCGTCGAGGGGCACCTGGTGGGCTTGGGCGATCGGTAGCAGCAGCTCGAGGCTGGGCTTACGCTGGCCGGTCTCCAACCTGGACAGGGTGCTCTTCGAGATCCCGGTCGCCGCGGCCAGCTCGGTCAAGGTGACGCCCCGCCGGACTCGCACCCGCCTGAGACGAGGGCCGACTTCGGCAAGCACGGTAGCGATCGCCGGCGAGGTTCCCATCGTCTCCAGCTAACCACCGTTTCCCGGAAACGGCAACTTTTCTGGCCAAGTGCCGGCCCAAGCGCATCGTGGAGGAAAGCAACGTCGGAGGTATCGAAATGGAAGAACAGATCTATGACGTGGTGGTGGTCGGCGGCGGCGCGGCCGGCCTGAGCGCCGCTCTCGTGCTCGGCCGGGCGCGGCGTCGCGTCGCCGTGATCGACGCCGGAGAGCCGCGAAACGCCCCAGCCGCCCACATGCAGGGCTTCCTGTCACGCGATGGCATGCCGCCCGCCGACCTCCTCGCAGCTGCGCGCGCAGAAATCCTGGAGTACGGCGTCGAGATCATCGACGACCGGGTGGTCGAGATCACCGAGGGCTTCACGCTCAGCCTCGCCGGAGGCCGCGCCGTGACAGCGCGACGGCTCCTCCTCGCGACCGGAGCGGTCGACCAGCTGCCCGATATCCCCGGCGCCCGCGAGCGCTGGGGCCGAGATTTCCTCCACTGCCCCTACTGCCACGGCTGGGAGGTTCGCGACCAGCCAATCGGTGTCATCGCGACCGGCCCCGGCTCGGTCGACCACGCGCACCTCCTCCGCCAATGGTCTGACGACGTCATCTTCTTCACGCACACCGATCCGGTCACGGCAACCGAGCGGGAGGGGCTAGACGCGCGCGGCATCCAGGTCATCGACGGCCAGATCGCGGAGCTGTCGATCGTCGACGATCGCCTCGATGCCGTCCAGCTCACCGACGGCGGCTCCATCCCGCGCGCCGCGCTCTTCATCAGGCCGGCGCTCCGCGCGCGCGACGACAGCCTGATCGAGTCGCTCGGCATCGAAGTCGACGAAAGCGGTTTCGCCAAGGTCGACGCGACCGGCCGAACGACCGTGCCCGGCGTCTGGGCCGCAGGCAACGCCAGCAACCCACGCGCACAGGTCATCACCGCCGCAGGCGAAGGCTCAGCAGCCGCCATCGACATCAACAACGACCTCGTCGAGGAAGACGTCCGTGCGGCACGCCAGAGCGTCACCGCCTCAGGACGACCGGCGACAACATCAACCAACCGACTCCAAAGGACATCCCAATGAGCAACACGACCGACAACACCCCAGCACGAGTCCCGCCGCCCACGAAGCATCAGCTCGCGCTCATGATCTGGCTTTGCGTCTTCCCGACACTCACCGCCGTCAACCTCGCCTTCGGAGACTGGCTCCGAACGATGCCACCCGTGCTCCGCACCTTCGTACTCGCAACCATCGCCGTACCCATCGTCATCTACGGACTCATGCCCCACCTCCACCGGCTTCGCGCCCGACTGCTGAACCGAGACGACAGCGACTAGATGCGTAGTTCCACCGCTTTCGCCCTTTTGTGGAGACCAGAACGCGACCTAGTCGTCCAAGGTCGAGGATCGTGAGTAGGCGAGGCAGACGCGGCTCACATCACGTTCCATGTTTGAGGCTCGGAAGCTGCCTTGAAGCGTGGGTCTCTTGTTTGTCGTGGTCCTCGCCGATGTAGAGCACCAGCAGCCTCGATCGGAAACCCAACGGCTTTGACAGGGTGTTCCGTCATGGAATAGCGTCTCCTGCAAACGTTTCCTGCAAACGATCCCACATCACGGAGGAGACACCGTGTCGAGTCCCAGAAGTGACGGCGAGGCCGTCGTGCTGCGAATCATCCAGGTCGGCGTCAACGGCTGGGGAGCGACGTGGCTCTCTCGAGTGGTGAGCTCGCCCGCGTGGGAACTCACCGCGATCGTCGACGTCGATCCCGACGCACTCGAGACGGCGCGCGCCGCGCACGGGCTCCGCGGCGACCAGTGCTTCGCCAGCGTCTCCGAGGCCGCAGCCGCGGTAGAGGCGGACGCGGCGCTGATCGTGACTCCCGTCGCCACGCACCTCGCCGTCGCGAGCGAGGCCTTCGATGCCGGTCTGCACGTGCTGGTGGAGAAGCCGATCGCCGACACGATGGCGAACGCGCACGAGATCGTGGAGCGATCCGAGGCCGCCGGCCGCACACTCATGGTCAGCCAGAACTACCGCTTTCGCCGGGCCGCGCAGGTGGTGTCGCGGATCATGCGCGAGGGCTGGCTCGGCCCGCTGGGATTCGCGAACATCACCTACCGGAAGGAACTGCACTTCGTCACTCCCGACGTCACACACGGCTTCGCGGCGTACGAGTACATCCGTGACATGGCGATCCACCACCTGGATCAGATCCGCGGGCTCCTGCACTGCGAGCCGACGGTTGCCTATGGCCACCTCTACAACCCCCCGTGGAGCTGGTTCAAACACGCACCGGTTCTCAACGCGGTCCTGCAGCTCGAGAACGGCGGCGTCGTCGAGTACTCCGGGTCGTGGAACGCGCGCGGGCGCCAGACGACGTTCGACGGTGACTGGTACATCGAGTGCGCGGAAGGCCAGATCGAGTTCGTCAACAACCGGGTGCTCGTGCATCCGGAGATACCGTGGCTCGCCGTGCAGATGGACGGGTTCCTCGAGCGCAACGGTTGGCTCGAGGCCGAGATCCCGATGGACAGCGCAGAGGACCGGAGCTTCGTGCTCGAGGAGTTTCACCGGTGCCTCGTCAGCGGTGAGGCGCCGGCCACGCACGGCCGAGACAACCTCCGGTCGATCGCCCTCACCTTCGCGCTCGCCGACTCGGCACGCCTCGACGAGCCGCGCACGATCGCTGACTACCTCGACCGAGGATGACCGCTGGGGCGTGAGCTACCTCGACAACGGCGCGAGCCAGCGCGATCGACAGGGCCGCGGATGCGATGAGAGGGCGCGCAGCCTGACTAGCCGGCCGCCGGGCAGGTGCCCCCCTGGTAGGCGGGCCCTTGGGTGCGCCGGAACCACGTCGCCGCCATCGTCAGCCGCGAGAGCTCGGCGGAGCGGTAGGCCAGCCGGTAGAGGCGGTGCAGCTCGACGGGGAGCGCGAGGCGGGCGCACGCTTCGGTCAGCGCCTCGTCGGCGGTGACGCGGGCCATGTGCACGCTCTCGTGCACGAGCACGTTCACCGACCAGGCGACCTGCAGCTCGTTCTGCCGTCGCATCGAGGCGACCTTGCCGAGCCGAAGCCCTTCGCACACGTAGGGGCTGAGGTGCATCTCCCCTCGCAGGATGGGAATTCCCCTCGCAGGATGAGACCACAACGTGCCTTCTCTGCCGGAACCGGAAGGTGGCCTGGTCAGCTACACGTCAACCGTACGGGGGATCTCCGGCTTCGACCACCCCTGGGACGAGGGATGTCCGCCCCTCGAAGAGGTGACCGGTCCTATCGCCGGGCCGATGCTCGGGTCGAGACCGTCTCGCCGACGTCGTGCTCAGCCCTTGCGCCGCCCTGATCACCGCGTCCTCGGCGGGGAAGTAGATCGACTCGTGGCCGTCCTCCCAGCGGACACGGAAGTGCTCGTGGCCGGGCCCGCCCAGCACTTCGAGGATCTCCGCCGTGCGTGGCGCATCTCCGACGACGTGTCCGGTGATCTGGATCTGGTCGCCCACCTTGGCAGGCAGTCCGTGAACCGTCTTGACCATCGTTGTCTCCTTCCTGGACGTCGGCCCCATCGTTCCAGCAGTTCCGCGCGGCGCCATCGGGGGGTTCGCTGATCCCCGCTGCGGCCTTCGCGGGAGCGCGAGCGCCCGGGCGATCTCCCGGTACAGGTCACGTCCTGGGAGCGCATAGCGCTCGTCGAAGTCGACGGCGCCGTTCAGCTCGAGCACCACCCAGCCGCCGTCCCACGGAAGCAGGTCGACCCCGGCCAGGTCGACGCCCAGCGCCAGCGCTGCACGCTCGGCCTCCGCCACCGCCGCGGGCACCGGCACGGCCGGCTCGAGCTGACCCCCCAGGGACACGTTCGTGCGCCACTCGCCGGACGCGGCGACGCGCATCGCGCCACCGACCACCTCGCCGCCGGCGACGAGCAACCGCAGGTCTCTCCCCACCGGCGGCACGAGCTCCTGCACGAGTGCGCCGTGCCGCTGCCACCACGACTTCGACGAGACGGCAGCGAGTGCCCGGTCGAGCTCGTCACGCGAGCGGCAGAGGACGACATCCGTGCCCCAGCTGCCGAAGCGGGGCTTGACGACGCACGGCAGCGGCAAGTGCGCGGGCAGCAGTCCGCCGACGACGTGGAACGTGCGCGGATGCCGGATCCCGGCGGCGGCCAGGACGGCAGCCGTACGCAGCTTGTCGTGCGCGGCGAGCAGCGCCTCCGGCCGGTTGAGCACGCGCACGCCCCGCTCCTCGAGCACGGGGAACGTGTCGAAGCCCGGCTCGACCCCGTCGAGCGTCGGCAGCACGTCGAGCCGGAAGAGCGCCACGTCGCCGGGCTCGAGCGTCGCGCACGCCTGCGCCGGAGTCAGCACGACGGCCTCGAGGCCGGCCTCCAGCCAGGCGGCGACGAGCACGTCCGACGCCTTCGTCGGGTTGCCGATCACAGCCACCCGCGCCAGACGCTGCCCGTCCTCGCGCTCGCCGCGTGGCTCGGGGACGAACGTCTGCGCTCGTGCGCTCATCGGCGCCTCAATGCTTCACCGGGGGACGAGGGCCCGCATCGGTGCCTCCACCGATCTCCGTGCGCTCTTTCACGGAACCCTGTTGAGAACGCTCGGCCGGGTATGGGACGATCGAGTCGTGCCGCACATCCGCCTGATCGAGGTCGACGAGGCAACAGGCCCGCTGCGAGACGAGTACGACGCCGCCGTCGGCCGGGCCGGCAAGGTCTTCAACATCGTCAAGTCGATGAGCCTGCGCCCCGGCGTGCTGAAGCGGTCGATGGAGCTGTACAAGGCGATCATGTTCGGGCCGTCGGAGCTCACGCGCGCCGAGCGAGAGCTGCTCGCCACCGTCGTCTCGCGCCACAACGACTGTCACTACTGAACGCAGTCGCACGCAGACGACCTCCGTGCCGAGGGCGCAGACAGGGAACTGGCAGAGCACGCCGCGCACGACTACCGGCAGGCCGACCTCGAGCCGCGCGTGCGCGCGCTCTGCGACTTCGCGGTGAAGCTGACCGCCGCGCCCGCGTCCGTCGGCCTCGCGGACGCCGACGCGCTACGCGCCCACGGCCTCGACGACGCGGCGATCCACGACGCAATCCAGGTGATCGCGTACTTCAACTACATCAACCGCATCGCCGAGGCCGTCGGCACCGAGGACGAGCCGGAGTGGGCGCACAGGGAAACGGGGGAGTAGCCTCCGGCCATGCGCTCCCCGGTCACGGTCGCGTGCGTCCAGGCAGAGCCCGTCATCCTCGACCGCGAGGCGACGCTCGACAAGCTCGCCCTGCTGACCGCCGAGGCGGCGGGGAACGGCGCGCAGCTCGTCGTCTTCCCCGAGACGTTCATCCCCGTCTACCCGTCGTCGGCGTGGGCCCGGGCCTTCGCGGGCTGGTCCGACCCGCGGGCCAAGGCCGCCTTCGCCCTGCTCGTCCGGGAGTCGGTCGAGGTGCCCGGCCCGGCGGCCGACCGGCTGGGCGAGATCGCCCGCACGAACGGCGTCTGGCTCGTCACCGGCGTCAACGAGCTCGACCCGCAGCGGCCGGGGACGCTCTACAACACGCTCCTCTACCACGCCCCCGACGGGTCGCTCGCCCTGCAGCACCGCAAGCTCGTGCCGACGAACCACGAGCGGCTGATCTGGGGCCAGGGCGACGGCGGCGGCCTGGAGGCGCTCGAGACGCCGCTCGGCCGCGTCGGCGGCCTCATCTGCTGGGAGAACTACATGCCGCTCGCACGCTTCTCGCTCTACGCGTCAGGGGTCGAGATCTACATCGCCTCGACCGCGGACGACGGCGACGCCTGGCAGGCGACGCTCGTGCACATCGCGCGCGAGTCGCGTGCGTTCGTCGTCGCCCCGTCCCACTTCCAGCGTGCCGGCTCGTACCCCGCCGACTTCCCGCTCGCGGACGAGATCGCCGGCATGGACGTGATCGGCCGCGGCGGCAGCGCCGTCCTCGGGCCGGACGGCGCCTACCTGGCCGGGCCGCTCTACGGCGAGGAAGGGATCCTCTACGCGACGCTCGACCCTGCCCGGCTCGCCGAGGAGCGCCAGCGCTTCGACCCGGCCGGCCACTACCACCGGCCGGACGTGCTGCAGCTGACCGTCACCCCGCGGCCGCGGGTGTAGACGCCTGGCGAGGGCGGGGCATGGCCCCGCCCCTACGGCGCCTCGAGGACGTGCTGCAGCGGGTGGAGAGCGCCTGGCGAGGGCGGGGCATGGCCCCGCCCCTACGGCGCCTCGAGGCCGGCGCGGCGGAGCACGCGGCGGTCGCCGATGCGGCGGGTGAGCCCGTCCTGGTCGAAGCGCTCGAGCACGAGCTGCGCGTCCCGCCGGCCGACGCCGGAGAGGTCGCGGAAGCGGGCGAGCGTGATCTCCCCTGCGGCACGGCATTCCTGCACGAGCAGGTCGCGGGCGACCTCGTACCCTCCCGGGCCGATCGCGAAGCCGTCGCCGAGCCGCACCAGCCGGCCCTCCGCCTCGAGATAGCGGGCCAGCTCGGCGTCGTCGTACTTCACGGCGCCCAGGCCGGCCGCGGCGAGCTGCCGCTCGAGCGCCGCGGCGGCCTCGGCCCGCTCGCCGAGGCTCGCGGCAGCGCCGGGCAGGTACGCCTTCGGGCCGCGGCGCTCCACCGGCAGCAGCGGCAGGATGACCGCCGCCCACGGCTCCCCCGGCAGGAGCTCGCCGAGCGCCAGGCCCGGGTCGAGCGGCGAGGAGACCGCCTGGGCCTGCAACCTCTCCACCACGCCGGCCGCCGTCTCGGCGAGCCATTCCGGCGAGAAGGCCCAGTCACCGGCACGTCCGACGGCTGCGAGGCCCTCTACCAGAGCTGCGGGATCGAGCAGGGCGCGGGCCGCGAGCTCGGACACGAGCACCGGCTCGCGGACGAGGGCCTTGACGATCGACGTGGGCTCGCCCTGCTCCAGCAACGCCAGCCGCCCGGCGTCGAGCCGCCGCGGCGGAGCCGGATCGAGCACCGTGCCCCCACCCAGCGTCACCTCGCGGCGCAGCACGACGCGATCTCCCCGCGCTGCGACGACGGGCTCCGCCAGCCGCAACTGCGCGTAGCGGTCGCCGACGCGCACGACGCGGGCCGGGATCCGGCTCGTGCCGTGGTGGACGGCGAGCCGCGCCCCGTCGGCGATCTCGTCGAGCTCCTCGAGGACGACGTCGAGCCGGTAGGAGAGCGGGAACGCGCCCGGCGCCACGAGCGCGTCGCCGCGACGCAGCTCGCGCCGCTCGACGCCCGGCAGGCTGACGGCGACCCGCTGCCCCGCCTCTGCCCGCTCCACCGGCGCATCGTGCACCTGGACGCTGCGGACGCGCACCTCGCGGCCGGCCGGCTCGACGCGAAGGACGTCGCCCTCCCCGAGCGTGCCCGACCACAGCGTTCCGGTCGCCACGGTGCCGATCCCGCGCAGCGTGAAGACGCGGTCGACGTAGAGGCGCGCCGCGCCGCCGGCTGCGGCGCTCCTCGACCAGGTCGGCCGCGCGCGCAAGCGCGGCCCGGAGCTCGTCGAGCCCCGCCCCGGTCGTGGCGCTGACGGCGACCGCCTCGGCCTCGGGAACGAGCTCGCGCGCCTCGGCGACTGCGAGCTCGAGCGTCTCGCCGTCGACCGTGTCGGCCTTCGTCACGGCGACGACGCCGTGCTCCACGCCGAGCAGCCGCAGGATCGACAGATGCTCGAGCGTCTGCGGCCGCGACGCCCTCCGCCGCGTCGATCGCGAGCAGGAACAGGTCGATGCCGGTCGCACCGGCCACCATCGTGCGCACGAAGCGCTCGTGCCCCGGCACGTCGACGAGGGAGAGCCGCCGGCCGTCCGGCAGCTCGAGCGGCGCGTAGCCGAGGTCGATCGAGATGCCGCGCCGTCGCTCCTCCGGCAGCCGGTCCGTGTCCTTCCCGGTCAGCGCCCGCACGAGCCACGTCTTGCCGTGGTCGATGTGCCCGGCCGTGCCGACCGTCAGCGCCATCTCTAGCGATTCGCGCGGGCGGCCAAGACGGCGGCGGCGACCGCGTCGATCTCGTCGTCGCGCGAGCGCGCGCACGTCGAGCAGCAGCCGCCCGTCGCGGACGATCCCGACGACCGGCGGCTCGCCGCGGCGGAGCGGCTCGAACAGGCCCTCCTCGATCGCGCAGGCGAACGACGGCAGCTCGAGGAGCGGCAGCGCGCCGCCGCCGACCCGGGCGACCGTCTCCTCCACCTCGCCGTCCACGAGCGCGGCGAGACGCTCGGCGCGTGACCGCACCGCCTCCTGCGGCTCGTCGAGCATCCGCAGCACGGGGATCTCGCGTCGTGCGCGCGCCGGGTCGAGCGCGAGCGCGAGCGTTCCCTCGAGCGCCGCCAGCGTGAGCTTGTCGGCCCGCAGCGCGCGCTGCAGCGGATGCCGGCGCAGCCGCTCGACGAGGTCGGCGCGGCCGACCACGATGCCGGCCTGCGGCCCGCCGAGCAGCTTGTCGCCGGAGAAGCAGACGAGGTCGCAGCCGGCGGCCAGGCTCGCCGCGGCGGTCGGCTCGTCGCCGACGCCGGCGAGGGCGCCGGAGCCCAGGTCGTCGACGAGCGGAAGATCGTGGCGGTGCGCCAGCGAGGCGAGGGCGGCGAGCTGCGGCTGCTCGGTGAAGCCGACGACGCGGAAGTTGGACTGGTGCACGCGCAGGAGCGCGCCGGTGGCGGGGCCGATCGCCTGCTCGTAGTCGGCGACGCGCGTCCGGTTCGTGGTGCCGACCTCGACGAGGCGTCGCGCCGGAGCGTGCCAGCACGTCGGGGATGCGGAAGCCGTCGCCGATCTCGACGAGCTCCCCACGCGAGACGATCACCTCGCGGCCCTCCGCGAGCGCGGCGAGCGCGAGCAGCACCGCGGCGGCGTTGTTGTTGACGACGAGCGCCGCCTCCGCGCCCGTGAGGCGCCGGACGAGGGCGGCGAGGTGATCCTGCCGGGATCCCCGCGCCCCGCGCTCGAGGTCGTACTCGAGGTTGGAGTAGCCGCCCCCGACCTCGGCGACGCGCTCGAGCGCGGCGGCGGCGAGCGGCGCCCGCCCGAGGTTCGTGTGCACGATCACGCCCGTGGCGTTGAGCACCCGCCGCAGCGACGGCCGCCGAGCCGCCGCGAGCTCGGCGAGGCAGGCCTCCACCGGGTCACCCGGATCGCGCCCTGCGCGGATCGCGTCGCGCGCGCGGTCGAGCGCGGCGCGGGCCGCCTCGACGACGAGCGCGTGCGGCTCGGCGGCGAGACGCGGGTCGGCGAGCATGCGGTCGACGGACGGCAGATTCCGCAGCGAGGGCATCCTCGAAGTGTAGGGAGGGGAGCTACGCCGCGAGGTGGGGCATCAGCTCGCGGAGCAGGGCGGTGAGCCGGCCCTGCGCCGCGGCGCCGACGGCGAGCACGTGCCCGGCGTCGATCGGCTCGGGGAGGATCCCCGCCGCCATGTTCGTCACGCACGAGATCGCGAGGCAGCGGATGCCCATGTGCCGGCGGCCAGCACCTCGGGCACGGTCGACATGCCGACGAGATCACCGCCGAGGACGCGGATCATCCGGATCTCGGCCGGGGTCTCGAACGCCGGCCCGAGCCAGGCGGCGTAGACGCCTTCGGCCAGCGCCTGACCGACGCCGGCAGCGGCAGCGTGCGCGGCCGCGCGCAGCGCCGGGTCGTACGCGTCGGACATGTCCGGGAAGCGCGGCCCGAGCGAGTCGTCGTTCGGCCCGACGAGCGGTGAGGTGCCCTGCAGGTTGAGGTGGTCGGAGACGAGGACGAGCTCGCCGGGGGCGAGATCCTCCCGGATCCCGCCGCAGGCGTTCGTGAGCACGAGCGTCCGCACGCCGAGCGCGCCGAGCACGCGCACGCCGAACACCACTTTCTGGGCGGGCTGCCCCTCGTACAGGTGCGCGCGGCCGCGCATCGCCGCGACCGGGATCCCGTGCACGCTCCCGAGCACGAGCGTGCCGGCATGCCCGAGCGCGGTCGCCGCGGGCCAGCCCGGGATCTCCCCGTACGGGATCTCGACCGCGTCGTCGATCTCGTCGGCGAAGCCGCCGAGCCCGGAGCCGAGCACGACGCCGACGGACGGCTCGAGCGTCGACCGCGCCCGGATCGCGGCCACCGCGTCCGCGATCACGCCGAGCCCTCGCCCACCCTTGCGTCGTAGTGGGAGACGACGCAGTCGACCGCCTCCGCCGGGGAGTCCGTCACGTGCAGGAGGGCGACGTCGTCCGCGGTGATGAGGCCGTTCTCGAGCATCTCCGACCGGATCCAGTCGAGCATCCTCGACCAGTAGTCGCCGTCGCAGAGCACGACCGGGAAGCTGCCGATCTTGCCCGTCTGGATCAGCGTGAGCGACTCGAACAGCTCGTCGAGCGTGCCGAAGCCGCCCGGGAAGATGATGAACCCCTCGGCCGCCTTCACGAACATCGTCTTGCGGGCGTAGAAGTGCTTGAAGGTCATCGAGACGTCGCAGTAGGGGTTGAGCCCCTGCTCGTGCGGGAGGGCGATGTTGAAGCCGATCGAGAGGCCGCCTGCCTCGCGGGCGCCGCGGTTCGCTCCCTCCATCACCCCCGGCCCGCCGCCCGTCACGACCGCGAAGCCGGCGGCGGCGAGGAGCGACCCGGTCTCCCGGGCTCCCTCGTACGCCGGCGACCCCTCGCGGACGCGGGCCGACCCGAAGACCGAGACGGCGGGACGGTCGATCTTCGCCACGGCCTGGAAGCCCGCGAGGAACTCGGAGGCGATCAGCGAGACGTCGCTCGCGAGCGCCTCTTGCCGTCGGCGCAGGAGCCGGCGGTCGAGCTCGCCGTTCCCCCCGTTCGTGGAGGGCTTCACAGCCGGTCCTGCGGGATGTGCGCGGCGAACATGCCGAGCACGAGCGCGCCGGCCGTGGCGGCGGAGATGCCGGCGACGACGACGCCGAGGCGGCGTGCCTCGGCCGGGCTGGGCCGCCCGCCGCCGTGGCGCAGCACCCGCCAGGCGCGCAGGATGTGCCCGCCGTCGAGGAAGCCGACCGGGACGAGGTTGATCAGGTTGAGGAAGAAGCCGGCGTAGGCGAGCGCGAGCAGCATGTCCGAGCCGGTGGCCTCACCGTAGAGCAGGCAGGCGAGCGCCCCCACTCCGCCGGCGAGCGGGCCGGCGATCGAGACGAGCGCGTTGCGCCACGGGTCGAAGGGCTGGCCCTTCAGCGCGACGTAGGCGCCGAGGAACGGCACGAACACCGGCAGAGAAGGAGAGAGCCCCTGCCTCCTCGCCTCGACGTAGTGGCCGAGCTCGTGCACGAGGATGAGGAGCACGAAGCCGACGGCGAAGCGCCAGCCGAAGATGAGGGCGTAGCCGCCGACCGAGAGGAAGATCCCCGCGAACTTGAGCGAGCCCGCGATCTTCAGCAGCACGGCGCCGGCGACCGCGAACGGGACGACGACGCGCGACCACGCGCCGGCCCTGCGGCTCTTGGGTTCGGGCGGAAACTGCTCGGCGGGCACGGTCACGAACCCACACGGTACTCACAGCGGCCGGATGCGCACCCCCGGGCTGTGGATCAGGCGCCGACGTCGCGCATGGAGCGCGAGAGGCGCTCGCCGACCGTCTCGCGAAGCGCCTCGGCCACGGCCGGCACCTCGCGCTCGAGCCGCCACACGTCGGTCTTGAACAGCGAGATCAGGCGCATCGGCGTGAGCGCGACGACCGAGGCCGTTCGCCGGCCCGAGGAGAGGAGCGCGATCTCGCCGAAGACGTCCCCCTGCCCGAGCCGGCCGATCACCTCGTCCCCCTGCCGCACCTCCGCCTCGCCCGCCTCGATCGCGAAGAACGCGTGGCCGAACTCCCCCTCGGTGGCGATCGCAGCGCCCTGCTCCACCCATTGCTCGACCGCGACTTCCGCAAGAGCGTCGAGCTCCGCCGCGGAGAGCGCGGCGAACAGCGGGATCGCCTGGAGTCGCGCGGTGTCCACCGGGCGAACCTAATCGAGACGTTGTCGCCGTTCGGTTGGAGTTTGGTGAAGAGTCGGGTGCCGCCGGCGACGCAAACCCCGGCCAGGCCCGCGACGAGGGCGACGCGGGCCGCCCTTGGCAGCGGCGTCGTGCGCAGGACCAGTGGCGCGAGCAGCGGGCGGGCGACTCTGCCGACGGTCATGAGGGCCATGGCACCGGGGAAGCCGAGCTCCAGGTCGATCAGCGACCGCCGCCCGCCGCGGATCGGGCCACGCTGTCCGGCGACGATCGCAGCCGCCAGATGTGGCCGCCGGTCGGTGGCCGTCGTGGCCGGGGAACGGGCTCCGTCGTGGGCCAGGAGGTCGTCGATCGCCGTTCGCAGCGCGGGTGACTGGCCCCACGTCCCGCAGAACACGAGGGTCCCGCGGCTGTCGATCAGGTAGACGGCGGCGGCCAGCCCGCCGTATGCGCGCTGCACGGTGCCTGCCAGGTCGTCGACCAGCACCGGCCAGGGAAGGCGTTCCTCGCGCTTGAGGGCTCGGGCGTCCGCCAGCTTCTCCTCGTAGGAGCGATAGGCGCCGTGCAGCTCGCCGGGGTGAGCCTGCCGGACGAGCACGTCGACGAACTGCACGCTGCCGCTGTAGAGCCTGTGCAGCTCCCTCATCGCGTACACGCCTCCGCGCGTCACGGGGCACGTGTAGCTGACGAAGTGGAGCAGCACCGGCTGCCCGCGCAGGTCGCCGAGTCGCACCCGCTCCCCGTCGGTGGACCGAAGTTCGAAGTCGGGTACCACCGAACCGGGAGGCGGGCCGGGACGAAGCAACTCCGCCACCATGTGCCGGATCCTGAAGTGCCGGAAGTTGACGTCGTCGGCCGGGTCGAGCAGGTCGATCGTCCGGGCCCTGACCGCGTCGGGGTGTGTCAGGCGGGCGGTCATCGCACAGCGGCTCCGGCGCCTACGCAGCCGTGCGAGCCGCCTCACCCGCAGCGGACGTGTGCTCGCGTTCGAGCAGCCGCAGGATCCGGTCGGTGTTCTCGCGGATGGCGCTGATGTTGCGGAACATCCACTTGGGCGGAGCGTTGTCGGGCATCCGCTCGATCATGTGCTCGACGTCGAGCTTGCCGCACCGTGACGCGCATTTCCTCGCCACCAGTACGGCGCCGACGACCGCGCCGCCGATGAGCAACCACTGTCTCATGGGTCCATGCCTCCTTGTGCCTTCCGAGCGCACAGGGAGCATCGCGCGCCCGTGCTGCCGTGTCATCGTGGCGGCACACGATCTGCTTGCGGGTCACTACCGAACGTGCGAAACCCAACCCGCCCTACGCGTCACGCCCCTCGGCGAGCTCCCGCTGATACTGGGCCTCGCTGCCGACCCACTCCTCGCCGCCGACGTAGATCTCCTTCTTCCACAGCGGCACGGTCTGCTTGAGCGTGTCGATGGCGTCGCGACAGGCGGCGAGCGCGTCTCCGCGGTGCGCGGCCGAGACGGCGATGACGACGCTCGTCTCGCCGATGCCGACGACGCCGGTGCGGTGGTGGATGGCGACGTCGATCAGGGCGTAGCGGTCCCTCAGCTCCGTCGCGATGCGCTCCATCTGCGCCTCGGCCATGCCCTCGTACGCCTCGTACTCGAGCCGCACGACCTCCCGGCCGCGCGAATGGGCGCGGGTCGTGCCGGAGAACGTGGCGATCGCGCCGGCGTCGTCCGCCGCGACCTCGCGCACGACCTCGTCGAGCGAGAGCGGCGCGTCGGAGAGCCGGAAGGAACCGCCGGAGACGGGCGGGATCAACGCCACCTCGTCGCCGTCCTGCAGCTCGGTGTCACGGTCGGCGTACGCATGGTTGACGGCGAGGAGCAGCCCGGCCGGCTCGTCTCCGAGCGCGAGCGCAGGCCAGACGTCTGCGACGAGCGCCCCGTCGGGGAGGTCGAGCTGCAGCATGCGGGCGCCTGCTTGCTCCCGCAGCGCCGCGAACAGCCGCACCGCGATCCTCACCCGGCGAAGCGTATCCGGCGGGGGGTTGCCCTCCACGGGGGCTGTCATGTTACATCTGGATATGGCCATCACTCTTCCGCGCACGAATCTGAACGAGCAGGTGTACGAGACGCTGCGCCAGCGGGTGCTCCGTCGCGACCCGGGGCCCGGCGCGAAGCTGTCTCTGCACGAGCTCGCCTCCGAGCTCGGCGTCTCGCGGAGCCCGGTCCACCACGCGCTCACGCGGCTCGTCTCGGAAGGGCTCCTGTCCGTGAAGGCGCGGCGCGGCTACTACGTGACCCCGGTGACGGCGGAGAACCTGGTGGACGGCTACGACGTGCGCCTCGCGCTCGAGCTGCACGCGGCGGAGCGGAGCGTCGGCGCCGCAGAGGAGGAGCAGCTCGCCGAGTTCCGGAAGCTGATGGAGGTCTCCGAGGCGGCGATCTCGCAGGAGGAGTGGGACGCGGCCAACGCGGCGTTCCACGAATGCCAGATCGACCTCGCCGGCAACGCGATGCTGTCGCACTTCTACCGCGAGATCTCGGTGAACCTGATGATGCAGGTGATCCGCGGCGGCAGGCTCGAGGGCGGCGAGTACCTCGCGCGCGAGCACCGCGCCATCGTCGACGCGTTCGACGCCGCCGACCTCGAGGCCGCCCAGGTCGCCATCCGCACACACATCGAGTCCGGCAAGCAGATCGCGCTCGACGCGATCGAGCGCGCCGGCGGCGTGCTCTAGCGACTCGGCCGGAGCGGGCGCGCGAGCCGCTGCGGCCGCCCGCTGAAGAGGGGCCGGGGTAGAATGCCGCCGTGGCGATCACCCCCGACCGCCGGGTGCTGGACTCGGGCATCGAGGTGAAGCCGCTGTACCGCGCGGCCGACGCACCGGCGGGCGAGCCGGAGCCGCCCGGCGTGTTCCCCTTCACGCGGGGGCCGTATGCGGACATGTACCGGGGCCGGCCGTGGACGATCCGCCAGTACGCGGGCTTCGCGTCGGCGGAGGAGTCGAACGCGCGCTACCGGTACCTGCTCGAGCGGGGGCAGACGGGGCTCTCGATCGCGTTCGACCTGCCGACCCAGCTGGGCTACGACTCGGACGACCCGCTCGCGGCGGGCGAGGTGGGCCGCACCGGCGTGGCGATCGACTCGCTCGCGGACATGGAGGTGCTGCTGGACGGGATCCCGCTCGACACCGTGTCGACGTCGATGACGATCAACGCGCCGGCGGCGCTGCTGCTGCTGCTGTACGAGCTCGTGGCCGAGCAGCAAGGCGTGCCGGGGCAGGCGCTGCGCGGCACGGTGCAGAACGACATCCTCAAGGAGTACGTGGCGCGCGGGAACTACATCTTCCCGCCGCGGCCCTCGATGCGGCTGACGACCGACCTGTTCGCCTACTGCGCCGAGCGGATCCCGCACTGGAACACGATCTCGATCTCCGGGTACCACATTCGCGAGGCGGGCTCGACCGCCGCCCAGGAGCTCGCCTTCACCCTGGCGAACGGGATCGCCTACTGCGAGGCGGCGATCGCCGCCGGGCTCTCGCCCGACGAGTTCGGCGCGCGCCTCTCCTTCTTCTTCAACGCCCACAACGACTTCTTCCAGGAGGTCGCGAAGTTCAGGGCGGCCCGGCGGATGTGGGCGCAGATCATGCGCGACCGCTTCGGCGCCACGAACGCGAAGGCGCAGGCGCTCCGCTTCCACGCCCAGACCGGCGGCTCCACCCTCACCGCGCAGCAGCCCGAGAACAACGTCGTGCGCGTCGCCGTGCAGGCTCTCTCGGCCGTCTGCGGCGGCGCGCAGTCGCTGCACACGAACAGCTTCGACGAGGCGCTCGCGCTCCCCACCGAGCACGCCGCCACGATCGCGCTGCGCAGCCAGCAGATCCTCATGCACGAGGCAGGCACCACCCTCACCGCCGACCCGCTCGGCGGCAGCTACTACGTCGAGGCGCTCACGGCCGAGCTGGAGCGGCTGGCCGGCGAGCTGATCGCGCGGGTGGACGAGCTCGGCGGCGCCGTCGCCGCGATCGAGGCCGGCATGGTGCAGGGCGAGATCGAGGACGCCGCCTACCGCTACCAGGCCGAGATCGAGACGGGCGAGCGCGTCATCGTCGGCGTCAACGAGTTCACGACGGAGAGCGAGGAGCGGGTCGAGCTGCACCAGGTCGACCCCGAGTCCGAACGACGCCAGGTCGAGCGCACGCAGCGCGTGCGTGCCCAGCGCGACCCGGCTGCGGCAGCGGCGGCCCTCGCGGGCGTCCGCGACGTCGGCGGCGGCCTCGTGCGGCGTGAGGCGCCCGGGGGTCAGGGCGTCGAGGGCGCCGACGAGGGCCACCGTGACCGCGGCCGATGTGCCCGTGCCCGCGCCCGCCGGCGCCTCGGAGTGGATCGTCACCTCGAGGCGCAGGTCGCGCGGGACCTTCATGTAGGCGATCGCGGCCTCCAGGAGGGGGTGGGGCCCCCAGGGCGGC
Source organism: uncultured Gaiellaceae bacterium (assembly GCA_963787085.1). Taxonomy (GTDB): domain Bacteria; phylum Actinomycetota; class Thermoleophilia; order Gaiellales; family Gaiellaceae; genus Gaiella. The sequence continues at coordinate 4,397 of CAWBBO010000012.1, read as the reverse complement.
GCGTCGTGTCGCACCTCGTACCGCGCCCCGAAGTTCTCGGGGTGGATGACGAGGGGGGCCGCGCCGTCGCGAGCCGAGTAGATCGCGACCTGGACCTCTGCGTAAGGGTAGACCGCGACGTTGAAGACCTGGCCGTGTCCCGCGAACCAGGTGTCGGTCCGGCGCCCGTTGTCGCAGATGCGAGTACGGGGCGACGCTGTTGACGACGGCGAGGGGGCGCTCGGTCTCGGTCATGGCGATCCTGGCGCCGCCGAGCTTATCCCTCCCGGGGCGAGTCCCTCAACGAGCGCCGGTCGGGTATGCTCCGCGCCATGGCTTTGGCGGCGCTGGCGGAGCGGACCCGCGTGGCGGCCAACCTCCGAGTCTCCCTGGTGGCGGGGCTCGTGGGGTCGGCCCTCGGCGGCGCCGCCACTCTCCTGGGCGGGAGGACCCGCGACGCCCTGCCGCTCGTCGCCCTGGGTGGACTCTGCCTCGTCGCCCTGTGGCTCCTGCGTCGTGGACGGGTCCGGGTGGCCGCGCTGACGGCGATCTGGGCGCTTCTGGCTACCGTTCACGTCCTCCTCCTCCTCGGCCATGGCATCCATGACCGGGCCACGCTCCTCTACCCGGTGATCATCCTGGTGGCCGCACTGAGCTCGACCGCCGCCTGCTCGTCGCCACGACGGCCCTTTGCGTCCTGTCGGCGATCGTCGTCACGCGGCTCGAGGAGACCGGTGCCCTGCAAACGCCCTGGTCGGGCCGCCTCGGCTGGCTGCCTTTCGTGGACACGACGATCATCCTCGTGGTCACCGCGGTGGCGGTGCACCTTCTCGTCGCCGAGATCGTGCGCGGGACGGCCGAGACGCGTGCCCATGGGGAGCGCCTGGCGGAGGCGAATCGCGAGCTCGAGGCGAGCAGCGCGGAGCTCGAGCGCTTCACCTACGTCGTGTCGCACGATCTCAAGAGCCCCCTGGTGACGATCCGCGGATTCCTCGGCTACGTCGAGCGCGCCGCGCGGGCGGGGGATCTCGACCGGCTCGAGTCGGACCTCGGCCGGATCCGGGTTGCGACCGACCGCATGGGCCGGCTCCTCGAGGACCTGCTCGAGTTGTCGCGCACCAGGGCGGATCGACCGCCCGCACGAGGACGTGCCGCTCGAGGGGGTGGTGCGGGAGACCATGCCCCTGGTCGAGGGCCGCCTCTCCGCCCGGGGCGTGCGGGTCGAGGTGGCAGAGCCGCTGCCCGTCGTGCGCGGCGATCGCCAGCGGCTGGTGGAGCTCGTGCAGAACCTCCTCGACAACGCGGCCAAGTTCATGGGCGACCAGACGCGACCCCGGATCGAAATCGGCGCGCGCGCGGGGCGAGGGCGAGGAGACGGTGACGCTCTTCGTGCGCGACAACGGGATCGGAATCGATCCGCACCACGGAGAGCGGGTATTCGAGCTCTTCGACCGACTGGACCCGAGCGGCGAGGGAACCGGGGTCGGGCTGGCGCTGGCCAGGCGGATCGTGGAGACGCACGGCGGGCGCATCTGGCTCGAGTCGGCGGGGCGGCCTCGGCTCGACGTTCTGTTTCACGCTCCCGCTGGCCGGCCCGCCCCTCAGCGGGGCGACGTTCGGGCAGTGAGCCGCGCCGTCAGCCACTCCTCGAAGCCGGCGAGGCTCGCCACCCGGTCGCCCAGACCGGCGGTCGGGCGGCGGAATCCGTGACCGTCATCCCCTCGTCGGTGACGCGACCCCGATCGTCTCAGTCTTCACGAGGTCGCGCGAGATCGCGAGGTAGACCGCCACGCAGTCGAAGAGCGTCGAGCTCTTCGACGTGACGAACGTGGATCCCTCGCGCACCACTCCCGGTTGCGGCACCAGATGCCGTAGGCCTCGACCAGCCCGCGCAGCAGGGGATAGTTTGAGCCGCGCACGCGCGCGTAGCGCTCGCCCGAGAGCTGGACCCGGCCGCAGGTGTCGAGCGGCGTCAGGATCGCCTCCCGCCACGGGCGGTCAGCACCGCGCGCGCCGCCGCGGGGTTGGCCCTGACGTTCCACTCGGGCTCGGGCTTCGGCCTGCCGTCGTAGCCGAGGCGGAGGCTGCCGTACGTGCCGGCGAGACGCAGCCTGCCGGCGATCCGCGGCTCGCGCTCGAGCGCGGCCTTCAGGTTCGGCGGCGGGCCGACGGCGATCAGCGTCATCGGCTCCGGCGACGCCATGACGGTGTCGATCAGCGCCTGGACTCCGTCGTTCAGCACGCGGCCCGGGTACTTCGCGAGATCGTAGCCCTTCACCCACTCGGCCTGCGGACCCGGGTCGTCGTTCTCCTTGATACCGATCCCGATCGGGATGTCGGTCCGCCCCGCGAGTTCAAGAACGCGCGCCACCAGCTTCCGCGCTGCTCCGTGTTGCCGAAGTCGGTCACGACCAGCTTCACGTCGAGCTCCAGCGACTTCAGGGCGAGGGCGAGCGCCCACGTGTCGTCGATGTCGTCGCCGATGTCGGTGTCGAGAATGACCGGGATCGGCGCGGGCGGGCGCGGCGGCGGCGCCGGTCGCGGGGAACGCCGGCAGCAGCAGGGCGAGCGCGAGAACGTGGGTCGAGGTCTTCATTTCGAACCGCCTCCAGTGGCGCACCCGGGGGTTGTTCGCCCGTCCGCCCGTCCGCGCTCATTGTATGACCGATCCGGCGGCGTGCCACCGTAGCCTTCGAAAGGCCGCCGGCGCGACAGGTGCTGATGCCGCTCATGAAGCTGCGCCCGTTCCGCGTCGTTCTCGCGCTCCTCCTCGGCGGCCTCGCGGCCCCGGCTCGCGCGGCCAGCCCGGTCCCCGTCATCGTGGCGAGCGGCCTGCGGATCGAGCTCGGGGCGGCGCCGGGGGCGCTGTGGAGCTTTGCGCCCACCTCGGCCGCGCCCGGTCACGCCTTCGCCCCGCCGGTCTTCCCGCTCGACGGCCGGGCGGTCTCCGCCCTGCCGGAACGCTTCGAGGCCGCGGGCGACCCAGTGCCCCTCGGACCTGACCTCGTGGAGTACCGCTTCCGCGGCACGCTGCGCGAGGATCCCTCGCTCGCGCTCGAGCTGCGCTTCCGCCTCTCGGACCTGAGCCCCGATCGTCCGCTTCCAGTACCGGCTCACGGCCACGAAGCCGCACGCCTTCTTGGAATCCGGGGCCCAGGACGAGATCGAGTACCTCGCCACGTCCTTCGATGGCCTGCCCCGGTCGCGGGAGATCCGCCTCTCGGAGTTCGTGGAGCTCCTGCACAGCTACACGCTCTCCGAGCGGCCCGTGGACCCCGACGACTTCGAGGCGGGCCTCGGGGTGATGGGGCCGATCCTCGTCGCCTCGGACGGGCGGCGCACGATGCTCCTCGCCTACGAGCACGGGTCGCAGGCCCCCGACGCCTTCCTGCGCTTCGACCTCGGCCGCCGCCGCTCCGTCTCGCTGCGCGGCGTGAAGGGCAACTACTGGCGCGGCCAGGTAGTCGACGCCGACCACCCGTACGAGACGGTGTGGCTCCAGGCCGGCCTCGTGGCGGGCGACAAGGAAGCCACCGCCGAGGCCTACCGCCGTTTCGTGCGCCAGGAGCTCTCGGCGAACGCCGATACCCGCGCGCCCCGCGTCCACTACAACACGTGGAACTTCCAGGAGCGGAACAAGTGGTGGAACGGCAAGCCCTATCTCGAGTCCATGAACGCGGAGCGGATGCTCGCGGAGATCGGCGTCGCCGCCCGCATGGGGATCGAGACGTTCGTGCTCGACACCGGCTGGTACGAGAAGACCGGCGACTGGGCGGTGAGCCGCGCGCGCTTCCCCGAGGGCCTCGCGCCGCTCAAGGCGAAGCTCGACGCCCACGGGATGAAGCTCGGCCTCTGGTTCAACCCCAACGCGGCCGCCGTCTCGAGCCGCGCTGGCGAGGAGAACGCCGCCTTCCGCATGTCCTGGAAGGGCGAGTCGAAGGTGTCGCCCGTCTGGGAGACCGAGGAGAGCTATCCCATGTGCCTCGTCTCGCCCTGGGGCGAGGCCTTCCTGAAGGAGCTCGTGCGCCTGCACCGCGAGACGGGCGTCACGTACTACAAGTGGGACGCGGTGGGGCAGTACGGCTGCGACGCGCCCGGACATGGGCACGGGACCGCGGCCGACGCGCCCGGGGAGCGGGCCGATTCCTACGCTTTCGCATCGGGCTCCGGCTCGCCGAGATCGCCGAGCGGCTGGGCGAGCAGGTTCCGGGCGCGGTGGTGGACTTCGACGTGACCGAGGGAGGCCGCGCGGTCGGGCTCGCGTTCCTCACCGCCGGGCGCTACTTCCTGGTCAACAACGGGCCCTACTACCAGAACTACGACGTGCCCATCGACCCCCAGAAGGACAACTGGAACCTCTTCTTCCACAGGGGGGCGGCGCGCACACCTGGATCACCCGCTCGACCTACGGCTACGAC
>CAWBBO010000011.1:0-245336 GCA_963787085.1 uncultured Gaiellaceae bacterium | reverse complement strand
GCTGTGGCAGCGCTCGACGAGGCGGTCGCAATCGCGCAGAGCACAGGCGACGGCCTGGCCGTGATCACGGTCTGGCGCGCGCTGCAGGGCGACTTCGGCCTCGCATACCCATCGGGGGCGCTGCTGAACGAGCTCCTCGACGCGGAGCGCGACCATGCCGAGTCTGCGCTCAGCGATGCCGCCACACGCGGAAAGGCCGCCGGGGTGAGCGTGACGACACGGCTCGCCACGGGTGATCCCGCCGAGTGCATCTGCGCGTTCGCTGCCGAGACCGGCGCCCGCATGATTGCGATGGGAAGCCACGGCTACGGCACCGTTGCGTCACTCCTGCTCGGCAGCGTCTCCGGGGAGGTCCTCCGCAAGGCGCCGTGTCCCGTCCTCGTCGTCCGCGAGCCCGCCACCCGCACGGAGCGGGCCGCGCAGACGCAGGCGGCCGCAGGTCGCTGAGGGTACCGCCGCTCCCGAACCTGGCACGATGCACCGATGAGGGTCGGTGGTCGTCGCAGCGTGGGAGCCATCGCCGTGCTGCTGTGCCTCCTGGCGGCCGGCTGCGGTGGGAAGGACGACGAGCCGCCACCGCCGGAGACGACGACGTTCGGCGTGTACCTGCTGCACGGGGAGAAGGTGGCTCCCGTTCGGCGCCGCGTGGAGGCGACCGCAGGTGTCGCACGTGCGGCGCTCACGGAGCTCCTCCGCGGCCCGACGGCGGGCGAGGCTCGGGTCGGCTACGTCACGAGCATTCCGCCGGGGACGGAGGTGCTCGGCGTCACGATCGCCGCCGGCACAGCCACCGTCGACCTCTCGGGCACGTTCGCTTCCGGCGGCGGCAGTCTCTCGCAGCTCACGCGGGTCGCGCAGGTCGTCTACACGATGACACGGTTCCCCGGCGTCGAGCATGTCGCCTTCCGCCTCGACGGCCGTCCGGCGGCGGCGATCGGCGGGGAGGGCGTCGTCGTCGACCCGCCGGTCGGCCGCGGCGACTTCGAGGACCAGACACCCGCCATCCTCGTGGAATCGCCGCTGCCGGGGGACACCGTCAGATCGCCGGTCCGCCTGCGCGGCACGGCGAACGTATTCGAGGCGAACATCGGACTCGAGGTGCGCGCGGCCGACGGCACGGTCCTGAAACGGACGTTCACGACGGCGACCTCCGGCACCGGCACGCGTGGGACGTTCGACGACGAGGTGGCAGTCGACGCCCCGGCCGGGCCGTTCGTGATCTTCGCCTTCGCGCCGTCCGGCGAGGACGGCTCGCCGCTCTTCCCCGTCGAGCTGCCGCTGGCGCTCGAGCTCTAGGACGGAGCGCCAGGGGCGAAGGCTAGGACGGCCGCAGTCGCGCGACGCAGCTCGTCGGCGTCACCCACGGAACGAGACGTTCCACCTCGATCGGCGCACCGAGCTCGGCGAGAGCGCCGTCGATGATGCCTGAGTGCATTGAGCACACGACCCGCGGGTAGCGCTCGGCGAGCTCGCGAAACGGGCAGCGCTGCATCACGATCTCGTCGCCCGTCGTCTGGGGAGCAAAGCCACGGCGCTGTAGGAGCGACGCGACGCGCTGGACGCAGGCGGCGGCGGTCGGCTCGCGGCCCGGCTCCAGGCGCTCGACGAGGACATGTCCCCAGCTCCGGCCCGCCGCCGCAGCGAGGGCGGCACCGTCGGGCAGCGGCTCGAGCGAGGAGGCGAGCGCAGCCGCCAGCAGCTCGTGCTCCTGCTCCGCCGCTTCCGGCACGGCGGTGAAGAGGCGGCGAGGCCTGCCGGGCCGCGTCCGCTCCTCACGCGAGGCGACGACGAAGCCGGCATCCGCCAGCACCTGGAGATGCGCGCGCACCGTGTTCGGATGCAGATCGAGCGACGCACCAAGCTCCTCCGCGGCGAGCGAACGCTCAGACGTCCGCAGCACGTCGAGCAGGCGTGCGCGACTCGGGTCTGCGAGAGCACGGTGCCGCCGGGTTTCCCCGTCCATGGCAAGAGTTTCGGCGACGGCGGACGCCGCCCGCATCCGGGGAATACCGCATTCACGATCGGCGCGTCCGCTGATGCCTCGTCGCCTGATTCCTCCAATACTCATCGTATATACGACTAGGGGAGGAATACACCAGATGAAGACCGTGATGCTCGGACTCGGCATCCTCGCAGCCGGAGTCCTCGTGCTGGCCGCCGCACTCGTCGCGTCGAACCGCGCCCTCGACGACGACGTCGCCTCGGCGGCGGCGAGCAGCCACGACGCCATGGCGACGCAGGCCGGCACGCCGACCAAGGGAGGCATGCAGAGCTTCGCCGGCGTCACGGCCGATCAGGCACTGGAGCTGGCCAAAGCGCACAAGCCGTTTCCGGCGACGTTGCCCCCCGTCCCTGCGGGCGACGTGGTGCAGGTCCACATGGTGCTGAAGGACGTGACGATCGAAATCGCGCCGGGCGTGAAGTACCAGGCGTGGGGCTTCGAGGGAGGCGCTCCCGGGCCGGTCGTCCACGCGCGCCAGGGCCAGACGGTCGAGATGACGCTCACGAACGGCGGCGCCATCCCACACTCGATCGACTTCCACGCAGCGCGGATCGCTCCGAACGAGGCCTTCGTCGACGTGATGCCCGGCGACTCGTTCACCTTCCGCTTCAAGGCGACCGACCCGGGCGTGTTCATGTACCACTGCGGCACGAAGCCCGTGCTGGCGCACATCGCCAACGGCATGTACGGGGCCATCGTCGTCGACCCGGTTCCCGCCCTGCCGAAGGTCGAGCGAGAGTACGTGCTCGTCGCCGGCGAGTGGTACCTGTCGAACGACGGCGTCGCCGCGCCGGCCCAGCTCGACATGTCCAAAGCCCGAGCGATGATGCCCGACTGGACGGCCTTCAACGGCTACGCCGCCCAGTACGTCGCGCATCCCCTCACCGCCGACCCGGGCGACACCGTGCGGTTCTACGTCGTCGACGCCGGCCCGAGCCTGACGACCGCCTTCCACGTCGTCGGCACGATCTTCGACACCGTCTACCCGAACGGCGACATGAACCCGGAGCACGTGCAGAACGGCGTGCAGACGGTGGACGTGCCCGCCGGCGGGGGCGCCGTGTTCGAGGTGACGATCGACGAGCCGGGCCTCTACCCGTTCGTCTCGCACGCCTTCGCCCACGTCGACCTGGGCCAGGTCGGCCTGCTCGAGGTCGGCAACCCGAAGGGCACGATGTCTCACTGACGCGCCGGGCGGCCCCTATGGACGGTTCGTGGCGGCGTCAGTCGTCACGAATCGTCCAGCAGGCCGTTCGCGAGCGCGTAGCGGACGAGCTCGGCACGCGTGCCGAGGCCGAGCTTCTGCATGATGTGGGCCCGGTGTGTCTCGGCGGTGCGAACCGAGATGAACAACGACTTCGCGATCTCCTGGTTCGTATGCCCGAGTGCGAGGAGGCGCAGGACCTCCCGCTCGCGCTCCGAGAGCGGATCGTTGGCCGCGCGCTGGGCCGCCTCGACCTCCGCCTGCGCGAGCCGCGCGCCGAGCGTCGGATGCACGTAGCGGCCGCCGCTCGCAACCTCCCGCACCGCCTGGACGAGCTCGATGTCGGCCGCCTCCTTCAGCATGTAGCCGCTCGCGCCGGCCGCGAACGCCGCACGGACGTACGTCGGATCGTCCTGCATCGACAGCATCAACACCCGCCCCTTCGACGCCTGCACGACCTCCGCGCACGCGTCGATGCCGCTGCGACCCGGCATCACGACGTCGAGCAGCACGACGTCCGGCTTCTCGAGCCGGGCCGCCCGCACCCCTTCGTCCGCGCTTCCTGCCTCGCCCACCACCTCGAAGTCGTCCTCGCGCTCGAGCAGCAGGCGCAGCCCGGTGCGCACGACTGCATGGTCGTCGACGATCAGGACCTTGACGGCCACGGGTTTCGGAGCGGCACGTGTCATAGCAGCGGCAGCTCGAGCACGAGGGTGGTCCCGGCGCCGGGGGTGGAATCCACCACGAGCGTCCCGTCGAGAAGCGCCATGCGCTCCTGCATGCCGCGCAGGCCGAGCCCATCGCTGCGCGCGCTCCTCGGGTCGAACCCCCTGCCGTCGTCTTCGATCATCACGGACACCGTCCCATTCTTTCGTGTCAGCAGGACGCTGACATGCCGTGCATCGGCATGCTTCACCACATTGGTCAGCGCTTCCTGCACGATGCGGTAGACGGCGGTCTCGGCCTCCGCCGGCAAACGCTCGCCGGAAAGCCGCACCTCGACCTGCACATCGAGTCGCGAGGCCTCCCCCACCGTCTGGCCGAGACGCTTCAGCGCCGGGCCGAGGCCGAAGTCGTCGAGCGCCGTAGGGCGCAGCTCGACCGCCAGCCGACGGACGTCCTGCAGCGTGGAGACGACGAGCGCGCGCAGCGCCGCCACGGCCTCGCGCACCTGCTCCGGCGTGCCGGCCGCCTCGAGCGCCGAGAGCCCGAGCAACATCGACGTCAGCGCCTGGCCGGTCTCGTCATGGAGCTCACGCGCAAGCCGGCGGCGCTCGAGCTCCTGGGCCTCCACCGCCCGGCGTAGCGCGTCACGCGCCACCCGCTGCGACAGGTCGACCGCGACCGCCGCCCGCTTGGCGTAGCTCTCGGCGAGTCGCACGTCTTCCTCGGTGAAGCGCACATCGGGGCCCTCGCGATCGTGGACGATGATCACGCCCAGCGCGCGCTCACCGAGCAGCAGAGGCACGATCATGCCGAAGTGCGCACCGTGGCGTTGCACGAGTTGCTGATCGACGCTCGGATCGTCGGCGAGCGCCTCGATACACACGCTGCTGCGGGCAGCCAGCACCCCGGCGCTCCTCGAATCCGGACCGAGCAGGATGCCGGACACCTCCTCACCGCTCCCTGCCTCGACGCGTAGCGCCCCGTCAGGCTGCAGCAGCGCCACGGCGACCGCCTTTGCCTGGAGCAGCTCCCGTAGGCGGGCCGTCACGAGGTCGAGCTGACGCGGCAGATCGACCTCGCCGGCGAGGGCCGTGGCGATCTCGTTCAGCGACTCGAGCTGGCGTGACCACTGCGTCGCCTCCTCGTACAGGCGGGCGTTCTCGATCGCGACCGCCGCCTGCGCCGCGAGCAGCACGACGACCTCCTCGTCGTCCTCGTCGAAGTCGCCGCCCCCCTCCTTCTCGGTCAGGTAGAGGTTGCCGTAGGCGACCTCGCGGAGGCGCACCGGCACGCCGAGGAAGGTCCGCATCGGGGGATGGTCCGGCGGAAAGCCGACGGCACGCGGGTCGTCCGTGAGGTCGTGGAGCCGAAGCACCCGCGCGTCGTGGATGAGGACGCCGAGAATGCCTCGCCCCGTCGGCGGCTCGCCGATCGCGGTCCGCGCCTCCTCGTCGAGACCGTGGGTGAGAAACCGCTCCAGCCGCTCGCCCTCGCGGTCGATCACCCCGAGCGCCGCATAGCGGGCGCCGGTCAACTCTGCGGCGGTCTCGAGCAGGCGGACGAGCACCGCATCGAGCGACAGCTCGGAGGCGATCGCGATGCCGGCCTCGACCAGGGCGCGCCGGTCGTGATCCCTCCTCATCGGCGGATTATCGCGTTCCCCGTGCCGAACGGCGCGACTGCAGGCACACTCCCGGCATGCCTCCCAAACCCCGTAAGTCCACACACGCGAAGCGACAGCCCACGACCGGTACGGGCCCGAGCCGCAATCTGCTGATCGCGCTCGCCGGCGCAGCCGTCGTCGTGATCGCCCTCGTGGCCGGAACGATCGTCCTGACCGGCGGCGACGACACGAGCACGACCTCGACCGGCACGGAGACGTCCCTGATCTCGGGCATCCCGCAGGCCGGCACTGTGCTCGGCAGCCCCGACGCCAACGTGACGCTCCTGCAGTACGAGGACATCCAGTGCCCCGTGTGCAAGTCGTACACCGACGACGTCTTTCCGACGCTCGTCGACGAGTACGTCAAGCCGGGCCAGGTGAAGATCGACTTCCGCGGCCTGTCGTTCCTCGGGGACGACTCCGTCAAGGCGCTCCGGGTGGCACTCGCCGCCCGCAACCAGAACAAGCTCTGGGACGTGGTCGAGGCCTTCTACCGCAACCAGGGCCAGGAGAACAGCGGCTGGGTGAGCGACGACAAGGTGGACGAGATCCTGGCGGAGGTGCCGGGCCTCGACGCGGCCAAGGTCCTCGCCGACGCCAAGAGTGCGGCGATCACCGCCGAGATCGAGAAGCTGAACAAGGAGGCTTCCGATCGCAAGGTGCAGGGCACACCGTGGTTCTTCATCCGGATCGGCACCGACGAGCCGTACGAGATCCAGCCGACCGAGCTGACACCCGACGCGTTCCGGCCGGCGCTCGACGGGGCGCTTCAGGACTGAGCCGGCGGAGCGTCGCCGAGGCGTCGCCCGGCGATCACGTCATGGGGACCTGGCGGAGGATGTTCGACTGGATGCGGTCGAGGATCTCCGTCAGGCTGTCACCGGTCGCCGTGATGCCGTGGTTGCGCAGCCCGATCACGGCGTGCGCGGGGTCGGGCTCTCGGTCGATCAGCTCCGCGACGGACTCGGCGAGCTCCTGTGTGCCGCAGGGGTAGTTGATGTCCGTCGCGACGATGCCCTCGATCCACGCGTGAACGTGGAGGATGGCACCGACGTCCGGATGCGCCTGGTAGATCATCCAGTGCTCGATCGCGTCGACCGAGACCCGGCGCGGCTCGATGCCGGGCGGCACGCTGATCACCATCTTCGCGTCCGGCTCGTCGTAGCCGGTCACCATCAGGATGTCGCGGCCCGGGATCTCGAGCGCCGTCTTGTCGACCCCGGACGCGCTCATCCAGAAGCGCCGCTCGTCCTTACGGGCCGAGAGGTTGCCGTACGAGAGCCCGCCGACCTGATACAGCCGCATCACGTGGCGTAGGTCGCGCTCGTCGAGGTACTCGTGCACCGGGAAGGGTGCCGGCAAGAGGTCGAGCTCGCCCATCCGCTTGCCGGCGGCGATGATGTCCGCCGTCACCTCGTCGCCGTCCCAGAGCTCGGGCTCGAGATCGGGCACGAACTCGTTGTCGATCACGAGCTTCGACTTCGCGAGCGGAGCCAGCCGCTCGAACACCTCGGCGGGATCGTCGGAGATCTTGTAGGTGCCGCGCTCCATGGTCGTGAACCACACACCCCGGCCGGGAACGTGCAGGACGACGACGTTCGCGAGCGTTCGCACGAGATTCGGGTAACTCGTCCGCAGCACGTCCTCCGGCTCCTCCGCGAGCTCGTAGAAGGATGCCGAGTAGGTTCCGCGCGACGAGCGCCGGAACGCCTTGGGCTCCTCCACGTCGAACATGTTGAGCACGAAATCGGCGTCCGCGTGGTCGTCGACCAACTCGAAGCCGTCAGCCTCGAACGCCTTGCCGACCGCGCGCACCCACGCCTCGTGCCCGGCCGACGTCGCCGTGCCCCAGATCGCGTACTTGTGCATGGTGGGAGTGTAACGCCGAGGGAGGCGCGAGTCGGCTCACCGACGCGCGCCCACGTCGCTTACTTGACGCTGAACGCCGTGTACTGGCCCGCCTGGTAATGGGCTGCGACGTTGCAGAGGAGGACATATTTCCCCTTTGCCAGCTTGAGCGTCACCTTGCCGCTCTTGCCCGGCCTCAGCTCCGGAATCTCGCCGACCAAGCCCTTTTCACTGGCCTTGTCGTTCTTGACCGGCAGCTTGCCCGGTGCGACGTTCGTCTTGATCACGACCAGCTCGTGGTCGACGCTGCCGACGTTCTTCGCGGAGAACGTCACCTTGCCGGCCTTGACCGTCTTCGTGGACGGCAGCACCTTGAACTCCTTCAGGCTCACCTTCACCGTGGGCGTCGCCGCCACGGCGGACTGCGCCCAGAAAGCGGCGACGAGCATGGTGGCCAGCACCATGACTTGCGCATGCGTCTGTGCTCCTTCTCGAACGAACGGCTGGGAGAGAACTGTGTGCGGGGGCGACATCATCCCGCCGGACGCGACCCCTCGCCTGTGCTTCCACGCTAGCGGAAGAGGTCGCGCTCGCGGGGCATCACGAGGTCGTGGGCGGTGCCGTCGCCGCCGGCGTCGGCGCCGCGGACGATCGCGGCCGGCACGCCGCGGTCCTTGCCCATCACGAGCTCCGCCGCGCCGGCGATCTCGTCCGCCACCGCGATCATGGTCGAGCGCAGCTCGTAGCCGGCCGCATCACGCGAGCCGCGCAGGTCACGGAGCGCCGCCAGGCCCGCCACGCCGAGGGCGACGTCCGTCGTCCCCTGCCGCCAGGCCCGGCCGAACGAGTCGCTCACGATCACGCCGGCGACGATGCCCGTCAGCCCGGCCAGACGGGCACGGAGCGCCGCCGCGGAGGCGTCCGGGTCGAGCGGCAGCAGGATCACCGTGCCCGGGCCCTTCGCGTTCGACGCGTCGACGCCGGCCGAGGCGCAGACGAACCCGTGCCGTGTCTGCGCGATCACGAGCGGCGGCCGGGAGCGAACCACCTCGACGGACTCGCGCAGGATCACCTCGACCTGGCGTGGGTCGCCGTCGTCGCCCGCGAGCTCGACGGCGCGCGGCGACGGCACCACCTCGTCGAGTCGCACCACCCGGCCCTCGACCTTCGAGACGGCCTTCTGCGCGACGACCACGACGTCGCCCTCCTCCAGGCCTCCCGAGCGCTGCGCGGCCTCCGCGAGCAGCGCCGCCAGATCGTCGCCCTCCGCGAGCTCCGGCAGCCCCAGGAGCGGGATCACCCGGATCTCGCGGTGCACGGTCAGCGGACGCCGGTGATGCGCAGGCCGGCGTGTGCCTTGTAGCGCCTGTTCACGTTGACGATCACCGCTGTCATGCCCTCGAGCGCCCGCGCGCTCGCCAGAGGGCCGGCGTCGATCGCGCGACCGGACGTCACCTTGCCGGCGAGCTCGAGCGCCGCCGCCTTGGCATCCGGGTCGTCGCCGCAGACCAGGGTGTCCTCGTCGGGCGCCTCGTCGCCACCGAGGTTCGAGGCGGCGAGCGAGTGCAGGCCGGCCACGACCGGAGCGTCGAGCTCCGCCTGGATGCGCTGCGCGATCGAGGTCGCCTCGATCGTGGGGCAGCACCCCTGCTTCGTGAAGGTCAGCTCGGCAGCGACACAGAGCACCGGTGTGTTGCCGATCGCCTCGCGGAGCGACCGGGCCGTCTCGACGGCGCCGTCGGCCTTGGTCGTGAGCACGACGAAGTCTGCGGAGCGGGCGGCGTCCTCGTTGGTCGCGCCCTCCACTCCGAGCTCTGCGGCGACTGCGCGGGCGCGCTCGGCGTCCCTCGAGCCGATCACGACCTCGTAGCCCGACTCGCGCAGGCGAACGCCGAGAGCGGTGCCGAAGCTCCCGGTGCCTCCGATCAGGGCGATCCTCACGAAGCAGCCTCCAGGGTCGTCTGGGCGAGCCGGCGTGCCGCCCCGCGGTCGGTCATCAGGGTCTCGGCGACGACGAGCGGGACGTCGGCCGTCGCCCGTGCGTCGGCACGGTCGATCACGAGCGCGTCGAGGAGCCCCTCGTAACAGGTGGTCACATGCTGTGGGGACGTGCCGCCGGCCATGCGGGAGAGCATACGGTCGAGCGGGCCCTTCACGGCGCGTCCACCGATCAGCGGGCTGACGCCGACACACGTCACGGCCCGTGCGGCGACGGCGTCGCGCACACCCGGCACGGCCAGGATGGGGTGGATCGAGACGTACGGATTGCTGGGTGCGATCACGATCGCCTCGGCAGACGAGATCGCCTCGAGCACGCCGGGTGCCGGCGTCGCGCGGGCCGCACCCTCGAAGAGGAGGCCGTCGACCTCGTCCCGGTGACCGCGCGCGACGAACCACTCCTGGAACGGGAACGTCCCCGCGGGCGTGACGAGATGCGTACGCAGCCGGTCGTCCGTGACCGGGAGAAGACGGGTGGCGAGACCGGCCGCCTCGACGGCGCCTGCCGTGACCGCCGAGAGCGGCTCACCGGCCCGCAGCCCCTGTGTGCGCACGAGGTGGAGCCCGATGTCGAGATCGCCGAGCATGAACCACCCTTCCCCGCCCCAGGCCCTGGCCGACTCGAGCGCGTTCCACGTCTCGCCGGCGCGCCCCCAGCCACGCTCTTCGTCGTTGAGGTCGGCGAGTGCGTAGAGCACCGAGTCGAGGTCCGGCGACACGTGCAGGCCGAGCACCTCGACGTCGTCGCCGACGTTGCCGATCACCGTCAGCTCGCCCGGTGCGAGCACGTCGTAGAGGCCGCGTGCCAGCTTGGCGCCGCCGACACCGCCCGACAGGCACACCACCCTCACGAGCTGTGCGCCAGGTCGAGCTTGTGGTGATTCACCACAAACATCGTCCGCCGGCCGACCGGGAGGGCCAACTGCTCGAGGTCCGCGAGGGTGTCGACATCCTGTTCGAGCTCCGGGATCGAGACGGGGGCGAGACCCGCCGCCGCAAAGCGGACTGCGCTGCCGGGCCCGTACAGCGGCGCGAACGACGCCGCATCGGGCAGTGCGAGCGCGTTCGTCGTCCCGTCGGAGGCAGGGACGAACGCGGGACTGTGTCCGGCCAGGCTCGCGAGCGCCTCCGGCGTCGCGCACGGGAGGTCGGCGTTGACGACGAGGCACCGGCCGGCCAGGCCGGAGATCCCCGCGGTGACCGCGGCGCCCTGACCGCCGCCCGGGTCGTCGACCACAGTCGCGCCCAGCGCCCGGGCGGCCGACGCCGCCTCGAGATCGGCGGTCACGACCCTGACCTCCCCCGTCGCTCTCGCAGCGGCGAGAACGTCGCAGAGCATCGCGAGCGCGACCTCGACACGGATCGACGCAGGCAGCCTGCTCTTGCCGCCGGCACGAAAAGGGACGACGATGGTCGCAGTCACCCCGAGGAGGGTATCCGGGGCACCCCGTGCTCCGTGGCGCTACGGCACAGGCTGCGTCAGGCCGCGTGGGAGCTGCTCTGGCCCGGCCCGGAGGTGGCCCACTCGTGCACCTCGTACCAGTGGGTGCCGACGAGCGCCGCTGCCACCTCGGCATCGGTGTGATGCCCGTTGTAGACGTGGTGCTCGAGATCGCAGCACATCTCCACGTCGCCGAGCGACGCGTGCGAGATCTTCGAGAGCACGTCGAACGGCAGGTGCGCCTCGGCGACGCTGATGTGCTTGAACTGCAGGTCGGGTGCGAGCTCCATCAGCTCCGGCCAGTCGGGGCACGTCTTGTAGCTCATCGGGTCTCCTGTTTCGCCCCTGCCGCCCACGTTCCTTCGAGCCGCACGAGCCCTCGTTCCTCGCCGTCCGGGTACACGAGGAAGCCGAGGGCATCGTCGAGCTGGTGGAGCGTGCGGCCGTCCGCGGCGACGAGCCCGAGACGCAGCTTGAAGCGTCCGAACGCGAACGGGGGCTCCGGCACCTCGTACCGGATCTCGAACCGGCCCGGCGCGGCCGGCCAGCCGACCGTCTCGGTGGGGAGCGTGCTCTCGGCGACGAGCAAGCCGGCGTTGTCACGCAGCTCCAGGCGCAGCAGCGGCGGCGGCAGCGCCTCGTGTGCGTCGATCGCGACCTCGAGCACGAGCGGCTCGCCTGCGAGGAACTGCTCTCGCTGCTCGCCGCCCGCTGCGAGCAGCCTGGCGCCCGCGATCTCGGCCTCGCCGCTGCCCCATTCGCGCAACCCGACCGACCGCTCCGTCGGGTCGAGCTCGTCGGCGAGCAGGCGCCGGTAGCGGACGATCGCCTCGTGCGTCGGCCCGTCGTACGCCTTCTCGCCGTAGGAGAGGAGCACCGCGCGCTCGCAGAGCCGCTCGACGGCCGCAGCATCGTGCGAGACGAACAGGATCGTGCCGCCACGATGCTTGAAGTCGGCGATCACACCGAAGCACTTCCGCTGGAAGTTCTCGTCGCCGACGGCAAACACCTCGTCGAGCAGCAGCACGTCGGCCTCGAGGAACGCGGCGATGGCGAACCCGAGCCGCATCGCCATGCCGGAGGAGTACGTGCGCACCGGCCGGTCGATCGCATGCTCGAGCTCGGCGAACGCGACGATCTCGTCGAACCGCTCGTGGATCTGGGCGCGGCGCAGACCCTGGATCGACCCGTTCAGGAAGACGTTCTCGCGACCGGTGAAGTCCTGGTGGAAGCCCGCGCCGAGCTCGAGCAGCGACCCCACCCGTCCGGCGACCTGCACGCTGCCGCCCGTGGGCCGGATGATGCCGGCGAGCACCCGGAGCAGCGTCGACTTGCCGGAGCCGTTGCGGCCGATCAGCCCGACCGCTTCGCCTGCGGCGATCTCGAGCGAGACGTCACGCAGGGCCCACACGTCCTCTCCCCCCGTGCGGCCGCGCGCCACGAGCAGGTCCTTCAGCGTGCGGGTCTCGCGCGCGTGCACGCGAAAGCGCCGGGAGACGGCGTCGGCCGCGATCGTGCCCGGCGTCATGCGGCGACCCTCGCGGTGGTGCGCTCACGGACGAGCGCCGCGAGGCGCGTGAGCGTGTCCGGCTCCACCGAGGGGAGGACGCCGTGGCCGAGGTTGAAGATGTGCCCGGGCCTGCCACCCGCACGGGCGAGGACGTCGAGCGCCTCCGTCTCGACCCTCTCCCACGGAGCGAGCAGGACGGCGGGGTCGAGGTTCCCCTGGACTGCGCAACCCGGGAGACGGGCCCAGCCGAGGTCGAGCGGGATGCGCCAGTCCAGCCCGATCACGTCCCCGCCCGCGGCGGCCATCTCCTCGAGGAGCGTGGCGGTGCCGGTGCCGAAGTGAATCGTGGGGCAGTCCACCGCTGCCAGGATGCGGGCCGAGTAGGGTGCCACGAGCTCCCGGTAGTGCGCCGGCGAGAGCGCGCCGACCCACGAGTCGAACAGCTGGATCACGTCCGCGCCGGCGCGCACCTTGGCCGCGACGTACGGAGCGAAGGTGTCCGCGAGCTTCGTCATCAAGCGGTGCCACACGGCCGGCTCGGAGAGCATCAGCTTCTTCGCGACGGCGAACTCGCGGCTGGGCTTCCCCTCCACGAGGTAGCCGGCAACGGTGAAGGGGCCACCGCAGAAGCCGACGACGGCCTTGTCCGGGTCGAGGGCGGCCCGGACGAGCCGGACGGCCTCGAGCACGGGCGCGAACGCGGCCTCCGCGTCGGGGACGTGCAGGGCGTCGACGTCTGCCATCGTGCGCACGGGCGTGTCGATCACCGGCCCGACACCCTCGACGAGCCGGACGTCGACGCCCATGCCGAGCACCGGCGTCATGATGTCCGCGAACATCACCGCGGCGTCGACATCGTGGCGGCGCACCGGCTGCAATGTCACCTCCGCGCACAGCTCCGGCGTGTTCGCCACCTCGAAGAACCCGTGCCGCTCGCGAATCGCCCGGTACTCGGGAAGCGAGCGGCCCGCCTGGCGCATGAACCACACCGGCGTGCGCTCGACCTGCTCGCGCCGCGCGGCGCGCACGAGAAGCGGCTCGCTCACCATCGAGCCTCTAGAGTAGCCCTCACCTTGCAGCGCGTCGGCGAGCACTCCCTCCCGCGCGGGCCGCTCGTACCGCGCTGGCTCGGCTGGTCGCTCGACTCCCCGCGGGCCGCTGTGCTCGGCGGCGCGCGCGTCGTGCTCGAGAACGCGGGCTCGGCCACGTGGCGCTCACGAGGGCCCAACGGTGTGCAGGTCGCCTATCACTGGCTCGACCCGCTCGGGAACCCGATCGTCTGGGACGGCATCCGCACGCCGCTGCCGGGGCCGGTCGCCCCAGGCGAGACGATCGAGCTGGAGCTGCCGGTGCTGTCGCCGCGTCCGCCCGGCCCGTACCGCCTCGCCTTCGACCTGATCGAGGAGCATCGCTTCTGGTTCGCCGAGATCGGGTGTGAGACGCTCGACGTGCCCGTCGACGTGGCCCCGCGCATCGCCGAGCGGCGGCTCGGCGTCGTCGTGCACGGCGGGCCCGACGAGGAGACAGCGAGGGCACTCGCCGCACAGGACGAGCCCACCGTCGCCGGCGACGCCGTCGCCACCGCCCACCTCGTCGCCGGCTGCAGCCCTGCGCCCGACTGGGCGCGGCGGGTGCTGGACGCGCACGCCGAGGGATGGGCCGCCGTCGGCGGCTCGATCGACACGGGCAGGCGGCACGGCCGGCTGGGGCCGTGGCAACCCGGCGGTGGACGCAATCCGCGCTTCGGCCGGCCGCTGCTGCTGCCGTCGCTCCTCGCCGGGCTCGAACCGGACGAGTACGAGGGGCTGCCGTCCTATGCGGGCGAGGAGGCCCTCTTCGACGGCCGCATCGTGATCACACTTCCGCGGCGATCCGGTCGTCGACCCGCCTGAACACGAGCGCGCCGAGCGCGAGGGCGACGCCGGCCTCGACGACGAAGTACGCGAGATCGCCGGCGGCGGGCAGCTCCCCGAAGAACAGCGGCGCCCGGATCGCGAGGATCGGCGGCGTCAGCGGGTTCCCCCAGTGGATCACGTCGAGCAGCCAGGGATGCGTCTGTGCCACGGGCAGGCCGTCGAGCCCGTACAGCACCGGTGTCAGGAAGAAGAGCGGCAGCAGCACGGCGGCGACCACGAACTCGATGTCGCGGAGGACCGCGTTCGCGGCGGCGACGGCGAGCGAGAGCCCTCCCACGAGGAGGACGAAGAGCGCGCCGAGCGGCAACGCGAGCCACGCCAGGTCGCGGCTCTCCGGCAGCACGACGAGGCAGAGGACGAGCACGATGCCGAGCATCACCGCGAACGCCACCACCTGCGTGGCAACGATCGACAACGGCACGAGCTGGCGCGGGAACCGCACCTTGCGGATCAGGTTGGCGTTCTCGAGCAGGCTCCGCGCGGCCGACTGCAGCGACGTGGCGAAGAACACCCACGGCGGCAGGCCGCAGAGGAGGAAGAGCCAGTAGTGCTCGACCGTCGTCGTGGGCGCCGCCTTCCAGAGCACGGAGAAGACGACGAGGTAGACGAGCATCAGCAGGACGGGCAACGCCAGCGTCCAGGCGAGCCCGAGCACCGAGCCCCGGTACTTCGCGCGCAGGTCGCGGCGGAAGAGGCTGCCGAACAGCTCCCGGTAGCGGTAGAGGTCGGCGTAGACGCCCATCGCCGGATTGTAGGGCGGGGCGCTACGCCGCTCTCGGTCCGTCTCCGGGGCGCCGCATGCGACGGCTCCTCCACTACCCTTGCGGGCGTGAGGCGACCGTCACGATCGCTCGCTCTGCCCGTCACCGCCCTCGTCCTCTTGCGCTCCTGCTGCGTTCCCGGCTCGGCGAGCGCCTCGTCGCGATTCCGACTGGCGAGCGCTGGCACGACCGCCCGACTCCGACGTTCGGAGGCGTCGGCATCTTCGCCGGCCTCGTCGCCGGCGCGGCGCTCGCAGTGATCGCGGGGCGCGGTCGAGCTGACGTGGCGAGCTCGCCGGCATCGTCGCGGGCTGCGCCGTCCTGTTCGTCGCCGGCCTGCTCGACGACGTCCGCCACCTGAGCCCGCTGGCGAAGCTCGCAGCGCAGTTCGGCGCTGCCGGCGATCGCCGTCGCAGCCGGGCTGCGGGTCGAGCTCATCGGCAACGACGTCGTCGCGACGCTCGTCGCGCTCGTCTGGCTCGTCGGGATCACGAACGCGTTCAACCTGCTCGACAACATGGACGGCCTGGCGGCGACGCTCGCGACGGTCGCGTGCGCGTACTTCGCGATCGACGCGGCGACCGTCCACTCGGAACGACCTCGTGCTCGTCCTCGCGCTCTCGCTCGGCTTTGCGCTGCCTCGGCTTCCTGCCGTTCAACCTCCGGCCCGGCGGCGAGGCGATGGTGTTCATGGGCGACTCGGGCAGCCAGGTGCTCGGCTTCCTGCTCGCCGCGCTGGGCCTCGCCGCGAGCTGGACGACGGCCGGTACCACGGTGGCGACGATGCTGCTGCCGCTGCTCGTGCTCGCGATCCCGATCCTCGACACCACGCTCGTCACCGTGATCGCCGCACTCGTCGAGCGGCGGCCGGTCACCCAGGGCGGCAAGGACCACACGTCGCACCGGCTCGTCTACTACGGCCTGTCCGAGCGCGAGGCAGTCGCGCTGCTCGCCACGATCGCCATCGCGCTCGGCGCCACCGGCCTCGCCTACAACGTGCTCGACAACGGCGCGCGTGACCGCGGTCGGCGTGCTCGTCACGTTCGTCCTGCTCGTCCAGTTCGGCAGCTTCCTCGCCGAGCTGCGACGAGCGCACGCGCCGCGGCCAGGCCGGCGACGCGTCCTGTCGCCGCTGCGCTCACTGTTCGAGCCGCGCCGCCTGATCGAGATGCTCGTCGACTTCGTGCTCATCTGCGGCTCGTTCCTCGCGGCGTACGTCGTTCGTCGTCGAGGGCTCGGGAAGCCGTGTCAGCAGCGGTCGATCTTCCTCGCGCGCTGCCCGTCGTGCTCGGGACGCGCTACGTCGTTCTTCGTCCTGCGGGCATCTACCGGCGCGTGTGGCGCTTCGCGACGACGACCGACGAGCTCGTGATCGCCGCCGCATGCGCGCTCTCGGCGGTCGTCTCCTGGGGGATCGTCGTGTCGTCCGCGGATCGGTCACGTTGCCCGCGTCGCGTGTTCGTCCTCGACGCGATCGTCTGCACGCTGCTCGTCGGCGCTCCCGGCTGCTGTTCCGCTTCTGGGTGGAGCGGGGCGAACGGGACGCGGCGCCGGGAGACGCGGTCGCATCCTGATCGTCGGAGCCGGACGCTCCGGGCGGAGCTTCGCCCGCGAGATGCGCGAGACGGCCGGCAAGCGGGTCGTCGGCTTCCTCGACGACAACCCGGCCATCAAGGGGCGCCGCCTCGGCGGCACACCGGTGCTCGGCTCCCTCGGCGAGGCGGAGCGCGTGATCGCGCAGGTCACCCCGGACGAGGTGCTCGTCACGATCGCCGACGCGCCGGCGGAGCGCCTCGCGCCGGTGATCGCAGCGTGCGAGGCGACGCGGATACCCTGCCGCGTGATGCGCCGCGAGATCGAGACGGCAACCGCTGCGTCGAGGTGCCGGTGGAGTGACGACGACCGAGCGGCATCCGAGCTCGGGCCGCCCTCCCCTCCAGCTGATCGGCCTCGCCGCCGTCTATGCCGTCACGGCCGCCCTCGCGGTGTGGCAGGCGTCGCGCCATCTCACGCCGACGATCTTCTCGGACGAGCTCGAGATGACGCAGATGTCGCGGTCGATCGCCGAGACCGGCGAAGGCACGCTGCGCGGCCAGCCGACGGGCCTGCCCCCGCTCGCCGCCTATCTGACGCGCGCCGATCTGGTGGATCGACGACGTGCCGACCGCGTACACCGTCGCCAAGACGCTCGGCAGCGCTGCTGATGGCGACCGCCGTGTTCCCCGCCTACGGCCTGGCGCGCCTCGTCGTCCGGCCCGCGTGGGCGCTGTTCGCCGCCGCCGGCACCGGGCTCGCACCGGCGCTCGCGTACGCCCCGATCCTCGTCAACGAGCCGACCGCCTACCCGGCCTCGACGCTGGCGCTCTACCTCGTCGCGCGCTGGATGACGATGCCCCGTACCGCCGGCTTCCTGCTGGCCCTCGCCGCGTGCGGCCTGGGGTTCCTGACGCGAACGCAGCTCGCGATCCTCGTCGTCGTGCTCGGGGCGGCGGCGCTCGCGGTCGGGTGGCGCACACCGGCGCATGTCGGCGTGGCGGGCGGCGGTGGACCGCCGGCGACTGGATCGGCGCGTCGCTCCTCGCCGTCGGGGCTGCCGTCGTCCTCGGGAGTCTTCTGGCCCACCGCTCGACGAGCTGGTACGTCGCCACCACGTTCAACCAGGACCGGATGCTCGAGTACGGGCTCTGGGCGGCGGGAGCGCTGACGATCGGCCTCGGCGTCGCTCCGGTGGTGGCCGGGCTCGCCGCTGTCGTTCGCCCTCGCGGGGAGCAGCCGCGGCCGGGAACGACGGCGCTCGCGACGGTGACGCTCGCCTCGATCGCGACGTTCGGCCTGTACACGGCGGTCAAGGCCGCGTACCTGTCGACGCGTCCTCGCGAACCTGACGCTGGAGCGGAACCTCATCTACCTCGTGCCGGTGCTGTTCGCCGGAACGGCGCTGTTCCTGGAGCGGCGACGCGGCGCTGCCTGGGCGGTGATCGTCGCCGGCGCGTTCGCGCCTCTACCTCGTCACGTCGACCCCATACGGCCTGACCAGTATCCCAACTACGAGGCGCACGGGCTCGCGATCGCAGCGTTCGCCAACCGGATCCTGCGCTGGCCGGACGACACCATCTCGAACGCGCTCGTCGTCGTGACCGTGGTCTCCACCGCGCTCCTACTGCTGCTGCCGTGGCTCCGGCCCGCAAGCTGGCGGCGGGCGTCGCGGTCGGCGTGCTCGCGTGCGGGACGATAACGTGGGCCGGAACGGCGGAGGTCTATGCCGCCCACGGCGAGTCCCTCTTCGCGCAGCGTCTCTACGACACGCTTCCGAAGCCAGCCAACTGGCTCGACCGCGCCACCGACGGGCGTCCCGTCGTCTTTCTCGGGCGGGCCGTCACCGACGCCAACCCGATCAACCTGCTCGAGTTCTGGAACAGGTCGATCACGGGCGTCTGGTCGCTCGACGGGTTTGCGCCGGGACCGGGCGCTACGGTCACACCGGACCTGCAAAGCGCCGACGGCACGCTCACTCCTCCCGCGCACGGACTACATCCTCACGATTCCCGGCGTCGACGTGCATCGGCGACCCGCAGGGAGAACCGGTCGGCGGCTACCGGTCTGCTGCGCCTGCCGGGGCAACAGCTCCGCCTGCGCAGCGCGAGCACGGGTATCTCGCCCGACGGCTGGATGGGCAGCCGAGCGACGTACGCGCGCTACGACGTGCCTCCCGGCGACCGTGGTACCGCCCACGTCGTCCTCTCCCGCGAAGGCGTGGTGCGGCAAGGACAAGCGCGGCAACGTCCGTCGTGCGGCTGGGGACGCTCGCGGTAGGCGAGGACCGCCAGCCGCAGATCGGCAAGGTACTGGCGCGCAATCGTGGGTGATCCACTCGTGCCAGGAGAAGCCGTTCGTGCTGCCGACGCCTGCGAGCCCGTGGCTCGTCGAGGTGACGATCGACCCGACGTTCTCGCCCGCCGAGCTCGACCCGACGCAGTCCGACCCGCGTCAGCTCGGCGCCATGGTGAGCTTCAGCTACGAGCGGCGCTCCTGACGGAGCGGTCGCGCCGAAGCAGAGCCTCGGGATGCTTGCGGACGAACCGCGCCATCCCGCGCAGATGCCACAGCGTGTGGCGGGAGAGGAACCTGCGGTCGATCACGGCCGCGTACGCATGCCGCACGACGGCGTCCGGCACGTACCAGCGCTCCCAGCCGGCCCGGGCCGCCCGGTAGCAGAGGTCGATGTCCTCGACGTAGTGGCGGTAGCCGGCGTCCCAGCCGCCGAGCTCCTCCAGCATCGTGCGCCGCTGCAGCAGGAACGCGCCGAGCATCCAGTCAGCCGGCACCGGCTCCGCCGGCCGCTCGTCGAGCAGATAGTGGTCGCGCTGGCGCTCGTACGGCGGATACAGCTTGCGCAGCGGCGTCCGCCGGACGATCGTCCCGGAGACGGTCGGGAAGCGGCGCCGCGACGGCTGCCAGGTGCCGTCCGGCCAGAGCAGCTGCGGCCCGGCGATGCCGCAGCGGGGCCGTGCGTCCATGAAGCGCGCAAGGGCGGCGACGGCGCCCGGCTCGGCGACCGCGTCGGGGTTCGCGCAGAGGACGTGCTCGCCCGACGTCGCGGCGATGCCCTGGTTCACGTTCGCCGCGAGCGGCAGCGGCAGCCGGTTCTCGATCACCCGGACGCCCGGGGGCACGTGAGCGACCGAGCCCGGCACGTTCGCGATCAGCACGAGCTCGTCCACCTGCGACAGCAGGCCGGGCAGCGTCTGCTCGAGCTCCGCGGCGTGCCCGTGCGAGACGACGATCGGCCGACACCGTCATCGTGCGAGCGCCTCCAGGTAGACCGCGACGACCCGCTCCGCCGAGGACCGCCACGTGAACTGCCGCGCCCGCTCGAGACCGGCCGCCGCGAACCGCGCCCGCTCGGCGAGCGCGCGCCGGATGCCGTCCGCGAGCTCGGCTTCCACGACCACGGCGGCGGCGTCTCCCACCACCTCCAGCAGAGCCTCGTCCGGGACCGTCACGACCGGCGTGCCGCTTGCCATCGCCTCGAGCACCGGCAGCCCGAAGCCCTCGTAGCGCGACGCCTGCACGAGACACGCGGCCCCCCGGTACAGCGCTGCGAGCTCCTCGACCTCGACGTACCCGCGGATCGTTGCTCCGGCCGCACGCAGCTCGGAGGCGAGCGCCGGGTCCTTCTCCGGCCCCACGATCACGAGCGGCAGCCCCACCGCCTGCGCCGCCCCGAGCGCGGCGCGCTGGTTCTTGCGCTCCTGGATCGCGCCGACGCTGAGCACGTAGTCGCGGCTGCCCGGGCCGCCGGGCCGGAACACCGGGTCGACGCCGTTCGGGGTCACGACGACGGCGGAGCCCTCGAGGCCGTAGAGCTCGACGAGATCGCGCTTCGAGCGCTCGGAGACCGTCAACACGCGCGCGGCCTGCCGCGCCGCCCGTGGCACGACGCGCCGGAAGATCGCACGGTCGCCGCGTCCCATCAGCGTCGGGTCGCGCTCGAAGGAGAGGTCGTGGATGGTCACGATCGCCGGGCACGGGCACCGCAGCGGCAGCGCGTACTGGGTGTGGACGAGCGCGGCGCCGCTCCGGCGCAGCAGCCGGGGCAGCGACCACGCCAGACGGAGCCCCTGGTTCCGCCGTGCGGAGCGTCAGCGGCTCGATGCCGGCGGGGACGAGCTCGGGGTGACGCGTGGCGGCCGCGATGCGCAGGCCGGCGCTCTCCGCGAGCGCCGGCAGCTCGCGCAGGAGGTTCAGGACGTACGTCTCGTCGCCCGTCCGCTTCCGCCCGAGCACGTCCGCGTCGACGACGACGAGTGGGGTGCTCACGCGCACGCGCGCTCGTAGGAGGCGACGGCCGCGTCGGCCGCGCGTGACCACGTGTAGAGCCGCGCGCGCTCGAGCCCGCGCCGGCGCAGCTCGTCCGCCGACGCCTCCGCCCGAGCGATCCCCGCCGCGATCGAGTGGGGGTCGAGCGGGTCGACGAGCACCGCCGCTTCCCCGGCCACGTCTGCCATGGCGCTGTCGCGGCTCGTCACGACCGGGGTACCGCAGGCCATCGCCTCCGCGACCGGGATCCCGAAGCCCTCGTAGAGGGACGGGTAGACGAGGCAGCGGGCACCGCGGTAGAGCGCGGCGAGCTCCTCGTCCGAGACGCGGCCGAGCCACCGGACTCCCGCACCGTCGGCGTCGACGCCGCCCCAGCCCCGAGCCCCGACGACGCGCAGCTCCGCCCCGGCCAGCCGCGCCGCCTCGATCGCGCGGGCCAGGTTCTTGCGCGGCTCGAGCGTCCCCACGGCGAGCAGGTAGTCGCCGTCCGCGGCGGGGCCGGAGGGGGCGAACACCGGATCGACCGCGTTCGGCACGACGTCGATGCGATCGGGATCGACGCCGCAGAGCTCGGCCGTCTCGCGACGCGAGAACTCGGAGACCGCGATCACCCGCCGGGCCGCGCGGATCGTGCGGCGCAGGCCGCTGCGCGCGTAGAGGCGCGTCCAGGCGGGGAAGACCTCCGGCCGGCGCAGCACGGCGAGATCGTGCACCGTGACGACGGTGGGCACGCGCTGGCGCACCGGCGCCCGGTAGATCGTGCAATGGAGCACGTCCAGCCGCCGCCGCTCGGCCCGGCGAGGGAGCAGCACCGGATACCAGACGAGGTCGCGGACGACCGCCGTCCAGCGGCCGGACCCGCCCCACGACATCCTCGCCACCTCGAGCCCCTCCCGGTGCTCGAGCTCGCCGAGCAGCCCGGTGATCCAGCGGGCGGTCCCGGCCGCGTCCTGGACGAGCGGTGCCACGTCGACGCCGACCCTCACGGCGCACCCGCCGAGACAAGGGCCGAGAGCATGGTCCTCCCCGTCGTCCGCCAGTCGAAGCGCGCTGCATGGTCGAGGCCGAGCGGCACCAGCTCGTCACGCCGTTCGATCGCCTCCTCGATCCCCGCGGCGATCCCGGCCGGATCGAGGGGGTCGACGCGCACCGCCGCAGCACCGCACGCCTCGTCGAGCGACGGGTGGCTGGACGCGACGACGGGCGTCCCGCAGGCCATCGCCTCGATCACGGGGATGCCGAAGCCCTCGAAGAGGGACGGGTAGACGAACACGTCGGCTCCGCGGTAGAACGTGGGCAGCTCGGCCGCCGCCACGTAGCCGGGCAGCACGATGCCGGGCTCGTCGAAGCCTGTCTGGTCGCCCCAGCCGGCGCCGCCCACGAGCACGAGCCGGCGCGGGCCGTCGAGCAGGCGCCATGCCTCGACGAGACGGGCGAGGTTCTTGCGGGGCTCGAGCGTGCCGACGCCGAGCACGAACGGCGCCCCGACGTCGGCTCGCGCGCCGGACGGCACGAACGCCGGGTCGAGTCCCGGCTGCGCGACGACGAGGCGCTCGCGCTCGATCCCGAGCGTCGCGGCTGCATCGTCGGCCGTGTACCCGGAGTTCGTGAAGATGACGTCACAGGAGCGAGCAGCGTCTGCGTCCTTGCGCCGGTGCATCGCGATCGTGCGCGGTGTGCACCACTCCGGGTGATGGTGGGGGACGAGGTCGTGGATCGTGGTGGCGCGAACACCGGCCCGTTGCGGCGGGGTCATCCAGTCCGTGTAGAGGAGCGCGTCGAACGGCCCGAGCAGCCGCTCGGCCGACGGGTGCCCGACCGCGCTCCACGCGGTGCGGAACAGGTGGGACGCAGGTAGCGGCCACAGGCGCGTGGGCGCGGCGACGCCCGCGAGCTCGCGACGGATCCGCTGCGGGCCCTTCAGGCTCGTGGGCGCGAAGGCGACGATCTCGTGCTCGCCGGCGGCGGCCTCGACCATGCCCGCGAGCGAGCCGCGGATGTAGTTGCCGATGCCGGTGAGCTCGTGCGACAGCGGTGAGACGTCGACGACGATCCTCATCGCTCGATCACGAAGCCGTCGAAATGGACGCCGAGCCTGCGGTCGTCGTCGTTACCCAGCACCTGCGCGGGGTTCGCGGTCGGCGCGACCGTGAAGCGGACGCGGCACCTCCCGGCGACGGGCTCGAGATCGACGCGGAACGTGCCTCGCAGGCCGGAGCGGTCCGGCACGAACCGGCCCGAAACCCTCCCGTTCTGCGTCGCCGTCACGACCTGGCGCACGCGGAAGAGACCCGGGTCGGTCCAGATCCCGACCGCCACCGTGCCACGGCGACAGCGCTCGCGCGTGTAGGTGACGACCCTGCCCGACCACGTGTCCATCGGGTACAGGCCGTCGACGCGCGAGACCGAGGCGAACGGCTCCGTCAGCCGCCACAGCGTCATCCCGCGCGGCCCGTCACGGGCGACAACCTCTCCGCCCGGGTCGATCGAGTTGTCGACGAGCACGTACTCGGGCGCGAACGGCGCGCCGCCCGGGAGCGTGAACGCCCGCGTCGCCGGGTCGAGGTCGAGCTTGGTCTCGGTGAGGTTGCCGGGCGTGGGCGCACCGGTGTAGTAGACCGGCCCGAGCTTGCGGTTGAAGAACTCGTTCACGTTGATCACGAAGCGGTCCGGGCTGCCCGTCCAGACCCCCGTCGCCGTCGCGCCGCCCGGCAGGGCGGCGTCGATCCAGTCCCGGTCGGGAACGCGGATGCCCTGGAACAGGGCACCGGCGCCCGCCTGCTTGAAGCCGTATGGGTACGCCCCGAACCAGATGGGCTTCATCGCGACGACCCACCACGCCAGCACCACGAGGGGCACCGCCAGCACGTACCGGACGGGCGCGAGCAGGAACACCAAGCCTGCGGCGAGAGCCGCCACGAAGATCGTCCAGTCGATCGAGCCCGCCAGCAGGTGCGGGAACATGGCCCAGATCGGGAGCAGGGCAAGCGTGTCGGAGATCGCGCCGGTCTCGATGAAGCGCTGGAACGGGAAGAGCAGCGGCATCGCGACGGCGAGCACGATCGCCGGCACGGCGAGCCCCGGCGGACGCGGGGCGCCGCGGTGCACCCAGACGAGCGTCGCGAGGACGAACAGCGGCACGATCACGAACAGGTTCCGCTCCTGGATCCGCGTCGGGATGTTGGCCCACACGAACGCGGCCACCGCGAGCGTCATGAAGACGACGACCGGTAGTGCGCCCGCGACGAACGCCTGCACGGCCCGCGGCTGCCGGCGCACGAGCCCGACGAGCACGATCGCAGCGGCCACGGGCAGGACACCCATGTAGAGCGTCAGCTCCTCCAGGTGCCAGGCCGCGTAGCGCAGCACGGGGCCGACCGGGTAGCTGCCCTCGCCGACGCTCCCGTACGCGCCGAGCAGCGCCCGCGGCGAGCGCCCGCGCACGACCTCGTAGAGGACGAGCAATGCTCCGCCGCCGACGACGACCAGGTAGAGGATGCGGTAGGGGCGCAGCCCCGTCGCGCAGCGGCAGCCGCTCGAAGAGCGTCAGCAGCACGGGGGCGACGAGGATCGCCGGGACGAAGGCGAGCGCCTGCACTCGCGTCTCGAAGGCGAGCACGAGCGCGACGACGAGCCAGATCTGAGCGGCAGCCGAGGGGCGCACGAGCATCCGCACGAGCAGCCAGACGACGAGCAGGAACAACGGGTAGAAGGCGTTCTCCGTCATCACGGTGGCCGTGTAGACGAACGACGGCAGCGCCACCGCCAGGGCCGCGCCGAAGAGCGAGAGCCGAACGGGAAGCATCAGGCGCGCGAGCAGATAGGCCGGGATCGCCGCCAGCGACATGAGCAGGCTGTTGATCGTCTTCACCGCGCCGTAGGCCGCGGGCAGCGCGTCGAAGAGGACGTACGCGGGGCTGATCAGGACGGGGTAGAGGAGCCCGTACCCGGACGTCGGCACGTCGCGGACGGCGAAGTCGCCGCTCGAGGCGAAGCTGCGTGCGAGCTCGGAGTAGATGAGCTCGTCGACGAAGATGAACGGTGAGAGCATGCCCCTGGCGAGCCATGCCCGCAGCGCGAACGAGGCGAGGACGATGGTGCCGAGCCAGGCCCAGGCGGGAACCGCCCGCAGCCTCTCAGTCACCGAGCTCGACCTCGGCGAGCCGAGCGGCGATCTCCCGGGCTTCGGGCGAGCCCGGCGCGATGCCGACCTCGGCCGCCGCGCGGCTCACCTCCCCGAGCACCGCGTCGGCCACCGCGCGGCCGCCGGCCGCCTGCTCGAAGGCGGAGACGTACAGGTCGGCGACGCGATCGAGGTCGTGCTCACGGCGGCCGAGCTCGAGGGCGGCTGCGGACATCTCGCGACGCACGTCGGGCCGCGTCGCGAGCAGCTCGAGGGCTGCGACGAGGGTCTCCACCTCGCGGTCGTCGACCGGCACCTTCAGCGCCACGTCGCCGGGTAGCTCCGCGAACCAGCCGACGTCGCTGACGACGAGCGGCTTCCCGAGCGAGAGCGCCCGGATGGCGGTCCCGGACGTCTCCCCCATCGTCGGGGAGCGCAGGTTGACGTGGACGTCGCACGCCTTCAGCAACGCCCACAGGCGCGCCTCGTCGACGAAGCCCTCGCGCACGAGGCCCGCGCCGTCGAGGCCGAGCCGCTGCAGCCTGCGGTCGAGATCGAACCCGGGCGAGGTGGCGCCGACGAGCAGCAGCCCCGCGCCCGCCTGGTCGCGACGCAGGCGGGCGAACGCCTCGAGCAGCTGCGGCACGCGCTTGCTCGCGTTGACGTTGCCGAAGGAGCCGAACAGCGGGTCGCCGGGAACGTCGGCGGACGCACCGTCCGGGACGGGGAAGGCGGGATGGGGGACGATCCAGACCGGGCCTCCGTAGCCCGCCGCGCGAGCCCGGTCCCGCACGTACGCCGAATGCACGATCAGCCCCGTCGCCAGGTCGAGCACCTCGCCCGCGAGATGGAAGTCCTGCGACCGGTTCTCCCACAACGGCGGGATGCGCTTGTCGAGCACGGCGTGGCCGAGCAGCCGGCCGACAACTCCTCCCTCCCGCTCCATCGCGTCGAGGTAGCCGTGCCCGTCACGACGACCGATCGTCAGCCCTGCGACGAGATGGTGCAGGACGAAGTCGTGCAGCACGACGACTCCCGGCGTGCGCCGCAGCGCCTCGACGATCCACGCGTGCGCGTCCGGGTTGTTGCCGATGTGGTAGACACAGAGGCCGGCGCCGCGCGGGGGCCTCTTGCTGCCGCGCCGCGCGACGGCGACCTCGCAGCGGGCCTGGAGCGCCGGCAGCAGCAGCGCCGAGTAGTCGGCGATGCCGGACCGCTCGGGAGGCATCGGGCTGAACAGCGCCACCTTCATCGCTTCGTCTCCTGGGCGAGGAGCGGTCGAGTTCTTTGTGGTGATTCACCACAAGCGCTGCCACCGCACGCCGCGCTGTCCCGTTCCCGCCGGGGTGAACGACGGCCGAGCGCCGGTCGAGGTGACGAGTGGGTGAGGCGGAACCGCCGCTTGTGGTGAATCACCACAAACGTCTCCGGCAACGCCTCGCAACGGGGAAGCCGCGCACCCTCGGTCACGACAGCAGCCTCCCGATGGCGCGCTCCCAGGTGACCTGCGCCGCGATCGCGTTGCCGGCGCGGCCGTAGGCGACCGCTTCGCCGGGATGGTCGCGCAGCCAGGCGGCGGCGCGTGCCACCGCGGCAGGCTCCGGCGGGACGACGAGGCCCGTGGAGGAGTCGTGCACGACCTCGAGCGGCCCGCCGGCGTCGGTCGTCGTGATCACCGGCTTGCCGGAGAGGAACGACTCGTACGGGCCCAGCCCGAAGTCCTCGTCGACGGGCGCGTAGAACGTGGCGAAGCACGTTGCGTAGAGGTCGGCGAGCTCCGTCGCCGGCACGCGACCGGTGAAGCGGACGCGCTCGCCGAGACCGCGACCGCGCACGAGCTCCTCGAGACGCGGCCGGTCGGGGCCTTCGCCGGCGACGACCACGCTGAGCGACGGCTCCGCCGCGGCTGCCTCGAGCAGCAGGTCGATGCGCTTGGCCCGGTCGAGCCTGTTGACGGAGAGGACGAAGTCTCCCGGCCCGTCGTTCCGGTACGGAAGCTCCTGCGGCGGGGTGCGGCAGCACCTCGGCATGCAGCCCCGTCGAGCGCTCGAGGCGCCCGGCCACGTTTCGGCGAGGTGGCGAAGAGGCGTGTGGCCTCGCCGAGGGCGACGCGGTCGAGCTCCTGCACCTTCCGGCGCAGCGCCCGCTCCTCGGGCGACTCGCCGAACTGGCCGAGCTCCGTACGGTCGAGCTCGTACGCCTGGCGGAACTGGTGCACGAGCCAGACCCGCTTCTCCGGATGGCGCACGACGTACGAGGGGAACTTCGTCGCGACGACCATGTCGATCGGCTTGCCGTCCGTCTCCGTCAGGTCGAGCAGGCGCCAGGTGAACGCCTGCGTGAGCACCTGCACGCCCGGATACCACTTGAACGGCACGGACACGATCTCCGCCTCGTGACCTCGGGCGCGCAGCTCGGCGACGAGCGTGTCCGTGAAGATCTCGGCACCGCCGTAGGCGAACGGCACTTGCGGCCTGCAGACGGCGATCCGCATCCGCGCCTAGGGCTTCTCGTCGCGCAGCGACGACACCTCGGCCTGCAGCCGGTCGACCTGCTCCTGCAGGTCGTCGATCAGGCGCAGCGCTGCCGCGTTGAACGAGCGCTGGTCGTAGGCGAGCGGCTCGACGTACCAGCGCATCAGCTTGCGCAGGACCGCCTTGACGGGCGAGCCGACGCCACCGCGCACGCCGGGCCGCAGGCGCAGCGAGCGGTCCGCAGAGACGGGCCAGAGCCGCTCGGCCTCGGCACGCGCCGCCAGCCGGTCGTCGGGGCCGACGGTCCCGCCCGGGTCCGCCCCGGACCGGCGCACCTCCTCCCGCAATGCCGCGAACAGCGCCTCGACGTCGACGGAGTCGGGCTCGGGAAAGCCGGTGTCTACACCGGAGTCGCGCATACCTGCGGGCATCGTGGAATTCTAGCCCCGCTGTACGATGCTCCCCCGTGCGCGTCGGCCTCAGCATGCTCACCCTCGTGCCCGGGGCGATCGGCGGGAGCGAGACCTATGCCCGTGCACTCGCCCGGGCTCTCGCCGCTCGACGAGCGCTCGACGTGACGGCGTTCGTCCCCACGATCGCGCCGGACGCGGGCGACGGGCTGCCGACGGAGGTCGTGCCCGAGTACCGCGCAGCGACCGGCATGGCAGGCAGGTTGCACGCGATGGGCCGCGCTGCCGCGTTTCCCGCCGCCATGCGCCTCCGCTTCCAGGGCGTCGATGTCGTGCACTACCCGCTCACGGTGCCCGTGCCGTCCCTGCGCCTGCCGGCCGCGACCACCCTCCACGACGTCCAGCATCTCGAATTGTCACGGATGTTCTCACGCGCCGAGCGGCTGTTCCGCAAGCTCGCCTACGACCGGGCGGCACGGCGGGCAGACACGGTCATCGTGCCGAGCGCGTTCGTGCGCGGGCGGGCGGTCGAGCTCCTCGGCCTCGAGCCGGACCGGGTGCGGGTGATCCACCACGGGGTCGACCACGCGCTGTTCCGGCCCGGCGAGGAGACGCGGGAGCGCTTCCTGCTCTATCCGGCGAAGGTCTGGCCGCACAAGAACCATCCGCGCCTGCTCGAGGCGTTCGCCTCGCTCCGGCGCGAGCAGCCCGACCTCCGGCTCGTGCTCACCGGCGGCGGCACCGACCGGCTCGCCGGCCCGCCGGGCGTCGAGGCCAGGGGAGCAGTGCCGCTCGCGGAGCTGGCCTCCCTGTACCGGCGCACCGCGTGCGTCGTGTTCCCGAGCCTCTACGAGGGATTCGGCTCGCCGCCGCTCGAGGCGATGGCGTGCGGGGCGCCCGTGGCCGCTTCGACCGCGGGGTCGCTGCCGGAGGTCTGCGGTGACGCAGCCGTGTTGTTCGACGCCGGCGATGCGGCGGGGATCGCCGCCGGCGTGGCGGAGGCGCTCGACCGCTCGGCGGAGCTCGCGGCCCGCGGCCCCGACTGGGCGGCCCGGTTCACGTGGGACGCGGCGGCCGAACGCCACGAAGACGCCTACCGAGCCCTCGGTGCGGGCGCCTAGCGGAGGAGATGGGTCGATGCCGGACTTTCGTCAGCTCCGCATGCAACGGGCCACGATCGGGCTACGCGGGATGGTGCGGATCGCGGTGTGGAACCGGCGTGGCCGCCGCCTGCGAGCGTATGACGTCTGCCGGACCTTCGTCGAGGAGGCACGAGGGCTCGAGATCGGCGGGCCGAGCGCCGTCTTCGCGCGGAACGGGATCCTGCCGCTGTACCCCCACCTCGCGCGCCTCGACAACTGCGACTTCGCCGGCGAGACGATCTGGCACGGCGACGCGGCCGACGGCAGCCCATTCACGTACGACCCCGACCGGGAGCCCGGCACGAGGCTCGTGCGCGATGCGACTGCGCTCGAGGGCATCGAGGACGCGTCGTACGACCTCGTGCTCTCCTCCCACACGCTCGAGCACGTCGCCAACCCCCTGCGCGCACTCGCGGAGTGGAAACGGGTCCTGCGGGACGGCGGGCACCTCGTGCTCGTCCTGCCGCACCTCGAGAACACCTTCGACCACCTGCGCCCGGTGACGACCCTTCGACATCTCGAGGACGACCTCGCACGCTCGACGCCCGAGGACGACGACACGCACGTGCGCGAGTTCGTCGAGCTCTGCGATCTCGCACGCGTGCCGGAGCGCCTGTCGCGCGAGGAGTTCGCGCAGCGGACAAGCGACTACGTCGAGAACCGCACGGTCCATCATCACGTCTTCGACACGGAGCTCGTCGTCCGCATGCTGGCTGCCGGCGGCTTTCAGCTCGTCGCCGTCGAGACGGCGCTGCCGTTTCACATCGTCGCCGTCGCCACTGCCGCCGGCCCTGCGATCGACAACATGCCGTTCCTCTCCGCGGACGCCGAGCTGGCGGCGCCGAAGCGTGTTCCGGCGCGATCGCGTGCGCCGGTCCCGCTAGCCCTGCAACACCCGCTCGTAGGCGGCAGCCAGCCGCGCCGCCGCCGCACGCGTCGAATACCGATCGACGACCGCGGGCGGATAGGAGATCCGCGCCCCGGGCGGCCGGGCCAGCGGGCCCGTGTCGAGCAGGCGGGCGAGCTCGGGCCAGTCGCCCGGGGAGAACAGCGCTGCGCCCGAGCCCTGCAGCACCTCCGGGATGGCACCGGAGGAGCTGGCGACGATAGGCGCTCCCGCGGCCATCGCCTCCGCGAGCACGAGGCCGAACTGCTCCTCCCAGGTGGAGATCGGCAGGCTGGCCAGCACGACACACGACGCGGATGCGAACACCGACGGCATCTCGTCGTAGGGAACGGCCCGGATCTCGACGCGATCTCCCAGGCCGAGGTCATGTGCGTAGCGCAGGAGGCGAGCGCGCTCCGGGCCGGCTCCGACGATCACGAGCCGGGCGTCGCCTCCGAGCGACGCGAGGGCCCTGATCACGTCGTAGTGCCCCTTCTCCCACACGAGCCGGCCGGGTGAGACGATCACATGCCCCTCCGCCCCCTCCGCGCGCGCGAGCGGCCCGGCGGCGAAGCGCTCGACGTCGATCCCGGGCTCCAGGACCTGGATCCGGTCCGGCTCGACGCCCTCGAGCAGGAGGCAGCGGCGCGCGCGATCGGTCGTGGGCAGGAAGAGATCGGTCGCGGCGATCACGGCGCGGCGGTTTGCCGCCGCGCGCGCGGTGCGAAACGTGGAGCGGAAGGGGATCGTCTCCCACACGGTGACGACGAGGCGAAACCCGAGCCGCCGCCGCAGGCGCGCCGGCTGGGCGGCAAACCACGGCCCGAGCTCGGCCGTGTGGACGATCGCCGCACCGCGCACGAGCGCCTCGACGTCCGTGTACCCGTCGCCGACTGCGTGCGTCGCGAGCGTCCCGAGCCGGCCGCGGGGCAGCCGTGCCCGCCGCGTCGCCGCCGTCCGCGACGGCACCTGAAGGCCGTCCAGGCCCTGGTCGGCTCGGGCCGTCGTGACGATCTCGACGTCGAAGCGGTCGAGCAGCTGCTCCCATGGGCGCAGCTCGCCGACGTTGGCGTGATGCCCACGCAGGACGACGACGCGGGGACGCTCGCTCATTCCTCGTCCTCCTCCCGGCCCCACCTCAGCCCGAAGGCATGGTAGGCGTCGGCCGGGACGGCCCGGGTCACGACTGCGACGACGGCGAACACCGGCACGGCGACACACACGGCGACGAGCGGCGAATCGCGCAGCAGGTACCCGCTTCCCGCCGCCAGCCCCATCGCGAGCGCCACCTTCCAGGCAAACCACAGGCTCGGCGCTCCCCCGGGCCGCATGCGACCGAGGGCGATCCGGAGGAACAGGGCGAGCGCCGCCTCGGCGGCGACCGCGACCCAGGCGGCCGCCCTCGCGCCGCCTCCGGGCACGAACGCGAGCCCGAGCGCGAGCACGAGCGCGAGCGCGAGGCCGTTCGCCACCGCCATCGCGCGCTGCGCGCGGCCCGCGATCAGGCCGAGCTGCCAGACCTGGACGAGGAAGACCGGGATCAGCGCCAGGGCCTGGATGCGCAGCACCGACGCGGCGCCGATGTACTCCTCTCCCCCGACGAGGCGGATCCCGGGCTCGGCGAGAATGGCGATGCCGACGACGAGCAGCGCCGCGATCAGGAGCGACGCCTCCGTCATGCTCTGCAGTCCCTGCCTGAGCCGCTCGTCGTCCTCGTCGCCGGCGACGGAGAGCAGCGGCAGCGCCACCGAGAGGATCAGCACGGGCAGCCCGAGCAGCAGCTCGAAGATGCGGAAGGAGGTGCCGAAGATGCCGGTCTGCTCCTCGCTCGAGACGAGCGAGACGAGCACGACCAGGACGCGAAAGTAGATCACGCTCATGGCGAACGCGACGGCCAGCGGGAACGTCTCTCGCACGAGCCGCACGAGCACGTCGCGGCGAATCCCGCTCGCCAGGCGCACGCCTGCGTGGGCCAGGAGGAGCGTGACCGGGACGAGCACGACGCCGACCACCACCTGCACGCCGAAGAACGCGAGCAGCCCTGCGCCCGCGAGGACGAGCACCCCCACACCCGCGAGCGTGAGCACGTTCCTGAGCACCTCGAGGCCGGTCAGCGAGACGATGCGCAGCTCGACCCAGATCGGCACCGTCAACATGGACTGCGCGCTGATGAGGATCACGCCCAGCCCGCCCAGCGCGGTGCCGGCGACGACGACGCCGTCGTACCCGGCGACCACCGTGAAGGCCACGCCCGCCAGCACGCCGACGCTCGCAGCCACGATCCGCAGCACGAGCAGGTTGCCGAGGATGCGCTCCCGCTCCGCCGCTCGTCCGGGCCACGGAGATCTCGCGGCTGCCGACCGCCGTCAGACCTCGCGTCGGTGATGCCCGCGACGATGCCGAGCACCGCGCTCACGGTGGCGTACCGTCCGAAGTCGTCGACGCCGAGGTAGCGGAGGAGGAGCACCGCGGTCGCGAGACCGAGAGCCGGTGCTGAACCCGAAGCCGATGCCCCGGATGAGCCCGCCGCGCACGACGCGCCCACCCGCCTCGGGGGTGCGGAGAACGTCGACCGCCGTCTCGTCCCCGCCGGGAACGGCCTTCGCTATCCCTGCACCGTCGATCCCGCCACCCCTGGGACGTGGGCGCGCAGGTCGATCTGGCGGTGCCAGAGATGACGGGCACGCCCGCGCAGGATGCGGTCGACGATGGCGCTGCCCCGGCCGAGCGCACCGAGCGGGCCGACGCGTGTCGACGACGAAGCCGGCCCCTTCGAACGCGTCCCGCAGGCTCGAGGGCGTGAACCACCGCAGATGCGTGGCGTCGAGCGGCCCGTAGCTCCTGAGCTCCCAGCGGCCCCGCAGCAGCATGGCGATGATCTCGCGGTGTGCGGCATTCGGTGTGCTCGCGAAGACGAGAGCGCCGGGCCGAAGGAGCGGTCGCAAGCGTCCGAGCACGGCCCAGGGATCGCGCAGGTGCTCGAGCACCTCGCTGAGGATGAGCGCGTCGAACGACGCTGCCGGCCAGGGGAGCTCGATCTGCTCGACGTCGCCGAGAACGACTTCGGTCAGACGCTCACGTGCCTCCGCGGCGGGCTCCGGGAAGAGCTCGACGCCGCAGTACCGCCCGCATTTCCCCTGCGCGAGCGCCAGCGCGCCCGTGGCGCCGTTCGAGCAGCCGATCTCGAGGATGGACGAGTCGCTCCGGTCGGGGAGCGCCGCGACGTAGTCGTCACGGGCCATTGCGAAGTACGACGCATCCTTGAGGTCGTACCCTCCTCCCCGCGCGACTGCGGGGCCCGCTGCGCTCACCATGCCGCCAACCCTAGCGCCCGCCGCCGCTGGAGATGGCCCGCCCGGCGGCGGCGGCGGTGGCTCGCAGGCCGCGCCGCGCCAACGACGACCGCGCCAGCGTCAACGCCGCGCGGACGACGGCGGTGTCGCCGGAGCCGCCGCTCCGGGACGGCGACGCTGCGACGCGTTCGATCAGCTCCGCGAGCGGGACGGCGACGCGGCTCCACGCAAGCTCCTCCTGCGCGGCCGTGGCGGCCGTGCGCGCTGCCGCGTAGGCCCCGGCGTCGTCGAGCAGCTCCTCGAGCGCGTCCACCCAGCCGGCGACGTCGCCCGGACCGACGACGCGTCCGAGGCCCCGAGTCTCGACGAGCTCGGCGATCACGTCTCCGCGCGTGACGACGAGCGGCGTCGCAGCCGCGACGTGGTCGAGCAGCCTCGTGCGGAAGGCGAGCCGCGCCTCGAACGAGTCGGGGTGGGCGCTGACGCCCAGGTCGGCCTCCGCGAACCACGCCTGGCGCTCGAGATAGGGCACCCAGGCGCGGTTGAAGAAGACCGCCGTCCCTTCGAGACCGAGCTCGGCCGCGAGGGACATCGCCCGGTCGGCCATGGACATCGCGCCGACCGCGGCGCTCGGGTGCGCCATCCCGAGGAACAGCAGCTTGACGTCGTCGCGGCGCTCGGCCAGCCGGCCGACCGCGCGGATGACCGTCAGCGGATCGAACCAGTTCCAGACGCCTCCGCCCCACAGCAGCAGCCGGTCCGACGAGCGGATGCCCGGCAGCACGCCCTTCGCCACGTGTCCCTGCGGCTGGCGTCGGGGCCGCGTCGAGGCCGAACGGCACGACGCCGACGAGCGACCGCAAGGCGGGATCGGCGGCGTACACGGCCGGTGTCACCCGGCCGAGCGCGGCGAGCGCGCCGAGCCAGTGGTCGCGCTGGCGCTCGCTCGCACAGATGAACGCGTCGCCGAGCAGCAGCGCCACGCGGGTCGTCGCCACGACCTCCTCGTAGCCGATCGCCCGCCGACGCACAGGATCGCGTTCGCCGGCGAGGTGGGCGGCAGCCTCGACGAGCGCCGGTGCATAGAGGTCGTAGACGACCCGCACGCCGCGTCGCCGCAGCCCGCGCGCGAGGCCGAGCGGGAGGCTCTGGGCGACGACGACGTCGGCGTCGAGGTCGCCGGCCGCGCCGACCGACGCGGCCGTGCGGAACGCGTAGGGAGCGCTCGCAAGACCGTCTCCCGGGCGCCACGAGCGTGACCGCGAAGCGCCGCGAGAGCTCCGTCGAGAGCCGGTGGTAGCGGATGCCGGGGCCGGCCATGTGCTCCCCGACGGGATCCGTCGACCACATGACGACGCGACGCATTCGCGTATCGTGCCTTGTCGCGTGCGCACAGTCGTCGTCATCCCGACGTGGAACGCTCGCAGCTTGCTGTCGGAGGCGCTCGCGAGCCTCGAGCTGCAGACGGTGCCGGTGGAGATCGTCGTCGTCGACAACGCCTCCACCGACGGCACCGCCGAGATGCTGGCAACGCGCTTCCCACGCGTCACCGTCGTTCACAATGCTGCCAACATCGGGTTCGGCCGGGCGGTCAATCGCGGCGTCCGCTCTGCAGCCGAGGCGGACGCGATCGTGCTGGTCAACAACGATGCCGTCTGTGCGCCGGACTTCGTCGAGCGCCTGCTCGAGCCGTTCGCCGACCGGCGTGTCGGCATGGTCGCCGGCGTCCTGCTGCAGGGATCCGCTCCGGGCCTCGTCGATTCCGCCGGCATCGAGCTGGACACCACGCTGCGGTCGTGGGACATGCTCTGGAACCGCCCGCTGGCAGAGCTGGCGCGCGCGGCCGAGCCGGTCGGCCCGTGCGGCGGCGCGGCCGCCTACCGCGCCGCCGCGTTCGTGGAGCTCGGTGGCTTCGACGAGCAGTTCTTCGCCTACTGGGAGGACGTCGACCTCGCGCTGCGCCTCAGGCTCGCCGGCTGGACCTGCGTGCGGGCGCCGGCGGCGCGTCGCCCTGCATCGTCACGGCGCGACGCTCGGTGCCGCATCCCCCGCCCAGCGCAGGCTCGAGGCGTACGGCCGCGCGTACGTGCTCGCCAAGTACCGGGTCGCCCGCTCCGGCTTTCGCATGCGGCTGAAGATCGCGGCGCTCGACTGGCCGGTGCTCGCGGTGCACCTGGTGCTGCGACGAGAGGCAGGGCCGCTACGGGCACGTGCCGCCGGCCGCCGAGACGGGCGCGACGGCGACGCCGCTGCGGCCGCCGCTCGAACTGGCCACCGTCGGCTTCGTCGAGGCGGCGGGCCGTCAGGCGAGCCTGCTCTGGCTTCGCCTCCGCGGCACGCTGCCCCGGCACTTCCAGGACCACGCCCCTCCCGCGGACGGCGCCGGCGGCTCGACCGTCAGCGGTCGCGGCGACAGTACAGATTGAGGTACCCGTGCGACCAGTCGATCTCGTCGAGAGGTCGCACCGTCCCCCGTTCCTCGTCGATCCAGCGAACGTCGAGCCCGTGCCCGAGCAGGAGCTCGACGAGCTCGGCGGCAGAGCTCCCCGAGCGTTCCAGCAGCGGCGGGTTGCACTCGGCGAAGACGGTGAGCCCGGGCCTTGCGCGCTCGAGCGTCTTGCGCATGCCGCGGAGGGCGGCGACCTCGCCTCCCTCGATGTCCAGCTTGACGACATCGACCCGCACCGTCTCGTCGAGCCACACGTCCAGGGCCGTGACGTCGACCTCGATGCGCTCCGACGACCACTCCGGCTCGTACAGGCTGCTCGTGTCGCCCCCGCCGCTGAGATAGAAGGCGTGCCGGCCGGCTGTGTCGCCGAGCGCGAGCGGAACGACCGTGACCCGGTCGTCGAGCGCGTTGGCGGACGAGGTTGCGCTCGATCAGCGGCACGGCTCGCGGATTGGCCTCGAAGGCGAGCACGCGGCCGGTCGGCCCGGCGGCGCGGGCAGCCTGAAGGGTCAGGTAGCCCATGTGCGCGCCGGCCTCGACGACCGTCATGCCGGCGCCGATCGACGACTTCAGCAGTGCGACGAACGTCGCCTCCCGGCCGGTCTCCAGCAGCTCCCGCACGTAGTAGAGCTGTCCGATGTGGTCGCCGTGCAGCCGGAGACCGTCGACGACGACGTCGAACGTGCCGACCGCCGGCGCGACACGGCGGCCGATCGCGTCGACGGGCCGGCCGAGCCCGATCGCGCGCATGGCCGCGGCTCCGCGCTCGAGCACGCGCAGCACCCTCACACGGGCAGGTCGGGAGCCGCTCATGCGGAGGCGGCCGCCTGCGGTGCGCCGCCTGTCGCCGCCGTCGTCATCGCCCGACCGTACCGGACCACCTGGACCTCCCAGCCGACGCGGTACGCTCCACTCCATGTCGGACGACCGCATCTGGGACGACGAGGCCCTGTCGGCGCTGGACGGCGACTTCGGCGACGCCTACCGGGGTCGCACGGTGCTCGTCACGGGAGCGGACGGCTTCATGGGCTCGCACCTGACGGACGCGCTCGTCGAGCTCGGCGCGAACGTGCACGCCTTCGTGCGCGCCACCTCGAGCGGCGCCCTCAACAACATCGGGCACCTGCGCAACCGGCTGAAGGTGCACTTCGCCGACCTGACCGACAAGACGTCGATCGACTACCTGATCCGCGAGCTGAAGGGCGCGCCCGACAAGCCGTACGTCTTCCACCTCGGCGCACAGGCGCACGTCGGCGAGTCGTGGCACCGCCCCTACGAGACCGTGATGGCGAACACGGTCGGGACGCTCAACCTGCTGCAGTCGATCGTCGACTGGGGCCTCGAGCTCGAGAAGTTCGACACGGCCGGCACCTCCGAGGAGTACGGGAACGTGCGGGACGACGTCTCCCACCACCACGACTTCGACGACGCGGGCAGCCTGATCCTGCACGAGCGCTCGCCGATCAACCCGAAGTCGATCTACGCGACGGCCAAGGTGGCGGCGGACTTCCTGACGATGAACTACTACGACGCGTTCGGTCTCCCGGGCGTCGTCACGCGCATGTTCAACAACTACGGGCCGCGCCAGAACCCGCGCTACGTGACGGGAACGATCATCACGCAGGCGCTCGTGCGCGACACGATCGAGCTCGGCAACCTGGAGCCGCTGCGCGACTTCTGCTTCTGCACCGACGGCGTCCGCGGCCACCTCACGGTGGCGGCGCACGGCAAGCCGGGCGACGTCTACGTGTACGGGCAGGGCGAGAACGTCTCCATGGCCGGCTGGGTCGAGATGATCCTGCGGATCGGCGAAGAGCACGGCTTCTGGCCGGCCGGCCGGGAGGTCGTGACGACCGAGCACCGCTACCGGCCGGGCGCGAGCGACGTGATGGCACTACGCGTCGGGCACGAGAAGCTGACGCGCGAGACCGGCTGGACGCCGAAGGTGTCGTGGGAGGAGGGCCTGCTGCAGACGATTCGCTGGTACGCCGAGAACCGCGAGCGCTGGATCGGCCGGGTGGACTGGCTGCCGACCGGCTCCCCGGCGCCCGCGCGATGACCCAGATCCTCGTCACGGGCGGCGGCGGCTTCCTCGGCTCGCACCTCGTCGACCGGCTCGAGTCCGAGGGGCATCACGTCGCCGTGCCGAGGCGGTGGGAGTTCGACCTGACCGACATGGCGCAGGCGGGGCGCCTCTTCGACGAGGTCGAGCCGGAGCTCGTGTTCCACCTCGCGGCGGAGGTCGGCGGCATCGGCGCCAACCGCGCCAACCCGGGCCGCTACTGGTACGCGAACCTGATGATGGGGGCGCACGTGCTCGAGCAGGCCCGCCTGCACGGCACGCGCAAGCTCGTCCTGGCCGGCACCGTCTGCGCCTATCCGAAGCTCACGCCGGTGCCGTTCAGGGAGGACGATCTCTGGAACGGCTACCCCGAGGAGACGAACGCGCCGTACGGCGTCGCGAAGAAGGCGGTGCTGGTCGGGGCGCAGGCGTACCGCGAGCAGTACGGCCTCGACACGATCTTCCTGCTGCCGACGAACCTCTACGGACCGGGCGACAACTTCGACCTGCAGACGTCGCACGTGATCCCGGCGCTGATCCGCAAGATGATCGAGTCGCCGGCCGAGATCGTGCTGTGGGGGGACGGGACGCCGACGCGCGAGTACCTCTACGTCGACGACTGCGTCGAAGGGCTCGTGCGCGCTGCCGAGCGCTACGACGGCGCCGAGCCCGTCAATCTCGGCACGGGCGTCGAGACGTCCATCCGCGAGACGGCCGAGATCGTCGCGGACGCGGTCGGCTTCACCGGCGAGATCCGGTGGGACCCGTCGATGCCGAACGGCCAGCCGAGACGCTCGCTCGACGCCTCGAGGGCCGAGGCACTCTTCGGCTTCCGCGCACAGGTGCCACTCCGGGAAGGGGTCGCGCGCACCGTCGCCTGGTATCGCGAGCACAGCCGGCTGCATGCGCCGACTTGACCCGCTGCTCCTCGGAGCGGTCCTGCTGCAGTGGATCGTCACGGGCTGCGTCGCGCTGTTCGCACACCATGCGGGAGCCGTGTACGGCGACCGCGCGCTGGCCGAGGCGGCGGTGGCCGCGGCGGATGGGGTGATCGACGGCTCGGTGCCCGCTTTCCCCGGGCCCGGGTACCCGCTGCTGCTCGCACCGATCGTCGCGCTGACCGACTCGGTCGGGTCCGTCGCCTCCGTCGTGACGACGATCAACGTCGTCGTCGTGACCCCGCTCGCTGCGACCTGCCTGGTGGAGATCGCGCGCCGTGCAGCGGGACCGATGTATGCCGTCGTCGCCGCCGCGGTGTGGTCGCTCGCACCGGTCGCGGCGATCCCGCTCTTCGTGGCGAAGTACGACGACACGTACGTGCACGACGTGCTCCCGGCGCTCTACGGCCTGACCGTGCGGCCCGAGTTCACCGCCATGGCGTTCTCGCTGGGTGCGGCCGCGCTCGCCATGCGAGCCGCCGCAGGCTCTCGCCGCGCCGCGCTGCTCGCCGGGGTGCTGGCGGGTGCGGCTGTCGCCGTGTCACCGGCCGCCGGAGGTGTCGCCGCGGGCATCCTCCTCGCCCTCGTCGCGGCTCGGCGCCGGCGCGCACTGCTCGAGGCCGCCCTGAGCCTCGCGGCTGCCCTCGTGCCGACGTTCCTGTGGCGATCGCACGCGCCGGGCATCCCGGTGCTGACGCTCGGCGATCCATCGTGGACGACCTTTCAGCTGTCGATGGCGCAAGTGCGCGAGTACTTCTGGTCGAACCGGCTCCTGCAGTGGCTCCCTGTCGCAGGGGCGGCGGGGGCGCTGCGTCTCTCGCGGCCGCACGGCGTCCTGCTGGCCGGCTGGCTCGGCGGGGCAACCGTCGCGGTCGTCGCGACGACGCCCGACTTCGAGGGCGGGCGGCTGTTCGTCTCGCTCCTGCCTGCCTGGCCGGCGTACGCGCTCCTCGTGGCGGCGATCCCGGCGCTCGTTCCCACTCTGGTGGCGCGGCTCGGCACCCGCTTGACGCCCCGGACGGACGCCGGCGACACGAGCGTGCTCACCGCCGTCGCAGCCGTGATCCTGCTCGCAGCCCTGCCGCTCGCGATCGTCG
Organism: uncultured Gaiellaceae bacterium; assembly: GCA_963787085.1. Lineage (GTDB taxonomy): Bacteria > Actinomycetota > Thermoleophilia > Gaiellales > Gaiellaceae > Gaiella. Next base: position 205,633 of record CAWBBO010000011.1, on the reverse strand, counting down.
CGATCCTCTAGTCCCCGTCGCCGGTGTCCCGGCCGCGCACGGCAAGGCGCTGCTCGAGCAGCGCGATCCGCTGCGCCAGGAGCGTGTTCTGGTCGACGAGCCTGGACAGCACGGTCGAGTAGTGGAGCAGCACCACGATCACGAACAGGATCGCGGCGGCGAAGAGAATCGCAGGTGGGTAGCTGCTGACGCCGAGCCACCGGGCGATCGTGTTGAGGCCGTCGCGCCAGATCGAGAGCACGAGCAGCAAGACGCCGGTGACGAGCCACAGGAGCGCGTACCGCTCCTTCAGGCGCCGGCCCCGGATCAGCTCCAGCACGACGAGGATGAGGAGCAGCGACGCGATCGACGCAGCAATCGAGATGCGAACGGGAGTCATGCGCGCTGCGCCTCGTCGGCCGGCACGGTCGACTTGCGGAGCATGGCGATCGACGAGCGCCAGCGTCACCTTGAGCATGTAGTAGACGGAGCGCAGGAACGTGATCGACGACTCGCCGTGCTCGCGCTCGCGCATCTGCACGGGCACCTCCCGCAGGCGCAGCCGGTGCTTGAAGACGAGCACCGTCGCCTCGACCTCGGGGTAGTCGTTCGGATAGTCGCCCGCGAACAGCGCTATCCCCTTCCGGTTGAGGGCCTGGAAGCCCGAGGTCGTGTCCGTCACGCGCTGGCGGGTGAGCGCCGAGACGAGCTTGGCGAACCAGACGATGCCGATGCGCCTCGCCAGGGGCGGCCGGTAGGCACCGTTGCCGTCGGCGAAGCGGGAGCCGGTGACGATGTCCGCCTCGCCGCTCTGCACGGGGGCGAGCAACCCCGGCAGCTCGGCTGGATCGTGCTGGCCGTCGCCGTCGAGACGCACCGCCAGCTCGTATCCCTGCTCGAGCGCGTACTTGAAGCCGGTCTGCACCGCACCGCCGATGCCGAGGTTGAAGGGGAGCGAGACGACGGCCGCACCGTGCGCGGCCGCGATGGCAGCGGTGCCGTCGGTCGACCCGTCGTCCACGACGACGACGTCGTACGCCGGATCGAAGGCCCGGATCTCGTCGACGACGGCGCCGATCGCCCGCGCCTCGTTGTGGGCGGGCACGACCGCAAGGATGGTGCCGCGCCTCACGCCGGCACCGCCACGGCGAGACCGAGCAGCTGGAGCAGACGGCGGGCACGGTGCGCGTAGGAGTGCTCGTCGAGGACGCGCTCCCGCGCGCGGGCGCCCATCGCCGCGGCCTGCGCCGGGTCGGCAAGCAGCGAGCGGTACGCCTCGAGCGCCTCGTCGGCACTCGTCGACGACGACGATCTCGCCGCCCGGCTCGAACCAGCGCTCGATGCCGAGGTGCGGGTTCGACACGATCGCGGCGCCGGCGGCGGCGAGCTCGAACGGCCGGCAGGTCGAGGAGAGCGGTACCGACGCATGCGAGCGGCGGGTGACGTTGAGATTGATGCGGGCCGCCGAGATCGTTCGTGCGAAGACGTTGAAGGGGACGTCGCCGAGCTCGCGCGCACTGCCCGCTGTCGCCGCGGAAATCGCGACCGCCGAGGACGAAGTCGATCTCGGGCGCGGCGCGGCTCGGCTCGCCCACCATGGCGGCGGTCCACTCGCGCCGGAACTTGTCGCCGTAGCCGTAGAAGAACACGTCCATCTCCTTCTCGACCGGCTGGGGCGCGAAGAACTCCGGGTCGGCTCCCCAGAAGACCGCCTCGGCGCGGCGCGCGCCGAGCTCGAGCAGGCGCGGCAGGCCGCCCTCGGAGTTCGAGAGCACCATGTCGTACTCGGACGGATCCGCCCCGTGGTAGTAGTTGAAGCCCGTGTCCATGCCGCCGAACTCGGGCAGGCTCATCGGCACGTCGCCGTCGTAGAAGACGACCGGGATGCCGAATCGCTCTCGCAGAGCCGTCGGGATGCCCCGGAAGTGCGCCATCGGCACGGTGAAGACGACGACGGCGTCGGGACGCTCCCGCTCCACGAGCCGCTCGAGATGACGGCGCCAGCGCGGCGTCACGACACGCCAGATCGTCTCGCGCGTGAGACGGTCGAGCGCGCTGTCGTCCGGAGAGTCCTCGTCCCGGCGCAGGTAGCGGTCTCCCTTGAGCCGCGCGAGCCCGCCTCGCAGTGCCGCGTACGACTCGCCTTCCCGGTAGGTCGGGTTCGGGGCGGTGCGCCACCAGGGCGACTCGACGGGGCGGCCCCGGTACGGCGTCACGACGAGATCGACGCCGGCCTCGTACATCCCCTTCCAGAGCTGCCACCAGGCGGGCGTGCAGCCGTAGCGGAAGTCGAGGTCGATCGCGGAGGCAACCGCGAGGATCTTCGGAGACTGCACGGCGGGGATTGTAGGTGGCTAGTAGGCGCCGCGGCCGCTGATCACCGCGGGGATCGTCTTGGCGATGATCGTGACGTCGAGCCAGATCGACCAGTTCTCGAGGTAGGTGAAGTCGAGCCTGACGAGATCGTCGAACGAGAGCCCCGAACGCCCCGAGATCTGCCAGAGCCCCGTCATCCCCGGCAGCACCAGGTACCGCGCCCGGTGCCACTGCTCGAGCAGCTCGTAGTCCCGGAGCGGCAGCGGCCGGGGCCCGACGAGGCTCATCTCGCCCCGCAGCACGTTCACGAGCTGCGGCAGCTCGTCGAGCGAGAGACGGCGCAGGACACGCCCCACGCGCGTGACGCGCGGGTCGTCCCGGATCTTGAAGAGGGCCCCCGACGCCTCGTTGGCCGCCTCGAGCAGCTCCTGCTGCTCGTCTGCCCGGACGACCATGGTGCGGAACTTCAGCATCCGGAAGTCGCGCTCTCCGACACCGACCCGGCTGTCGACGTAGAGCACGGGACCGCGCGAGTCGAGCTTGACGGCGAGCGCGATCAGCAGCCAGAGAGGCAGGCCGACGACGAGGAGGACGGCGCTGAGCGAAACGTCGAAGCCTCGCTTCAGCGCCCAGTCCCAGCCCGTCAGGATCGGCGGGCGCAGCTCGAACAGCGGCACGCCCTGGCCCGGCACGTACTCGCCCTCGTGCAGCAGCAACTCTGTCGTGTTGGGGGCGAGGCGGACGCGAATCCCCTGCCGGTGTGCGCGCTGCACGATGTCGAGTACCGTCCGCTCGTCGAAATCGGCCTCGGTCAGGATGAGCTCGTCCGGCCGCAGGCGTTCGAGGATCTCCGGCAGCTCGTCGAGGGAGGAGCCGAGCAAGGGGAGGCCTGGCTGGCCGACGGGCGCCACGGCTCCGATCAGCTCGTAGCCGATGCCGCCGCGAGACGCTGTCAGCTCGCGTTGCAGGCGCTGCAGGCTCGCGCCACCGCCCACGAGCACGACGCGCCGGCGGATGCCGCCGACACGGAGCAGCTCCAGCGAGATCGACTCGTACGCTGCACGAAGAAGCCCGATCGAGAGGGCGCAGGTGACGGTCGCCGTCGGGATCAACCCCGTCGTCGTGAAGTCGTAGTCGGTGCCGATGCCGAACGCGAGCACGATCAGCGCCACGAGCACGAGCGAGGAGACGACACGCCCCGAGCCCGCGCGCCGCTCACGCGCCGCGTACAGGCCGGCCTGGAAGAACACGAGCACGGTGATCGGCGCCAGGAACGGCAGCCACTCGGACGGCCCGGCATCCCAGAGGAGCGACCAGAAGAGCGTGTCGCCGTAGACGATCGTTCGCAGAACGAGCGCCGCCATCAACCCGAGCGAGAGCCCGACGATGTCGAGCACCACGAGCGCGACGATGCTCAGCAGGCGGCGGAGAAACCCGAGCAACGGGCCCCGCGAGACGAGATAGAGCCGCGACGACCTGACGTCTCGCGGCTCCTGAGGGCTCAGGCCCGGCTGCGCCTCCGGCCGGGCGGCAGGCGGTGCGGCATCGCGTGGCACGGGCAGATCCTACCCCCGCCCCGGGCGCCGGCCCTTGCGGGCCGATGCCAGCTCCGCGACGACGGCGTCGGCCCACGACTCGACCGAGTGCCCGGCCTCGACCCGTCGTCGCAGCACCTGGCCGACCTCCCAGCGGAGCTCGGGGGCGGAGGCGCCGAGCGCGAGCAGGAGGTCCGCCAGGTCGCGCGCGTCGCGTCGTGCAAAGCGCAGGCGCAGCGGCAGCCCACCGAGGAACTCGTCGAGTGCGACGTTGCTCGACAGCACCGGCAGGCCCGAGGCGGCGGCCTCGTAGACGACCTTGTCGAGCGTCTCGCTCCGGTCCGGCTGGGTCGCGCTGACGAGGCAGTCCGCCTCGGCGAGCAGAGCCGGGATGCGCTCCCGCGGCAGCGGCCCTTCGAGACGCACACGCTCGCGCAGGACGGCGCTCGCAGCGACGATCGCGCGCAGTTCCCGCAGATGCGCCTGCTCGCCATCCGTGAGCGTCGGCCCGCGGATCTCGAGCTCCGCGTCGAGGCCCCCGGCGACCGCAAGCTCGAGACCGCGCAGCATCGTCGTGTAGCCCTTCCACGGCGTCATCCGACCGAGGGCGAGCAGACGGAGCCGCCGCTGCGCCGGTCGCGGCGTCGCAGGCGCCACGAAACGGCTCGTGTCGATCGCATGCCCGATACCCCTGACCTTGGGGCTTGCGAGCGGGTACGACCGCCGGTCGACGCTGAGGAGAACGTCAGCGGCATGCGTCGCGAGCCGCAGCGAGCGATCGGCGTGCCAGTGCGTGTACCACAGGCGCGAGCGGGATCCGAAACGGCTTGCAGAGCGGCACCGCGAGCAGCAGGAAGAGCGGGATCATGTGGCAGAGCACCGCGTCGGGACGTGTCGACCGGCGGGCGATCTCCGTTGCCAGCTCGCGCTCGAAAGCGGCTCCGCGCGCGATCCGGCGGCCGGCTCCGAAAACGTGCACGCCGACGTTCGGCGGCAACGCGTGGCGGCCGACGTGGTCGCACAGGACGGTCACGTGCTCGCACCGGCGGGCGAGCGCGTCGATCATGTCGATCGTCTGCGCGAGCGCCGGATGGTCGGCGTCGACGACCTGGGTCGGAAAGACGAGCCGCATGGCGGCTACACCCGCGTGCGGGCGATCGTCTCGTCGACGAGCGCCCGCAGCCGGCGGGCGAACTGCTCCGGGGTCGAGTGCCAGTGGGCGTAGCGCACGTGTGCGGCGGCGCCGAGGCGGGCGGCCAGGTCCCTGTCGGAGAGGGCACGCACGAGTGCCGCGACGAGGGCGTCCTCGTCGGCGCGGGGCACGAGCAGGCCCTCGACGCCGTCCTCGACGAGATCGAGGACGCCGCCCGCGGCGGTGGCGACGACGGCACGACCCCGCGCAAACGCCTCGATCACCACCCTGCCGAGGCCTTCGGGCCACGAGGGCAGCACGAGCAGCGTCGCGTTGTCGAGGGCCGCGGAGACATCCTGCGGCGACAGCTCGGCATGGTGCTCGACCTGATCCGGCAGGTCACGCACGAGCGCGTCGACGACATGGCGCCGCGTGCCCTTGCCGATGATGACGAGCCGTGCGTCGGGCATCTGCGCAGCCACCCGCCGCCAGGCCGCGGCGAGGCCGTCGACGTTCTTGTACGCCTCGAGCATGCCGACGAAGAGCGCCACGGGCTGCAGCGGTAGCGGGGCGAGAGGACGTTCGGTGAAGGCGGAGAGATCGCTGAACGTCGCAAACGACGCCGTTGCGGGCTCGCCGCGCACCTCCTCGACGAGGCCGGAGGTGAAGCCGGAGAGGGCCCGCGTGGCATCGGCCCGGCGCAGCGCCCACCGTGCGGCGGCGTCGGCCGGTAGCGAGAGCAGCTTGCGGCCTTCCGAGCCGTAGCTGCGCGTGAACGTCCGCCAGTCGCCGTGCACCTCGACGATCAGCGGCGGCGAGGTCGCGGCGAGCCGCCGGCCGGCGAGCACAGCCGCGCCGACGAACGGGTCCGCCGCCACGACCGCATCTGGATCGAACTCGGCGATCTGGCGCCGCACGCGCAGCGGCAAGAGGGACTGGAAGAGCGCACCGTCGAGCGCAGCCGGCCGTGCCGGTGCGACGAGGCGGAACCGCTCCGAGCGCGTGGAGCTACCGGGCTCCGCGGCACCGAGCACGCGGTAGTCGATCGTCTCCTCGATCGCGTCCCACTTCTTCGCGAGCCAGGCGGGGAGGGGCAGCCGGTACCGCCCGCGGCCGACGAAGAGCACTCTGGGATTGCCGTCACGCACCGGCAACCCCGGCCAGGACCTGCTCGAGCCTCCCGTAGAGCGCGTCGACCGAGAGGTGCGACACCGAGGGACGCGCGGCGGCGGCGAGACGATCTCGCAGCCCCGGCTCCTCGAGCGTCCGGGTCAGCGCCACGGCGACCGCGTCGACGCTGCCCGGGGGCACGAGCAGGCCGTTGACGCCGTCGTGCACGACTTCCGGGACTCCGCCCACTGCAGTCGAGACCACCGGCACCCCGACGGACAGCGCTTCGACGGCGGCGTGCGGGAAGTTCTCCCATGCGCTCGTGAGCAGGGCGGCGTCGCAGCCGGCCACGATCGCAAGTGCCTCGGCGCGGGGGCGCACGCCGAGGAAGGCGATGCGGTCGGCGGAGCCGGAGCTCCGCACCAGGTGCTCCAGCCTCTCCCTGTCGGGCCCGTCGCCGATCACGAGGAGGCGCGCGCCTGGCACGCGAGCGACCGCGCCGATCGCCACCTCGAGCGCCTTCTGGCGGGTGAGCCGCCCGACGAACACGAACGTGGCGGGCGCCGCCGCCACCCCGCGCACGTCCGTCGACGGACGGCGCCGGGTTCGGCAGCACCGTGACCCGGCGACGATCGAGTCCCCACGCGACGGCGATCTCGGCGAGATAGGCGCTCGGGACGACGATCGCACGAGCGCGCCGCAGGGCGCGCGTGCGGAGACGCTTGAGCACCTCGGCGCGGCCCGCCCCGGCGTGCTGGAACTCCTCGAGCGTCCCTTCGAAGAGCCCGTACCGCGTGGCGCGCTCGTAGGCCGGGTCGGACACGAGCTTGACGGCCAGCGGCGTTCGCGCGACGAGGCTCGCGAGACCCGCGGCGGCGTAGGTGGCCGTGGCATAGACGACATCCGCTCGAAGCGCTCGCCGCGCCGCCGCGCCGGCGACGCGCGCGTATCGCACCGGAAAGCGCGACGAGCGAGAGATCACGACCACCTCGCACGGGCGCACGGACGGCTCCGCGTCGCCCATCGTGACGACGACGACACGGTGCCCCCGCTCGGTGAGGAAGCGTGCGAACTCGGGCCCGTGGGTCGCAGGGCCACCGACGTCGGGCGGCCAGATCCCGGTGAGGAAGACGATGCGCATAGGGAGTGCACGGAGGGCGCAGCCGACTAGGGCCGACACCCGACGGCTGACTATCATAGGCGCTTCGGATGGCCCGCCTGCGACAGAGCCTCGTGCGGGACGCCGCGGCAGACCCTCCTTTTATCCTCTTCCTCGTCGCCGTGGCGGCCTCGCTGATCCGTGCGGCCGACCAGCCGGGGCTCGACCTGGAGCTCGGCAGCACGTCGGTCACCGTGGTCGCAACCGATGTCGTGCTGGCAGCGCTCGCCGTCACCCTCGCCGTGCGGATCGTGCGGACGCGACGCTATCCCCGCGAGGCCGCAGCGCTCACCGCCGCGGCCGCCGTGCTCGGGGGCCTGATCGTCGTGACCGCGGCGCTGAACGGCGCCGGCGCGTTCGTCGCCGCCGCCAAGCTCGTGGAGCTGGCGACGCTGCTCGTCGGCGCCGTCGTCCTCGTCGATCGCGTCGGGCGGGTCTGGGCCGTCGTCGCGGTCCTCGTCGCGATCACCGCCGTGGCAGCGGCGGCGGCCCTCGTCGGCTGGGTGCAGTCTCCCGGCAGCCGCCAGGCCTCGTTCCTGGGCGAGCACGACCTCGCGGCCCTCTCGACGGCCTCTCTCGTCGTCGGGCTCGCATGCCTCCACAGTCGCCACCGCCTGGGGAGACTGCCGCTCGTGGCCGGGTTCGTCGGCGCTCTCGGCATCACTCTCGGTGCTGCGCTCGCAGGTCTCCTCGGCCTGTACCTTGCCGCAGCGGTGCTGATCGCCGTCGCGGCCGCCCGCGGCACCCTGCGTCGGCGCGCCGTCGTCGCAACACTGGTGGTGGCGCTGTCCGTGACGGCCGGCACGGCCGCGCTACGCGGCAACGAGCTGGGCTTCCTGCAGGCGTGGTTTGCGCCCGCGCCGAACGCGGAGCCGGGCCAGTACGCCGGCAGCTGGAGCCAGCGCCTGATGTTCTCGTACATCGGCGGGCGCATCTTCCTCGAGCAGCCGGTGCTCGGAACGGGCTGGTGGGGCGAGTTGCCTCCCTCGGAGTTCGCGCGCTTCCTGCCTGACACCCGGAGGCGGTTCTCCGATCAGCCCGACCGCTTCTTTCCGAGGGCGAATGCCACGTTCATCCCCCAGCAGACGTACGACCAGGTCCTGTACCAGCTCGGTGTGGTCGGCGCCCTCTCGCTGCTCGCACTGGCGTTTGCCGCCGTACGCGACGCGACCCGCGCCTGGCGAGGCTGGCGGCACGGGCAGGCCGACGAGCTGGCCGCGTATCTCGCACCCGCGTGGCTCGCCTCGCTCGCCGGCGCGCTGGCAGGCGCCGCACTCTTCGGGGGGACGCCGATGGCCGCGCTCTTCTGGCTGACACTCGGTCTCGTCACGGCGATCGCGTCGCTCGCGGGCGCCTCCGCCCGGACAGACGAGGCAGCATCCGAGGCGACGCGATGAGCAGCCGGCCACTGTCGGTCGTGCATGCCATCGCGCGCCTCAATGTCGGCGGCGCCGCTCTCAACGTGCTCGGCCTCGCTGCCGAGCAGCGACGGCGCGGCCACGACGTGATCGTCGTCGCGGGAACGCTCGCCGAAGGGGAAGAGTCGATGGAGTACGTGGCGACCGAGCTCGGCGTCCCCGTCGTGCACGTGCCGGCGCTGCAGCGCGAGCTCTCGATCGTGCGCGACGCCTCAGCCGTCCGCTCGCTCCGCCGCATCATCGTCCGGCGCCGCCCCGACATCCTGCACACCCACACCGCCAAGGCGGGCGCAACCGGGAGAATCGCGGTCGAGCTCTCCGGCAAGGCGCGGCCGTCTGCGACGCTGCACACCTTCCACGGACACGTGCTCCGCGGCTACTTCGACCGGCGCCGCGAGCACGCGTTCATCCGCGTGGAGCGGCTGCTGGCGCGGCGCACCGGGGCCCTGATCGCCGTCAGCGACGAGGTGCGCGACGATCTCGTCGCTCTCGGAGTCGCGCCACGCGGGAAGATCGTGGTGATCCCCTACGGCTTCGACCTCTCCCGGCTCGGGCGCCTCGCCGAGCCGGAACGGGCCGAGCAGCGGGCGGAGCTCGGCATCGAGCCCGGCACCTTCGTGCTCGGCTGGGCGGGCCGCCTGACCGCGATCAAGCGTCCCGATGACCTCGTCAGGACTCTGGCGCGGGTGGTCGCCGACGGCGTCGACGCGGCCCTCGTGATGGTCGGCGACGGGCCCGACCGCCCCCGCGTCGAGGCCCTGGCGCGGCAGCTCGCGGTCGCCGACCGCTGCCGTCTCCTCGGCTTCCAGCGCGACATGGCGCGGTGGTACGGGATCTTCGACGCCTTCCTGCTCACCTCGGAGAACGAGGGGACCCCGGTTGCCGCGATCGAGGCGCTTGCGAGCGGCTGCCCCGTCGTCGCCACGGACGCAGGCGGCACCTCCACCGTGGTGCGGCACGGCGAGACGGGCTTCCTCGCGCGCGTGGGAGACACGTCGGACCTTGCCGCTCACATCACGGCCATCGCCCGCGACCCCGAGCTGGCGCGCGAGCTCGGCTCGCGTGGGGCCGCCGACGTCCGCGTGCGGTTCGCCATGCCGCACATGGTGGACAGGATCGGCACGTTGTACGCGCACCTCCTCGGTGCCGCATGAAGGTCCTGCACCTGCACAAGATCACCGGAGTCGGCGGGTCGGAGCGCCATCTCCTCACCCTGCTGCCGGCACTGCGCGAGCGTGGCATCGACGCGCGCTTCCTCGGCCTCGACGTTGCGGGCAGTGACGCGCCACGCTTCTATGCCGTGCTCGAGGAGCGTGGAGTCCCCTTCGCGCGTGTCGGCTGCAGCACCGACGTGAATCCCCGCATGGCGCTCGCCGTGATCCGCGCCGCTCGAGCCGCGAAACCCGATCTGCTGCACACGCACCTCGTCCACGGGGATGTCTACGGATCGGTGGCAGCGAGGGCCCTCCGGCTGCCGCTCGTCTCCTCGCGGCACAACGACGACCGCTACCTGCTCGGCCCGTTCCGCCACGTCGACCACTTCTTCGCGCGACCCGCCCGTCGCATCATCGCCATCTCGGACGCGGTCCGATCGTTTCTCGAGCAGGCCGGCCTTCCCCGCGAAAAGCTCGTCACCGTGCGCTACGGGTTGGACCACCTCCCGACCGAGCCGTCGGAGACAAAGCCCGCCGACCTCGGATTGGCGGACACCGCCCCGCTGATCCTCGCCATCGGACGGCTGACGCAGCAGAAGGATCACCCGACGCTGCTCCGCGCGTTCGCGCTGGCACGGAGCCGGCATCCCGAGGCGGTCCTCGCCATTCTGGGCATCGGGCCGCTCGAGGATGAGACGCGCGCACTCGTCTCCTCGCTCGGGCTCGAGGGCTCCGTCCTCCTCCCGGGCCGGCTCGAGATCCGCGACTGGCTGGAACGGGCTGACATGTTCGCCCACACGTCGCTGTGGGAGGGCTTCGGACTCGTGCTGCTGGAGGCGATGCTGGCCGCGCTCCCGATCGTCGCAACCCGCGTCAGCGCCGTGCCCGAGGTCGTCCGGGCGGGGGAGACAGGGCTCCTGTTCGAGCCGGGCGACGTCCAGGGGGATCGGCGACGCCTTCGTCGAGCTCCTGTCGGACCGCAGCCGGGCGCGGGCGCTCGGCGAGGCCGGGCTCCACCGTGCGCGCGAGCACTTCTCGGTCGCGCGCATGGCCGACGAGACGATCGCCGTGTACACGGAGGCGGTCCCGGCCTCGCGTTAGTCTGGCCCGATGCGGCTCGCCGCGCGAAACCTCAGCTCGAACTATCTCGCGTACGCGGCCTCTGTCCTGTCAGGGCTGATCCTGACCCCGGTCATCATCGGCGCGATCGGGAAAGAGGGCTACGGCGCGTGGGCGTTCATCATCTCCACGACGACGCTGCTCCGGCTCCTCGACTTCGGCATCACACCGACCGTCGTCCGCTTCACCGCGTTCCACCGAGGGCGTGCCGAGGAGGACGAGATCAACGCCATGGCATCGGCCGGGATGGCCGTCTACCTTCTCCTCGGCGCCGTCTCCGTGATCGTCGGGCTGGTGATCGCCTGGTTCATTCCCGATCTGATCGACCTGAGCCCCGACCTCCAGCGCCCCGCGCAGGTCGCCACCCTCCTCGCAGTCGTCGCCCTCGGCACCCAGGCACCTCTCGGCCTGTTCGGGAGCATCCTCAAGGGGTCGCAACGGTTCGACATCCTCAACACCTCGGCCCTGATCTCGATCGTGATCTATGCGGTGCTGGTGGTCACGATCTTCACCAACGTGGCGACGCTGCCCTGCCTGGCGACGATCGCGCTCGTGGCCACGGTGATTCGCCTCGGCCTGCCGGCCGTCTACGTCAAGCGGGAGCTTCCGCAGCTGCGGCTGTCGCGCAGCCTCGTCCGCCGCAGCACGATCCGGAACCTGCTCGACTACTCGCGCTTCGCGTTCATGACCCACGTGGCCGGCAAGGTCGTGTACTCCGCCGACCTGATCGTGATCGGCGCGATCGCGGGCGCCGAACCGGTGGCCCTCTACGCGGTCGCGTCGCGGCTGTTCAGCCTCGCCGGCGGTGTGGCGCAGACCGGCACAGAGCTGCTGCTCCCGGTGCAGAGCGAGCTGGAGGGCCGTGAGGAGCACGCCCGCCAGCGATCCGTGCTCGCGACCGGCGTGCGAGGGGCGATGTGCGTCGCCGTGCTGCTCTCGTTCCCGCTCGTGCTGCTGCCGCACTGGATCGTCAACGCCTGGCTCGGCTCGGGCTTCGAGGAAAGCGTCGTCCCGCTTGCCCTGCTCGGCATCGCGGTCTCGTTCACGCAGCTGAATGCCGTCGTCGCGCAGTTCCTCTTCGCACGCGGGCAACCACGTGGGCTCGCCGTCTCACAGGCGTCGCTCGCCGCGCTCAATCTGGCCATGACCGCGACCCTCCTCCTCACGATCGGCGAGATCTGGGTCGCGGCGCTGGCAACGGTGGTCGCCGAAGGGATCGGCGCCATGATCGTGATGCCGGTGCTCGCGCGGCGGCGCGGCGTCTCGGTGCGGTCGCTCGCAGCCGCCTGGAGCACGCCGCTCGTTGCCGGAGCGGCTGCCGCCCTGCCGACGCTCGTCCTCGCCCGAGCGGTCACGGACACCACCTCGCTGGCCGCGCTCGCGCTCGTCGGCATCGCCTGGGCACTGGTCTTCTCGGCACTCGCCTGGCGCTTCGCGCTCGACGCGAGCGAGCGGGCGCTCGTCGCCAGGCTGATCCCGGTCCCGGCCTGGCTGCGATCCGGCCGCGCCGGTCGCTGAGGCGCGTGCCGGGCGCCGACTACGGACGGATGCCGCGGAACGTCATGTCGACCGAGAGGAGGCGTTTCGAGAACAGCCTGAAGCGGCCACCGAAGAAACCGATCTCGACGTCGTCCAAGCCCGACAGCAGCCGGCGGAGGGCCTGCGGGGAGAACATGTGCAGGTGCGTCGGATCCTTGTCCGGCGGGCGCCCGGCGAGGAAGGACAGCCTCGCGCGGAGCCGGTAGATGTTCGGCACCGACCCGACCAGAACGCCGCCCGGCCGCAGGACGCGCACGGCTTCCGCGACGACGTTGTCGGGAAAGCGCACGTGCTCGAGCAGCTCACCGACGACGACGGCGTCGAACTCCTCGTCCGGAAAGGGCAGGCGCTGCTCGATGTCGGCGAGCACCGTCTCGATCCCGAGCTGAGAGGCTGCCTGCAGCGCCACGCGGTCGACGTCGACGCCGACGACCTCGTTGCCCTGGAGAAAATGGCGTGTCAGCGCACCAGACCGACAGCCGAGGTCGAGAATTCTCTTCCCGGGCGCCCCGAGCGCCTCCTGGATGAACGGAATGCGCTCCGGGACGAAGACGAACTCGCCTGCGTTGCGGTCCTGCGCGTGGTGCCGCTCGTAGCGCGCGGTGAGCTCGTCGAGGGGCGCCGTCATGGCGGTGAGTCTAAGGAGTCCGCTCCGGCGGCGTGCCGCCACGGCTCGCAGGGAGGCGGTGGTCTACGATCCCGTCAGGTCGGCTTCCTCGTCCAAGGAGAGGTGACGTGGCACACAGCTTCAGCACGCTCGACGAGCTCGGGAGCGGTTACGGGTTCCGGAAGGTCAGGGCGGCCCTGGGCGTCACTGCCTTCGGCGTCAACGTGATCGTCTATCCGCCGGGGTACGACGGGTTCCTCCACTACCACGACGTGCAGGACGAGTTGTACTTCGTGCACGCCGGCACGGCGCGGTTCGAGGTCGCCGGCGAGGAGCGGGTGCTCGGCCCCGGCGGGCTGTGCCACGTCGAGTCGACGGAGCCGCGCAAGGTGTCGAACGCGGGAGTCGACGACCTGGTGCTCTTCGTCGTCGGGGGCAAGGGCGGTTATGTCGCCCGCGACGGGCAGCTCGTGGATCCCGCCGACGCCGAGCGTCGCGCCGGCTTCGGGAGCGGCGGCTGAGGCTACTTGCTCGCCTTCACGAACGCGGCAAAGCTCGGCTTCTTGACGCCGCGGGCGGTCATCAGGCCGGATTGCCAGCCGTCGGCCCGTACCTCGTCCTTGAGCAGGAACCACAGGAACATGTCGACCCGCGGGTTCGCGCGCGCGATCGCGACAGCCTCTCTCAGGTACGCCGCCTGCTTGGCGTAGGTGACGCCGAAGAAGCGGTCGGGCGGACTCGTCTGGTAGCCGTACTCCGTGATCCAGACGCGCATGTTGCCGTAGAGCCGCTTGAGCTCGGCGGTGAGCAGGCTGAAGTTCGCAAGCGTGATCGCGGTCGGAGCCTGGCCGCGCTTCCCCTGGGGCGGCTTGGTGGACGGGCGTCTCGGTCGGCGTCCCGTAGTACGGATGGTGCGCGTAGGCGTCGAATCCCTTGGCGCCCGCCTGCTTCATGGCGCGCAGGAACGCGAGCGGCGACACGGAGGCCCGGCCGGTGTTCGGGTTGTTGTTGCCGCGCGGCGCCGTCACCCCGCACGCCACCTTGCCGCCGCCGACCGAGTGCACCCCGGTGACGATCGCGTTGCAGATGCGGGCGTAGTCCTTCGCGCTCTGGATCACCCACCTGCTGCCGGAACGAACGTACTGCGGACGCATGAACACGGGGTTGTTCGGCTCGTTCCACGCGATCCAGCTCGCGACGCGCGGAAGCACGTTGCCGTCGGGGCCCGATGTAGCTGCCCGAGTAGCGGGTGGCCACGGCCGTCGCGAAGGCCCGCAGGTGCGCTCGCGTTCGTCGGCGCGACATTCCAGCCACGCGCGGCGTTCGCCCACGGCGGCGTGCCGATGATCGAGAACACGGGCTGCATGCCGTTGGCAACTGCGTACCGCACCGTGCGGTCGTAGGTCGTCCAGTCGTAGGCCGGGTCGGCGGGGTCGGCCGCACGCTTCGGCTTGTGCTTCGCGACGCTGATGCCCGGGCCGAACCACCAGACGTTCACCCTCACGAGCCGTGAGCGCGTGGTCTTGAGCAGCGGGAACACCTCCTCGGGTGTCCCGTAGAGCACCTGCGCGTCGTCGAAGATGCCGGTCTTCAGAAAGCGCGACGCCTTCGCCTCGGAGGCGAGCGCCGACGATGCGACGACCAGGGCCGCCGCAGCGATCACGAACGCTCTACGCAACGGCCGGTTCCCGACCGAGCGAGTCGAGCGTGCGGCGCAGCCCCTCGTCCAGACCGATCTCCGGCTCCCAGCCGAGAAGCTGCTGCGCCCGGGTGATGTCCGGCTGCCGCACCTGCGGATCGTCGACGGGAAGCGCCTCGAAGACGATCTTGCTGGCGGACCCGGTCGCCCGGACGACGGCCTCGGCGAGCTCGAGCAGGGTCATCTCGGCCGGATTCCCGATGTTGACCGGGAGATGCTCGCCCGACTCGGCCAGCAGGATGAGGCCGCGAACGAGGTCGTCGACGAAGCAGAAGCTCCGCGTCTGCGACCCGTCGCCGAACACGGTGAGAGGCTTCGCCTCGAGCGCCTGGCGCAGGAAGGTGGGGATCGCGCGGCCGTCGTGGGGTCGCATCCGCGGGCCGTAGGTGTTGAAGATCCGCACGATCGCGGTGTCGACGCCCTGCTGGCGGTGGTAGGCCATCGTCAACGCCTCCGCGTAGCGCTTCGCCTCGTCGTAGACGCCGCGCGGGCCGATCGGGTTCACGTGACCCCAGTAGGTCTCGGGCTGCGGATGCACCTGCGGATCGCCGTACACCTCACTGGTGGACGCGAGCAGGAAGCGAGCGCGCTTCACCTTCGCGAGGCCGAGAGCGTTGTGCGTCCCGTGGGAGCCCACCTTCAGCGTCTGCAGCGGCAGCCGCAGGTAGTCGATCGGGCTGGCGGGGCTCGCGAGGTGGTAGACGAAGTCGACCGGCTCGTCGATAGCGACGTGCTGCGTCAGATCGTGCGAGCGGAAGCGCGAACTCGGCGTCTCGCGCAGATGCTCGATGTTCGCGAGCGAGCCGGTCTCGAGGTTGTCGACACAGACGACGCGATGGCCGCGCGTCAGGAGCGCCTCACACAGATGCGAGCCGAGAAAGCCGGCTCCACCTGTGACGACAGAGGTTGGCATGGCGGCATCCTAACGATGGTCGGGGACGCCGGACTCTGCGCTTACAGAATGCGAACGGGTGCGCAGGCGCCGGGCGAAGCCGGTCACGGCCACGGCGCCGGCGGCGTCGAGGGCGAGCACCAGCGGCAGCGCCACGTAGAGGAACCTCGGATGCAGGGCGGTGACGTAGTAGACGCTGTACGTGGCAACAGTGAGGACGATCGGGACGACGACGATCGCCCGCGCGAGCATGGTGCGCAGGACGACGACTCCGATCAGGGCCGGCCCCGTCAGCAGCACGAGGAGGAGCGGCGAGAAGAGCAGCGAGTCCGCCCAGGCGGGCTCGACGTAGTCGAGACTCCAGGTTCGGTCGCTCACCGAGATGTTCCCGTCGTACAGGTCGACGTATCCCTTGTCCCAGTAGGCGACGACCAGCGGCGCCCACACGAGCCCGGCGGCGGTCGCGAGAGCAGCGTGCCGCCGGCGCCCCGCAGCGAGCAGAACGCCGGTCAGCCCGACGGCGATGAGGCCGTCCGAGAGCTTCACGACCGTTGCGTACCCGAGGAAGGACCCGGCCATCACGATCGTCAGATCTGTGGCGGCAGGACGCAGGAGCAAGGCCACCGCGCCGACGACGAGCGCTGTGGAGAGCGGCTCCGTGTAGAGGTGCAGGCCGACGTCGACGAACCACGATCCGTTCTCCCAGGCGCGCTCGCCGACCACGAGACCGGGAACGAGGGGCCAGAGCGCGAAGAGCGCCGCACTCAGCATCCCGACGGACCGCCTGCCGCTCGCCCAGAGACCGACGTACGCGGCGGCGACGACCGTGGCGGCGACCGCGGCGAGCGAGATGCCCACACCGACGACGAACGCGGCGTCGGGCCCGAAGCCCGGGTCGACGGCGCGGAGAGGCGCGAGTCCCAGTGCCCACAGCAGGGGCCAGCCGACGACCGGCGCCCCGGCCGGTCTCATCTCGAGCACGAGGACCGTGGCCGCGGCAGCCGGCAGCGCCGCGGCCACGAGCGCGCTCACGACCGGGCTCGACGCGCGACGCACGAGTCCGTAGAGGAGAGCTCCCCCGAGCAGTGCCAGGGCAAGGAGCGGCAGCGCGACCCGCGACGCTGCCGCGACGAGCTCCCGCGCGGCCGCGTAGTACCCGTTCGCATCCCCGTAGAGCGGGCCGTACTGAAACCGGGGCAGCCCTGGAAGCCGTGTCCCCTCGGCGGCGAGTGCCGCGAGGGGAAAGGCGAGTCGCACCGCCACGCAACCGCCGATCACCCACCACCACCACCACGAGACTCGGGCCCGTTGCCTCATGCGTCCGGACGGCCTGCCGGCACGAGCGTCGGTGCTCGCCGCTGCCTGAGAGCGTCCCGGCGGACGAGAAGAACCCTCCTCGCGCGACCGCGCACGACACGAGAAACGCGATCGCCGCCGGCAGGAAGACAGACATCCAAAAAGCCGCTGCCTGCCGCCGCGAAGGCGCAGCCGTGTCGCCTGGCAGCTGGCACCGCGCCATTCTAGAGCCGCGTCGGCCGGTAGGCTCAGCCGCGTGGCGGTGCCCGGGACCGATCAGCCTTCGGTGCGTCACGCCGACCCCGCCTCGAGGCGTGCTCTCGCCTATACGGCCATCGCGATCGCAACCGTGCTGCCGCGCCTGGTCGCGCTGCTCCACGAGCGTGGAACCATCCTGCCCGGGTTCACGTTCGGGGAGAAGAGCGACGACTTCGCGCGGACGTTTCTCGACAGCGGCACGTTCGGCTTCATCCCGGGGCTCCCGTCGGCGTACACCCAGCCGCTCTACAGCTTCTTCCTGATCCCGCTGTACGAGACGCTCGGGCGATCGTGGCCGGTCGTCGGCGGAGCGCAGATCGTGGTTGCCACCGCGACGGCGGTCATCGTCTTCGAAATCGGAACGCGCTGGCTGTGCGGGTGGGCCGGCCTCGTGGCTGCGCTCCTGACGGCGCTGCACCCGTACTCGATCTGGCACGACATCCACGTGAACCGTGAGATTCTCGACGGGCTCCTCGCGGCTGCGATCGTCTTCGTCGTGCTCGCCCTGGCCTCGAGGCGATCGCTGGCGCTCGCGGCCACGCTCGGCGCGGTGCTCGGCGTGGCGATCCTCGGCAACGTCAGGCTGGCGGCGCTGCCGCTCGTGCTCGCGGGCTTCCTCCTGTGGAACTGGAAGCTGAGCGGGCGTGCCGTCGGGCTGGTCGCAGTGAGCATCGTCGTCTGCACGCTCGTCCTCGTCCCCTGGGTCGTGCGCAACCGAGTCGAAGTCGGCTGTTTCGCGCTCACGACCGATGCGCGTGCCCTGTGGGAAGCCAACAACGAGCGGACGCTGGACGTGCTCAGACAGGGTCTGTGGATCGACAACGTCCCGCTTCCTCCGGCGTTTCCGCCGAGCCCTCAGGATGCAGGACGCGAATACCGCCGGCACGGACAGATCGTGCGAGTGAGAGAGTGCCGCCAGGCGACGTTCTACCGGAACGAGGTGCTGACGTTCTGGCGCGAGCATCCCATGGAGAAGGTCCGCCTGGCAGGACAGGCGACGCTGATGTTGTGGAACCCGAAGGTGTCCCCGAGCGACACGAGCGACGACCCGACGAGCGTGCTGAACAGGCTCCGTGCGTCGGTCGAGCCCATCTACACGACACCGGTCTTCGCTCTCGCCCTCTTCGGCCTGGTCCTCGTCCCACGACGCTTCGCAGCCCTGGCGCTCACGCTGCTCGGCTACCAGTGGCTGATGGCCGTCGTCTTCGTCGGGGCCACCCGGTACCGCGTGCCCTGGGACTTCGTCGTCGCCCTCCTCGCCGCGGCGGCGCTCGTCGAGATCGCCGCCCGGCTGTCGCGGAGAGCCCGCGCACCGAGCGAGCACGCGGCCTGACCCGGCCGTGGCGTGCCGGTCAGGCCGGCGCGACGGCCGTCACGTGCAGGTTCGCGAACAGCGCTCCGGGTACAGGGTCGCGCAGGAGAGCGACCCTGCGGTCGAGCGCCCCGCCGGTGCGATTCAGCACCCAGACCGGCCCGCGGGCGAGCCCCGCGAGACGGGCGCGCCGGCATCCGATCTCGACGAACGTGGCGAGCAGCATGCCGAGGCAGGCAGCCGTACCGCCCGCGGGGCGCACGGCGAGAGACTGCCACTCTGCGTTCTCGGCGAAGAGGCGGCGAAGTCCTTCGTGGGTCCAGCGCCAGTAGTCGTGTGGCGAGGGGTGGTACACCTGCACGCCGTGCGTGGACGCGAGCACGCGCCCGCCGGGGGCGGTGACGCGGCGCATCTCCCGCACGGCCCGAGTGGGATCGTCGCAGTGCTCGAGCACCTGCGTGCACAGGACGAGGTCGAAGGCTGCGTCGTCGACGGGAATGTCCTCGACGCCGCCGAGCAGGTCGGCGCTCGGGTTCTCGACCACGTCGACGCCCACATAGGTGGACGCCACAGCGGCGAAGAACGGGTAGTACGGCTTGACCCCGCAGCCGATGTCAAGCACGCGAACGCGCTCGCCCCGGGCCGCGATCGCGGCGGCCTCAGCCTCGAGCCAGCGCGCGAGCCCGGAGCGGACGAGCCACTGTGCGGAGCTCGCCGGCGGCCGTCGGCGCAGCTCGCCGGGCCACGCGTCACGCTCGAGCGAGGTGTGTGCCGGCATCGCGCCGATCCTAGCGCGCGACTATCCCGTCACCCCGGCCGGCGACCTGGTGGAGCCTGCTCCCCGTCCGCCGTGAGCCTCTAGTACCAGCGCCCCCTCGCGAAGCCGCCGAAGGCGATCAGCCCGATCAGGGCGATGACGATGCCGAGCCAGGTGCTCCATGCGAACGCGACCACGACGCCGACGATCACAAGGATGCCGCCGAGGCCGATGCCGCCGATGTTGCCGCCGCTGCCGTTGCCAGTCATGGGTCAAGTTCCCTCTCGACGTAGGTACCTATGGACTCCCGGGTGGCCAGGCCGTGTCTGGAAGGCGCCTGTTCACGCTGGGCGGATACTGACAGATCTAGCGCGGCTTGCCGGCCGCCGCGGTCGAGGAACTCGAGCAGCCGCCGGCGTTTGGCCGTCTCCCGGCCGGGAAGAGGGTCTGGACGCTTCTACACCGGAGCTACGAGCACAGCCCCGGTGTCCGTCGCAAGCATGTTTCCGAGCACCTCTACGCTTCGGGCTCGTCGGCCAAGTCGTCGAACGGCTTGTCTGCGCATCCCGGTCGCCGTTCGTGCTCGGCGTACCACTGCTCGAAGCGACCCCGTGCCGAGGAGAGGTAGTCATCGATCTCTGCGCCCAGGCCGGAGACCTCCGCGCGGAGCTGGAACAGCTCGAAGTCGATCCGGCGCTCCGGGTTGCAGACGTGCTCGGTCTCCAGGGCCACCGCCACCGAGGCTCCGCACTCGGGGCAAGGCATGAAGGGGGGGTGGGAGAACGATGCAGACACCGGCTCTGACTGATACGTACGACGCGTATCGGCCTGAGCCTGCCCCGGCTTGAGTCGCTCCGCGCTCTCGAGGGGCCGCGGTCGGCGGCTCCTCGAGAGCTGCGTAGGCCGGGGATTACGCCGTCGCCGGCTGCGGCACAGCGCCGAGCTGGACGAGCAGCCCCAACGCGTCCATGAGCTCCCACTCCTCGGCGATCTTCCCGCTCGCGAGTCGCGAGATGGTGATGCCGCTCACGGTCACCTCTTTGCCGGTGGGGGCGATCCCCATCAGCTCGCCCGTGTGCGTGCCTCGACCCGTCCACCGGGTCACGACCCGGTCACCCTCGGCGATCTGATCGTCGATCGTGATCGCCGCGTCGTGGAACGCCGACTGGTACATGCCGACGAACTGCCTGAATCCATCCCGGCCGTGGATCGGCTCGGGCTGGGTCGGATCGTGGCCCACGTAGTCCTGGGCGACGAGCTCGTCGACGACCGCGAGGTTGCGGTCCTTCCAGACTCCATCGACGAGGCGTCGGACGATCTCCTTGTTGGCACTCACGGCAGCTGCGCCTCCTTCTCTCCGTAGCGTGCGACGAAGCACGAGCATGCCAACGCCTATCCCAGCCAGGACAGCGAGGACGAAGATACCCGCACGGCGGCTCGGCCACGTCATTACCGAACCAGGGACGCTAACATCTTGTGGCCAATATCACAAAGTGCCTGGAAAACGAGTAGATCATCGGCGGGTCGCCAGCACCTTCAGCGCAGGTCCTTGGCGGACTCCTGGGTATGCCGCGAAGTCTTCGCGATGCGCCTGTTCATTACCTTGCTGCTTTTCGTTCGGCCCGATTGGCGCTACTGCTTGAACGACGAGGAGGCTTTCACGTTCGCTCCACCTATGAGGGCGCTTACATCCATCCAAGCTGCTTCAGGCTGATCCCATCGTTCCAGATCTTCGTCATGTGACGGATTCGATCGCCGTCGAAATCCATGACGTAGACGTAGTCGGCCTCCACCTGCTTGCCCGTCGGGGGCACCGGTCCCCCCGCGCCGGTGTGCGTTCCCCGGAATACGCCGTAGGCGGCCACGTTCTTTCGCGCATCGTCGACCGCGAATGAACGGACTTCATAGCGGCCGTCTGGCACCGGCGTCAAGAGACCCTTCATCCACTCTGTGTAGCCCTGAAGCGTATCGACGCCCTCCAGCGCTCCAGCCTGAGACGAGAAAGTCGCGCCCGCGTGGCAGTAGGGTTGGCACCCGTCCCAGCCTTTGCCTGTTTCGCAGGCATCGAAGAACTGCTCGGCCGCGTCCTTGATCGAGCTCATCTCTACTCCTTTCGAAGGGTCAACCTCCCCGTTCTATTTGGGCCAGAGGCCATGTTCCTACCTGTGGTCGGCTGGTTGCCCCCAGACGTGCGCGCCGCCCCAGTCGACCGCGACGGCGGGCTCGTCCCCGACAACCCACGCATCGTGACCGGGCTCCAGCACCGACACGTAACCAGGCCCGACCTCGTGCTCGGTTCCGTCAGCCATCCGCACTCCGACTCGCCCCGAGACGACATACTGGAAGTGCGGTGCCTCGCACAGCTCGGTGCCCGCGATCGGCTTGATGTGCTCCGACCATCGCCACCCAGGTTGGAGTGTCATCCTCCCGACCTCGCCGCCACCGATCTTGAGAATCTCAGAGCGCCCCAGCGGGAACTCGCGTACCTCGTCCGGAGCGTCGAAACTCTTGTGCTCCTCCCCAGCCATCACAACCCTCCGCCAGTAGGTGAGAACAGATAGTGCGCAGAATCACAAATCCGGGTCAACCGGGCCAAAGCCGTGCCATGGACGCCCAACACACGCAACCGGCTTTGGGAAGGGCCCTCATCTCAGGTCCTTGTTGGACTCCTGGTCGAACCACATCGCGAACAGCGTGAACTGGGTGCCCGAGATCAACAGCAGCGCCACCAGCACGATCGTCGGCGTGGTGATCTCGTTGCCGAAGAAGACGCGCGAGACGCCGACGACGAGGCCGAGGACGAGGCCGACCACGGTCATCAGCGTGCCGAGCACGTAGAAGAAGACGAGCGGGTGGAAGTCGCGGATCACGTACTTCTCCTTCATCCGCCACCAGAAGCCCTTGAACAGCAGCCACGCGATCCGCGGCGCGACTGAGCGGATCTTGATGCCCGAGCGCTCCCCCACCCCGTAGATCGGACGCGAGGGCACGTCGCGCACGCTCGCGCTGGCCACGTTGAGGTGCACGAGCAGGTCGTTCGGGAAGCCGTAGCGCCGGTAGACGCGGCCGAGGTCGAGCTTCTGCAGCGCCGCCAGCGAGAGGGCGGAGTAGCCGGCCTGCGAGTCCGCCACGTGCCAGTACCCCGAGGCGATCTTCGTCAGGAGCGACAGCACCGCGTTGCCCAGGTAGCGCGTGCGGGGGATCAGCGTCCAGGCCTCGCCGGTGATGAGCCGGTTCGCCTTCGTGTAGTCGACCTCGCCGCGGGCGACGGGCTCGACGAACTCGATCAGCTCGTCCGGGTCCATCTGGTTGTCGCCGGCCATCACGCAGGTGACGTCGATGCCCTCGGTGCGCGCGCGCTCGTAGCCGGTCGCGATGGCCGCACCCACGCCGCCGTTGACGTCGTGCACGATCACGTGCACCCGGGCGTCGGCGAGCTCGCGGGCGACCTGTCCGGTGGCGTCGGTGGAGGCGTCGTCGACGACGATGATCCGGTCGACGAAATCGGGGATCCCGCGCACCGTCTCCGCGACGAGATGCTCCTCGTTGTACGCGGGGACGACGACCGCGACGCGCTTGCCCTCGACCACAGGTGAAGTCTAGGCGGCCTGCGTGTCGGCGCCGCGCCGCCGCAGGAGCGGGTCGGCGAGATAGGCGGCGAGCGCTCCGGCGAGCAGGCCGATGAGCGCACCGATCACGGCTGCGTTGCGCCGGCTCGTCGCGGTCGTGCGCACCGACGACGGCGGCTCGACGACACGGCTCCGCTCCACCTCCTCGGCCAGGGAGAGGAACTGCATCGCGGCCGTGCGGTCCTGGCGCAGGTTCGTGACGCGGGCCTCGAAGAACTGGAGCGTCGAGTTGGCGTTGTTCTGGATCAGGATGCGCTCGGCGAGCGAGAGCTGCTTCTCCTCGAGGGCCAGCTTCTGCTGGGCGAGCGCCCCCTGGATGCGGGAGTTCGCCGCCTCGAGGCCCTCGTCGTCGGTCGTGATCTGCTCCTTCAGGAGCGCGATCTTGCGGTCGACGTAGGCAGACACGGGGGCGATCACGCTGCTCGCGAGCGAGGCCGCGGCGCGCTCGGCCTTGGCCGCCGCAGGCGCCTGCACGGTGATCTCGATCAGCGGCGAGAGGTTGCGGGAGACCGAGCCGGGCGAGGTGATCGCCTGGCTCGTGACGTTGCCGCGCAGCTGGCCGGGACGGAGGCCCGCCGCCGCAGCGGCCTTCTTGATCGCAGATTCGGAGCGGATGATCTGCGACACGGTCTTCGGGTTGGTGGCGAGGCTCTGGATCTGGCCGCCGCCGCTCGGCGCGAACGGCTGTCCGACGTAGAGCAGCGTCGTCGCCTCGTGCACAGAGCCGCCGCCGACCGAGACCAGCACGCCGAGCACGCCGCCGAGCACGAGCCCTCCGACGGGCAGCCACCAGCGGTCCGCGATCCGCTGCCACAGCGAGCGGAGGTCGACCTCGCGCTCCGCGTCGAGCTCGGGCTCTGCGCGCCGGTCGCTCACCGTGCCGCCACCCTGCCGGCAACCCATTCCCACTGCGCCGCGAGACCGTCGGCGAGCGCCGTCTGCGGCGCCCAGCCGAGCTCGTCGAGCGCCTTGCGGACGTCCGCCCGCGTACGCTTCGCGTCTCCTCGCGCCGCCTCGTGCTGCTCGATCCGAAGCGTGCGGCCCGCGATCGTCTCTGCCAGCGCGATCGCCTCCGTCATCGACGCCTCCTGCCCGCCGCCGACGTTGTAGACGGCTCCGGGTGCGCCGTTGTCCATGGCGGCAATCGTAGCGGCGACGGCGTCGGAGGCGTACGTGAAGCTGCGGGAGGCCGAGCCGTCCCCGTAGAGCGGGAAGGTCGTGCCGTCCGCGAGCGCCTCGAGCATCCGCGTCATCGCCATGTCGGGCCGCTGGCGCGGGCCGTACACGGTGAAGTACCGCAGGCCGACGGCCTCGAGCCCGGACGCCCGGGCGTGCGCGTAGTGCAGGTGCTCGCACGCGAGCTTGGTGACGCCGTACGGGGAGATCGGCCGCGGCTGCACGTCCTCCGACGTCGGGAAGCTCTCCGCGTCCCCGTACACGGACGACGAGGAGGCGTAGACGACGCGCGTGCCGCACCGGGCGGCGGCCTCGAAGACGCGGCCGCCGGCGAGGACGTTGCGGCGCACGTAGAGCTCGAAGTCGTCCCCGAAGCTGGCGCGCACGCCGGGCTGCCCGGCGAGGTGGAAGACGCCGTCGACGCCGTCGAGCAGGCCGACGAGATCGTCCGTCTCGAGGTCGGCCTCGACGACGGCGAAGCCCGCGGCGTTCTCGCGCTTGCGTGCCGGGTCGTAGTAGTCGGTGAACGAGTCGACGCCGAGCACGTCGTGCCCCGCCTCCACGAGCGCCTCGCTCAGGCACGAGCCGATGAAGCCCGCGGCACCGGTGACGAGATAGCGCATCCGCGGAACCGTAGCTACCGCCCGGACGAGATGGCGATCACGTCTCGCCGGGCTCGGCCGCGATGGGAGCGGGAAGCTCCTCGGCAAACGGCTCCAGCACGCCGTCGGCGCCGGCCGCGAGGCACAGGTCGGAGAAGAAGCGGGTCATCAGCACTCCCTCGCGAAACGCACCGAGCGTGGGCTGCAGCGCCTCGCCCCGCGCGAGGGCGAGGGCGAGCTCGGGGTAGCGGCTGCCGGCGGCGAGGGGCAGCGGGAAGGCGCCGCCGAAGCGAGGGTTGACGTCGGTGACCGGCAGCGAGCCGTCGGCCTCGCGGAAGCACTGGATGTTGGCAGGCCCGACGATCCCGATCGCCTCGGCCACACGCGCACCGTGCTCGATCAGCTCCCTGTCCTTCATGGACATGCCCTTGATCGACTCGCCGCCCTTCGACTGGATCATCGTGCGCGGAATCGCGTTGAGGCAGCGGCTGTCGAGGTCGCAGAAGACGTCGATCGAGAACTCCTCGCCGAGACAGAGCTCCTGCACCATCGAGTCGACGGTCGTGTAGCCGAGGAAGAACTCGAGCTCGCGCCGGTCGGCCGCGCGATAGATGTGGCGGGAGCCGAATCCCTCCCGCACCTTGACGAGCAGTGGATAGCGGGCGTCGGCCGGCACCTCGTGCGGCAGCCATGTCCTCGGGCTCGCGATCCCCTGCTCCTCGAAGAAGAGGTGCGCCAGGTACTTGTCGGCCATCGTGCGGCACACCTCGGCCGCGGGCGCGAGCACGAGCGCAGGCGCGAGGGCCTCGCGGTGCCGCGCCAGGATCTCCTGGTCGAGGTCCGTGAGCGGCACGACGAGCGCGATGTCGTGCTCTGCGACGAGCGCACCGAGCGCTCGGATGTAGCCAGGATCGGCGACGCGCGGCACGAGCGCCATGCGGTCGGCGTGGTAGAGGGCGGGAGCGAGGCTGTCCGCGTCGCACGCCACGGCGATCGCCCCCGCCCGCCTGAACGCGCTGACGATGTCGACCCGCTGCCCGGCGCAGGTGAAGAGGACCGCGGTCACGATTGCAGAGAGTAGCCGTGTCTCCGGGCCGGCCCGTGCGTGCCGCATCGTCTGGTCTTGCCGGAGGCGAGCAGTCCCGTCGCGATCGCCCTGCTCATCGGCGCTCCGGTGCGAGCAACTCCTCCAGCAGCTCCCGATAGCGGGCAACGGCAGCGTCGCGGCCGCGGTGACGCTCGACCCAGTCCCGCCCGGCTGCCCCGAGCGTGGCGAGGTCGATCTCGCCGGCGTAGGCACGGCGAATCGCCTCCGCGACCGCGGCCGGATCGCCCGGCGGCACGGCGACCCCGCACCCCGCTTCCTCCACGACCTGCGCCGACTCGCTCTCGGCGTCGGCGGCGACGATGACAGGGCGTCCCGCCGCGAGGATCCCGTTGATGCGGCTCGGCACGACGTAGCCGGCGAGACCGCGAGCAAGCCCCAGGTAGTGGACGTCCGCCGCCGAGAGCGACTGCGCCAGCACCTCGCGCCGCTGGTAGGGAAGGAAGCGCACGTTCGTCGCGCCGAGCCGGGCGGCGAGCTCGACGGCCGCTGCATGCCGGGCACCGAAGCCGACGATCACGACCTCGAGGCGGTCGAGGTCGCGCAGCTGCGTCGCGGCCTCGATGAGCGTGGGGAGCTCCTGCGCATGCCCGACGTTCCCGGAGTGCATGACGACGAAGCGGTCGACGAGCCCGTTCTCCTGCGCCCAGGGGTTGTCCCGCGGTTGCGGCGTGATCTCGGCCGGGTCGACCCAGTTCGGGATCACGACGATCCGCTCGGAGGGCGCACCCTTGGCGACGAGGCGCTCGCTCATCGTCTCGCCGATCGAGACGATGCGGTCGGCACGGCGCAGGTACGAGCGCACGACCTGGCGCAGGACGCGGACGGCGACGGGGTTCGTCAGCCTGCGAAGCTTGACGGCCGTCTCCGGGAAGACGTCCTGGACGACGACGACGAGCGGCACGCGGAACCGGCGCGGCGAGGACGGCGCCCGACCGCACCGACCATCGGGGGGTCCGTCATGCAGAGGATGGCGGCGGGCCGGTCCGTGCGCAGGCAGTGGGCGAGCGCGCTCCCGAGGTACGTGAAGTAGTTGGCAGCGCGGCCGCCGAGCGCCGGTGCGGTCGTACGACGTCGACCGCACGCGCCGGATCGCGACCCCGTTGTCGCGTCAGCGAGCCGCGGCTCGTCCTCGTGCTCGTGGAGGACGCCGGTGACGACGTCGACGTCATAGGTCGTCGGAGAGCCCCTCGCAGAGGTCGGTGAGGAGGTGGGCCGTGGCCTCGACCCCCGGCCAGTAGTACTGGTTGAGCACGAGCAGGCGAGGTCTGCTGACCGACGGTTGCGACTTCACGCACGCCCTAGGCTACTTCGCTCGTCCGGCGAATGCGGCACGCACCGCGGCGACGAACGCGTCGATGCTCGGCCCGTACCCCCACGCCGCGGCGATCTCGCTCGAACGGCGTCCAGCCGCCTCCCGGAGCGCTCCGTGATCACACAGCTCCCGGAGTGCGAGCGCTGCAGCAGCCTCGGCCCGATCGGCCGGAACGAGGTAGCCGTTGACCCCGTCCTCGAGCAGATCGTGGGCGGCACCGACCTGGTCGGAGAGGATCAGGGGGAGTCCACAGGCGGCCGCTTCGTTGACCACGACCGCCCAGGTCTCGTTCCGCGAGAGAAGCGCGAACATGTCCGCTGCGGCGTACGTCTCGACGACCCCGTCCCAGACGACGTTCCCGAGAAACGTCGTACGAACACCGAGGTCGCCGGCGAGGCGCTCGAGCGGTCGCCGCTCAGGCCCGTCGCCGGCGAGCACGAGCCGCAGGCAGGGCCGCTCCGCCTGGGCGACGGCGCGAACGAGTGTGTCGAGTGCCTTCTCAGGGGAGAGCCGGGCCACGGAGAGGACGGCGAGGTCTCCCGGCAACAGCCCGATCCTGGCTCGGAGCGCCTCGCGATCGAGCCGCGCGGCGGTCGCAGCGGCCGCGAAGCGCTCGGTATCGATCGTGTTCGCGAAGATGCGTACCGCGGCGGGATCTGCGCCGCGCGCCACGAGCGACCGGCGTGCAAGCGTGCCGGTGACCAGCACGCCGGCTGCACGCCGAACGACCCGTGGCACCACTGCACCCTTCACTGCACGGCGCCACGCCGTTCGGGGATGGATGTCATGGCTCTCCGCCTGCAGGACGAACGGCACGCGCCGCACGACGCACCAGGCGATCGCGGCCTGGGAGGCGAAGGTGCTCCAACCCGTGACGACAAGCACGTGCGGCCGCCGGCGCTCGAGCAGGCGGAAGATCCCGGGAGTGATCGGATAGTCGTGGCGGAGAAGCCGGTGCGCGCCCGGGAGACGCACGCCGCGGAGGATCACGTGGGGATGGCCGAGCGAGATCTGCCAGCGGTTCTGGGCGATCGCGGCCGAGGCGTACAGGACCTCGAGGTCGATTTCCGGCCGCTCGGCGATCAGGTCGAAGAGCGGCGCCCGATAGGGCGTCGGCTCGGGCACGACCGCGACGACGCGCAGCGGAGAGTCGACCGACTGAGCCACAGAACGGGAGGATAGACCCGGCCGTCTGCCGCCCTAGGCGAGGCGCGCGTAGACGTCGTCGGTTGCGCGGGCGGTCGCGTCCCACGAGAAAGCGCGCGCCCGAGCGAGCCCTCGCGACGACCAGAGCTCGCTTGCGCGTAGCACGTCGTCGATCGCCTCGGCGATCGCCTCGGGCTGCCGAGGATCGAAAAGGCGGGCCGCCCCACCACAGATCTCCGGGATCGCTGCGACGTCGGATGCTGCGACCGGGCAGCCGCACGCCATCGCCTCGAGCAACGGCTGGCCGAACCCTTCGTACAGGCTCGGAAGAACGGTTGCGGCAGCAGTGCGGTAGAGGCGCACGAGCTCTGCCTCCGACACAAACCCCCGCACGTCGACACCGTCGACGGCAGCGAGCGCGGGATACAGCCCCCCCGTCAGCACGAGCCGCAGCTCTGGCCGTTGCGGACGCAGCAGGGCGAATGCCTGGAGCAGCCGGTCGTGATTCTTGTGCGGCCACGGAAAGGCGGGATAGAGGAGAAACGGCTCGCGGGTGGCGCCTCGGGCCGGCGGCGTGAATCGGTCGTGATCCACGCCCGAGTGGACGACGACGACGCGCTCCGGCGCTAGACCGACGCGATCGAGCAGCGTGTCGCGCACGTGAGCGCTGATCGCAATCACGGACCGTGCCCGTCGAGCACTCCCCTCGTAGGCGAGCCTCCGGTACAGGAGGGTCGCCCGCGAGAAGAACCGCGGCATGAGCAGGTGCTGGACGTCGTGGACCGTGACGACAGCGGGAGGTGTCCGGACGGGCGGGATCATCGCCGTCAGTGGGAAGTGGAGGGCGCTCAGCTGGTCCAGGCCGAGCTCGCTGCGGAGCCGACGAGACATGCGGGCCGCGAGAAACGAGTAGAACCGTTGCGGGGTGCCGCGGCCCGACCGGTACGAGGCAACGACCGTCGACGGCAGCGGTCCGCCGGCATCGGAAGCGATGTCGGAGATGAACACCCGGTACTGGTGGCTGCCGACGCGGGCCAGTGCCTGGCAGAGAAGACGCGCGTACATCTCCGATCCTCCAACCTCCCCCGGCGCGAGGGCGAGCAGGTTGATCCCGACGCGCACCGGCTGACCTACCGTGCCGCTCTGGGCCGGGCGCCCGCCAGGAGCAGGAGCTTTGCCCGGCTCTTTCGCAGGGTCTCCCGGACCCGCAGGACGGCGCCGAGGTTGCGGACGACGGTGCCGTCGGCGCGCAGCGTGTGACTCGCGTCGTGGAGCGTGTAGAGGTGCTTGCCGCCACCTGCGAGTGCCCGGTTCCAGGCCGCTTCCTCGCCGTAGTACGCCTCGTCCTTCCCCCCTGCGAGGTGCGAGTAGTCGTGAGCCTGATGGATCGCGAGCACGGCCTCGGAGGCGTCGATCACCACCCCCTCCTGTCGTCCGCGCCATACGAGCCAGTTGTCGAAACACGCTCGACCAACGAGAAACGGGGGCAGCTCACCGAACAGCCCGGCCGGAAACACGAAGTAGTCCAGAGCCGCCGCTCCGCGCTCGATGCCCGTGGCGAGCGCCCGCGAACGCAGACGAGTCGGATCGGCGAGTTCCTCGAGGTCGACACGGTCGAGATCGACCGTCCGCCCCACGAGGAGGAACCTGTCCCCAGCAGCCGCGGCTCGCTGTGTGGCGGGCACGAAGTCGTCGAGCAGGACGACGTCGGCGTTCACGAAGCAGCGGAGCGGGAAGCGGGCGACTCGGTCGGCGCCGGCAAGCGCCGAGTCGAGCATCGGCACCCCCCGCTCGCTGCGGGCGAGCTCCGGCACGTGCTCGACACCGCAGTCGCGAGCAGCCTCGGCCACCCCCTCCTCGTCCCCGAGCAGCACCACCTGCACGGCGTCCCCGAGCGACGCCCAGCTCATGACGGCGGTGCGCTGCAACTCCGCGATCGGCCCGGTGAACGGCTTCGGGATGCTGAACAACGTGAGCACTCGGGAAGGGTACTCGGCGCCCGCTGCTCGCGCGTGAGGCGCGGCTCGCGTCGAGGCTGGTCGGCTTTCTCGCCGCGGAAGCACGTTCGCCTTCAGGCTCGGGCGCTAACGTTCCGCGCGTGTCCCGCTCGACCACCACTCGGAGCGAGGCAGGCTCGTGCTGAACTCCGCCACGAGTCCTCACCGCGGCTCGACGCGTCGCGCCCTGGCGCACCGGCTGCGCGTGTTGTCGGTGATCGCAGGCGCGGAGTTCAAGCTCAAGTACGCGGGGTCGGCGCTCGGCTACGTGTGGTCGGTCGCGAAACCGCTCGCTCTGTTCACGCTCCTCTACCTCGTGTTCGGTCGCGTCTTCAAGCTCGACCAGATCTCGGACTACTACGCTGTCTCGCTGCTCGTCGGGATCGTCCTCTTTACGTTCTTCGCCGATGCCACGATGCTCGCCCTGATCTCGATCGTCGCCCGCGAGCCGTTGCTCCGCAAACTCGCTTTCCCGCGCATCATCATCCCGACGTCGGCCACGCTCACGGCGGCGATCACGCTGTTGATCAATCTGACCGTCGTCGGGGGTTTCATCGCCTACAAGGGGATCAAGCCGCAACCCGACTGGGTCCTGATCCCGCTGCTCCTCATCGAGTTGTACGCCTTCACGCTGGGTGTCGGCCTGTTGCTGTCCGCGCTCTTCGTGCGGCTGCGAGACCTGCAGCAACTGTGGGAACTGATCCTGCAGCTGTTCTTTTATGCTTCCCCGATCCTCTATCCGATCGGCTACCTGCCCCCGTGGGGACGGCAGATCGTGTTCCTCAACCCGTTCACGCAGGTGCTCCAGGACGTTCGGGCCTTGCTCTTCTACCCCGATGCGTCCGATAACCGGATCACCGCGGCGACGGCGTTCGGCGACTTCGGACATCTGCTCCCGATCGCGATCGCGATCGCCACGCTCGTGATCGGCCTGATCGTCTTCCGACGCGAGCAACCGTGGTTTGCGGAGCGGGCATGACAGGGCAGGCGAGCAACGCGATCGAAGTCGTCGGAGTGCAGAAGTCGTTCCGCCTGCCCCACGAGCAGCGCACGACGTTCAAGGAGCTGTTTCTACACCCATTGCGCCGCACGACCTCCGAGAAGCAGCAGGCGCTCGTCGACATCAGCTTCTCGGTCCGCGCGGGCGAGTTCTTCGGCATCGTCGGGCCGAACGGGAGCGGCAAGAGCACCTTGCTGAAGGTGCTCGCCGGCATCTACCGCCAGGACGCAGGCTCGGTGCAGGTGAACGGTCTGCTCTCGCCCTTCATCGAGCTGGGGGGCGGCTTCAATTCGGAGCTGACGGCGCGGGACAACATCCACATCAGCGCCACCCTGCTCGGGCTGACCCGTCGCCAGATCCGGGAGCGCTTCGACGGAATCGTCGGCTTCGCCGGTCTCGAGCGCTTCGTAGACCAGAAGCTGAAGAACTTCTCGTCCGGCATGCAAGTGCGGCTCGCCTACTCCATCGCGATCCAGGTCGATTTCGACATTCTCCTGCTCGACGAGGTCCTCGCGGTCGGCGACCAGGAGTTCCAGGAGAGGTGCCTCGAGACTCTCTCCGAGATCCGGGAGGCGGGCAAGACGATCGTCTTCGTCTCGCACGATCTCGCCGCGATCGGGACCCACTGCGACCGCGCCATGCTGCTCATCGAGGGGACGATCGCGGAGGTCGGCAGGCCGGACAAGGTGTTGAGCCGGTACGGGGCGATCGTCCATCCCGTCGCCGAGACCGTGCCGTGAACGACGCGCGCCTGAGGTTGATAGGCGAGCTCGAGGTCGACGTCGTCCTCGACGTCGGCGCGAACGCTGGCCAGTATGCGAGCCGACTGCGCGACGATGGCTACGAGGGCGTGATCGTCTCGTTCGAGCCTCTCGCGGAGGCCTACGAGCTGCTCGAGCGCGCCGCCGCGGGCGACCCGAAGTGGCACACCATGCACGTCGCGCTGGCGGGGGAGCTGGGAACCAAGACGATCCACGTCTCCGCGAACTCGTACAGCAGCTCGTTCCTCCCGATCCACCACCGGCACGTCCACGCCGCCCCCGACGCGGCGTACGTCGGCACCGAGCTCGTGGACGTCACCACGCTCGACCATCTGGCACTACCCCCGGGCGCCACGATGCTGAAGATGGACGTGCAGGGCACGGAACCCTCGGTGCTTCGCGGCGCCCGCGAGGCCCTTCGCAGGGTGGTGGCAGTCGAGGCCGAGCTGTCCCTGGTTCCGATCTACGTCGGGCAGGATCTCGCACCTGTTGTCTGTCAGCAGCTTCGCGACGAAGGGTTTGCCCCGGTCGCCTTCGACATTGCGTTCACCGAGCCGACGACCGGCGAAATACTCTGCCTTGACGGGCTGTTCGCGAGGGTCCGCAGTTCCGACTGAACTTTGCCCGACGTCCCGCCGCACAGGGCAGCGGCGGGCACCGACGCGAGAGCTTCGGGCCCGGGCTCGGCACGTGCTCGTCTCGCATCCGAGCTCGCCACCCAGCGCGGGCACATAGGAATCGGTCACTCTCAGTGACCGCAGGCGGTCCTCCTCGACCGCGACGGGGGTCCTCAACAACCCGGGTGATCGAAACCAACAAACGCCGCCATGTCCGAGAGCATTCGCCACGGGGCAATGCTCCTGCTAGACGGTTCCATCCAGGCGATCGCTAGGCCGGACGAGGTGCCGAACAGCTGCGTCGCGATCATCCTTCACATCGCCAAGGCCCTGCCGTGAGAACTTCATGCGCGAGGCCGGCCCATCGCCCAAGGAGTGATGCGCGGGCGTTGCTGAGGCAGCCGTCCGCTCGTAGATGTCGTCGAGTTCGTCCTCCTTCTGCGCAACGATGAGAAAGTTGAAGGCGAACATGCGCGGCCAGCGTCGGGCGAGAACGCCCGACGCTGCATCGGCTGCTTTCAATGCACCGCCCTCCCCGACCATGTCCAGGATCGGTGGTCCGAGGCCGCGGATCTCCTTGATCGCAAAGCCGCCGTTCATGAGCAGCTTCCGGAACGAATAGATCGTGAACAACCGGCTGTGCGTCAGATCCAGAATCCCTCGCTTCCCGTAATTGAACTGGCCGAGCAGAAGGCTCGCCCGGAGCACGAAGTACGCGACATTCCCGGTGCTGGCGTAGAGCAACCCGCCTGGCTTCAAGATCGCGGCAATCTTCTGGACGGCCGCCTCCGGGCACCGCAGATGCTCGATCACATCGAGGGCCAGTACCGCGTCGAACCGTTGACGTCCGAGCACAGCGTCGAAGTCGCTGTCAAGGTCGAGAGCAATCGACTCCGCGTCGCCCGCTTCTGTCGGTTGCTCGAGATCGACGGCGGTCACGTGCGCGACCTTTCCCGCAATCTGTGCGCTGAAAACCCCTCGGTTCGCTCCAAGGTCGGCAATCTTCCAGCTCGGATCCCACGGCTGAGAAAGGATGTGGTGATGAAGTGTGTTCTCGGCGGTCTTGACACGGTAACCGGCCTCGTCAAAGACACCAAAGTCGAAATTTGGCTCATAGAACAGGCCCACCTCGGTAAGCCTAGCCTTCGTCACGGCCTTGACGCAATTGACTGCATATTTCATCCCGTTGACGTGAGAGATCTCGTTGCCATAAAAAGTCGGGATGGGAATCTCGACAATCCTTCGTCCTGTTCTAATGAGCTGGATTAGCAACTCGGTATCGAAATGGAACTCGTTCGAGTTAAGCTGAAACGGGACGGAGCGGAGTGCCGATACCTTGTACGCCCGATAACCGGAATGAAACTCTGAGAGTTTGCTGCCGAGTATGCGGTTCTCGATTCCGGTAAGAATCTGATTGCCAAACCACTTGTACAAAGGCATATTGCCGCGAAGCGCGTCGGCGCGGTTGATCATCCGTGACGCGATCACTGCGTCCGCAGCGCCATCACCAAGCGCGCAGACAATCTGTGGTAGGTACTCAGGCGCGTATTGTCCGTCGCCGTGGAGCAGGATTACATAGTCGAGCTCGCGCTTGATCGCGTGCGTGTACCCAAGCTTCTGGTTGCCGCCATAACCGCGATTGTACGGCGTGCGGAGCACGACCAAATTGTTGTATCCGAGACGAGTGCCAGCGGCGCGAGCGATGTCGAACGTGCCATCACTTGAGGAGTCGTCAATGACCTCGATCTCGGCAAACAGGTCGACAAGTTCCGCGGGGATGCGGTTGAGCACGCTCTCAATGAAGCGCTCTGCCTGAAAGGCGACGATGAAGATGCCGACCTTCGTTCGCAACAAGATCTGCTTGGCCGTCTCCACCGAGGCTTCGTCGACATCGAAGCGTGCTGCTGCAGGGGATGCAGCGGATGCGCGCTCCCTCATGCCCCTGGCGTCGGCCCGGCGTAGGATCTGGCGCCAGCTCGCAGACGCGGCCATTCAGCTGCAACCTCTACGGGTAGCGACCAACGAAGCCGCCGCTGACCGGGGAGCGTCGGGCCGGAGGACGTACGAGTGCACCCACGGCAGGCCTATCGAACCCGTCCCGCTCGCAGATCCATTGGCCAGAACTCTTTCATGTCAACGCTGCGGTACCCGGGCGTGTTCCCAGGCTGCGGACTTGGTGGGCTCTGCTTCAGCAAATTGGCCATCGACAAGGTTCCTTGCGCTCCGCGAGTGACGAGGACGAGTTATAGCGCAGGCCGCGGGCGGTGGGCAGCCTCCGGCGCAATTCACGGACGCCGCACGTACTCGCTAACCTCCCCGCCTGTGACCGGCGGCAGACGCATCATGAAGCTTGGTGGCGTGCTGCTCGGCGTCGCAGTGACGTGCGCGTTCGGCTACATCGCAGTGCGCGACGTCGACATCGGCCGCTTCCAGGACGGCCTTGCCCAGAGCAACTACGCATGGCTCGCCCCGGCACTGGCAGCGCTGGCGGCCGGAGTGTGGATCCGTGCAATCCGGTGGCAGCTCCTGTTCGCCCCGGAGACGCGGCCGCCGTTGAGATCGGTTACGGCCGCCCTCTTGATCGGCTATTTCGTTAACCAGCTCCTGCCTGCGCGAGCCGGCGAGGCGGCGCGAGTCATCGCACTGCACCGGGACAGCGGAACCTCCCGCGCCGAAGCGGCGGGCACGGCTGTGACCGAGCGAATCTTCGACGTCCTGTCCTTGCTCCTGCTGCTGTTCGTCGCCGCGCCGTTTCTGCCTGACGTCGCTTGGATCCAGCGCGCAGCAGTTTTTGCGATCGTGTTCGCGCTCTGCCTCGTCGCAATGATCATCGCGATGCTCCGCTACCGGGAGCGGCCGGTTTCCTTTCTGCTACGGCCGCTTGCCCTCCTCCCCCAGGTGTCGCGGGAGCGCACGGACGCCGCCGGGGTCAATCTGGTGCAGGGGCTTGCAGCCCTGCACCGCCCGCGGCTAGCGATTCCGGCGTTCGTCGCGACGGTCCTGTCCTGGCTGGTGCTGGCGGTCTCCTTCTGGTGCGGTCTCGTCGCGTTTCACCTCGGACTCGGATACGGCGCCGGCTTGCTCGTCGTGATCGCCACGAACTTGGCACTCGTGTTTCCATCTGCGCCGGCGGCGGTCGGCGTGTTCGAAGCAGCTGTGGTGTTTGCGCTCGACTCGTACGGGGTCAGCAATTCCCAAGCGCTCGCCGCCGCCGTCGTCCTTCACGCACTCAATCTGTTCCCGTTCCTCGCCTGTGGCGTTTGGGCGCTCAACCACCATACCGTCTCGGTCCGTCGGCGAGCCAAGACCGGGGCCGCCACATCGGGATGACGTCTCTTCGAGTTCCGTCGCGAAGCCTGCTCGTGCTCGTCGGTGCTGACGATCGCCATGGCCGAGGTTGGGTTATGGTTCCCCGCGCATGAATGGCGCACCTCCGTGCGGCATCGGTGATGGCTCGCTCGAGTCGCGCTGCGAGTGACTGACAAGCCCTCAACAGATCCTGAGCCCGGCGCAATTGCCGCCGTCGACCTCCCGAGAACGCGGGGGGTGCAGGACCGAGCCGCGGCCGCCGTAGCGAACCCGCTCCTTGCCTACGGGAGCATCCTTGCGCTTCAGCTGCGCGTCATCTGGAATATCTGGCACCACAAGGATCTGACGTCCGGCGACACGTCGAGCTACTTCCTGACAGCGGTGAGCTGGGCCCACGGACTACACGACAACATCGTCTGGTCTCCGCTGTACACCAATTTCTTGGGCACCCTGGTCGCCCTCGTCCACGACGTGCCAGCCGCTGTGATGGCTCACCGCATCTTGATCGTTCTCGCGGCCGCACTGCTCGTGCTCGCCGTGATGAGATCTCTGCTTGGCCCGGCGATGGGCCTCCTCGTCACGGTGTGGTGGGTCGTACTGCCACCGAACTTCGACGTCGAGTACGAGGTCCACCTCTTCGGGCTCCTGCCGATCCTCGTGGCCGTTCTCGTAGTCTCCCGCGCCCCAGGGCGAGGCGCCAAGGGGACAGCACTGGCCATCCTCGCTGGCGGTACGCTTCTGCTACGCAACGAACTGGTCATCGCGACGGCCGTTGTCGCCGTCGCGATCGGGGTGAGCGAGGTTCGCGAGCGGCGAGTGCGAAGAGTCCCGCTTTCGGCATACGCCCGGGCCTACGGCGTGCCGCTGGCAATCGTGTTCCTGCTGGCTGCGGGCGCCTACTGGCGTTCCGTCGTGCAAGGCCATGACGTACAGATCGCGTCCCGCGCAAAGCACGAGCTCAACATGTGCCAGGTCTATGCCTTCAACTATCAGCAGCGACACCCCAGCAAGTTCGTCGGCAATCCATTCATCGACTGCGCGCCTCTCATGCAACGGGTCTTCGGACGCCCCTTGCCGACCGCCTTTCAAGCCACCACGGCCAACCCGCGCGCAGTGGTGGACTTCGTCGCGTGGAACACGAGACTCTTGCCGAGCGGCTTGCAGGTGGCCCTCTTTAGCGCCACAGTGACGGGCGACAATCCCGGCTATTTCCCCGTCAAGAATCGTCGGCCGTACGCGTTGGTGTTGTCGATCATCGTGCTCGCCGTGATGGTCGCGGGCTTGATGGTGATCCTCCGCGATCGGGAGTTCTGGAGACGCGAGTGGCTGCCTCCGCGGGCGTGGGCTATCGTCGTGCTTGGGGCGGTGGCGATCACTACGCTCGTCGTGGCCTTGACCCAGCGGCCACGACCCGAGTATCTCTACGGCCTGACGGTCGGCTTGGTCGCGCTGGTTGGGCTCTGCACATGCGCGCTGCTCCGCCGAATCGGCGGCACGGAGGTCGTCGCCCCGCTCGCTGTCGGGCTGATCGTGGTGCTCGGCATTGCGCTGCCGTCGTACTACCAACCTGGGCCGCGCCCCATACACGACGCCCTCGAGCGACTGCAGGTCATCCGTGAGCGACTCCAAGAGCCAGGCAGCGTGCTCGTCACATCGGGGTACGGCTACGAGATTTGCAGCTATCTCGCCGACACGGCGAGCAGGTATTGCACCTCGCCCAGCTGGGCGGAGTTGAAGGCCCGGGTTACCGGCGCGACATCGATTCGTGATGTTCTCGATCAGGCCAAGGTTACGGCGATCTATGCCGATCCTCTGCTACAAGCAGACCCTGTGCTTGCACAGGTGCTCGGTTCACCACGATCGGCCGGATGGCGGAAGATCGCAGCCGGCACAGCGGCCGACGGCCCCTGGAGTGTGCTGATCCACGCGAGCTAGCTATCTTCGAGCGGGCCGACGCTGGCATCCGTGCGAGGGGCAAGGCGCGAAGCTGCACCGGTGTCTCCCCTCTCGGAGCTCTGTAGCTCAAGACTCCCACCCTCGAGCTGCCGCGCCATCAGCCCGGACTCATCGGGCACCGTCTTTACCCGACTGCGGCGCAGTGGAAGGCGGTCAAGGAGCCGCTGGCGCTTGTGGACGAGAATGTGCCGCAGGAAGTACGGTCTCATGCGGCGGCGCATCTCCGCGTCCGAGATCTCGCGTCCGTGTACGCGCTGTCGCAGACGGGCGCATTCCACGGCGCCCACATCGGCGGTGGCAGTCGTCTTCTGCGAGTGGTGGA
The DNA here is from genome assembly GCA_963787085.1 of uncultured Gaiellaceae bacterium. GTDB lineage: Bacteria > Actinomycetota > Thermoleophilia > Gaiellales > Gaiellaceae > Gaiella. The sequence continues at coordinate 167,416 of CAWBBO010000011.1, read as the reverse complement.
TCCGGAACGCTCCGAGGAAGCGGGGCAGACGCACCATGGTGGCTCCAGCCTCACGGAACCGCAGCAGAAGATCCCAGTCGAGTGCGTAACGAAAGCTCGGATCGACCGATGCCCCGACAGCCTCCCAGATCCGCCGGCGCCAGAAGAGCGTCTCCTGCGGCACGTAGTCCGCGTATGTCAGGACGCGGTCGTCGTGGGCGGGCAGGATCCAAGCTCCGATCTGGCCATCGTCCTCGTCAATCATCAGCCGATTGCCGTAGACGACGTCGACGTGGGGATGCTCGGCGAAGTACCGCCCAACGTAGGCCAATGTCCCGGGCAGCAGGAGGTCGTCTGAGTTGAGCCAGGCCATGATCTCGCCCGTCGTATGTCGAAAGCCGCGATTGATCGCGTCGGCCTGCCCGTCGTCCGGGTCGGATGCCCACCGTGTCAGCACGGGCTCGAACCGACGCAGGACGTCGAGCGTCTCGTCGGAGGAGCCGCCGTCCTGCACGATGTACTCCAGCGCCGGGTACCTCTGGCTAACGACGCTGTACAACGTGCGGTCGAGGAATCGGCCCTGCTCGAACGAGGGCGTCACGATCGAGAACGTCGGCGCCGGCTCGGGCGCGGCTGTCAGCAAGTAGTGTGCCGGCACGAGCAGTGGCCTCGGGTCGTACTGCCGAAGTATTCCGATCCGAGGTTCTGCCCAGGCCCGTACCCGCCCGGTAGTTCGCCGCTTGGCATCATCACGAAGAGCATCCTCGACCTGCGCGAGGCGCGCGTAGCCCGCGTCGCAGATCAAGCGCGCCTCGAACTCGGAGATCGGCTGGCCCCGATCAGCGAGTTCCGTCACGACGTCCTCAAGCCGCTGGCGATGCTCCCGCACCACGTTGGCGAGGTTGATCTGCTCGCGAGGGTGCACGGTGGCGTAACTGTAGCCTCTGCCACGAACTGCGACCTTCGCGCGCTGCGTCCCGCCGACAAGCAGGCGCAGCCCGTGCACCGGCAGCGATATTCTCAATCAGTGTCTGCGCCCGTCGAGGTTTTCGAATCGATTCACTACACCCGCCACAATCGGCGGCGGCTGGCGCATCTCGCATCGCTTGGGCTGGACCTCGCCGGTTTGACAGTGCTGGAGGTCGGCGCAGGGATCGGCGACCACACCGGCTTTCTCCTTCGGCAGGGTTGCAGCGTCATCACGAGCGAGGCCCAGGACGAGAATCTCGCAGTACTCCGTTCGCGCTACCCCGAGCTCGACGTCCGCCAGATTGACCTGAACCATCCCCCGCCGGACCCCATCAGCGTGGATGTTGTCTATTGCTACGGCACGCTGTACCACCTCGACCACCCTGCCCTCGCAATCGCCTGGATGGCCGAGTGCGCGAACAGCATGCTGCTGCTGGAGACCTGCGTAGCACACGGGGAGGTGGTAGACCTCCTCCCGTTCGACGAGCCACGCGGCCCGGAGTACGCCGTCGACGGTCGCGGCTGTCGTCCGACGCGCCCGTGGGTGCGCCAGGAGCTGGCGAAAAGCTTCCCCCACGTATATTCCACTCTCACACAGCCCTGGCACGAGGAGTTCCCGCTCGACTGGAGCAACGACGAGCTCGCAGGCGAGCCGCTGATCCGAGCTGTCTTTGTCGCGTCGCGCAGGCCGCTCGACAACCCCGTCCTGACCGAGTCGATCCCCACCCTGCAGATCCGCCACTGAGCTCTGGACGTCAGACGGGTGACTTGCGCCCGCTGCCGTTTCGGTCGCACTCCTCGGCAGCCAGTCGCTCAAGCTCGGCGAGCCTCGCTGCAGCCGCGTGCGCCTGAATATCGCGCTCGCGGGTCAGATCGATCACCGTCTCGATCAGCTCCTCGATCGCTTCGAGCCGCTCGTCCGCGACCGCTGCCTGCCGAAGAACGACCCGCGTCAGGCTCTCGAGCGCCTCGTGTTGCCTGAGCTCAAGCGCCCTGCCCTGCTCGCCGCGCGCAACCCTGCTCTCGGAGAGACGCGAGGCGAACTCCAGGATCAGCGAAGCGATGCGTCCGAGTGCGCGTCCGTGCACGAAGATCAGCAGGGCGTCAGCTGTGGGAGGCTCCTGCACGTCGTCCCAGAGCACGAACGGAGATCCGCCCTGACGCCCGACCAGAGCGCAGTGCGGGAAGCCCCTGAGGCGGAGGGCCTCCGCGATGTCACCGGCACTCGGGCCTGGCCGGTCGCGCGGGTGTTCCACGAGCACCACGTCGCACTGGAGGCCGCCCGTCTCGGCGAGAAGCTCGAGCTCGCTCCCCTGACCGGCGATCCTCAGCACGCCGACGGGTGAAGGCAGCGCGGCCGGGACCGAGTCGTGCACGGAGACGCGCGGCTCGTCACCGAAGCGCTCTCCGAGGATCTGCCGGTTCTCCGAACTCGATTCGACCGCGTGGACGTGGTCGGCTCCGGCCGTGAGCATCGTCGCCGTGAAGCCCCCGCGCCCAGCTCCGGCGTCGACGACCACCCTGTCCTCGGCGCCGGAGATGAACGCGCGGAGGAGGCCCGCCTCCGGCTCCTGCCCGAAGAGATCCACGCCACGATCGTATCGGAGCCCGTCCGATTGCGCAGCAGAGGCGCGACCTCTGGATATCGCCCGAGCGCGCCACCGCAAGATGAGGAAACCCGATGGAACGCTAGCTCCTCCTCGCTAACACCGGGCCAGACGGTCCAGGCGGCGTCGGAGTCTTCCAGTACTGGCAGTCGTACATCGCCTGCCGCTGGGTCGGCGACGAGACCCTGTCCCAGACGAAGACCGAGCGCCCTCGTCGCTCGAGCCGGCCTTCGAGGCTGGTGCCCACCGCCTGGTAGTAGCGCTCGATCTTCTCCGCCTCCGCTTCGGTCTTGGCGAGCGCGACCGTGACGCCGTTCCCCTCGATCGTCGCCCGCAGCGATCCGGCGCCGGCGCTGTCCGAGATCGGGTCGCCGGCGGGAACGGTCGCGACCACGCCCTTGTCGTCGCTCAGGCAGAGGACGGTTACGCTCGAGCCGGGTCGGCCGAGGGTAGCGCGATGTCGTGCACCTTCCATGCCCACGACATCGGCGACGACGATCAGCGCCACGACCCGAGTGCGATCCGCAGGTACAGCCACTCAAGCCGGTCCGACGCTGTGCTCATGCGATCCCGAAGGCAAGCGAGACGACGAGGCAGACGGCGAGGGGCACCGCGAGAGCGACCGCCGAGCCAGCGCGAGCGGCGGCCGATCGTCTCGACCGCAAACCCGAAGCAGACCGCAAAGGCCGGCACGGCGGGAAGGAGGAAGAGCGCCTTCACCGTGTCCGCCGTCGACCGTCGGGTACGAGCGGCGTAGTAGAGCGTTCCCGCGAGCGCGACGAGCGGCATCAGCGGGCACGAGAACGAGCTCGGGCCGGCGAGCGCACGCGTGCGACGGCGAGCGCCGCGAGCGCGAACAGACCGGCCGCCGTCGAGGAACGTCGGCAGCACCCCGACGATCGTCTGCACGGTGAGCCGGTTCTCGATCGAGGGCGTCATCGGCTTCTGGATCGAGCCCCACTTCCAGATCCCGAAGTAGTCGCCCCACGTGTCGGTGTAGAGGATCGGCCAGAACGCCGGGCGCGAGCTCTGCGCGGTGCGGCGCGGTGACACCTCCGGCAGGCCTGGGTCGACGTAGAACCGGAGCCGTCTGCGAGGGGAGCGTCGCGCCGCGACGAGCCGGAACGGCGCCGGCGCGGCGGAGCGGCCGGGAACGAGACCGCCGAGTCACGACCGCGCTCGAGGGAGCCGACGTCCGGCCGAAGATCGGGTTCGAATACCGGGTCTGGAGGTACACGTACCAGGGCAGAGGCGACGAGCACCCCCACGACGCCGACGACGACGAGCGCGCGCACCGCTGCGCGACGCTCCGCCGGCCGGGCGATCGCCGCCGCGAGCAGCGCGACGCAGACGACGCCGAGCGTCCAGATGCCCGACGGAGCGGACGAGCTGGCCTGCCCCGACGACGAGCCCGAGCGCGAGCGCTGCGCCGAGGCCGTAGCGGCGTCGCGCGAGCATCCGGGCGGCGAGCACCAGCGCGAGCGTGGCGAGGAACGCGACGAGCGGCTGCGGGATGGAACATCGCGCCCGTCTTCAGCACGACGGGACACGAGACGAAGAGGCCCAAGCGCCGCGAACCGCAGCCAGGCTCGTCCGGGGAACACGATCGCGCACAGCGACGGCCAGCAGAAGCGCAGTCGCGACCGTGAGAATCCCGTTCAGCAGCTGGCCGTATGTGCGCGGGCTCGATGGCCCCGAGCGCCTCGCCGAGCTTGAGCATCGCCCCGGCGAGCAGGAAGAAGCCCGGGCGGCGTGTAGTAGTTTTTCTTGCAGCTCGGTCGGGATGCGCCAGTCCGTCGACAAGCGTCTGGGCGTAGGCGATGTCCGGCTCCGCGTCGAAGCCCGACACCGACGGATACGTGAACGCGTTGTGCCAGACGACGACCGCCAGGACGACGACGAGGACGCCGCAGCGCGTTCGGCACCCGGAGCCGGCTCGGCGAGGGCCGCTGCAGCCGCGACCTAGCTCGCATCGCCGCCGCGCCAGCCTCCGTGACGCCCTTGTACGTCCCGCCGAAGAGCGCGAGCGGCGTGCGCAGCAGGATCGTCAGGTCGACGCGGGGCGAGCGGTGCTCGACGTACCAGACGTCCAGCTCGATCCGCTCGTCCCACGGGCAGCGTGGCGCGGCCGTGGATCTGCGCCCAGCCGGTCAGCCCCGGCCGCACGTCGAGGCGCCTGCGCTGGCGTGCCGTGTAGCTCTCGACCTGGTAGCGGAGCGTCGGGCGCGGCCCGATCAGGCTCATGTCGCCGCGCACGACGTTCCAGAGCTGCGGCAGCTCGTCGACCGACGTCTTGCGCAGGAGCACGCCCGACCCTCGTGATGCGGCTGTCGCCGGCGTCGACCGCGTAGCCCGCTCCCTTGCTGCTCGGCGCCGACCACCATCGTGCGCAGCTTCAGGAGCTCGAAGTCCGCGCCGTCCTTGCCGACACGCGTCTGCCGGAACAGCACCGGTCCGCCGTCCTCGAGCTTGATCGCGAGCGCCGAAGCGGCGAGGAGCGGGCTCGAGACGACGAGCCCGAGCGCCGCGGTCGCGATGTCGAGCGCCCGGTTCACCGGGTTCCCTCCGCTGCGTCCCACGTCGCGGGGACGCCACGCCGCAGGTAGTTCCACAGCGCGACGACGGTGGCCCACGTGACGAGCGCGTAGTAGCGGGCGATCGGCACACCGGCGGCTGCGGCACCGAGCAGGGCGAGCTGGCCCGCGAGCACGAGCCCGTACGCCCAGCCGTCGCCGAGAAGCGCGACGTTCGAGACGAGCAGCGCGAGGTGGAGGATGCCGCTGCCGTAGCGCAGCAGCCGGTGCGAGACGACCTCGGCGAGGTAGACGGGTGGCAGGCGGCGGAACATCGAGCCGCGCAGCGTGATCTCCCAGCAGTGCTCGAACATGCGCACCTTGCGCCGGTACTCGGTCTCGTTCGTCGGGGTCGGCTTCTCGAACGCGTGGGCGGCGGGCTCGAACACGGCGCGCCGGCCGGCCTGCACCATCCGGTACGGGAACGAGAGGTCGTGACCCCACCGCGGGTCGACCTCGACGTAGTCGGCGCGCTTGAGCGCGTAGATCGAGCCGTTGCCGCCCGTGATCGAGCCGAGCTCCGACTCGGCCTCCCGCAGCTTCATCTCGTAGCGCCAGTACAGGCCCTCCTTGTTGCCGCCGTCCGCGGCCTGCAGCCGCAGCTGACCGCAGACGTAGGCGACTTCGGGGTCGGCGAGATTGGCGACGAGATGCCGCAGCGCGTCGGGAGCCCAGGTCGCGTTCGCGTCGGAGAACGCGACGACGTCGCCTTCCGTCTCGCGCACGGCGCGGTTCTGGGCGGCGACCTTGCCGCCGCGCTCGCAGTCGATCAGGCGCACGCGCGGCTCGCGCGCCGCCACGGCCTCGCACGACGGCGTTCGTGCCGTCCGTCGACGCATCGGAGGCGACAACCACCCGAAGCTTGTCCGCCGGGTAGTCGAGTGCGAGCAGGTTCGCGAGCCGGCGCTCGATCACGGGCTCCTCGTCGTGCGCGGCGACGATCACCGCCACGGACGGCTCGGCGCCGTGATCCTTGCCCACCGGGCGCGGGCGCAGGCGCGCTGCCGCCTCGGCGACGGCCGGATAGACGACGTGCGTCCACGCGAGTGCGCCGAGAGATCCCCAGAAGACGGCCTTCGCTAGGGGCACGCGCGCGAGTGTAGCGCCGGAGAGTCGGTGGGCTCGTGCATGATCCAACGGCATGACGGACGAGCTGCCGAGCCTCACCATTCTGATGCCGGTGTTCAACGAGCGCGCGACGGTGCTGTCCGCGATCGACGACGCCCTGGCAGCCGCCCTGCCGGTCTCCACGCGTGAGATCGTCGTCGTCGACGACGGCTCGACGGACGGAACGCGCGACGTCCTCACCGGCGCAGGCCTACCGGGCAACGTCCACCTCCACCTGCATCGGCGCAACAGCGGCAAGGGGGCGGCCGTGCGCACGGCGCTCGAGCATGCGACGGGCGACTTCACGGCCATCCTCGACGCCGATCTCGAGTACCGGGCCACCGACCTCGCCCTGCTCCTCGACCCACTTCTCCGCGGGGACGCCAACGTCGTGTTCGGAACCCGGATGTGGTCGTCGCACGCGGCCTTCAGCTTCTGGTACGTCGTCGGCAACAAGGCCGTCACCTTCGCGACGAACCTGCTCTACAACTGCTGGATCTCCGACGTGATGACCTGCCACAAGGCGATGCGCACGGAGCTGTTCCGGTCGCTGCGAGCTGCGCGAGCGCGGGTTCGCGATCGAGCCGGAGATCGCGGCGCGCGTCCTGCGGGCCGGCGAGCGCATCTACGAGGTGCCGATCAGCTACCGGGCGCGCTCGCGCGACGAGGGGAAGAAGCTGACGGCCGTCGACGGCCTTCGCGTCCTCAGGACGCTCGTCCGCTGCAGGCTCGGGTAGAGCCTAGAGCTCGCCGTAGACGGCGAGGACGGCCGCCGTCGCCGCGGCCCACGAGAACTCGGCCCGGGCACGCTCGCGCGCCGACGTCCCGAGCCGGGCACGTAGCTCCGGGTCGGAGAGCAGGCGCTCGAGCGCGGCGCGCAGCGCGGCCTGGTCTCGGGCGGGTACGAGCAAGCCGGTGACGCCGTCCTCGATCGCGTCCGGCAGGCCCCCCACGTCCGTCGCCACCACCGCCCGGCCGAAGGCCATGCCCTCCCGCGCGGCGACGCCGTAGCCCTCGCGCCGCGACGGCACCACGACGATCGACGCCCGCTCGTAGTACGGCCCGAGCTCGTCGTGCGCGACGAAGCCGACCGTCTGCGGCAGCACGTCCCGCAGCGGGCCGTCGCCGACGACGACGAGCGGAAGCCCCGCGGCCGCCGCGGCGAGATCGCGCACTCCCTTCTCCTCGGAGAGCCGGCCGACGTAGAGGACGTGCGGCGGCTCGTCGGGCTCGCCGACCTGGTCGGGCACGTCGACCCCGCTCGGGATCACCCGCACGTCGCGCGCACCGAGCCCTCGCGCATCGGCTGCGAGGGCGCTCGAGGCGCACACGACCACCCTGGCCCGTCGCAACACCGGCCTGAACAGCCACGGCAGCCGCTTTGCGAGCTCGACGTCCGAGCCCCACAGCTGCACGACGAGCGGCTTGCGCGTCGCGAGCCCGGCGATCCCGGACGGCAGCCAGTGGGCGTGGACGACGTCGGCGTCCCGCGCCGCGCGCCGCGCACAGCGGGCGAACGCGAGGAGGAACAGCGGCAGCAGCAGCGCCCGCCACTTGCGGGCACGGAGGTTGTTGGCGATGCCGTCGCCGTAGGCGATGCCGTAGTGCCGGAAGGACGCCGGCGAGACCACCTCCACCTCGATGCCGGCGGCGCGCAGGTGCTCCACCGCGTCCTGCACGAAGAGCCCGGCCACGTCGCCCGGGTGCCGCGGATACGACGTCGTGAGGACGACGACCTTCACGACGCCGGACGCAGCCGGCGCGCGAACACCGCCGGCGAGACGACGACGAGCGCCGCGAACACGAAGAAGTAGTAGAACGACATCGTCAGGTAGAACGCGTTCGCCGCCATCGTCCCGACGAGCGCCGCGGTGAGCCCCCACTCGAGCGGGCGCACGCGCGCGGCGACCGTCTCCCCCGCGGACGCGAGCGCACGGCCGACCTGCCGGCCTGCCGCAAGGCGCCGGAAGAGGTACGCGAGGAAGGTGACGAACAGCAGCGCCCCCACGATCCCCGTCTCGACGAAGAGCGCCACGTAGAACGAATGGGGCCCGAAGTTGTCGCGGCCCGTGACGAACTCGTAGTAGACCGAGAAGTTGTTCAACCCGAGCCCGAAGAGCGGATGCTGGGAGAGCACGTCGGGGATGAACTCGTAGACGACGAAATGCGTCGAGGCGCCGGAGCCGCCCGTGTCGATGCGGGAGCGGAGCACCGTCTCGAAGAAGTCCGCGCGCTGTGCCACGACCGCCGCCAGCACCACCCCGACGCCGGCGAGCGGCAGCAGGAACTGCCTCGACAGGAGCTTGCGCCCGTACGGGACCGCGAGCACCGCCAGGCCGGCGGCGAGGCCGAGCATGCCGCTGCGGGACAGCGTGGCGAGCTCCATCACGAACAGGAACATGAGCACGAGCATCAGCGGCGTGCGAAAGCGGTGCCCCTGCTCGAGCCGCAGGTAGATGGGGAGCAAGACGAGCAGCGGGATCACGAGCTCGATACCGAGATGGTTCGGGTCGCCGGTGAGCGCGTTCGGCCGGTAGACGTTCGCTCCCTCGATGGCGCCGTAGATGTTGATCTGGCTCGCGCCGCCGGTGAGCGGCGAGAGCACGGCGGCGTCGAGATTGCCGCCGGTGGCCTGGGCGATCCCGAGCTGGGCGAGGCCGTACAGCGCGTTGAAGGTCATGCCGCCGCAGAAGGCGGCGAGCGACCACCAGAAGAAGCGCTCGCTGCGGCGCGCCACGAGCGCGACCGCCGCGAACAGGAAGAGGAAGTGAAGCAGGAACTTGACGAGCCCCTTCGCCCACTGCGCGAGCGCCTGCGCCGTCTCGAGGTTGAAGAAGCCGAGCAGGTACACCGCCAGGAAGGCCAGGAAGAAGGCGAACGTGATCGCTGCGCTGCGCGCGAAGCGGCCGTCGAGCCGCTCGAAGCGGTTGACGGCGAAGGCGACGAGGAAGAGCGCCGTGAGCACGTCGGAGAGCGACAGGTCGCCGGCCACGTTCCAGTGCACCTTGGCGAACGTGACCGTGAAGACGGTCGCGAAGAACAGTGCGTCCGTGATCGGCTGGCGCCTGGTCATGACAGCGAGCGCAGCACGTCGGCGGTGGCGTCCAGGTCCTCGTCGTGCTGGACGGAGACGACCCGTCCGCCGGGCCTCCGCGCACGCATGGCGTCCGCGATCTCGTCCGAGCCGCACGTGATCGCGTCGGCCTGGCGGGTGACGAGCCAGCCGATGCCGTCGCCCGGGAGGCTCGCCGAGATCGGCGAGCCAGGCGGCCCCGGTCGTCCGCTTCACCGCCGCGCCGAGGAGGTGGACGGAGTGCGGAGGGCGCGACCGTGACGACACCGTCGATCCCGTGCCTGCGCACGAGGCGGATGGCGGCGGGGATGCCGGTGAGATTCCAGCCGACGCTCTCGTCCGGCTGCAGCGCGTGGCGACCGAGCGACCGCGCCCGGGCCGCGAGACGCGTGAAGGCATCCCCGGCCTGGAGCTCCTCGGCTCGGAGGGTGCAGCACGGAGGCCGACACTGCGTGCACGGTGCACCCACGCCTGCGTCGGCACCCTCGCGGCTTCCTGGCGACCGTCCCTGCCGTCGTCACCCGGGGCGAGCACGTGGGTCTCGATCCCGAGCGCCGGCAGCGCGCGCGCCAGCTCGAGCGTGCGCTCGAGGCCCGGGCCGGCGACGGGTGGAAAGGAGAGGCTGACGAGCAGCACCTTCACCTCGGCGATGGTACTGGCGCCTCGGCACGCGATCGTGTGTGCGTCGCGTCGCGGTGCACCTCCCGCACGGCGATCGGCCCGCCGACGAGCGTCGTGGGGACGAACCAGACCGCCTGCATCAGCAGCGCGAAGGCGATCGCGACGTCTCCGTCCACCCCGACGACGCCGAGCGCCGCCACCGCCAGCCACTGGTAGGTGCCCACGAAGCCGGGCGAGCTCGGGATCGCGACGCCGAGGTTGACGACGGCCGTCACGAAGACCGCCTCGACCGGCGAGAGAGCGATGCCCAGCGAGCTGCACACGAGACCGGCCGCGAGCGCCCAGGAGCCCCACGCGACGCCGCTGAGCGCCAGCGCCCAGACGACGCGGCGCCGTCCGATCGGCGATGCGACCTCGTCGATCGTGTCGCGGGCGAGGCCCCGGAGGCGGCTTCGCGCCTCGAGCCGGGCTCTCGGTCGCCACCGTGTGTACACGACCGCGGCCAGGAGGAAGAGGCTGAGCAGGACGACCAGCACGACTCCTCCGACGGCGATCCTGACCACCCATGCGGCCCCTCCGACGAAGGGAAGCGAGACGGCGAGCCCCAGGACGAGCGCAACGACGTCGCAGGTTCGGTCGCGGAAGACCGAGCCGAGCGCGGTACCCGTCGGCATCGGCGCCGCCGTCGCGAGCCAGCGGCCCCGGAGGAGGTCGCCGATCCGGAGCGGGAGCACGTTGTTCGCCCCGATGCCGCCGAGCACGAGCGCGTAGAAGCGGGGCACAGACGGCTGCGGGTCGCCGGCCAGGAGACGCCAGCGGGCCGCCTGCGCAACGTAGACGACCTGCACCACGAGCGCCGCGAGGGCGATCCGGGCCGGATCGGCACCGCGCAGAGCGCGCCACACGGCGTCGAGGTCGGCCTCGCGCAGCACGAGCCAGAGGAAGACCGCGGAGGACAGGACGCCGACGGCCAGGATCGCAGCCCTGCGCAGGCGGCGGCGCCTGCCGGGGTGTTCCGGCGCCGGAGGAGCGCCCGTCAGCGAGCCGGTACAGCGTATAGCGGTTGTCGCGGTAGACGACCGGCAAGGCGGGGGCGAGGTCGAAGCGGTCACGGTCGAGCACGAGCCAGCGCGCGCCGCACGCACGCGGAACCGTGAGGTCGCCGGTGCGGAAGAACCGCAGCGCGTCGTCGCGGCGCTCGTACGGCCGGTTCTCCTTCGTGTCGGCGACATGGCTGGGCGGCGCGTTGCAGACGTACACGGGCGCGAACGCCGCGATGCGGTAGCTCGACTCGAGATCGGCGTAGACGACGTCCCCCGCCGGCACGCGGCTGCGCAGCGTCTCGACGAGGCCCGCTGTGAGAGGGCTCGGGCGCCGGTCGGGCGAGGGCGACCAGTCGAGCAGCCCGTGGGCGTACACGGGCAGGAGGAACAACGTGCAGGCCAGCGCTGCCGTCCGCTCGAGGTCCAGCGCGCGCCGAAAGCCGACGGCGAGCGCCAGGAGCGCCCCTGCCACCGCGACCCACGTCACCAAGGCGGGGCCGCCGTCGTCGAGCCGGTACCCGAAGTCGCCCGGGAAGAGCCACTGGCAGACGAGGCCGGCGGCAAGCGCAAACGGCGCCGTGAAGGGCCCCGCCAGCGCGGCCAGGGCCGACATGCCGCCGCCGAACGCGAACCCGAAGGGAAGAAAGCCGGCGAGACGGCGGGCCTGCGACAGGGAGACGGCGTCGGAGAACGGCGTGAACAGCCAGGGCACGAGCGTGATCGCGAACACCGCGAGCGAGCCGCCGACGACGTAGGCGGCCCAGCGTCGCTTCGCCGCGAACGCGGCGAGCGGGACGAGCAGCAGGGCGGCGACGGCGACGGCGCCGGCACGGCCGAACACCTCGGGCGCGAGCGAGAAGCTGTCGGCCGAGCGGACGTGCAGCTGGCCGGCGTACTGCTCGAGCGCCCGTGCACGCTCGGTCGCGTCGGGGCTGACCGAGGCCGTGCTCCGCACGACGGGCAGGAGCCACGCGAAGAACGCCGCTGCCGGCAGCGCCAGGGCCGCGAGCGCCAGCGCACCGCCCCGGATCTCGTCCCGCCTCCACGCCCAGCGCACCGCGAGGAAGCCGCCGAAGGGGATGAGGAGGAAGAGCGCGTAGGTCGGGTGCACGACCGCGAGCACGAGCGAGGCTGCCGCAGCGGTCGCGAGCCGTCCGCGCGTCGGGCGACGCATCGCCTCGAGCGCGAGCGCGAGCGCGGCCGGCACGAGGATCTGACGGGAGGCGGTCGCGGGAAGCGCGAGCGCGGTGTAGGCACCGCCGTGGCCGGGCGCCATCACGACGAGGCCGACTCCCGCCGCTGCAGCCGCCGCGGCCGGCCCGACGCGCCGGAACAGGGCGTAGCCGGCCTCGTAGGCGACGAGCACGGCGAGCGGCGCGAGGAGCGACGCCTCGTGCAACACCACCTTGGCCGGGTCGACGTGCGCGAGCTTCGCCACGAGCGCGAGGAACCCGTGCCAGAGCGGGAACGCGTACCCGGGATGCAGCCCACCGTCGGCGAACTCGTTCAGCGCCGAGAGCGAGAGGTCGTCGAACGCGAGCAGCTTGCGCACGCGAGCGAGGTGGAAGAGGCCGTCGCCGCCGATCTCGCCGGCGACATGCCACAGCAGCACCCCGAGCACGGTGCCGGCGAGCCACACCTGCCAGCGCCCGGGCAGGGCCGGGACGGCCGAGCGGCGCAGCGCGGGCACCGCCGCCGCTGCGCCGGCGGCGAGCAGCAAGGCGAGCGTGAGGGTGAGCGAGCCCTGCACGAGGAACGTCAGGCCCGTCGCGCCGAAGACGAGAGCGAGCCCCCAGGCGAGCGTGGCGCGACGTCCCGCGCACCCCGAGCGCGCGGGCCAGGATCGCGCCGGGCGCCAGCACGACGCCGGTCGCGAACGCAAGCCTGGCGAACAGGAGCAGCGAGCTCATCGCTCGATCAACGCGGGCACGTCGCCCGACCCGAGCCACCGGGCCGTCTCGCGGTAGGTGCGCACCGCGCTCACTGCGATAGAGCGCGCCGCGCAGGAGCAGGGACGCTCGCAGGAGACGGCGCACCCGCTCGGCCTCCGCCGGTCCGCGGTGCTTCCAGAAGAACCGCAGGTGACCGCGCACGTTCTCGCGAAAGAGCCGGCCGCCGTGCGAGGCGCCGCCCACGTGCACGCACTCGGCCGCAGGTGTGAACAGGATCTTCCAGCCGGCCTGCGCGAAGCGGTAGCACCAGTCGGTCTCCTCGCTGAAGAGGAAGAAGCCCTCGTCGAGCGGGCCGACCTCGTCGATCGCAGCCCGGCGCACGAGCATGCACGCGCCCATCACCACCTCCGCCTCGCGCTCCGACGCGTGGTCGAAGCCGCCGGCGTAGAAGCCGTTCAGCAGCTGTGTCCCCGGGGCCAGCTTGCGCAGGTAGAGGTACTCGGTGGCGAGCCGCCAGCGGGTCGGGAAGCCGCGCACCGACCGCTGCAGCGTCCCGTCGGGGTTCAGCAGCCTCGGGCCGACGACGGCGACGTCGGCGTGCGCGTCACCGACGGCGACGAGGCGCGAGAGCGCGTCTCCGAGAAGCCACGCGTCGGCGTTCAGGATCAACACCCAGCGGCCGTGCGTGGCGGCGATGCCGGCGTTCCACCCCGCGGCGAGGCCGCGGTTCTCCTGCTCGAGCACGCGCACGGCCGGGAAGCGCTCGCGCACGAAGGCGACGGTGCCGTCCGTGGAGCCGTTGTCGACGACGACGGTCTCGGCCCCGGCCACACTCTCGAGGCACTGCTCGATCCAGGGCATGCGCGTCGTAGGTGACGACGACGACGCGCGGCGTCAGCCATGCTCGACCCCTGGGCGGGCGCCGCCGCGCACGCTCTCCCAGAGGAGGATCGCCGCGCCCGGCGCGGAGAGCGCGACGACGACGAAGAAGAAGAGGAACCCGGCCGCGAAGGCGGCTTCGGCGTCGACGCCCACGCCGCCGAGGAAGCTGACGAAGAACGCCTCGCGCACCGCGAAGCCGTTGAGCGTGAACGGGACGAGCAGCACGAGGAAGAACAGCGGCCCCATCACGTAGTAGATGCGCGGGCCGAGGTCGATCCCCACCGCGCGGCAGGCGGCCCAGATGGAGAGGATCCGCACGGCCTGGATCGCCGTCGAGAAGACGAACACCTTCAGCATCAGGCCGGGATGCCCCCGGTAGTGGTGGACGCCGTCGTAGAACGCCCGCAACGGCCGCTCGAGCCGCACCACCCTGACCAGGGGGAGCAGGCGCGCGAGCAGCGGGCGGGCGGAGCGGGCGAAGAAGACGGCGATCAGCAGGATCGTGCCGAACACGAAGGCGCCCTCGAGCCAGAGATAGGCGTTGACGTCGTAGCGGCCGATCGCGAGCACGAAGCCGACGGCTCCGAGCAGCACCGTCGAGGCGCCTCCGAGACCGCGCTCGAGGAGGACGATGGCGGTCAGGTCGCCGGAGCGGCCCGGGTGGCGCTTCGCGGTCTCGAAGATGCGCACCGCGTCGCCGCCGATCGAGGTCGGCAGGACCTGCCCGGCCGTGTAGGAGACGAAGTAGGCGCGGGTGAGCCAGCCGAACGAGTCCTGGATCCCCTGGGCCTCGAGCAGCCACTGCCAGCGCAGCGCCATCGGCAGCGCCGTTCCGATCATGATCCCGACGGCGAGGAGGAACCACCACGGGCTCGCCGCCGTGAGCACGTCCCACGTCTTCGGGATGTCGATCTTCCAGCAGGATGTAGGCGAGCGCGAGCGCCGTCAGGGTGACGCCGATGACGATCCGCAGCGGCCGCCGCACGCTCGAGAGCCGGGGCACGCGAGGCGATCTCATACGGTGAACCGCTCGTGCACGCGGCAGAAGGCGTCGACGGCGTCGAGGATGTCGTCGTCTGTGTGGGCGGGAGAGAGCGGCAGCGACAGCACCTCGTCGCCGGCGCGCTCGGCCACGGGGAGCGGCTGCTGCGACGGGTAGCGGTCGCGAAACCAGGTGAGCCGGTGCACGGGCAGGAAGTGGATGCTCGTCGCGATCAGCTCGTCGGCGAGTGCGCGCTGGTAGTCGTCGCGCGTCGCGCCGGCGAGCACGGGGTCGATGCGAACGGCGTAGAGGTGGTAGGCGTGCGTGTCGCGCGCGTCGCGGGCGAGCGGCGTGACCCCGCCGAGGCCGGCGAGCCCTTCGTCGTAGAGCGCGAACTGCCTGGCCCGGATGCCGGCGTGCACGTCCACCCGGTCGAGCTGGACGAGGGCGATGGCGGCGAGCACGTCCGGGAGGTTGGCCTTGAAGCCGGGTGAGACCTGGTCGTAGCGGGAGCCGTCGCCGCGGCGCGTGAGCCTCATGTTGCGGATCGCCTCTGCGACGTCGTCCCGGTTCGTCGCGACGAGCCCGCCCTCGCCGGCCGCGATGTTCTTGGTCGCGTAGAGGGAGAAGCACGTGGCGTCGGAGATGCCGCCGATCTTGCGGCCGCGATAGCGGCTCTCGGCCGCGTGGGCGGCGTCCTCGACGACGGGCAGGCCGAGCGCGAGGATCGGGTCGAGGTCACACGGCTGGCCGGCGAGGTGCACCGGCAGGATCGCCTTCGTCCGCCCGGTCACGAGCGCGGGGAGCAGCTCGGGGTCGAGATTGAGGTCGTCGTCGCGGACGTCGCAGAAGACCGGGGTGGCGCCGCAGTGCTCGATCACGTTGGCGGTGGCGGGCCAGGTGATCGGGCTCGTGATCACCTCGTCACCAGGCCCGACCCCGACCGCGAGCAGCGCGAGGTGGAGTGCGGCGGTGCCGGAGGCGACCGCGAGCACGTGGTCGGCCTCGAGATACGACGGCCATGCGCTCCTCGAGCAGGGCGGCGCGAGGGCCGGTGGTGAGCCAGCCGGAGCGCAGCGTCTCGGCGACCGCGGCGATCTCCTCCTCGCCGATCGCGGGAGGCTGGAAGCCGAGCCTGGTGCTACGACGCGTGCGCATCGACCAGGAAGCGTAGGGCCTCCGCCGCACGGCGGGCCTGCGCCAGCGCCTCGTCGCGGTCGTCGCCGACGGCGAGGACCGCCCCGGCCCGGTCGGCACCGCGAAGGAGCGGACCGAACCGCCAGCCCGGCTGCCGGTAGAGGCGGACCCACTCGATGCCTGCGAGCGCCCCGGCCTCCGCGACACCCTCGACTCCGCGCAGCACGCCCTCGGGCGCGACGAGGAAGAGGACGCACGCGCCGCCCGTCGCGGGCAACGCGTGTGACACAGTGTCACTTGGGCTCTCCCCGAGGGCGAACGACACGGCGAGGTCGTTCAGGTCGACGCCGAGCGCGGCACGGCAGAGCTCGGCGTCGTGGCCGCCGCCGAGACGCGCCGCCAGCTCGACCACGCGAGGCCCGTCCGGCCCGACCCGGATCTGGGTGTAGCTCGGCCCGTGACGCACGCCGAGTGCCTCGGCCGCAGCCTGCGCCACCTGGACGACGGCCCCGGTGTCGTGAGCGCTCGGCCAGGCGTGGGCGAGCGCGACGCCGAAGGCAGGCGGCTCGGCCGTGAGCCGGTCCGTGACGGTGAGCGGCAGGAAGCGCCCGTCGATCGAGACGGCGTTCACGGTCAGCTCGGGCCCGTCGACGAGCTCCTCGACGAGGGCGGCACCGATCCGGGACTCGGCCGCCGCGCGCTCGAGAGCGGGCGCGAGGGCAGCACGCTCCCGCACGAGCGTGAGCCCCCGCTGGCCCTGCCGGTCGGGTGCTTTCACGACGCAGGGGAGCGGGAGCGCCGGATCGTCGGCGGCGAAGACGCGCGGCTGCGGCACCCCCGCGGCCTCCAGCCGCTCGCGTTGCCGTGTCTTCGTCGTCGCGAGCACGGCGGTGGCCCCGTCGATCGGGTGCGGCAGGCCGAGCTTCTCGGCCACCCTGGCGGCGATGCCGACGGGCCAGTCGGCGCCGGGTGACACGAGACCGTCGACGGCGCGGGCGCGGGCCAGACGCTCGACGCCCAGCTCGTCCTCCGAGGAGAGCACAGCGCGCTCGTCCGCCAGGGCGAAGCCGGGCGCCCGGGGATCGCGGTCGACCGCGATGACGTAGAGATCCCGCCGGCGGGCCGCCTCGAGCAGGCCGACCTGGGCGGCGCCCGCCCCTAGGACGAGGAGACGCGGTCGCGTGCTGTGGACGCTCCGCCACCAGGCCTCGTTCTCGCGGTACCAGGCGACGGTCCGCTCGAGCCCGTCGGCGAACGCGGTGCGCGCCCGCCAGCCGGTGAGCCGGGTCATCTTCTCCGTCGACCCGATGTGACGGTCGACCTGACCGAGACGTTCGGGCACGTGCACCGTGGACGCGAGCGGGTTCCCGACCGCGTCGAGCACGAGCTCGGCGATGTCCGCGACGGAGATGTCCACGCCGGTCGCGACGTTCACGACCTCCCCGGCGACGTCGTCGAGCGGCGCCGCGATCAGCGCCTCGATCGCCTCCGCGTCGTCGTCCACGTAGAGCCAGTCGCGGCTCGCGTGCCCGTCGCCGTGGATCGTCAGCGCCTCCCCCTCGAGCGCCTGGGTGATGAAGCGCGGCACCACCTTCTCCGGATGCTGGCGCGGGCCGTAGTTGTTGAACGGACGCACGATCACCACGGGCAGGCCGTAGGTGACGTAGTAGCTGTAGGCGAGCCGGTCACCGCCCGCCTTCGTGGCGGCGTACGGGCTGCGCGGCTCGAGCGGGTGGCGCTCGTCCATCGGGTCGGTCTCCGCCGTCCCGTACACCTCGCTCGACGAGATCAGGATGAAGCGCTCGACCGGCGCGCGGCGGATCGCGTCGAGCAGGATCTGCGTCCCCTCGACGTTCGTCGTCACGAACTCGGAGGCACCCTCCGCGATCGACTTCTCCACGTGCGACTCGGCCGCGGCGTTGACGATCACGTCGACGTGCGAGACGAGGTCGCGCACGAGGGCCGCGTCCCGGATGTCCCCGTGCACGAGCGACAGGCGCTCGTGCCCCATCACGTCCGCGAGGTTCTCGAGGTTGCCCGCATACGTGAGCGCGTCGAGCGAGACGACCTCGTAGGAGGTGTGCGCGAGCAGGTGCCGGATGAAGTTCGACGAGATGAACCCGGCGCCGCCGGTGACGAGGACGCGCTTGCTGGCAGGACTCATGGTGCGGCCGATCCTAACCGCCGGCACCAGCTTGCCGGTGTTACAGCTCGCGGTCGATCGCGTAGAGCGGACGGCCCTCGACCTCCCGCTGGATGCGCCCGAGGTACTCGCCCACGAGCGCGAGCACGAAGCCCTGCACGCCGAGCACGAAGATGACGGCCGCCCCGAGGAAGAGCGGGCCGGGGAAGTCCGACTCGCCGAGCCAGTAGACGACGCCGTAGCTCCCGAGCGCCGCCGCGGCGAGCGTGCAGACGAAGCCGAGGAGGACGCCTGCCCACTGGATCGGCTGCGGCCAGAAGCCGGCGAGGACGTGCAGGGCGAGCCGGGTGAGGCGGAGCGGCGAGTAGCGGGAGGTGCCCTGGCGCGCGGCGTGGCCGACGTCGACCTCGACGACCGACGCACCGCCCGAGAGGATCAGCGCCTTCGTGAACTTCTGCTTCCCGATCGAGCCGAGCATCGGGGTGACGGCGCTGCGGCGGTAGGCGTTGAAGGCGCAGCCGAAGTCGGAGATGGCGACGCCGGTGAAGCGGCGCAGCATGCCGTTGATCAGCCGCGACGGCAGCGTCCGTCCCCAGGAGTCGCTGCGGGCGGCGCGCCGGCCGCTCGCCACGTCGTAGCCGGCGTCGACGGCCGCGACGAGCCGGGGGATGTCCTCCGGCTGGTTCTGCAGGTCGCCGTCCATCGTCACGACCGTGTCGCCGCGGGCGCGGGCGAGCCCCGCGTGCATCGCGGGGTGCTGCCCGAAGTTGCGCTTGAAGCGGACGGCCCTGACGCGCGGATCGTGGTCGTGCAGGCGTTCGAGCACCGCGAACGTCCCGTCGCGTCGAGCCGTCGTCGACGAAGACGAGCTCGAACGGCCGGCCGAGCTCGTCGAGCGTCTTCACGGTGCGGCGGTAGAGATCCTCGAGCGTTGCCGCCTCGTCGTAGAGCGTGACGACGATCGAGAGCTCCGGGGCGGGATCCGCCTCGGGGGCCTGTGCCGGCTCGGAGAGCACATCGGTCTGGGCCATCGGCACGCGCAAGCGTAACCGGTTGGAGCCGTAGACTCGCGGGGTGGCATGGCAGCCGGGTGAGCCGATCGTGCGTCGAGAGACCTGGCGCGGCAGGCCGTGGCTCGGCACCGTCGTCTTCGTCGTCGAGGATCGCCCGGACCTGCTCGTGAGCTACCTGCCCGAGGGGGCGCCGTTCGGCTTTCCGGAGGGGGACTGGCCGGGGCCGGCGGGCCGGCACCCCTGGCACGGCCGCGGCACCTGGGAGAGCCACGGAGTGCTGATGCTGCAGCGCCCGGACGAGCGCTACGCCGTCTGGCACTTCTGGAACGGGCCCGAGCGCGAATTCGCAGGCTGGTATCTCAACCTGCAGGAGCCGTTTCGCCGCACGAGCGTCGGGTACGACACGGAGGACCTCGAGCTGGACATCTGGATGCCAGCCCGCGGCGGCTGGTCGTTCAAGGACGAGGAGCTGCTCGAGGAGCGCGTCCGCGAAGGGCGCTTCACGGCGGCGGAGGTGGCGTCCATCCGCGCCCTCGGCGACGACGTCGGCGCGATGCTCGACCGGGGCGAGCAGTGGTGGGACCGGGGCCTCGCATCGTGGCGGCCCGATCGCTCCTGGCGGCCGCCGACACTGCCCGTGGGGTGGGAGCTCGCGTGATCAGTGCTCGGCCAGCCCGAGCCTCTGGTACAGCCGGCGCAGCGGGCGCGGCGCCCACCAGTTCCAGTCGCCGAGCAGCGCCATCAGCGCCGGCACGAGCAGGGCGCGCACGATCGTGGCGTCGAGGGCGACGGCGGCGGCCGTGCCGACGCCGAGCTCCTGGATGAACGAGATGCCGGAGGTCGCGAACGTGCCGATCGCGACGCAGAAGAGGAGCGCCGCGGCGGTGACGATGCGACCGGTGCGCTCGAGCCCGTCGGCGACTGCGTCGCGGTTCCGGAGGCCGCGGTCGCGAGCCTCCTTGATCCTCGAGAAGAGGAAGATCGCGTAGTCGGTGGAGAGCCCGAACGCGGTCGCGCAGAGCAGGATCGGCTGTGTCGACTCGAGCCCGTCGAGACCGCGGCCGCGCTGGAACACGAGCACGAGGATCCCGAGCGAAGCCCCGAGCGTGAGGACGTTCATCAGGAGCGACTTGAGCGGCAGCAGCACGGAGCCGGTGAACAGGAAGATGAGCACGTACGTGGTCAGCGCCAGGATCCCGAGCGCCCACGGCAGGTGCCGGGCGAGACTCGCCTGCTGGTCGATGAACCCGGCAGTCTGCCCGGTCACGCGCGCGTCGGGCAGCAGTCGCCGCACCTCGTGCACCACGCGCTGGGTCGAGGCCGCAAGGCCCCTGTCGCTCGGGACGACGTCGAGCCGCCAGAGGCCGGGCGCAGCCTCGCGGGCCGGCACGACGGCGGCGACGCCCGGCAGGGCGGCGATGCGGGCGACGACCGGGCCGGGCGGCCGGCGCTCGTCGATGGCGGTGATGGGCGCATACCGTCCCCGCACGTGGTCGCGGTCGAGTGCCTCGGACACCTGGCGGGCGCTCGCGGAGGGCGGCAGCGTGCGCGCGTCGACACCGACGAAGTGGACGCCGAGAGCCGGGAGCGCGAGCAGCACGAGCACGGTCGAGGAGAGGGCAGCGACCCGGCCGGGGCGCTGCATCACCCAGGCGGCGAGCCGCGCCCAGCGGCCGCCCGACGGCGGCTTGCTGCAGCCGTCGCGGCGCGAGCGCGTCGATGCGCGGCCCGAGCCAGTAGAGGAACGCGGGCAGCGGCACGAGCGCGACGAGCCCGGCCGACAGGGCGACGAGGACGCCGCCGAGCCCCATCGAGTAGAGGAACTGCTGTGGGAAGACGAGCAGGCAGGCCATCGACGCGGCGACGGTGAGGGCGCTGAAGAGCACTGTGCGGCCGGCCGTCGCGAGGGTGCGCTCCATCGCCTCGGGGCCGAAGCCGGTGCGCCGTGCCTCCTCCCGCCAGCGTGAGACGACGAACAGCGAGTAGTCGATCGCGAGACCGAAGCCGAGACCGGTGACGAGGTTGAGCGCGAACACGGAGAGGCCGTGCACCTCGACGCCGACGCGCAGCCCCAGGAAGGTGAGCGCGATCGCGCCGCCGCCGACGAGTGGGGGCAGGAAGGCGGCGACGAAGCCGCGGAAGACCCAGAACGACAGCAGGAAGACGAGCGGGAACGCGATCAGCTCGGCGCGGCGCAGATCGGCCTGGATCGCCTCCGTGACCTGGCGCGAGGCGATCGCGCCGCCGCCGAGACGGACGCTCGGGTCGCCGGCGAAGGCGGCGGCAAGACGGTCGGCGGCGGCCTTCGAGTCCTCTCCGTCGCCCGCGCGCAGGAATACGAGCACGACGCCCTCCGTGTCGACGACGGCCCGCGCCACCGACGGGTCGGCGTCGATGACGGCACGCACGCGGGCAGTATCGGACGCTCCGCCGCGAACGAGCGCGAGAATGCCGGGGTCGGCCTCGACGCCGGTGCGCCGCTCCACCTCCACGTTGGCGAGCCGGCTCTCCGAGGAGAGGTCGGTGAACTGGTCGGCACCCGCGTCCATGCGCGGCACGACCGTGCCGCCGACTGCCGAAGGCGACGGCGATCGCGACCGCCGAGAGGACGGAGATGAGCCGCGCGCGGGAGACGATCAGTCGGGGCACAGACGCAGGTAAGCAGCGGAGGCCCGGGTACCGGCGCAGTCGGCCGGGCCCGGGCCCCCGTGCAACAGGTGGTTCAGGCGGCGTCCGCGACGGCTGCGAGCGGCTCCGCACTGCCCGCCTCGACCGGCTCGAGGCGCCCTCGGCGTGGGATCGCGAAGGCCGCGAGCGCACCGAGACCGACGACGACGGCGCCGATCCAGAGGGCCGGCGTCATGCCGTCGACGAACGTCGCGCCGCTCCGTAGCCGCCGTACGCGGGCGAACACCGACGGCGAGCACGGCGACGCCGAACACGCCGCCGAGCTCGCGGATCGCGTTGTTGGCGCCGGAGGCCTGGCCCTCCTCGCTCCGGCCGCACCGCCGAGAGCACGACGTTCGCCATCGGGCGCGAAGAACAGCGCCATCCCGACGCCCGCGAGCGACGAACGGCACGATCAGCGTGCGAGTACGGGCATCGTCGGCGTCGAGACCGCCGCGATCCACGCGAGCGCCGACGGCCTGCAGCGTGAGGCCGGTGCCGAGGATCACGCCTCGGGTCGATCGCGGTCGGAGAGCGCACCCGCGATCGGCGCGATGAACATCGGCGCGAGCGTCCACGGCAGGATCCGCAGGCCCGCGTCGAGCGGCGAGTAGCCCTGCACCGTCTGGAAGAACTGCGTCGAGCAGGAAGATCGAGCCGAACATCCCGAAGAACATGAACAGCGAGGCGACGTTCGCGAGCGCGAACGCTCGGTTGCGGAAGAAGCGGATCGGCAGCATCGGCGTC
Source organism: uncultured Gaiellaceae bacterium (assembly GCA_963787085.1). Taxonomy (GTDB): domain Bacteria; phylum Actinomycetota; class Thermoleophilia; order Gaiellales; family Gaiellaceae; genus Gaiella. Next base: position 144,981 of record CAWBBO010000011.1, on the reverse strand, counting down.
GGCGTGCGCAGCTCCCAGGCGACGAAGGCCGCGACGAGCAGCGGCGCCGAGCGACGAGCGAGGCGACGATCTCCGGGCTCGTCCAGCCCTGCGCCGTTGCCGCGCACGAGGCCCCAGACGATCCCGAGCAGGCCGGCGCTGGCGAGCCCGACGCCGGGCAGGTCGAGCCGCGCCGCGGGGCCGTGCTCTCCTGCGAGCCGGCGCAGCGCGAGCGGGACGAGCACGAGCCCGATCGGCACGTTGAGCCAGAAGATCCACTGCCAGGAGATGCCCTCGACGACGGCGCCGCCGACGAGCGGGCCGATCGCGATCGCGAGGCCGCCGATGCCGCCCCAGGCGCCGAGCGCGAGCCCGCGCTGCTCGGGCGGGACGGCGGCGCTGAGGATCGTCAGCGTGAGCGGCATCACGATCGCGCCGCCGAGCGCCCTGCACCGCGCGGGCGAGGTTCAGCACCTCGACGCGTCGGCGCGAGCGCCGCCAGCGACCGAGCCGAGCGTGAAGATCGCCGAGCGCCGATCGCGAACATGCGCCGGCGGCCGAAGCGGTCGCCGAGCGCGGCGCCGGTGAGCAGCAGCACGGCGAACGTGAGCGTGTAGGCGTTGACCGTCCACTCGAGCTGCTCGAGCGACGCGTCGAGGTCGGTGCGGATCACCGGGATGCGCCGTCGAGACGACGAGGTTGTCGAGCGAGACCATGAAGAGCGCGATCGAGGTGATCGCGAACGTCCAGAGGGTGTTGCGCGCGTGCCGGCATCGTCGATGTCCTCCTTTCCGTGTTCGTGACTATGTGACTGATCACTCACATACTGGTGCGAAAAAGAGACAGCCTGCCGTCACTCGGTCGATGCCGTGCCTGCGCAGCCCTCGACCAGGCGGTCCGACCAGGGCTCGGGCCGCGTGAAGACGTCCATGCCCAGCGAGGATCGTGAGCAGTGCGCCCTTGGCGAAGAACCTGCGCGACGACCTCGCGGGCGGCCGCCCGACGCGCTGCTCGACGAGGTCGACGAGGTCGCGCCAGGTCGGCGCGCACGACCTCGCAGACGTCGGGGTCGTCGCACGACGGCCCAGCACTTGAGCTGCAGCATGCAGGCGGTCGCGATCGCCGAGGACGCTCGTTGTACGCCTCGCCCATCGCCTGGAGGGCCTCCGTGCCCGTCTTGCCCCGGAGGCGTCGCTCGAAGACGGCGTACAGCGTGCTCGGTCGTCTGCTCGCGCCGTCGCGAGGTAGAGCTCCTTCTTCGTGCCGAAGAGCCGGAAGAGGTACGGCTGCGAGATGCCGGCGCGGCGGCGCGATGTCGTCGGTCGAGGCGCCGTGCAGGCCCTTGTCGGCGAACTCGATCGTCGCGGCGTCGAGCACCGCCGTCGCGGCGCTCGTCGGCGGTCTGTCGGGTCGTCGTCGTCACTGTGGTAGTGAGTATTCACTCACAAAGCAGCGCGTGTCAAGCCCCGCGTGTCCTGCGAGCGTCAGGCGAAGCGGGCGAGCGCCGCCGCCACGCGGTCGACCTCGTCCTCGGTCGTCGTCGTCGCGAACGGGAGCGCGAGCGCGCGCTCGAACGCCTCGTCGGCGCCGGGGAAGGCGCCGCGGTCGCGGTAGGCGGCGAGGCGGTGACAGCGCGTAGGTGCCGATCTGCGCCTCGATCCCCGTCGGCGCGCAGCGCCGCGAGCGCCTCGTCGCGGCGGTCGAGCTGGACGACGTACGCCTGCCAGCCGTGCCGGTCGCCCTCCGCGGCGCGACGGCGTCGCGACGAGGTGCTCGAGCCGCTCCGTCGTACCAGCCGGCGACGCGCTCGCGCGCGGCGAGCAGCTGCCTCGAGGCGCTCGACAGCTGCGGGATGCCGAGCGCGCAGAGGACGTCGGGCAGGCGGTAGTTGAGGCCCGGCTCGGGGATGTCGACGTCGCCGCCGCGTGGACGATGCCGTGGTGGCGCAGCCGGCGGACCGCCGCGGCGAGCTCGGCCTCGTCGGTCGTGACCGCGCCGCCCTCGCCGGTCGTGACGATCTTGCGCGGATGGAAGGAGAGGCAGCCCAGCAGCGCCGAGCGCGCCGCACGGCGTGCCGCGGTAGCGCGCGCCGAGCGCGCCGGCCGCGTCCTCGACGAGCGCGACCTCCTGCGGCACGGCCGTCTGCAGCGCCTCCCAGTCGACGGGCCGGCCGAAGAGGTGGACGGCGATCACCGCCCGCGTCCGCGGCGTGACCGCGTCGGCGACGCGCGCCGGACGTCCGAGGTTGAACGTCTCCGGGTCGACGTCGACGAGCACCGGCTCGCGCCCCGCACAGCTCGACGGCGTTCGCGGTCGCCGGGAACGTGTAGGCGGGGACGATCACCTCGTCGCCGGGGCCGATGCCGAGCGCGAGCAGCGCGAGGTGGAGCGCGGCCGTGCCCGAGGAGACGGCGACCGCGTCGGCCGTGCCGCAGGCGCCGGCGAGCGCGCGCTCGAACTCGCCGACCTGCGGCCCCATCGTCAGCTGGCCGGTGGCGAGCACCTCCGCGACGGCGGCGAGCTCCTGCCTCGCCGACGTCGGGGCGCGCGAGCCGGATCGGGTCGCGTCACGCGGCTCACGCGGGCGCGGCCAGCTTGCTGCGGTACCACGCGATCGTCCGCTCGAGCCCCTCGTCGAGCTCGACCTTCGCCTCGAAGCCGAGCAGCTCGCGTGCCTTGTCGACGTTCGGGATCCGCAGCTCGACGTCGGTGTAGTGGAGCGGCTGGAAGACGATCTCGCCGGGCACCCCGGCAGATCCGCTTGATCCGCTGCGCGAGGTCGTAGATCGTGACCGCCGAGCGCGCGTTGCCGATGTTGAAGCTCTCGCCGACCGCGCGCCGGGTGCTCGAGCGCGAGCAGCAGCCCCTCGACCATGTCGTCGACGTAGGTCCACGCGCGGATCTGCGAGCCGTCGCCGTGGATCGTGAGGTCGCGGCCGGCGAGCGCCGCCTCGATGAACGCGCGGATCGCGCCGCCGCCGATCTGACCGGGCCCGTAGACGTTGAACGGCCGCACCGGCACGGTGGGCAGGCCGAGCTCGTCGTGGTAGGCGTGGGCCATGTGCTCGCCGGCGAGCTTCGAGACCGCGTACGTCCAGCGCGCCTCGCCGACCGAGCCGATCGTGGTGACGTGGCCCTCGCTCGACGTTGAAGGCGTGCTGCCCGAAGACCTCGCTCGTCGAGAACTCGACGAGGCGCTCGAGCGTGTCGCGCGTCGCGAGCGCCGCCTCGAGCGCGTTGTAGGTGCCGATCACGTTCACCCGCATCGTGCGCACGGGGCTCGCGAGGACGGTGTCGACGCCGGCGATCGCCGCGGCGTGGACGATGTGCGTGGCACCCGGCGACGAGCTCGCGCGAGCGCGCTCGGGTCGAGGACGTCGCCCTGCACGAACGTGAAGTTCGGGTGCGCCGGCGAGCGCCGTCCCCGACAGCGCGTCGCGGTGGAGGTTGTCGATCGCGACACCTCGTTGTCGTCGACGAGCCGCCGCGCGAGCGTCGTGCCGATGAAGCCGGCGCCGCCCGTGATCACGATCCGCTTGCCGCTCAGTGACACGCGGCGAGTGTAGCGGCGTATCTTCCCTGCAATGCGCCTGCGCCTCGTCGCCATCGCGGTCCTCAGCGCCGCCCTCGCCGTGCCCGCGACAGCGTCGGCCGGGCTGATCGACCTCCGGATCCGCTTCCAGGCGGACGCCGGCGCGACGCCGCGGTTGTTCACGTTGCGGTGCGCTGACCGCGTCGCGGGCACGGTGCCTCGCGCGGCGGATGCCTGCAGGCGCCTGCAGCGGCTCGGCGACGGCGTCTTCCGCCCGACGCCGCCGGACACGGCGTGCACCGAGATCTCCGGTGGGCCGTCCACGGCGCGGGTGACGGGCATCTACGTCGGCCGGCGGGTCTGGGTCCGGCTGCGCCGCGACAACGGCTGCGAGATCGCACGCTGGCAGCGCGTCGCGTTCCTGCTGCCGCCGCCCGCTGCGCCCCGCTGAACGGGCGGACGACTAGCATCGCGCGCAGTGAAGACCGTCCTCTTCGTCGGCGCCGGGCGCCACCAGCGCCGCGCGATCGTGCAGGCGCGCGAGCGCGGCCTGCGCGTCGTCGCCGTCGACCGCAACCCCGACGCGCCGGGTCTGCAGGTGGCCGACGTCGGCGAGGTCGTCGACTTCACCGACGTCGACGCCGTCGACGGAGGTCGCGCGCCGTCATCGGGTCGACGGCGTGCTGACCGTCTCGGCCGACCGCGCCGTCCCCGTCGTCGCCGCGGTCACCGAGCGCCTCGGACTGCCGTCGATCGGCACCGAGGTGGCGCACCGCATGACGCACAAGATCGCGATGCGCCGGTCGCTCGCCGAGGAGGGCGTGCCGCAGCCGCCGTTCGCGGCGGTGCGGTCGCTGGCGGAGGGCCGCGCGGCGCTGCGCTCGGTCGCCCTTGCCCGCCGTGCTCAAGCCGGTCGACTCGGGCGGGCAGCGCGGCGTCTTCCGGATCGAGACGTCGGACGACCTCGAGACGCACACCTGCACGCCGCGCTGGCGGAGTCGCCGCCGGCGAGGCGATCCTCGAGGGCTTCGTCGAGGGCACCGAGATGAACGGGATCGTGATCGCGCGCGACGGCACCGCGGCGGTGCTGACGCTCTCCGACCGGCTGCGACCGCCGGGCATCGGGTTCGGGGTCGGCTGGATCCACGTCTACCCGGCGTCCGCGTTCGCCGACCAGCTCGCCCTGGCGGAGCGCGTCGCGGCACGCGCGGTCGAGGCGCTCGGACTGCGCGACGGGATCGCCTTCCCGCAGCTGATCGCGCACCCCGACGGCTCGGTCGCGGTCGTCGAGGTCGCGGCGCGCATCCCGGGCGGCCAGATGGCCGACCTCGTCCGGCACGCACGGGCGTCGACCTCGTCGAGGTCGCGCTGCGCCTCGCGCTCGGCGAGCCGGTGCCGGACGAGGTCGCGCTGCCGCGCTTCTCGCAGCCGCTCGCGATCCGCTTCCTCACGGCCGCAGCCGGGCCCGCTGCCCGACCGGCCGCGTCACCCGGGTCGGCAGTCTCGACGCCGGTGCTCGCGGCGGAGGGCGTCGTCCAGGCCGACACGTACCTGCAGGTCGGCGAGACGATCCGGCCCGTGCGGCTCGACGGCGACCGTCGCGGCTACGTGATCGCGACGGCCGACACGTCCGTCGAGGCGCTCGACCGGGCCGAGGCGGCAGCCCGGCTGCTCGACGGTGGAGGTCGAAGCGTGACCTGCTCGTTCGACCTCGACCACTACCGCGAGATCCTCGAAGCGGCGCGCGCCGGCGGCTACCGCTTCGCCCACTTCGAGCGGCGCGCCGCCGACGGCGACATCTTCCTCCGCCACGACGTCGACCTCTCGCTCGACGCGGCGCTTCGCATGGCCGAGCTCGAGCACGACCTCGAGGCGACGGCGACCTACTTCCTGATGACGGAGTCGGTCTTCTACAACCTCGCCTCCAGCGGAAGGGGTCGCGGCGATCGAGCGGCTGCGCGAGCTCGGGCACAGGGTCGGGCTCCACGCCGTCTACCCGAACGCGGTGCTCGACGAGCGCTTCGACCCGGTCGTCGCCTGGCACAACCCCGATCCCGAGTACATGCGGCGCCCGATCGCGGGAGCGATCAACGTGATGGAGGACGGGTGGTTCGACCCGGCGACGTACCGCTCCGACTCGAACCAGCACTGGCGCTCCGGCTGCCCGCACGAGGACCTGCGCGCGGGCGCGTTCCCGTGGCTGCAGCTCCTGACGCACCCGGAGATCTGGGTCTACGAGGGCGAGACGATGGGCCAGACGATGCGCGCCATGCTCGACGCCGAGAAGGAGCGGCGCCTCGAGCAGCTCGCCGAGGACAGGATCGACCTGACGTAGGAGCGAGGCGAGCGCCTCGCCCGTCTGCCCTCGTGCCCGCTCGCGACACCCGGGACTGCTTGGATACCCCTCGTGAGCCTGCGCCCCCTCACCGTCCTCGTCTCCGCCTCCGGTGCTCCCGGCACCGCCGCGCTGCTGCGCGGCCTGCGCGAGAACGGCGAGCGCAGCGTGCGCCTCGTCGGCACCGACATGTCGGAGCGCTCGGTCGGCCGCCACCTGTGCGACGCCTTCCACCTCGTCCCGGCCGGCGCCGACCCGGGCTTCGCCGACGCGATCCTCGAGGTCGTCGAGCGCGAGGGCGTGGACGGCGTGCTGCCGCAGTCGTCGTTCGACCTCGAAGGGCTGGCCGAGCACCGCGACCCCTTTCCCGTGCCCGTGCTCGTGTCGAGGCCCGACGCGATCCACCGCTCGAACGACAAGGCCGAGACGTACGCGCTCCTGCACCGGCTCGGCCTGCCGGCACCGGCGTTCCGCCGCGTCAACGGCGCCGCCGAGGTCGAGGCGGCGGCGCGCGAGCTCGGCTACCCCGACGTGCCGGTCTGCTTCAAGCCGGTCTTCTCGTCCGGCTCGCGCGGCTTCCGCATCCTCGACCCGACCGTCGACCGCGCGCACCAGCTGCTGAACGAGCGCCCGGGCTCGGTCGCGATGCGGCTCGAGGAGGCGGTCGAGCTGCTGCCCGCCGAGGGCGGGCCCGACCTGCTCGTGATGGAGCTCGCGACCGGCGGCGAGCGCACGATCGACGGCATCGCCGACGGCGAGCGGGTCGTGCTCGGGCACCCGAAGACGCGCGAGGCGATGCGCGCCGGTCTCGCGATGTACTTCGTCACGCTCGACGACCCGGCGCTGATGGAGGTCGCCGATCGCATCGTCGCGGAGCTCGGGATCGAGTAGTTCTTCAACATCCAGCTCGTCGGCGAGCACGTGATCGAGATCAACCCGCGCATCTCGACGATCGTCTACCAGGAGAACCTCAACCTGCCGTACCTCGGCGTCAAGCGCGCGCTCGGCGAGATCACGTCCGACGAGCTCGCGGCGCTGCGCCCGCGGATCCGGCCGGGGCGGACGGCGCTCCGGTACTTCGACCAGCTCGAGTGGGACGCCTGACGATGCCGGCCGGCACCTGCCGCGACGGCGCAGGTCCTCCCTTGGAGAACCGTCCCTAGCCCCCACCCACCCGGGGGCACGGGCACAGTAGCGAGCGACCCGTGACGTGTCTGCGCCAACAGTGAGCCGACAATGAGCCGAACGACGAGCGAGCGCCGGGGCGACCGGCCGCTCCGGGTCGTCCACTGCCCCGTCAACACCGCCGGCGTGCCGTGGACGAACGTCCAGGCGCTGCGGCGGCGCGGCGTCGACGCGAAGCTCGTCGTCTTCAACCGCTACACGCTCCACCCCGAGGCCGACTGGTCGCTCGAGCGTCACGGCGGCCTCCTGCGCCGCCAGGCGACGCAGTGGCGCGCGCTCGCCGCGCTGCTGCCGCGCACCGACGTCTTCCACTTCACGTTCGGGCTGACGCTCGTGCCGCAGTCGCTGCAGTTCCCGATCCTCGGCCTCTTCGGCAAGAAGTCGGTCATGCACTACCTCGGCTCGGACATCCGCGGCAAGACGCCCGAGCAGCTGTCGTCCGGGAAGAAGGCGGGCGCCGAGATCGTCGGCAGCTACGACGCGATCCGCTGGGTGCCCGAGGCCGAGGTGATCCCGCCCGGCATCGACCTCGCCCGGATCTCGCCGGTCGCCCCCGTCCGGCCGCGCCCGCCCCGTCATCCTGCACGCGCCGTCGTCGCGCCGGCGCAAGGGCACGGAGCACGTCATCGCCGCCGTCGCCGGCCTCGACGTCGACCTCGAGCTCGTCGAAGGGCCTCCATCACGACGAGGCGTTCGCGCGCTATCGCAACGCGGACATCGTCGTCGACCAGCTCAACGCCGGCTGGTACGGGCTCTTCGCGATCGAGTGCATGGCGCTCGGCAAGCCCGTCGTCACCTTCCTGCACGACGAGGCCGTGCGCCGCACGAACGCTGCGTTCGGGACGACCGTGCCCGTCCTCTCCGCGACCGCGGAGACGCTGCGCGAGCGGCTCCGGCCGCTCGTCGCCGACGCGACCCTCCGGCGCGACGTGGGGGCTGCGTCACGCGCCTACGTCGAGCGGGTCCACGACCTCGAGCTGGTCACCGACCGCCTGCTCGACGTCTACGCTCGTCTCTGATGTCGCAGCTCGGCGGCCAGCTCAAGCGGCTCGGCAAGCACTCCGCGATCTACGGGCTCGGCGGGCTCGTCTCGCGGATCCTCGCCGTCCTGCTGCTGCCGCTCTACACGCACTACCTGTCGCCGTCCGACTACGGGCAGATCGAGACGCTCGTCGCGCTCGTCACCGTCCTCACGATCGTCCTCCGCTTCGGGATCTCGTCCGCCTTCTTCCGCTTCTACTTCGACGCCGACGACCCCGCGTCACGACGCGTCGTCCTCCGCACCTCGTTCTGGTTCACGATGGTGACGGCGACCCTCGGCCTCGCCCTCGTCGTCGTGCTCGCAGCGCCGATCTCGCAGCTCCTGTTCGACGACACCGGTGCCGCCGGCCTCGTGCGTGCGAGCGCGGTGGCGCTGTGGGCGCAGATGAACTACGAGCAGCTCACGGCGCTCTTCCGGGTCGAGGAGCGCTCGGTAGCCTTCGTGCTTGCCAGCCTCACGAACGTGCTGCTCACCGTCGGGGCCACGATCCTGCTCGTCGTCGTGCTCGATCGCGGGCCGCTCGGCGTCATCGTCGGCAACTTCACCGGCACGCTGCTCGTCTACCTGGCCCTCCTCGGCTACCGGCGCGAGCAGCTCGGCCTGCAGTTCGACCGCCCGCTGCTGCGCGAGATGAACCGCTTCGGCATGCCGCTCGTCCCGTCGGCCCTGCTCCTCTGGGTGACGAACTTCAGCGACCGCTTCTTCCTCGTCAAGCTCTCCGGCACCGCCGAGGTCGGCATCTACTCCGTCGGCGTGCGGATCGCGTCGGCGATGGTGCTCCTCCTGACTGCCTTCCGGCTGGCGTGGCCCGCGTTCGCCTACTCGATCCGAGACGACGCCGAGGCGAAACGGACCTACGCCTGCGTGCTGACCTACCTCGTCGCCCTCGCGACCTGGGTGGCGACCACGCTCGCCCTGCTGTCGCCGTGGCTCGTCGACTGGCTCGCCGCCGCGCGGTTCGCAAGTGCCTCGCGGGTCGTCGGGCCGCTTGCGTTCGCGGCCGTCGCGCTCGGCGGCTACATCGTCATCTCGATCGGCGTCGGCCGTGCCCGGAGAACGCAGTTCAACTGGGTGGTCACCGGAGCGGCAGCGGCCGTCAACGTCGGGCTCAACCTCGTGCTGATCCCGCCGTACGGGATGATGGGCGCCGCCGTCGCGACGGTCGCCGCCTACGCCGTCATGTTCGCGGGCATGGCCTGGTGGGCGCAGCGCGTCTACCCGGTGCCGTACCAGTGGCGGCGCGTCGCTGACGGCTGCCGGCGCCGGCATCGGCCTCGCGGTCGCCGGCAAGCTGCTCGGCGGCGGCCTGGCCGTCGCGGTGCTCCTGTCGCTCGCCTACCCCCTCGCGCTGCTGCCGCTCGGGTTCTACCTGCCCGTCGAGCGTCGCGCCATCTCCGCCCGGCTGATGCGCGCAGCGCGCTGACGGGGCGACGGCGGTCGCCCCGTCAGTCCTGGCACGCCTAGCGGACGCAGACGTCCTCGACGAGGATGTCGGCGCTCGCGATCAACGCCTGCGGGCGCAGCCGCACCGACCGATCGTGCGCACCAGCCTCGATCACGAACGTGTCGAGAGCGGCGAGCCTGCGATCGAGGACGACGCGATCGTTCGGGCCACCGACCGGCGGCACGGCGCCGAGCTCGAAGAGCGGGTACTCGCGCACCATGTCCTCCTCGGTGAGGAGATGCGTCTCCTTGCCGCCGCCGACGACGGCCCGCAGCTTGCGCAGGTCCAGCCGCTCGGACGCCGGCAGCACCACCCGTACGTTCCCCTCGGACGTCGTCACGACGATCGTCTTGGCGACCTCGTGGAGGGAAAGGCCGAGCGCCTCGGCCTCGGCGGCGGCCCGCTCGGTACGCGAGTGCTCCAGGAGCTCGTACGCCACGCCCGCCCGGTCGAGCGCCTCGACCAGCGGGGTGATCTTGAGTGTCCCCGGCATGGTTCACCTCCTTCCACGGAACGCCTCCATCGTGCGCCGCGCGCGGGTGGTCGGGCATCCGTGAAAGCACCGATCTGGGGGTGCGGGGCCGCGAGGGCGGCCTACGCGAAGAAGGTCTGCTGGAGCAGGAAGAGGTTGAGCGCCACGATCACCGTCGTCACGATCGTCGCGGCCACCGTCGTCGAGCGGCGGTTGACGAGCGACCCCATCAGCGAGCGGTTGCGGCAGAACATGAGCAGCGGGATCAGCGCGAACGGGATTCCGAACGACAGCACCACCTGGCTGATCACGAGCGACCGGTACGGATCGATCCCGACCGCGATCAGCGCGAAGCGCCGGCACCATCGTGATCGTCCGCCGCAGCGTCAGCGAGATCCGGCGCCGGATGAAGCCCTGCATCACGACCTGGCCCGCCATCGTGCCGACACTCGCCGACGACAGGCCCGATGCAAGCAGCGCGAAACCGAACATGATGCTCGCACCCGTGCCGAGGTGCTGCTCGAGGCCGTCGTAGACCAGCGACAGGTCGTCGCCGACGGCGTCGAGCCCCCGCGAGTGGAAGACGGCGGCGGACGTGATCAGCATGCTCATGTTGATCAGCCCGGCGAGGCTCATCGCGATCACGACGTCGATCAACTCGAAGCGGAAGATGCGCTTCCGCACCTCGGGGGTCGCCCCGACGATGCGCGACTGCGTCAGCGCCGAATGGAGGTAGATGACGTGCGGCATCACCGTGGCGCCGAGGATGCCGACCGCGAGCAGGACGCTCTCCCTGCCCTCGAAGCCGGGGACGAAGAGCCCGTTGGCGATGCCTGCCGGCGACGGCTCGGCGAGGAGCACCTGGAGCCCGAAGGCGACCACGATCACGCCGACGAGGGACGCGATCACCGCCTCGAGCCGGCGGAAGCCGTACGCCTGGAGGGCGAGGATGCCGAAGGTGGCGGCACCGGTGACGAGCGCCGCCGGGAAGAGCGGCAGGCCCGTGAGGAGGTTGATGCCGATCGCGGCGCCGATGAACTCGGCGAGGTCGGTGGCCATCGCGATCGCCTCCGCCTGCAGCCAGAGCAGGAACGAGACCGGCCGTGGAAACCGCTCGCGGCAGACCTCCGGGAGGTTCATGCCGGTCGCGATCCCGAGCTTCGCGCTCATCGACTGGATCAGCATCGCCATCAGGTTCGCCGCCAGCACGACCCAGAGGAGCAGGTAGCCGAACTGGGCGCCGCCCGCCATGTTGGTGGCGAAGTTGCCGGGGTCGACGTACGCGACCGCCGCGATGAACGCCGGCCCGAGGAACGGGGTCACGCGACCAACGCCGCGGCGCTGGCCGCCGAGCGAGCGCTCGGCGGCGCGCAGCACCGCGGCCTCACCCGGAAGCGAGTCCTCGACACCGATCACGAGCGGGCCGGGCAGGACGCGCGACGCCGGCGAAACCTGCCGGCCGAGGGGCTTTCCCGCCTTCACGACGCTATTCTAGCCGCAATTTAGACGCGTCTAACTTAGGTTCAGGAGCCGCACGCCGCCCGCTCGCGCCCGAGGACGCCCAGCGTGCCGCGACACAGCGCGACCGCGGCGCGCCGGCGGACGGAGGGCGTTGCGAGCAGTCGATCCTCGGTCGGGTTGGTCATGAAGCCGAGCTCGACCATGATCACGGGCACGTCGGCCCAGTTGAACCCGGTGAAGTCGGAGCGCTCCTGCAGTCCCCGGTCCGGGAGGCCGAGCGCGCGCAGGAGCTCCGCCTGCACGATGCCGGCCGCCCGCCGGCTGGCGGCGTAGACGTCGTCCGTCCACCCCGCGCGCAAGGCCGGGTACAACGTGTGCGTCCCTCGCGCGGCCGCCGTGGGCGCGCCGTCGGCGTGGATGCGCAGGAAGAGCGCGGCGTTCGCCTCGTTCGCGATGCCGGCGCGGGCGACGTTGCCGACGCTCGCGCCTGCGGTGCGCGTGCGCGTCATCACCACACGCACGCCAGCGCGTCGCAGCAGCGCTCGCAGCCGCTGGGAGACGGCGAGGTTGAGCTCGGCCTCGGCGATGCCGGTGACGACGCCTCGGGTGCCGCCGCCGTCCTTGATCTTGCGCGTGGCCGAGCCCGGGCCGATCGGCTCGGTGACGGGGTTGGCGCGCAGGTCGTGCCCCGGGTCGAGCACGACGACGGGCGGGGTTGCCGCGCCCGCGGGGGCGGCAGAGAGCGCGAATAGCGCGGCCACGGCGGGCACGAGCGCCGCACGCATCAGTTCGGCGGCCCGGCGACGCGGCGGACGAGCACGAGGGTCGCGAGAGCCCCGGGGAGGAAGAGGATCGCCGCCGCCGCCATCAGCACCTTCGCCGCCGTGCTGTCGAGGTCGACGGCGAGCGCCGAGAGCATGCAGACCGCCGCAGCAGCGCAGAGGAGCGGCCCGGAGAGGTGCAGCAGGCGGTGCATATATGGAGAGGATTGCACGCACCGGGCACACCGGGCCGGGCGAGCCGCCCAGCGAAGGTTCCGCTCAGGCATCTCCCCTGCGTTCGCATCTTCGCCAACGACGCGTGGGCGCGCGCGGGCGGAGTCAGGCGACGATGCGGTACACCTGGAACACCTCGGCCAGCTCACGGTTGACGTTCGTGCCGTGCACCTTCGCCAGGTTCCAGATGTAGTCGGCGTTGGCGTAGCGCCGGTGCTGCTGCGACGCGTACTTCTCGACGGCCGCGACCTTGCGCTCGACGTGGCGCGGCTCCAGCCCGACGTAGGCGCCGTAGGAGAAGTCGTAGTTGTTCCAGGGGATCTCGTACCCGAAGATCGTCGTCCGCTTGAACGCCCGCAGGCCTTCCTGCGCGACCGTCTGGTGGTCCTGGTGCACGTCGTGGTGGGAGGGCTGGAAGACGACGTCCGGCCTCCACTCCTCCCACAGCGCGACGAGCAGCTCGAGGATGTCCTGGCGGCGCTCGGGGAACGTGCGCACGTCGAAGTCGTGCACCGTCAGGTGGGAGTCGGGGATGCCGAGCTCGGCCGTCGCCTCGCGAACCTCGCGCGCCAGCGTGTCGGGCGGAAAGCCGGCCGGCAGCGATCGCGTCGCGATCGAGAACGCGACGTAGCGCACCTCGCAGCCGGCCTCGACCAGCCGGGCCGTCGTGCCGCCGCAGCCGAACTCGCCGTCGTCGGTGTGCGGCGCCAGCACGAGCGCACGGTTCCACCCGGTGATCATCGCGCGAGCATAGTCTGCGCCCCGCTCAGGGTGTCGACGCCGGCGGCGCCGCAACCACCGCGGCCGGCGAGCCGCTGCCCGGCGGGCCGACCCGGGCGGCGGGGGAGGTGAGCCCCGCGCCGGCGGACGGCTTCTTCGGCACGAGGGCGACGACGCCGACGAGACCGAGCAGGGCCCACGTCATCGGGTCCTCGATGAAGGCGGCGTAGAAGAGGCTGTGCACCATGATCGCGACGAGCGCGATGCCGATCGCAAGCGACGTTCGCGACGTGAAGCCGCGCCCCAGCCGCAGCAGCGTCGCCACGAGGGCGGCGGCAACGAGCCAGGCGAGCAGCGCGAGCCCGACGACCCCGCCTTCGGCCGCCACGGTGACGGGCGTCGTGTGCGAGGCGACGCGCTTCGGATCGTCGCCCGCCACGCCGGTCCGCTCGGCGTAGGCGCGCCTGAACCCGCCGACGCCGACGCCGGCGACGGGGTGGTCGGCCGCGATCCGGATTCCCTGCGAGACGAGGTTCGACCGCCCGCTCGTGACCTTGTTCAGCCCGCGCCGGGACTTGCCCACGACCTCGTCGCGCACCTGAGGAACGGCGAGCGAGACGACGGCGATCAATGCCACGAGTGCGACGAGCGCGACGACGGCGCGACGTCCCCAGGCGACCGCGGCTGCGACGACGACACCGACCGCGAGCGCCACGAAGCTCGACTGCGAGAACGACAGCACCAGCCCGCACCAGGTTGCCACGATGACGGCGTAGAGCACCAGGCTGCGGCGGCCGCGGACGCCCCCGAGCAGGATGCCGGCCAGCGTGACGAGGATCGCGACGGCGAGGTAGCGTCCGTAGATGGACGGGTCCCAGAAGACCGAGTTGACCCGGAAGAACGGCGCATACGCGTTGCCGACGATCACGTTGGGGTTCCAGAAGACGTCGCGCGTCGCCCACTGGTAGGCGCCGACCGCCGCATACGCAACGGCGGTGGCGACGAGGCCGCCCCACAGCCATGTCAGCCAGCGGCCGCGCCACGGAAGTCGTGCGAATCCGATCGCGAGGAGCCCGAACGGCAGCACGAACGCCGCCAGGAAGATGGCGCCCTTCTTCAGGTCGAGCGTCCAGGCGAGCGAGACGCCCGTCCACAGGACGAAGGCGGCGAGCGGGAAGGCGACCGGGCCGAGCTCCCGCGAGCGGGTGTCGCCGGCCAGCAGCCTCCACCCGAGTGACAGCGCGAGGGCGGCGATGACCGCGTAGAGCGGCACGAGCAGGTTCGCCTCCTCCGAGCCGATGTCGACGGGCAGGCGCACGGGGATGCAGGCGAGCGTGAGGAAAGCGAGCAGGTACGGGTAGCGCTGGAGGAGCCAGGCGCCGGCGGCGGCCACGGCGAGGCCGCCGACTGCTGCGGCGGCGAGCGCCGTTCGCTCCACGTCCGGGAGGAGGTAGAGCACGAGCCCGCCGAGGCCCGCCCCCCAGGCTGCCAGTCCTGCGATCCGGAGGTCGCGGCGGCCGGCGACGAGCAGCAGTGCCAGCCCCGCGCAGGCGACCGGGCCGGCGATCTGTGCGAGCGTGCTCACGGCGCCCCCTCCCGCACGACCACGGCGGCGCGGGCGCGGAAGCCGTTGGCCGTCACGGTGAGCGTGTAGCGCCCAGGCCGCAGCGGCGCCCGCAGCCGCAGCGTCCCCGGCCGGGCCGTCCCGGTCCGCGCGGCCGAGGCGCCACTCCACCTTCGCGGCGTCGCTCAGCACGAGCACCGCGAAGCGGGCTCCGGCCACCGCCTCGATCCGGTCGCGGCCGAGTGCGACGAAGCGGATCGCGACGTCCTTCTCCGGCGTGCTCGGCCCGAGGTTGCCGGCGGCGTCCCGTGCGGCGAGGCTGACGCGGTAGACGCCCGGCGGCATCGGCACGGCGTCGAGGAGACCGAACCACTCGATCGCGGCCGGACTTCTGCTGTCCACGCTTGCGGACACGCTGCTCCCCGTCGACGTACAGCAGCACGCTCGCCGGCTCGTCCACCCGGTAGCGCGCCACCACCTTCTCCGCGCGCCCGTCCCCGTCCGGCGAGAAGACACGCGGGGCGAGGGAGACGAGCTCGACCCGGGGCGCTGTCACGTCCACCCGGATCGGGTTCGGGAGCACGATCGTACGTCGCTCGCCCGCCAGATGGACGCGCGGCCTGTACGCCCCCTCGGGGACGACGTGCGCGCTGTCGTCGCGGCCGTTCCAGTAGACCGTGACGCGGCCGCGGGGCGTGGAGCTGTCCTGGACGAGCGTGCGCACGCTGTCGCCGTCCTCGTCGATCATGTCGACGGTGAGGCGGTCGCGGCTGCGCAGGCGGAACGAGATCGTGGCCGTGTCGGTGGGGCAGTCGCAGACCGGCGAGAACACCTTGTTGTCGATGCGCGGCCCCGGGATGGGGTTCGGCGTCAGCTTCAGCTTCTCGGTGTAGACGAAGGCGACGGCCGTCGCTGCGAGGAGGGCCGCGACGACGGCAGCTGGCGCGTATCTGGCCACTCGTCGCGGATTCTAGGCGGGCGTGGAGCGCCCCGAGGCGACTGGCACACTAGGCGTCGTTCGCTCCCTCATGCGCAAGCGCTCGCTCCTCATCCTCGCGGCCCTGCTGCTGCTCGTGCTCGGTGCCGGAGCGGCCCTCTACCTCGGCGCCCGCGAGCCGTCCTCGGGCGGCCTCGACACCGACCTCGGGGACATCACCGTGATCGCCCCGACCGCCGCGCCCGCGACGACCGCCCCGAGTCCGAAGCCGGCCGCGCAGAAGGCCGACAAGCGCTGCTGGAGGATGTTCGGCGGAAGCCCTGCCAGGAGCCTGGCGCGGCTCGACATCGACCTCGGCGTGCCGGTCACGCCGCCGCTCTGGGCCCGCGGGCTGAAGGGGTACGTCGAGTATCCGCCGAGTTACTGCGACGGCATGCTCTACGTGAACACGGTGCGCGGCGACACCTGGGCGGTCGAGGCGGCGACCGGCAAGGTCCTGTGGCGCCGCCGCCATTCCGGCGAGAAGCCCTCGACTCCCGCCATCGCCGGCCGCAACCTGATCGTCAGCTCGAAGGACGGCACGGTCACAGCCCTCGACCGGCAGACGGGGCGCATCGTCTGGCAGCTGCGCACGGGCGCGAAGGTCGAGTCGTCGGCGGCGGTGGCTGACGGCGTCGCCTACTTCGGCGCCACGGACGGGCACATGTTCGCCGTCGAGGCCGCCTCGGGACGCATCCGCTGGGCGTACGACACGGGAGGACGCATCAACGCGAGCCCGTCGCTCTCCGGCAACCGCGTCTGCATCACGACGTACGCCGGCTCGATCCTCTGCCTGCGCCGACAGGACGGACAACGCCAGTGGAGCACGTTCGTGAAGCGGGACTCGTTCCGGTACGAGAGCTTCTACGCGAGCCCCTCCACGGACGGCGCGCGTCTCTACACGATCGCGCGGTCGGGCAAGATCGTCGCGCTCGCCGCCTCGGACGGCAAGGTGCTGTGGACGCAGCACGTCAACTCGCTCGGCTACTCGACGCCGGCCGTCGGCCGCGACCGGATCTTCGTCGGCGGCTTCGACGGAGCGCTCCACGCCTACCGCAAGACGGACGGCAAGGAGCTCTGGCAGGCCCGCGTCGGTGGGCGCATCCTCGGGGCCCCGGTGGTCGTCGGCGATCTCGTCTTCTTCTCGAACCTCGAGCAGCACACGTTCGCCGCGCGCGTTGCGGACGGGCGCGTCGTGTGGCGCGTCCCGATCGGCAAGTACTCGCCCGGCATCGCGACCGAGCGCGCCTACTACTTCACCCTGAACGGCATCCTCGTCGCGTACCGCGGCCGCAACTCTCCTGCCCGCTGATCCTCCCCGTCACCCGAGGGGCGGGTGGCGGCGGCGCCAGAGCGGCGAGCGCTGGGTGACGTAGCCGGTCGCGCGCCAGGCCGCGCTCAGCGCCGTGTACGCGCCGCGTCGCGAGCGGGAGGCGAGCCCACGGCTCGCCGTGGGCGAGCGCACCTCGTACCCGAGCTCGCGGAGCAGGTCTCCGGCGATCCGCTCGAAGCCCAGCGTGTCCGGGCCTGTCATGTCCGTGCGCCAGTCTCGCACCCCCGGCGTGGGCGGCTGGGCGAGCCGCTGCTGGTGCGGCTTGTCGGAGAGGTCGAGCGTGCCCACGTAGCCGAGCAGCTCGGGCTCGTAGGCGAGGCCGGCAAAGGCACAGACGCGCCGCAACTCGGCCTCGGGCGCGGCCACGAGGTCCTCGTACCGAAGCTCGAGATACCGCTG
Organism: uncultured Gaiellaceae bacterium; assembly: GCA_963787085.1. Classification (GTDB taxonomy): domain Bacteria; phylum Actinomycetota; class Thermoleophilia; order Gaiellales; family Gaiellaceae; genus Gaiella. Next base: position 127,544 of record CAWBBO010000011.1, on the reverse strand, counting down.
CGCGCCGACACGGCGTCCGAGCGCTTGCGCCGAGCGCACCTCCGATCGCCACAGGCAGGCGAAGCCCCGGGCATCGCGCGGATGCCCCCAGCCCGCGGTCATGATCCCCGTCGGGACGGCGAGGTGGCTGACCGCGGCGTCGCGGCCGTCGCGGATCAGGTGCACGTAGCGCGCCGTCGGGAACAGCCGCTCGAGCAGGGGCAGGTACTGCATGTACAGCGGCGTCTTGTCCCCCCACCGCGACTTGCCCTGTGAGGCGGCGTAGGTCTCGAAAACGGCGGCGACGGCCTCGCCGGTCGTCATGCCGGCGTGCAGGCGCGGCACCACGTCGTCGGCTGTGAGGCCCCAATCGCGCGAGGCGCCCGATCCGGCGGAGATCGTCGACGAAGGCAGCGACGTCGATCGTGCGGCCGTGGCGGTGCGCCAGCTGCGGGACGAAGTACGACTCGTCCGGGACGGCGAGGGCGCTCGAGCGGTCGAGCATGACGCGGAGCAGGGTCGTGCCGGAGCGGCGCACGCCGAGCACGAGAAGCGGCGGAGCGGCGCCTCGGCTCACTCCTCCGCGAGCCCCCAGTCGAGCACGACGCGCCAGCCGTCCGGGTCGGCGACGGTGATGCTGCGCCCGTCCCAGTACGGGTTCTCGGGCTCGACGTCGCGGTATCCCATCTCGCCGAGCCGCGCGGCGACCACCGCTGCGGCCGCCTCGGAGTCGAGGTAGAGCACGAGCAGGTTGTCCTCGCTGGGCGCGGGGCAAGGGCTGCCGTAGGCATGGGAGGTGAACTCGAGGTGGTAGTCGCTCCCCGGCAGGCCGAGCAGCACGCCGTCGTATCCGTGGTGACCCTCGAAGCGAGCGAGCTCGGGCAGCCCGAGGCCGTCCCGGTAGAAGCGCACCACCTCGTCCAGCCGGTCGGTGGGCCGGGCGATGCGCACGCGGATCACGGGCAGGGCGGCCGGCCAGCTCATCGGGCGTCCGCCTCCGGCGCGGCCGTGGCGCCGCGACCGGCGAGCCAGCGCACGACTGCGGCACAGGCGGCCGCGGCCGCGATCACGCCGCCCCCGATCAGGATGGCGTTCGCACCGGGCGGGTCGACGAGCTTCACGCCGGCGAGCGTCAGCGTCGCCGCGAGCACGATCCGCAGCGCGCGGTCGGGCAGCCGGACGGTGAACGTGCCCCCGATGAGCACGCCGGGCACCGAGCCGATCAGGAGCCAGCCGGTGGCGGCGAGGTCGACGCTGCCGGCCACGAGGTGCCCGGCGCCTGCCGTCGCGAGCAGGACGGCGGCGTGGAAGAGGTCGGTACCCACGATCTTGGCGGCGGTGAGCGGGAAGGCGACGAGCATGACGAGGCCGAAGAGCGTGCCGCTGCCGACCGATGTCAGCCCGACGACGAAGCCGCCGACGACGCCCGTCACGACCGCGATCACCCGGTCCCGCCGCGCGAGCAGGAACGGGCTGTCGTCGGCGGCGGTGTGCAGGTAGGCCTTGACGAGGAACCCGAGCCCGCACAGGACGAGGGCGACCCCGAGGATGACCTTGGCCGTGTCCTCGTAGCCGTCCCCGTACTCGCGTTTCAGCCACCACGCGACGGCGACGCCGGCGATCGAGAACGGCACCGACCCGAGCAGCATCCACGCCGTCAGGCGTGCGTGCACGTGACCGAGCCGGCGGTGCTGCACCGCCCCGAACGACTTGAAGATGGCTCCGTGCACGATGTCGGTGCCGATCGCCACCGTGGGCTTGAAGCCGAACACGAGCACGAGCAGCGGCGTCATCAGCGAGCCGCCGCCCATCCCCGTCATGCCGACGAGCAGCCCGACCAGCAGCCCGGCGAGTGACAGCTTCCAGTCCACGTCAGACCTTCGGGACGGAGAACCGGCCAGGGGCAGCCGGCCGGCTCACACCGACGGCTCTGCTGCCGGTATCAGGATCTCCTTGAGCGTGTCGCCGCGCAGCCCGAGCCTGAGCGTCTCGAGCGGGATCACCTCGTCGGGCGGGATGTTGCCGAGGTTGACGTTCGGCCCGAAGTGCTTGACGAACCACGCCTGCGAGGACTTCGTGGGCGCCTCGAAGATGAGGTTGTCGATCGGCACCTCGTGGGCGATCTCGTCGATCAACCCGGTGCGCATGTCGCCGTCCTTGCGGAAGATGCCCGCGGTGCCGCCCTCGCGGGCCTCGGTGATCACCTTCCACGAGCCCGCCTCGAGCTCCTCCTTGATCCACTCGCACCCACTGGTACGGCGCGAACACGACGTCGGAGTCCTTCGACCCGACCTCCGACAGCACCGTGAAGTCGCGGGCGAAGTCGCGGATCAGCTCGAGCTTCTCGTCCCGCGGGATCTCGACGGTGCCGTCCGAGATCTCGACGTGGGCGAAGCGGTGCTCGACGAGCCACGCCTTGAACTCGTCCATCTTGGCGCGCGCGTAGACGGCCTCGAAGAGGGTGCCGCCGCAGACGACGGGGGTCTCGAAGTGGCGGTAGAGCGCGATCTTCTTCTCGAGGTTGTTCGTCACGTAGCTCGTGCCCCAGCCGAGCTTGACGATGTCCACGAAGTCGCCCGCCGTGTCGAACATCCCCTCGATGTCGCGGGTGTTGAGGCCCTTGTCGATCACGTGCGTGAGGCCGATCTCGCGGGGCTTGCCGGGCCGGGAGGGCACCCCCAGCCAACCATCCTCAAAGGCGGGCATACAGCTCCTTCAGCTTGTCGTGGGCGCGGGCCTGGACGTCGTGGTAGAGCGAGTTGCCGTGGGCGTCGATGCCCACGATGAGCGGCCCGAAGTCCTTGACGCGGAACTTCCACAGGCACTCGGGCATGAGCTCTTCCCAGAGCACCTCCTCGATCTCCTCGATCTGTGTCGTCTCGAGGGCGGCGGCGCCGCCGACGATCGCGAAGTAGACCATGCCGAGCCGCTGCATGGGCTCGATCGCGACGTCCGGGAAGCCGCCCTTGCCGCAGATGGCGCGGACGCCGTACTGGCCGCCGAGGCCCTCGGTGAAGCGCACCATGCGGGCGCTCGTCGTCGTGCCGATGCAGACCTTCTCGTAGCGGCCGGGCCCGAGCTTGCGCACACCGGGCGCCGTATGCAGCAGGAACGCGCCGGACAGGTTCATCGGCGGCTCGACGCCCTGGTCGAAGATGCGGATCTGCGTGCGGTCGCGGATGCCGATGATGTGGCCCTGCACCGTCACCTCGTCGCCGGCGCGCAGCTTCAGGATGTCGGCCGGGTCGGTGATCGGGAAGGTGATCTCATGGTGGGCCATGTGACTAGAACTCCCGGTCGAAGTCGATGGTGCCGTCCGCGGCGATGTGGGCCGAGGCGCGACGGGCTGCCCAACACTGGTAGTTGACCGCGACCGGGTTGAGCGTCATGTGGGTGTCCGCGTGCTCGACGTGGCACTGGAGGACGGTCACGTCGCCGCCGAGCCCCATCGGGCCGATGCCGGTCTCGTTGAGCAGGCCGTAGAGCTCGTCCTCGAGCGTGGCCACGAGCGGGTCCGGGTTGCGGGTGCCGACCGGCCGCGCGATCGCCTCCTTGGCGAGGTACATCGCGTAGTCGGCCGAGCCGCCGATGCCGACGCCGACGATCCCGGGCGGGCACGGCTTGCCGCCTGCGTCGACGATCGACTCGAGCACGAATTTCTTGATGCCGCTGACGCCGTCGGCGGGAACGCACATCTTGAGGAAGCTCATGTTCTCGGAGCCCGACCCCTTCGGCACGCACTTGACGTCGAGGCCGTCCCAGTCCGGGATGAACTCCCAGTGCACGATCGGGAGCCGGTAGCCGATGTTCGGCCCCGTGTTCTCGCGCGTGAGCACGTGCACCGCATTCGAGCGCAGCGGGTGCTCGACGGTGGCGCGGGCGGTGCCGGCCTTGAGCGACGCGTAGATGCGGGCCGGATGCAGCGGGAAGTGCTCGCCGACACGGCAGGTGTAGACGGCGATGCCGGTGTCCTGGCAGACGAGGTTCTTCTGCTCGTCCGCGATCGAGACGTTGCGGTGGATCGTCTCGAGGATGCGGATGCCGGTCGTGGACGTCTCGCGGTCGCGGGCTGCCGCGAGCGCGTCGCGCAGGTCCTGCGGGATGTCCTTCAGGGCCCAGACGTAGAGGTGCGCCGCGGCGTCCTCGACGGCGCCTGCGAGGTCGGTCGTCGTGATCGTGGTCATCAGCTCGCTTTCTCCGAGGCTGCCTTGCCGGCACGCCGTCCGAAGACGACGCACTCGAGCAGCGAGTTGCCCATCATCCTGTTGCGCCCGTGGGTGCCGCCGGCGATCTCGCCGCAGGCGTACACACCCTCGAGCGTGGTCTGCGCGTCGGTGTCGATCACGAGACCGCCGTTCTGGTAGTGGAGCACGGGATAGGTGAAGAGTGGCACCTGGAGCGGGTCGATGCCCGCACCGCGGTAGCGGCGCAGCATGTACGGCAGCGAGACGTCCGCGTCCGCCTCCGGGATCCGCGTCGTGTCGAGGTAGACCGCCGGCCGGCCGTCGGGCGTCTCCACGCCGCGCCCGGCCGCCACCTCGTCGAAGATCGCTTGTGACACTGTGTCACGAGCGCCGAGCGAGTCCGTGAACTCGTCGCCGTCGGCGTTGAGCAGCACGGCGCCGTAGGCACGCGTCGTCTCGGGGATCGAATAGCCCTGCATCGTGGGCGGCCAGGCGCCGCCGTTCGGGTGGTACTGGAGGGCGTCGAGATCGCGTGCCTCCGCACCCGTGTCGAGGGCGATCCGGGTGACCTCCCCGGTCGCGTTGGGATGGTTCGTGGAGAGCTCGCCCCGCCGCTCCGCCTCCGCGTAGCAGCGCCCGCCGGCGGCGAGCACGACCGCCCCCGCCTCGAGCGCCGCGACGGTGCCGTCCTTGCAGGTCAGCTCGGCCCGCCAGCCGCCCGCCCGCGGCTCGAGCGCCGAGAGCGCGTGCTCCGGGAAGGCCGTGGCGGAGCCGGCCTGGAACGCGTCGCGCAACGCCTTCGTGATCGCGTACCCGGTGCGGTCGCCGACCTGCAGCAGCCGCTTGCGCGAGGCGCCGCCGCAGCGCGCGAGCCGGTAGGTGCCGTCGGGCTCGCGCGTGAACGTGCAGCCGAGCTCCTCCAGCCAGTGGATCGCCGCAGGCGCCTCGGACGTGAGCACCTCCACGAGCCGCGCGTCGGCCGTGTCGTGCGACGAGCGCATCACGTCCTCCGCGTGCAGCTCCGGGCTGTCGTCGGGGCCGAGCGCCGCCTGGATGCCGCCCTGCGCCTTGGAGGAGTTGTTCGCCTGGATCGATCCCTTCGTCGCCAGCGCGACGCGGGCACCCGAGCGCTCGGCGGACACCGCCGCCGCAAGGCCCGAGGCGCCGCTGCCGACCACGAGCACGTCGAAGTTCACGGGCTTGCCCACGACCGCCCATCGTAGCAGGGTTCACTATCGCTCTCATTAGTTCTACTTATGTTGAAGGGGCTCCGGTATAGACTTACGCGATGCCATCGCTCGTCGACGTGATGCGGCCCGACTACATCGAGGTCGCGCCCGAGGACACCCTCGGCGAGGTGGCCGAGCGCATGACGGCGAAGAACGTGGGAGCCGTCGCGGTGAAGGACTTCGGCAGGCTGATCGGGATCCTCACCGAGCGCGACCTGCTGCAGGCGATGGCGGCCCGGGTGCACTCGTCCGAGGCGCGCGTGCGCCAGTGGATGACTGCCGATCCGATCACCGCCCCGGGCGACACGGAGGTTCAGGAGGCGGCCCGGGTGATGCTGGAGCACGGCTTCCGGCACCTCCCCGTCGTGGACGGCGACGGCCAGGTGATCGGCGTCGTCAGCCTGCGCCGCGTCGTCGGCGCAACCCGGGCGTAACGGCGCCTTCACTCTGCCGAGAGGGCCAGGGGGTAGCGTGGGCGCATCGATTGGACGCTCTTCCACCTGATCAACACCGGCGGCCGAGCTCCTCGACCGCGGCCGCAGCGTCGTCGCGGCCGATCACGCGGCCGAAGCGCTCGATCTCCTCGGGCGCGACGGGGGGCGTTGAACCGCAACGCCGCCGGCAGGCAGAGCGCGTTCATCGCGGTCCCCACGGTGACCCCGAGCGGCAGGCCCGCGGTCAGCTCGGGGTCGTAGACCGCCGCGACCGGCAGGCCCGCAGCCGCCGCGGCGCCGCGCCGGGTCGTCACGAGGAGCGGTCGCTGCACTCCGACCTCGGCCAGGACCGACCCGAGCTCGGCCAGGGAGCCGGGCCCGAAGCGGATGACGCGGGTGGAGCCGGTCACGTCTCGCGGGCTCGCGCGAACTCGACGAAGGCCTCGGCCGCCCGTGTGGGCACGCGGCCCGTGCCGCGCACGAGCGAGATCTCGCGCATCGCGTCCATGCCGGCGAGCCTCGCCTCCGCGAGGAGGCCGGCGGCCAGGTCCGACTCGACGGCCGTACGCGAGATGAAGGTGACGCCGAAGCCGGCCTGCACCGCACTGCGCACCGATTCCTGCAGGCCGAGCTCGAGCCGCACGTCGAGATCGCGCAATCGTGTCCCCGTCCGGCGCAGCTCGTCCTCGACGATCTGGCGGACGCCCGCACCCTCCTGCATCACGATCAGCGACGCGCCGCGTAGCTCGTCGATCGAGACCGTTCGCCCGGCGAACGGATGGCCCGGCGGGCAGATCAGGATCACCTCGTCCCGAAGGAACGGCTCGAAGCGGACGCCGCGGTGGCGTCGCGCCGCCCCGACGATGCCGAGCTCGAGCTCCCGGTCGGCGACGAGCTCGACGACGGCCTGGGTGTCGTGCACCTCGAGTGCCACCTTCACGTCGCGGTTGCGCCGCTGGAACTCGCAGAGGAGCAGCGGCACGACGATCGCCGCCGGGCCCGTCGAGGCGCCGATCGAAAGCTCGCCCGACAGCGCCCCCTCGCCCTCCGCGGCGACCTCGTCGAGCATCTGCTCCTCGAGCTGGAGCAGCCGCTGCGCGCCCCGGTAGAGACGCCATCCCGCCTCGGTGGGCTCCACGCGTCGGCCCGAGCGGTCGAGCAGCTGCGCTCCCAGGCGCTTCTCGAGCGCCCGCACCTGCAGCGACACGGCAGGCTGCGTGACGCCGAGACGGTCTGCCGCCTGCGAGAAGCTCCGGCGCTCGACAACGGCGCAGAAGGCGGCGAGCTGGCGTGTGTCCATAAGCCAATCTTATCCCAGCGTGTATATATCCTTCTCCCGGCCGAATAGCTCGACCGGGAGAGGTCGACTCGGCCGAAGGGGCGACGCATGAGAGTCTGGATCGACGCCACGAACTCGCCGCACGTGCCGTTCTTCCGGCCGCTGATCGCCCTGCTCGAGGAGCGCGGCCACGAGGTGCGGGTGTCGGCTCGCGCGTTCGCCCAGACGCTCGAGCTGCTCGACGCTGCGGGCATCGCCCATGACGTCGTCGGACCTCCACACGGGGGTGCCGGGCGGGCCGCGAAGATCCGCGCCATGGGATCGCGGCTGCGCGCCCTGCGGGCGTGGGCGCGGCCGCAGTCCTTCGACGTCGCTCTCTCCCACGCCTCGCACGAGCTCCCGCTCGCGGCGCGCTCGCTCGGCCTCCCGTCCGCGTACGCCTACGACTACGAGTTCGCCCGTGCCCAGCACACGCTCGGCTCGAGATCCGCGACTCGGGTGGTCGTTCCCGCTGCGATCCCGCAGGAGCGGCTCGACCGCCTCGGCGCCGTCACGGCGAAGACCCGCCGCTATCCCGGGCTGAAGGAGGAGTACTACCTCGGCGGCTTCGACCCCGACGCTTCGGTGCTGCAGGCTCTGGGGGTGGACGACACGCGCCTCGTCGTCGTCGTGCGCACGCCGCCGGAGGTGTCGCTGTACCACCGCCACGGCAACCCTCTCTTCGCGGACGTGCTCGAGCGCCTCGGCGGCGACCCCGCCGTGCATGCCGTCGTCCTGCCCCGCACGCCGGAGCAGCGCGCCGCGATCGCAGCGAGCCGCCTGCCTTCCCTCGTCGTGCCCGAGCGCGCCGTCGACGCGCAGAGCCTGATCGCCCTGGCCGACCTGGTCGTCTCGGCAGGAGGCACGATGAACCGGGAGGCGGTCGCGCTCGGCACGCCCGTGTGGACGACGTTCGCGGGACGCATGGGCGCGGTCGACGAAGGGCTGATCGCCGACGGCCGCCTACGTGTGCTCGACGACGCCGCCGAGCTCGAGCTCGTCCGCAAGAAGGGCACGTCGCAGCGGACACGACGCGACCCGGCGCTCCTGCTCGACCTGATGCTCTCGGCGCTCGCGACGTCGTAGGGGCCGGGCCGTGCCCGGGCCGCCGCCCCCCGGAGCTCAGCCGCCGAACACGACGCGAAGCTCGAAGACCGTCTCCTCGACCTGGTCTGCGAGCGCCGCCAGCGTGTCCAGGTGCGCAACGACGTCCTTCTGCCCGCGCCAGCGCTCGATCGCCTCGGCACCCGGGAACTCCCACAGGCCGACGTACTGCGAGCGCTCGTCGACGCCCTGCAGCAGCCGCGCCGTCGCGCCCTCCGGGTGGCTCAGCTCCGCCCACAGCGCGAACGCCTCGAACGCGGCCACGAACTCCGGCTCGCGATCGGGCTTCACGGTCCAGCGGCTCGACACGTAATGCGTGCTCACGGCTGTGCCACCTCCTGGACGGATCTCTCCGCCCGACGCGGGTCGTGGACGATGCGGTTGAGTGCACCGACGAGCTCGAGTGGCTCCCCCTCGTCGACGAGGCGCTCGAGCTCGAGCAACGCGTCCTCCAGCCAGCCGGGCTCGACCGGCGGGCGCGTGATCCGCTGGATCTTCGGGTGGGTGCTCGCGGAGACCGTCTCGCCGTCCGCGACGAGCACCTCGTGCAGCTTCTCGCCGGGCGCCGGGCCGATGAACTCGATCGGCACGTCCGTGCCGGGCTCCTTGCCGGAGAGGCGGATCATCTTCTCCGCCAGGTCGAGGATGCGCACCGGCTCGCCCATGTCGAGCACGTACACCTGGCCGCGCTCCCCGATCGCTCCGGCTTGCACGACGAGCTGGACCGCCTCCGGGATCGTCATGAAGAACCGCGTCATCTCGGGATGGGTGACGGTCACCGGCCCGCCCTTGACGATCTGCCGGCGGAAGATCGGGATCACCGACCCGGACGAGCCGAGCACGTTCCCGAAGCGAACGGCGACGAACCGCGTGGCGACGTCGGCGCGGTGGCCGTACGTCTCGACGATCCACTCGCACAGCGCCTTCGACTGTCCCATCACCGTCTTCGGGTTCGCCGCCTTGTCGGTCGAGACGAGCACGAAACGCTTGGCACCGAGCTCGGCGGCGACGTCGGCCAGCGTGCGGGTGCCGAGGGTGTTGTTCCGCACCGCCTCGAGCGGATTCGCCTCCATCATCGCGACGTGCTTGTACGCCGCCGCGTGGAAGACGACGCCGGGGCGGTACTTCTCGAAGACCTGCCGCAGCTTGGCGCCGTCCTTGACGTCGGCGACGACGGCGGCGGCTGCGAGGAACCCGCGCTCGCGCACGAGCTCCCGCTCGACCTCGAACAGCGCAGGCTCCGAGTTGTCGACGAGGACGAGCTTCGCAGGCCCGAGCCGCGAGACCTGCCGGCACAGCTCCGACCCGATCGAGCCGCCGGCCCCCGTCACGAGGACGGTCTCCCCCGCGAGATAGCCGGCGATCGAGTCGAGGTCGACCTCGACGGTGTCGCGCCCCAGCACGTCCTCGACCTCCACGGGCCGCAGCTGCTTCGTGAGGTCGAAGTCGCCGGCGACGAGCTCGCTGCAGGCCCGGCAGCGTCTTCACCGGGACGCGCTCGCGACGGGCCACCTCGACGATCTCGGCACGAACCGCGCCCGACGCCGACGGGATCGCGATCAGCACCTCGTCGGGGCGGCGGTCGCGGAACAGCTGCGCGAGCTCGGCGGTCGTGCCGAGCACGCGGATGCCGTGCAGCCGCAGGTTCTTCTTGCGCGGATCGTCGTCGACGAGGCCGATCGGCGTGTACCCGAGGCCCGGGTTGCGCAGCATCTCCTTGATCACGAGCTGGGCGGCGTCGCCGGCCCCGACCACGAGCGCCTCCTTGCCGCGCGCGACGACCTGGCCGGGCAGGGGGCGCTCGATCAGCGTCCGCGCGAGCAGGCGAGAGCCGGCCACGAACGCGAGGCACAGCAGCAGGTCGACGAACCACACCCCGGTGGGCACGCGCGCCGGGTGGATCTCGAACAGCGTGAACACGAGGAAGGTGGCGATCGAGGCGAAGGCGACGCCACGCACCGCCGCCCACATGTCGCGCGTGGAGATGTAGCGCCACCACCGGTTGTAGAAGCCCGACAGCGCGAACACCGGCAGCTTGATCGCGATCACGAGCAGCACGATCTCGTAGGAGAGGTACCGGTCGTAGTAGACGGGGCGATCGCCCTGGTCGAAGCGCAGCCACCAGGCCAGGTACCAGGCGGCGGCGATGATGGCCGCGTCGGCGACGACCTGCCACAGGCGGTGCCGGTTGAAGGGTGTCCTCACCGGTCCGCGCGGCAGGGACGCGCGCACCCTGGGGCGTGCCCCGCTGCCGCCTCTCATGCGATCACGCCGGCGACGGCGAGCACGGTCTCGACGACCTGCTCCTGCACGTCGGCGCCGATCCCGCCCCACATGGGCAGGGCGAGGTTCTCGGCCGATGCTCTCTCCGTCTCGGGCAGGGAACCGCGCTCGTAGCCCAGGTAGCGCATAGCCGGCTGCAGGTGCAGCGGGGTCACGTAGTACGCCGCCGAGGAGATCCCCGCCTCCTTCAGGCCGGCCGCGATCCGCTCGCGCTCCGGGCTGCGCACGACGTACATGTGGTAGACGTGGCCCGGCTCGTCGAGCGGAAGCTCGACCGCGTCGCCGAGGCCGAGCTCGGCGTACCGGGCCGCACCGGCGCGACGTCCCTCGTTCCAGCCGGCGAGGCGGGGCAGGAACACGCGCAGCGCGGCCGCCTGGATCGCGTCGAGGCGCGAGTTCGTCCCGATCAGCTCGAACGTCTGCTTGTCGAGCGAGCCGTGGAAGCGGAGCATGCGCACCCGTTCGGCCACTGCGTCGTCGATGCACGCGACGAGGCCGCCGTCCCCGAGCGCGAAGAGGTTCTTCGTCGGGAAGAAGCTGAAGGTCGAGCAGACGCCCGCGCCGGCGACGCCGGGGGCGCCGAACGCCTGCGCGGAGTCCTCGAGCAGCGGCAGGCCGAGCGCCGCAAGCGCCCCGAGTGCGGCAGGCCGGCCGAACAGGTGCACCGGCATGATCGCCTTCGTGCGCGGGGTGATCCGCTCCGCGACGTCGTCGGGATCGAGGTTCAGCGTGACGGGGTCGATGTCGGCGAACACGGGAGTGGCGCCTGCCCGGGCGATCGCCTCGGAGGTCGCGTAGAAGGTGAACGACGGGCAGATCACCTCGTCGCCGGCGCCGATGCCCATCGCCTCGAGCGACAGCACGAGCGCGTCGGTGCCGTTCGCCACCCCGATCGCGTGGGGCACGTCGAGATAAGCGGCGGCCTCGCGCTCGAACGCCTCGACCTCGGGGCCGAAGATGAACCGCCCCGAGTCGAGCACTTCGGCGAAGCGCTCCTTCAGCTCGGGGATGAGCGGCGCGTACTGCGCCTTGACGTCGACGAGCGGGATCACGACCGACCGAGTGTAGCGGCCTGGGAGTGGTGCTTCACGCCGTTTGCGGGGAGAACGTGCTGCACCGCCCGCTGTTCGGCGTCTCGCAGCCGGCCTGCGGCGCCGGTCAGGCAGACTCGCGCGCGGCGGCACGGCCGCGCAGGTGGCGACGCCCGAGCCAGACGGCGGCGAGCACGACGGCGACGGCGATCGCGATGTCCGCGTAGCGGAATGCGTGATGGAGGCTCTCCCAGCTCGCGCCGGCCGCCCAGCCGGCGCCCGCCAGGCCGAAGCACCAGATCGCAGACCCGATCAGCGTGAGCACCGTGTAGCGGAGCAAGGGCGCCCGGAAGACACCTGCGGGAATGGAGATGAACGACCGCACGACCGGTGTGACGCGCCCGAGGAACACCGCCCAGTCGCCGTAGCGGTCGAACCACGCCTCGGCCCGGTCGAGCTTGGCCTCGTCGAGGTGCAGCCAGCGGCCGTGACGTTCGAGATAGGGCCGGCCGCCGTAGTCTCCGATCGCCCACCCGGCCACGGCGCCGATCGTGTAGCCGATCGTGCCGGCGAGCGCGACTGCGAGGTATGCCTCCAGCCCCGGCTCGAACGTGTAGCCGAACAGCGTCACGTTCTGCCCGACGAAGGCGCCCGACGCGACCGCGCCGCCGTACACCATCACCGGCTCGCTCGCCGCCGGAAAGACGGCGTCCACGAGCATGAGGAAGAAGACGGCGTAGAGGCCGTAGTCGCCGATCACGCTCGTGATCGCCTCGGTGATGCCGCTGAGGACGGAGACGACCATGAGCAGGCGACTCTAACCGGCGACGCGGCCGGGCTTCGGCCCGACGATCCGCTGGACGCGCACGGGCCGGCTCAGCTCGACGGTGCCGAGGGTGTTCCGGGCGACGACCCGGATGACGTACTTGCCGCCCTTGACCGCCTGGCGGCGACGGTCGAGGCCGTTCCAGACGACGCCTCGGGCTCCGGCCGCGTAGCGGCGCAGGGCGAGTGTCCGCACCACCTCGCCGGCCGGGGTCTCGACGGTGGCGACGACGCGCGCGAGACGCCCCTGCTTCCAGGTGATGGCGAGGTCGCGCCCGAGCGGCGGCAGGAACAGCTTCCGCGGGTTCGTGGCGAGATACCCGAGCGTCGTGTTGACGACGAAGGACTGCGTCATCACGGAGGGCTGCCCGGTGTCGTCGGTAGCGGTGACGGAGAGCTTCCAGCGGCCGTTCGCGGGTTTCGCGTCGGCGCGGCGGGAGAGCGTCTTGGTCGACGACGGCGTCGGTGCCGGCGCCGGCTCGGGGACGGGTGTAGGCGTCGGCGCGGGCTCCGGGACCGGGACGGGCTCGGGCACCGGGACGGGCTCGGGCGCCGGCGGGGGGCTCGGCGGCGGCGGGAACGAGAGGCTGTAGCTGCCCGGCTGCTTCTCGGCCGTCTCCGTGTAGGCAATGCTCCCGTCGGGCGCCGTCAGCGTCACGGTGGTCGACGAGCGACGGACGAGCTTGTAGCGAAGGCTCTGGCGGTCGCCGACGCCGTCGCCGTCCGGCGAGACGACGGGCACGGTCGGCTGCACGAAGACACCCGTGTAGACGAACATCAACGCTGTCGAAATCGGACGCTCGCTCCCGCCGGAGGGCCGGTTGAGCAGGCTGCCGTCGAACGCCATCGAGGTCGAGCCGCCGCCGTCGAGCGCCATCCCGGTGACGGCGCCGCGGCGCACGAGTGCCTGCGCGAGCTCGAAGTTCGTCATGCCGACGGAGTAGCCGGGCTGCCGGCCGTCCACGGTGACGAGCACGATCCGGCCGTCCGCGAGCTGCCCGACGCCCGTGCGCGCGGTCCGCGGTCCGAGCTGGCTCGAGGTGAACGCCTCGCCGGCACGGAACACGGGCGAGCCGTTTCGGACGATCTGCGGGCCGCCGCCGATCGCAGCGACGACGCCGGGCCAGTCGGGCCTGAAGATGAGCCGAACCGTCGCGGTGCCGCCGACGACGGCCTCGGCCGTGAGCGAGCCGGCCGCCTGCCCGCTCGCGACGAGGACCGCGCCGCCGATCGGGATCGGGACGGCGCCGCCGCCGACTCGCGTCTCGACCACGGGAGCCACCAGGTCGGCGTTCGGCACGGCAGCGGGAAACGGGAACAGGATCGTCGCGACCGAGCCGGGCAGTGCGGGCGTTGCTGGCCCCCACGACGGCGTGTAGAGGGCGACGCCGTTTGCGGGCGGAACCTCGTTCAGCGTGCTCAACGAGCGCTTGACGCCGATGCCCTGCCAGGTGCCGAAGAACGAGACCCGCCTGACGTCGAGGGTGCCGTCGCTCGTCACGCCCGCGCTCGACCGCGAGCCGGACGGCGGGCTCGCGACCTGGCCGTCGCGCATGAAGACGCCGGACGGGACGCCCGTGGCGAAGGTGAAGAAGTCGCCGTTGATGCCCGCCGTCGTCGCCGACGACGCGATCCTGCGCTGCATCGCGGTCAGCGTCTCCGTGCCCGTGAGGGAATCGTTGGAGAGCACGGGAGCGAGGGTCGTCGTGGTGGAGGCGGGGCGCGGGCCGGTGAGAATGTTGATCGCGACCGGCCCGTTGGGCGTGAACTGCACGCCCGTCTCGAAGCTGACGCCGGGCCAGAGCGCACGCGGCTGCGCCCCAGCAGGCGCGGCAAGGCAGAGCGCGGTCAGCGCGATGATCAGGAGGCGACGTCCCATCGACCGCTTCGAGGGTAGCGGAGGCCCAGCCACGGGCCTTCCCTCCTTACACGATCCGAACCGGCAGGGCCGCAGCGCCGGCGCTCAGCTCCAGACCCTGACGTCCCGGTAGAGGGTGTCCCGCTGCACGGGGATCCTGCCGAGAGCCCTGATCAGGTGCACGAGCTCGTCGGTCGAGGTGCGATGGGTGGTGCCGGCGGCGGAGACCACGTTCTCCTCCATCATCACGGAGCCCATGTCGTCGGCGCCGAACCCGAGCGCGACCTGCCCGATCTTCATGCCCTGCGTCACCCAGGACGACTGGATGTGCGGCACGTTGTCGAGGTAGATGCGGGAGACGGCCTGGGTGAGCAGGTAGTCGAACGACGTGGGCATGTCCTCGTCGCGCACCTGGGCGTCGAGCCGGTTCCCGTCCCGCTGGAACGTCCACGAGATGAACGCCCGGAAGCCGCCCGTCTCGTCCTGCACCTCCCGCACGCGGCGCATGTGCTCGACCCGCTCCTCGACCGTCTCCACGTGCCCGTACATCATCGTCGCCGTCGTCGACATGCCCAGCCGGTGGGCATGCCGCATCACGTCGAGCCACTCGTCCGAGCTCGTCTTCTTGGGCGCGATGATGTCCCGCACGCGGTCGACGAGGATCTCGCCGCCGCCGCCCGGCAGCGAGTCCAGGCCGGCATCCCGGAGCCGCGAGAGCGTCTCCCAGATCGTCAGCCTGGAGCGGCGGGCGATGTGCTGCACCTCCGGCGGGGAGAGGCAATGGAGGTGGATCGGGTAGCGGCTCTTGATCGAGCTGAACAGGTCCTCGTAGAACTCGATCCCGAGATCGGGATGGTGCCCGCCCTGCATCAGCACGCCGGTGCCGCCGATCGCGAGGGTCTCCTCGATCTTCTTGAAGATGACGGCCTTCGGCAGCAGGTAGCCCTCGCGCGTGTCGCCCGGTCGACGGTAGAACGCGCAGAAGTCGCAGTCCGTGACACAGATGTTCGTGTAGTTGATGTTGCGGTCGACGATGAAGGTGATCCGGCCGGGATCGACCTTGCGGTTGCGGACCTCGTGTGCAACGCGCCCCACGGCGACGAGGTCGCGGCTGTGCAGCAGCGTGACCGCGTCGTCGTCGCCGAGACGCTCGCCGTCGAGCGCCTTGTCGAGGATCTCGCCGACGGCCGGGGTGGCGACCGTGGCGCTCACAGGGTGACCCCGAGGTCGCGGGCGAAGCGGAGCTCGGGGACGTGCAGGAGCTCGCCCACGTCGCGCGCCATCTCGAGAAACGTGTAGAGCCCGGCGCGCTCGCGCGGGCCGAAGCTGTAGCGCAGCTTCTCGAAGTAGCGGGCGAGGAACCCGGGCGGGTAGCCGTACCGCCGGCTCGCCTCGTAGGCGAGCTGCTCGGGCTCGGAGCGGGCGAAGCGCACGGAGGCGACGAGTGCGTGCTCGAGATCGGAGAGCCCGTCCACGACCGGCTCCGGCGCCGCCCAGACGGCGAACACCATGGGCAGGCCGGTGCGCTCGAGCCACAGCCGGCCCAGATCGTGGTGCGGCGTGGGATCCTCGAAGGCGCTCTTCAGCGCGGCGTCGCCGATCAGCAGCTTTGCGTCGGCTTCCTCGTGCAGCGGCCGGATCTCCGCGCTCGGCAGCAGCACCTTCGTCAGCACGACCGAGGTGGCACTCTCCGGCGTGACCGCCACCGAGCGCACGCGCCCGAGCGGCATCCTGGTGACGAGCTGGATCGAGTCGACCGCGCCCTCCGACGAGACGCACAGCCGCGGCAGCAGCCGCAGGCCGTCCGCATGGCGGGCGTACTCGATGGAGGAGATCGGGGCGACGTCGATCTCGCCGGCGATCAGCATCCGGTTCAGCTCGGTGGGAACGCCGACGACCTCCTCCACGTCGTACTCGAGCCGGTGGAAGACCGGCGCCATGTTGGCGTACGAGATGCGGCCGAGCCGGATCACGCGGCCTCGAAGCGGCGGATCACGTTGTGGAGCGAGTCGCGCTGCACCGGCATCCTGCCCGCCTCGCGCACGAAGCGGACCAGCTGGTCGACCTTCTGCTCGGTCTCCGTGCGGGCGCCGGCCGCGTGGAAGATCGTCTCCCGCATGACGGTGCCCTGTACGTCGTTGGCGCCGAAGTGGAGTGCGACTGCGGCGAGCGGCATCCCCATCATGATCCAGTACGCCTTGATGTTGGGCACGTTGTCGAGCATCAGGCGCGAGAAGGCGAGCATCTTGAGGTCGTCGCTGCCCGTCGTGTGGCGGAAGCCCCGGCGCTCGAAGACGGTGTTCTCGGGGTGGAAGGCGAGCGGGATGAAGGCGACGAAGCCGCCCGTGCGATCCTGCTGGTCGCGCAGCCGCAGGATGTGGTCGACCCGCTCCTCGTACGTCTCGACGTGCCCGTAGAGCATCGTGCAGGTGGAGCGCAGGCCCATCCGGTGCGCCGTGTCGTGCACGTGGAACCAGATCTCGGGGTGCTCCTTGCCCGGGGCGACGAGGGCGCGCACGCGGTCGGCGAAGATCTCGGCGCCGCCGCCGGGCAGCGACCCGAGGCCCGCGTCCTTCAGCTCGCGCAGCACCTCCTCGTGCGTGAGGCCGGACAGCGTCGTCATGTGGTGCACCTCGGAGGCCGTGTAGCACTTGAGGTGCACGTCCGGCAGCTCCGCCTTCAGCGCCCGCAGCGTGTCGAGATAGAAATCGAGGTCGATGTGCGGGTTCTCGCCGTTCACCATGTGGATCTCGGTGAAGCCCGACGAGCGGTGCTGCTCGACGGCGTCGCGGACGAGCTCCGCGGTCGTGAGCGTGTAGGCGTGCGGCTGCTTCTGCGTGGCCGCGAAGGCGCAGAACTTGCACTTCACACGGCAGACGTTGGTCTGGCTGACGTAGAGGTTCTGGACGAAGCCGACTTCGTCCGTGCCGCCGCGCAGGCGGCGCGCGCGGTCCGCGAGCTCGCCGAGCCCGAGCAGGTCGTCCGACTCGAGCACCGTCAGCCCGTCCTCGAAGTCGAGCCGTTCGCCGGCGTCGATCTTCTCGCGGATCGGGTCGAGGGTCGAGGTGCGGTCGAGGAGGGCCATGCGTCCTATCGGGTGCGGTCGACGACTGCGTCAGCGAGGGCGACGAGCTCGACGCGGCAGGCTTCGCCGCCCAGGCTCTCTCTCGCCCTCCTAGCGTAGTCGAGCGCAAGCTCCCGGGAGCGCTCCAACGCTCCCGACGCAGCGACGCGGACGAGCACGCCTTCGAGCGGCCCGCCGGCGATCGCCGCCCGGACGGCGTCGTCCCGCTCGGCGGCGAGGAGCAAGGGCAGGGTCGGGGTGCCGTCGCGCAGGTCGGTGCCGGGGATCTTCCCGGTCTCGATCGTGTCGCCCGTGCAGTCGAGGATGTCGTCCACGATCTGGAAGGCGATCCCGAGCAGGCGCCCGTAGTCCCCGCTGCCGCCGCCGAGCACGCACGCCGCCTCGAAGAGCTTCCCGGTCTTGAGGGCGCAGCGCTCGAGATAGCTCTCGATCGAGGTGTCCGGATCGTGACGCTGGCGTCGCTGCAGCGCCTCGCCGCGCGCGAGCATGAGCGACGCCTCGGCGAGCACGGCCACGCGTTCGCCGCATCCCTCCGCGGCGAGCTCGGCGAAGGCGCGCGCGAACAGGTAGTCCCCCGCCGCCATGGCGACTCCCGCGCCGTACTCCGTCCAGGCGGCGGCACGGCCGCGACGCACGCGGGCGCCGTCGATCAGGTCGTCGTGGACGAGAGTCGCCATGTGCACGAGCTCGACGGCGACCCCGGCCGTGACCGGCGCCGGCGCTCCCGGCGGCGCCGAGAGGAACGACAGCATCGGCCGCAGTCGCTTGCCGCCCGCGGCGAGCGCGTCGGCACCGACCTCGGCCACGAGCCCGGGATGCCCGGCAACGGCACGGGCCAGGGCGTCCTCGACCGCGTCGAGATAGCCGTTCAGCCCGGGCGCGTCGCGGATCACGTCGAGCGTGGCGGTCCCGGTCTCCGCTTCGCGGCGGGCAGGACGAGCGAGATGACGGCGGGCCGCCACGTGCTAGGCGGGATCGTCCGCGGCGATGCCGACGTGGAGCGCGACGATGGTGCCGCCGAGCAGCCTGACGCGGACGTGCCGGAAGCCGGCGTCGCGAACGAGCGTCGCCAGGTCGTCGGCACCGGGGAAGCGTCGCACGCTGGCGGGGAGGTAGGCATACGCCTGCCCTCCGGGCAGCACCCTTCCGAGCAGCGGCACCACACGATCGAACCAGAGCCGGAAGAAGGGCTGCAGCGGCCCGCGCGGCTGCGTGATCTCGAGGATGGCGAGGCGGCCCCCGGGCCGCAGCACGCGCCGGAGCTCGCGCAGGGCGGCCTCCAGGTCGGCCACGTTGCGCACCCCGAAGCCGACGGTGGCTGCGTCGAAGGACGCGTCCTCGAACGGGAGCGCGAGCAGGTCGCCCTGCACCCACGCGACGCTCTCGGACTTGCGCCGGGCGCGAACGAGCATCTCGGCGGAGAAGTCGAGCCCGGTCACGATCCCGCCCTCGCGCTCGGCGGCGAGCGCCAGGTCGCCGGTGCCGCAGCACGCGTCGAGCACCCTGTCGCCGGGCTGCACGACGGCCTCGACGGCGAGGCGGCGCCAGGTGCGGTCGAGACCCGCGGTCATGATCCTGTTCATCGCGTCGTAGACCGGCGCGATCCGGTCGAACATCGTGCGCACCCCGTCCGGGGCCATCGTGCCCGACTCGTACGTCATGTGCTCTCCCCCCACCGTCGCACCAGGGTGTGCTCGACTCCGATCTGGTCGAGCGCCCGGGCGACGACGAAGTCGACGAGGTCGTCGACGGTCTCGGCGCCGTGGTAGAAGCCGGGCGCTGCGAAGAGGATCACGGCACCGGCGTCGTTCAGGGTGGCGAGACCGCGCAGATGGATGGAGGAGAGCGGCGTCTCGCGCGGCACGAGCACGAGCTTGCGACGCTCCTTGAGCGCAACGGACGCCGCCCGGTGGATGAGGTTGGCCATGGCGCCGGTCGCAAGCGTGCCGACGGTCGACATCGAGCACGGGCAGACGACGTAGGCGTCGACCTTCGCAGAGCCGCTCGCATACGGGCTCTTGTAGTCGTCGATCTGGTAGACGGTGACGCGATCGCCGGCACCTCCGACGAAGCGCTCCAGCACCTCGGCGCGCGGCAGCGTCGGATCGCCGTAGAGCTCGGTCGCGATCACCTCGATGCCGGACGCGGAGGCGACGAGGCCGACGTCGCACCCGGCCTGCACGAGAGCCTGCAACAGACGGGCTGCGTAGGGAGCGCCGGAGGCGCCGGTGACGCCGAGGAAGACCCGCATAGCGGGAGCCTAACCATCTGGCCCGGTAGGACGGGCGCGACGCGGCTACGGGCCCTGCTCGCCCTTCGAGGCCTCGAGGAAGACGGAGATCTTGCGCAGGTTGTCGTCGCCGAGCCCACCGAATGCGGGCATCGGCGAGCCGGGAGTGACGCAACTCGGGCACTTGAGGTGGTCGGCCTGCCATTGCACGCCCCTGCCCTTGGCACCCTCTTCGGTCAGCTCGGGCGCACCCAGGTTCTGGCCGCCGGCGCCGAGGTAGACGTGGCAGTTGAGGCAGCCGGACTGCGCAAACAGCGTCGCGCCCTCCTCTGCGTCGGCGTTGCCGGCGAAGCCCTGCTTGTCGGCCCATTCGGGCACGAGGGCGACCGTCTCGGAGCCGAGCGACTCCTTGGCGGTCGCGCCTTTCCAGGTGAGGACGCCCATGGAGAGCACGACGAGGACGGCCGCGACGAGCGCCACGGGGCGCCGCAGCAGCCTGCGCTCGGGGCGCTTGTCGTAGAACGGCACCCCGATCAGGAGGATCAGCAGGATCGTCGGCACGCCGACGGTGCCGAGCACGACCGTCTCGGGCCACTTGAAGATGCGCAGGAGGTAGAAGAGGAAGTAGAAGAACCAGTCCGGACGCGGCACGAAGTTCGTCGTCCCGGGGTCGGCGCGCTCCGTGTAGATCGGCCCGAGCACGCCGGGCTCGACGCCGTCCGCCGTGTACTTCCAGACGCAGGCGAGGCCGATGATCACCGCGACGACGACGAGCGACATGATCGTGTCGTGGAAGATGGCGTACGGGAAGAACTGCTTGCCTTCCTTGTCGACGTCCTGCTTGTAGCGCTTGAACGCCGCCCGCTGCTCGTTCTTGAGCTTGCTCGCCATCAGCGTTCGTCGCCCTCGGCGGCGGGATCGGGGATCAGCCCTGCGCGCGTCCCGGTCGACTCGGCCTCGAGGCGCTCGCGGCCCGCCGCGACCTTCGACCACGGCGGCGACGTGACGCCGAGCCGCACGACGAGGTACATGTGCAGGCCGATCAGCGCCATGATCCCGCCCGGGATCACGAGCATGTGCAGCGAGTAGAACTTCGACAGCGTGTCGGGCCCGATCGCGGCCCCTCCCTGCAGGAACTGCGCCAGAAACGGCCCCGCGAACGGCGCCGTGGCGTTGAGGTTGATGCCGACCACGGTGGCCCAGTACGCCGTCTGGTCCCACGGCAGCAGATACCCGGTGAAGCCCTCGGCCATGCCCATCACGAGCAGCAGCACGCCGACGATCCAGTTGATCTCGCGCGGGTACTTGTAGGCCCCGAAGAGGAAGGTGCGCGCCATGTGGAAGAACATCAGGATGATGAACACGCTGGCGCCCCACTTGTGCATGCCGCGCACGAGCCACCCGAGCGTGACGTCGTTCGTGATCGCCTCGATCGAGGCGTACGCCTTGTCGGGGTGGGGCTGGTAGTACATCGCCAGCACGACGCCGGTGATCGCCTGCACGAGGAAGGCGGTGAGCGTTGCGGCGCCGAGCGTCTGCATCCAGTTGACGTCCCTCGGCACGTTCCGGAAGAGGAAGAACTTGACCCCGCCGACGAGCCCGGTGCGCTCCTCCACCCAGTCGAGCGGGTAGAGGGCAGCGGCCTCGAGCTGACGCCTGCGGGCGGACTTGGCCATCGTCAGGACCCCGGCACCGGGATCGGGTAGAGCCATTTCTCCAGGCCGTCGACGTGGACGCCCGGGTACGAGCGGCGGTACTTGGTGATCTTCGCGTCGGCGCCCGTGCCCGTGACGGTGCCGACGCTGAACAGCTTGCCGAGCACGACGTTGCCGTTGACGATCGAGAACTCGTACCGGTCGAGCGAGCGCACCGGCGGCCCCGCCGTGCGGTTGCCCTCGGCGTCGTAGGCGCCGCCGTGGCAGGGGCAGCCGAACCCTGCCGGCTGCACCGGCGTGAGCGTCACGTCCTTGAACTTGACCACCTTGTCCTCGAACGTGGGGCCGTTCGGTTGCACCGGGCAGCCGAGGTGGACACAGCGGCTGAAGATCGTCGTGAAGCTCGGCTCGCCGCCCTTGGAGAGCCCGTTGTAGCGGACGTAGGCGGTGCGCCGGCTGACCTCGCCGACGGACGGGTCCTCGAGGAAGTTCGCGATCACGTACTGGCCCTCGGGGAAGTTCTCGAGCGGGCCGAGGTCGACCTCGGTGTCCGGGTCCGCCGCCTTGCCGTTGAAGCGAGGGCAGCACCGCGAACCCGAGCGACGGCAGGGTGACGCCGGCGCCGATGACGCCGCCGAGCCCGATCGTGGCCACGGTGAGGAAGCCGGCCCGTCCGTACGTCTCGGCGTGCTCGTCCTCGACAGGCCCGCCCGCGAGCGCCTCGGCGCCGTCGCCGTGCGGCTCGCTGCGGGTGAGGTCGCGGACCCAGAGAGCGCCGAAGACGATCGCCAGCGCCGCGCCGATGACGACGGCGGGCCAGCTGACGACGAGGCCGACGAGGATGCAGGTAAGGCCGATCGCAAAGCCGACCGGCCACAGGCTCGGCGCAGGGACGTGCGGATTCTCGTCTGGGTCGTGGCTCAACTCTCGCTCCCGGTCACGGCATTCAATCGGTCTGCCCGCTCGCGTGTCAACGACGTAACAGCTGTGTCAACGTGCGAGTGCGCGCCTCATTCTGCACTGCCGCGCCGGAAGGTGCGCCGGGTATCCCGAGCTCGGCCCACCGAGCATCGACGCGCGCCTTCACCTCGGGGCTCATCTCGATTTCCGGCGGCCACGCGCGCGCGCCCTCGGCCGGCCCCTTGGCGGTGGCGTCGAAGCCGATCTTGCCGCCGTATGCCTGCAGTGACGTCGCGTGGTCGAGCTGGTCGATCGGTCCCTCGCTCAGCAGCACGTCGCGCTTCGGGTCGACGTTGGCGCAGAGGTAGAAGAAGACCTGCTCGTAATCGTGCACGTCCACGTGCTCGTCGACGACGACCACCGACTTCGTGAGGCTCATCAGGCCGAGTCCCCACATGGCGTGCATCACCTTCTTCGCGTGGCCGGGGAAGCGCTTGCGGATCGAGACGATGACGCAGTTGTGGAACGTGCCCGCAGTGGGGAGGTCGTAGTCGACGAGCTCGGGGACGCTCATCCGGATCGCGGGCAGGAAGATGCGCTCCGTCGCCTTCGCGAGCCATTCGTCCTCGGCGGGAGGCTTGCCGACGACGATCGACGGGTAGATCGCGTCCCGGCGCATCGTGATGGCGCTGATGCGGAAGATCGGGAACTCCTCCGGCGGCGTGTAGAAGCCCGTGTGGTCGCCGAAGGGGCCTTCCAGGCCGACGTCGTCCCGGTCGACCCAGCCCTCGAGCACGATCTCGGCGTTGGCGGGCACCTCGAGGTCGACCGTCTTGCACTTCACGAGCTCGACGGCAGCTCCCCGGAGGAAGCCGGCCACCATCAGCTCCCCGATGTGCTTCGGGAGCGGCGCGCTCGCGGAGTACGCGGTGACAGGATCGAGGCCGAGTGCGACCGCGACGGGAATCTTCCCGTCCGGCGCGGCGAGCAGCTCGGCGCGACCGTCCTTGTGGATCTGCCAGTGCATGAAGGTGGAGCGCCGGTCGATCTTCTGCATGCGGTACATGCCGACGTTGCGCACGCCGGTGCGCGGGTCCTTCGTGATCACCGCGGGCAGCGTGATGAACGGCGCCGGGTCGAGCGGCCAGCAACGCTGGATCGGGAAGCGGTCGAGGTCGACGTCGTCGCCGGTGGCGACGATCTCCTGGCAGCGTGCCTTCGAGACCAGCTTCGGCATCGAGTCCGCGATCGACTTCAGCTTCCCGAGCGAGCGCACCTTGTCGACGAGGCCTTGCGGCGGCTGCAGCTCGAGGACGTCTCCGAGCTTGTCGGCGAGGTCGTCGAGCTTCTCGACGCCGAACGCGAGGCACATGCGGCGCTCGGTGCCGAACTGGTTGAGCAGCAGCGGATGGCGCGCACCCCTGGGGTTCTCGAACAGGAGCGCCGGCCCGCCGGCCTTGACGACCCGGTCGACGATCTCGGTCGCCTCGAGGTCGGGATCGACCTCGGCGGTGACGCGCACGAGCTCGCCCTCCCGCTCGAGCAGGGCGATCCAGTCGCGGAGATCCGATGCCGTGCCGGCCATGCCGGGAGTCTAGGCGCGACGGCCCGACGGCCTGCGCGGAAGCGGCGACTGCACGCCAGGCACGCGTCGCGACCTACAGCGTGCGGCCGGGCTTCGTGGCCTTGCGCCTGGCGACGGCGTAGTGGGCCAGCTCGCCCACCGCGATCACGGCGATGAAGATGAGGCCGACGACGGCCATCGAGAGGATGACGTTGCGGCCCTCCTCGGCGGCGTCGGCGAGAAACCAGAACGCGGCAACCATGTCGGCGCGACTCTACCCCACGCGGGCGTCGTGCGCGGCGATTGCGTGCTCGACGGCGCCGTCGCCGGCGGTGGTGCGGGCGATGCGGTCGAGCAGGCTCGCGTCGCCACGGTCGCGGAGCGCGCCTCGCGCCTCGACGAGGCCGCCGCGGCCGAGCAGGGCGGCCGTGGCAGCCCAGGCCGCGGCTTCGCCGGGGCCGCCCCCGGCACGCGCCTGCGCACACAGCGAGATCAGCTCCGCGAGGTCGTAGACCGCATCGACGCTTCCGGTCGCAGCGATCCGGACGAGGCCGTGCGCGTACAGGTAGTCGCCGAGGAGGAGCGCCGTGTCCCCGTCCACCGGCGCGAACAGCCGCGAGGAGCCGTAGTGGACGAGGTAGCCCTCGTAGATCGTCTCGACGCCGAGCGCGAAGACCGGGTCACCGAGGGACGAGAAGACGTGGCAGGGCTCGCGCTCCTCGCGAGGACGGAGGGAGGCGCCCCACAACGGGCTCTCCCGTGCGGCCTCGTCGGCCATGACCTCGAAGACGTCTGCGGCGGCGACGGTGCTCATATCGCGTCGTAGAAGCTGCCGACCGCCGCGATCGTGCGGTCGATCTCCTCGTCGCCGTGGGCGAGCGAGACGAACATGCACTCGAACTGCGAGGGGGCCGTGTAGATGCCGTGCGACAGCAGGTGCCGGAACAGGGCCGCGTAGCGCTCCGTGTCGGAGCGCACGGCGTCGTCGTACCCCAGCACCGGCCCGTCCTGGCAGAACAGCGTCAGCATCGCCCCGACCCGCTGCACCGTGCCGAACGGAGCCAGACCCCGCTCGAGCCGGGCGCCGCGCCGGTCGAGCTCCTCGTACACCTGCGGGTCTCGCAACCGGCGCAGTACCGAGGCGCCCGCGGCCGTGGCGAGCGGGTTGCCGGAGAGGGTGCCGGCCTGGTACACGTCGCCGACGGGCGCCAGCCGCTCCATCAGCTCGGCCGACCCGCCGAACGCCGCCGCCGGAAGCCCGCCGCCGACGATCTTCCCGAGCACCGTCAGGTCCGGCGTGACGCCGTACAGCTCCTGGGCGCCGCCGCGGGCGACGCGGAAGCCCGTGATCACCTCGTCGAACACGAGCAGCGCGCCCGCTGCGTCGCAGAGCCGGCGCAGCGCCTCCAGGAACCCGGGCGCGGGCGGCACGACGCCCATGTTCCCGGCCACGGGCTCGACGAGGATGGCAGCGAGGCCTTCGCCGTAGCGGGCGACCGCGGCAGCCACCGCGTCGATGTCGTTGTAGGGGAGCACGATCGTGTCCGCCGCGACGCCCGGCGGCACGCCCGGTGTGGACGGGATGCCGAGCGTGAGCAGGCCCGAGCCGGCGCTCGCAAGCAGCGCGTCGACGTGGCCGTGGTAGTTGCCCGCGAACTTGATCACGCGGTCGCGGCTCGTCGCGGCCCGCGCCAGCCGCACGGCGCTCATCGCGGCCTCGGTGCCGGACGAGACGAGCCGCACCATCTCGATCGACGGCACCGCGGCCACGATCTCCTCTGCGAGGTCGACCTCTCCCTCCGTGGGCGCACCGAACGTCGTGCCACGGCGCATCGCCTCCTCGACCGCGGCAAGGGTCTCCGGGTCGGCGTGCCCGAACAGCAGCGGCCCCCACGACAGCACCCAGTCGACGTAGCGGTTGCCGTTCACGTCCTCGATCGTGGCGCCGAGGCCGCTGCGCATGAACAGGGGCTCCGGCAGCCCGACCGCGCGCATCGCGCGCACCGGCGAGTTGACCCCTCCCGGGATCACCCGCTGCGCGCGGTGGAAGAGCTCGGTGCGGGTCAGAGCCATCGCGCCACGTCCTTCGCCCGTAGAGCGCGGGGCCATGCCCCGCCCAGCCAAAGCCAAGCTCAAAGCCATCGCGCCACGTCCTTGGCCCAGTACGTGAACACGAGGTCGGCGCCGGCGCGCTTGATCGCGACGAGGGACTCGAGCGCCGCCGCGCGCTCGTCCAGGTGCCCGGCCGCGGCGGCGGCCTTGACCATCGCGTACTCGCCCGAGACGTTGTAGGCGGCCACGGGGCAGTCGAAGCGCTCGCGCACGGCCCGGATCACGTCGAGATACGGAAGCGCGGGCTTGACCATCAGCGCGTCGGCACCCTCCTCGAGATCGAGGGCGCACTCGCGCAGCGCCTCCCGCACGTTGGGAGGATCCATCTGGTAGCCGCGCCGGTCGCCGAAGGCAGGCGCCGACTCGGCCACCTCGCGGAAGGGGCCGTAGAAGGCGGACGCGTACTTCGCCGCGTACGAGACGATGGGCACGTCGGGGAGCGCCGCCCGGATCGCCGCCACCCTGCCGTCCATCATGTCGCTCGGGGCGACGACGGCCGCCCCCGCCGCGACATGGCTCGCAGCCGTACGGGCGAGGAGCGCCAGCGTCTCGTCGTTCGCGACCTCGCCGTCGCGCACGACCCCGCAATGCCCGTGGCTCGTGTACTCGCACAGGCAGACGTCCGTGACGAGCGTCAGGCCGGCGACCTCGTCGCGGAGCGCACGCAGGGCGCGCTGCACGATCCCGTCGGGCTCCCACGCGCCCGAGCCTTCGTCGTCCTTCTCCTCGGGGATCCCGAACAGGAGCACCGCCCGCACGCCGAGCGACGAGAGCTCGCCGGCCTCCCGCACGAGCTCGTCGACCGACCGCTGCGCGATCCCCTCCAGCCCGGCGACGGGCCGCACCACGCCTTCGCCCGGGCAGGCGAACAACGGCATCACGAGGTCGTCGAGGTCGAGGCGCGTCTCACGGACGAGGGAGCGCAGCGCCTCGGTGCGGCGGAGGCGCCGCATGCGGGTGATCGGAAAGGCCACGGTCGAAGCGTACGTCAGCGCACGTCCGTCGAGGCTCAGTGCTCGAGGGAGCGCGCCCGCTCCACCTCGACCTCGACGGGGATGATGCCGCCGCCTTCGTCGTCCCAGCGCTCGAGCTCCACGCGCTCGCCGAAGAACTCCCAGATGGCGCGGATCGCAGCCATGGTCGGCAAGGCCAGCAGCACGCCGGCGATCCCGTACAGCTCGCCGCCCGCGAGCAGGCCGAAGATCACGAGCAGCGGGTGCAGCCGCAACGCGTTGGCCATCACGTTGGGAACGACGACGTGCCCCTCGACCTGGTAGATGAAGACGAAGAGGGCCGCGACCCAGAGCACCGAGATCGGGTCGACCACGAGCGCGTAGATCGCAGGCGGCACGGAGGACAGCCACGGGCCGACGTAGGGGATCACCTCGATCACGCCGGTCCACACGCCGAAGAGGAGCGCGTACCGCTCTGCCCCCGGCACCAGCCCCGTCTCGCCGAGGATCCACATGCCGACGCCTGCGCTCGTGCCGATCACGGTGGAGAGGATCAGCTGCCCGCGGACATAGCCGGCGAGGGCGCGCTCGATGCGCAGCGTCAGCGGCCGGCCGCCGTGCGGAGGGAAGCGCCGGTCGATCGACGCCTCGAGCCGCGGCATGTCGAGCAGCATGTAGATGGCGATGACGACGATCAGGATCAGGCTGAACAGCGTGAAGACGATCGAGAAGGCGGCGCCTTGCGCGAACGAGATCGCGTCCTGCGTGTACTTCGAGATCTCTCCCGCGCCGAGATTGTCGACCCAGTCGGTGGCCTGCTGCTCGATCTGGATGCTGTCGAGGCCGTGGTCGTCGAGCCAGGCCTGGAGTCGGTCGATGTCCTGCTCGGCCCCGGTCTCGCCGCTCGCGCCCTCGACCGTGAGGTAGGCGTCGATCCGGTCCGCCGCGGTCCGCGTCTGGTCGACGACGACCGAGCCGAGGGCGAGCGCGACGAACGAGACGGCGGCAGCGAACAGCAGGAAGACGACGGCGACCGCGAGCCCGTGCGGCAGCCGGAGGCGCTCCAGGTCGCGGACGAGAGGGTTGAGCAGGAACGCGATCACGGAGGCGGTCAGGAAGAGGAAGAGCACGTGCCCGAGCGTCCCTGCCAGCAGCCAGCCGAGCACGAGCAGGACCGGCAGCCCGACGAGCTGGATCCAGCGCGGAATCCGGATCGTCGCCTCGTGGCGCTTCCGGCCGGCAGGCGCGGGAGCCGCGCCGTCGCCGTCCGAAACCGCGTCCCCGCTCATGCGCCGGATCGTAGCTCCGCCGGAGACGCGCCACCCGGGCGAAATCGGGTCGCCGGGCGGCTCTGCGGTTGAGCACGGCTGAACCGTCCGCTACGGTGGCCTCGATGGCCACGCCGCGCTCTCGGCAGGCGGCCCGTCTCCGCACCCACCGTCGGCGCTCGCACCAACGAGCGCGACGCCTCGCGGTACTCGGGATCGTCGCCGCACTCGCCCTCGTCACGCTCCTGCTGACCGCCTTCGGCTCGGGCACGCCCGACCGGGCGGGCCCGCCCCCAGCGGCGACGGTGGTGCCGGCGGAAAGCGCGGCGCCCGAGCCCGAGGTACTCGCCACCGTCGGCAACCTGCAGATCCGGCTTCCCGTCGCAGCCGAGGAGGTGACCGCGATCGGCTTCCACGGTGCCGGTGGGGACGCGCTCGAGCTGCAACCCGTCGGCAGGCAGGTGAACGAAGGGCTGCTGGCGCGGCTCTGGCGGCGGATCGCCGGTGCGCCGAAGACGGGCCCCGTGTGGTACCAGCTCGAGGGCAGCCCCGGCACGGAGGTGGTCGACGTCGGGGCGGCGCCCGGCACCGACGTCTATGCCCCGGTGCAAGGCACGATCGCCGCCATCTCCGACTACGTCATCGACGGCAAGGCCTACGGGGCGCGCATCGACGTGCGACCGACCGAAGCCCCGTCGGTGATCGTCTCGCTCACCCACGTGCGACCCGACCCGTCGCTCGCGGTGGGCTCGCTGACGCTCGCCGGGTCGTCCAAGCTCGGCACCGTCGTCGACGCCGCGGTGGTGGAGCAACAGGCGCTCGCGGCGCACGCGCGCGCCTCGGGCAACAACGTGGCGATCGAGGTGCATCCGGCCGCCGGCTCGCTGCCGTAGCGTCGGCAGAGGCCGGCCCATGAACATCCTCTTCATCGCGGACGTCGTCGGGCGCCCGGGCCGCGAGGCGCTCGAACAGCGACTCGGCGCGCTACGCGAGCAGCTGGACGTCGCGTGTTGCGTCGTCAACGGCGAGAACGTCGCCGACGGCGTCGGCATCACGCCCAAGCTGGCCGAGCGCCTGCTCGCGGCGGGAGCCGACGCGATCACCCTGGGCAACCACACCTGGCGCCGCGCCGAGATCGCCTCCTACCTCGGCTCCTCGGAGCGCGTCATCCGGCCGGCGAACCTCTCCTCGACGGCACCGGGACGCGGGCTCGCGGTCGTCGCCTCCACGACCGGCACGCCGGTGGCTGTCGTCAACGTGCTGGGGTCGCTCTTCCTCGAGCCGATGCGGAGCATGTGGGAGATCGTCGACGCGCTCGTCGACGAGGCCCGGGCAGCCACGCCCGTGGTGCTCGTGGACGTGCACGCGGAGGCGACGAGCGAGAAGGTGGCGCTGTCCCGCTGGCTCGACGGACGGGTCACGGCCGTGATCGGCACGCATACCCACGTCCAGACGGCAGACGCGCGCATCCAGCCCGGAGGCACGGCGGCGATGACGGATGCCGGCATGACCGGGCCGCACGACTCGGTGATCGGGGTCAAGGCGGAGCTCGCGACGCACCGGATGCGAACCGGCATGCCCGTCCGGTTCGAGGTGGCGGAGGGCGGCGTGCGCATCGAGGGCGCGCTCGTCAGGTGCGACCCGGCGACGGGTCGCGCGACGAGGATCGAGCCGGTGCGCGTGCCGTGGCCGTAGCGCCGGGGCCTCCCGGAGACACGAGCAGGAGGAAGAGGCCGACGAGGACGAGATCGCGTGCGAGGACGAGCCAGGACGATCGCGCGTCGAAGTGCCGCACGAGCTCCCAGTAGTCGCCCGGGAACCAGAGGCGTGTCAGCCCGCACGCGAGGAGGAGCAGCGCGGACGCGATCGCTCCCCGGAGGCCGGCGACGAGGGGGACGAGCGGCAGCAGCCAGACGAGGAACTGAGGCGAGAGCACCTTTCCGAACGCGACGAAGGCGACCACCGCGGCGGCCGCGAACCGGACGAAGCGCTCCTCTCCGACCTCGCCACGCGCGAAGGCGACCCAGATCCAGGCAAGCGCGGCAGCACCGGCAAGCGTGGTGGCAGCGGACGCCAGCCGCCGCCACTGCCCCCGTCAGGTTCTGCGACCCGTGCCCCGAGGCCCAGTCCAGGGGCAGGGCAACTGCGTGGTGGAGCGCGAGCAGGACTGCGGAGCCGAGGCTCTCGATCTGGAGCGGCCGGCCCAGCTGCTGCCAGACGCTGCGGCCGACGCCCGCCGGCGCGAGTAGCAGGAAGGGGGCATACGCGAGCGCGACGACGCCGACGGAGAGCCCCAGCACACGAAGAGCCTCGATGCGGCCGTGGCGCCGCCAGGCCCGTGCGAGGTGGAGCGGCAGCAGCACCGCCGGGTAGAGCTTCACTGCGATCGCCGCGCCGAGCACCGCTCCCCCGAGGCGGTCGCGCCCGGCAAGCGCAGCGGCGACGGCGCCCGCCGTGAGCACGGCCGGGAAGAGGTCGAAGCGGGTCAGCGTGAACGGGCCGAGCAGCATGGCGCCGGCGACGAGCGCCGCCAGTGCCCCGGTAAGCCGAAGCGGCGACGCTCCGAGGAGGCGGAGCGAGACGACCACGAGCGCCGCGAGCGCCGCGAGGCACGCGATCATGAGCGCGGCGAAGACGTCGTCGTACCCGCGCTCGGTCGAGGTCGCGAGGGCGGGGACGACGAAGGCAGGCAGCGCTCCCGGCGGGTACTCGACGCGGAAGTCCCGGTACGGGACACCCCCGTCCGCGATCCTCTCCCCGTAGCGCTGGTACACCGGCGTGTCGGAGATGCCCGGCTCGCCGACGCGGCCCGACTGGAGAAGCAGTCCCACCCCGAGCGCCGCAACGACGCCCACGAGCGCGAGCAGGCGGAACGCGCTCTCCCGTGCCGCGCTCACGGGGTGGACGTCCGTGACCGCGGCAGGAACAGCGCCAGCAGCACGAACGGGAAGAACCACGGGATGTAGAGGTAGAACCAGTGGGTCAGGCCGAGCTCGAACCCGATCAGGATCGCCGCCGTCAGCGCGGCCAGCTCGAGCGGCCCCTTGCGCCGGGGCAGCACCGCGGCGACGCCGGCGAGGGCGAGCACGCCGACCTGGAGCACCGTCTGGACGAGAGCCAGGTCAGGTATGCCGCGGGCGTCGTACTGCCCCCAGCCCCACACCGAGAACGGTGACTCGCGGTCGAGCTGGAAGCCGAGCGTCCGCTCCGAGAACGTGCGCACGGCGTCGACGAGCCCCGGCTCGAGCAGGAGGATCGAGAACACGGCCACGGTGGCGAGGCCGAAGGCGGCCGCGAACCGCACCACCGACGCACGACGCAGGCCGTCCGGGTACGTGAGCCAGAGCGGCGCCAGGAGGAGCGCGGCGAACTTCGTCCACCCGGCGAACGCGACGAGCGCGCCGCGCGCGAGCGCCGAGGTCGCGAGCCAGAAACCCCAGACGAGCAGGGCGGGCATGAGCGCGTCGTTCGTGTCGGTTGCCAGAACGTACGCGGTGAACGGGTAGGCGAGCCCAGGCGAAGGCGAGCGTCGCCGCCAGTCGGCTGCCGCCGAGCCGGCGACCGACGAGGACGAGGCCGAGCACGGCGAGCGCGTCGAGCAGGATCGACGTCGCGTGGGCCGCGGGCAGGGAGTCCCACCTGCCGCTCCACCCGAACGTGAGCACCGCGGGGACATAGGCGAGGTAGGCGACGGGGCCGTAGGTGTCGCCCCGCGGGTTCGACGACTCGCAGCGCCCGTTCGCCTGGATGCGGTCCCGGATCTCCCCGTCGGCGTCTGCGCGCCCACAGGCGGTGCGGCCCTCCTGGACCGGCATGTGCCCGTAGGGCGCCTGGCCGTCCAGGATCCGGTCGGCCCCGATCACGCCCGCGTAGCCGACGTCGATCACGCCGCGCGGCGTCTCGAGGTTGAGCCCGACCCGGAAGCCGACGAGGAAGACGGCGACGGCGGCGAGCAGCCAGACCGGCCACGTGCCGCGCGGGGCGATGCGCCTGCCGCGGAAGCCGATCCAGGAGGTGCGCAGGAGCAGGTAGGCGAGCGGTGGTGCGGCGAGGGGAACGCTGCGGAAGACCTCGCCGCGGTTGAAGAACCAGAGCGAGACGACCGAACGAGAGGAGCGCGACCAGGTCGACGGTTGCCAGGAGAGCAGCCGGCGGCGGTCGACGAGCCCGATCAGGAAGACGAGGCTGAAGGGGATCCACACCGACCAGGCGTTCAGGATCTTCCCACCGAAGGCCCCCGGCCGGCCGCGGGCCATCTTCCAGGCGACCTGCGGGCCCGTCCACGCCTCCAGCACCCGGCCGCTTCCGTCCTCGACCTTCCCCGTCGCGATCTCGCCGGCGCGGCCCGACCAGACGTGCACCCGCCAGACTCGCGTCGCACGGTCGAACGTCGCGTCGGTGGTCGGCCGCGGCGGGTAGCGGTCGAGCCAGCGCCGCACCTTCGGAGCGGCGACGAAGCGGGCGACGACCCCGCCCTCGGTCAGCTCGGGGCCGCCCGTGGCCGGGTCGAACGCCGACCCTACCGGCCGCTCGGTCGTCTCCGCCGCGGGGGCCGTGACCGCGGCCTGCGCTCGAGCGGGGTGCCAGGCGGCGAGCGCCCCGGCCCCGAGCACCGCCACCGCCAGGGTGGCGGCAAGAGGCTTGATGTGAGACTCGTGCGCGGTCGTGGTTGCCGCCTCAGGCGCGGCGCCAGCCCGTCTCACATCAAGCCTCTAGGCCTTGCGGCGGAACGACCAGAGCTTGTTGCCGACGAAGTTCAGCGGCGTGACGAGTACGATCGCGATCGCCTGGGCCGGGATCTCGCTCATGCCTGCCTGGACGAGGAGGTGCAGCACGACGAGGTTCGCGCCGAGCGCCGTGGTGGAGACGACCAGGAAGCGGAGCCCCTGGTAGGCGACGTGGCCGCGCTGGCCGCGGAACGTCCAGACGCGGTTCAACGTGTAGTTGTTCGTCACGGCGACGAGGAACGACCCGATCGCGGCGGCGACGTAGTGGAGGTCGCCCACCTCGAGCAGCACCGTGTAGACGGCGAGGTTGACGGCGTAGCCGCTCACCCCGACGGCGCAGAACTTGGCGAGCTGCGTCCAGTTGCTGCGCCTGCCCAGCGAGCCCTTCACCCGGCTCGTGGCACGGGCGGTCGTCGTGGCCGGAGTCGATTCCATGGCGTCCGGCGAGCCTAGCTGACCGGTCACGCCTCCTCGAACCCCGCGGCGCCGAGCAACGGCACGAAGCGGCAGGGGACCGATTCGCTCTCGGTCAGCGTCCCGTCGCGTCGCTCGAGCAAGACGAGCTTCTGCGAGTGCCTCGTCCCGCGGGGGAGCACGAGCCGCCCGCGCGCGGAGAGCTGGGCGACCAGCGCCTCGGGGATCGACGGCGCCGCCGCGGCGACCGCGACGGCATCGTAGGGCGCACGGTCGGGCACGCCGAGCGAGCCGTCGCCCACGCGTACGTCGACGTCGGGATGGCCGGCGCGCGCGAGCGCGGCGGCGGCGGCGGCCGCGAGCTCGGGGATGCGCTCGATCGTGATCACCTCCGCGGCCAGCTCGGCGAGCACGCAGGCCGCGTACCCCGATCCGGTGCCGACGTCCAGCACGCGCTCGTCGCCGCGCAGGCCGAGCAGCGGCACAGGTCGCCGCGACGACGAAGGGCTGCGAGATCGTCTGCCCGTGACCGATCGGCAGCGCCGAGTCCTCGTAGGCCGCGTCGCGCAGCTCCAGAGGCACGAAGAGCTCTCGCGGCACCCGTCCCATGGCGGCGAGGACGCGCTCGTCGCCGATCCCGCGCCGCCTGAGCTGACGTTCGACCATACGCGCGCGCGCGGCACTTTCGGCGCTCGGGTCGTAGCCGTCAGGCGGCACGATCGAGCGCGTAGCGCGGCTGCGCGACGGCGAAGTGCCGCAGCACGAGCGGAGCGACGTCGACGATGCTCCGCGCCGTCCCGTCGATGCCGATCGTCAGCAGGGGCACCTCGGAGTCGCCCGCGAGCAGCGATCCGTGCGAACCGCCCCCGAGATGGTGGCCCCCGCCGAGGTCGGCGAACTCCCAGCCGTCTGCCGCCGAGACGAGGATCTCCCCCGCATTCGGGTTGGCGAGGGCTGCCCAGGCACGCGCGTGCGCGTCGGGGTGATCGAGGATGGACGCGTCGCCGGAGAGCCGCCAGCCGGCCGGGCCTCGGGCGAACCGCAGCTCCTCTCCCTGCCGCCGCGCGATCGCGTCGGTCGCCCTCGCGGAAGAGGACGACGTCGACGGAGGGCTCCCCGTCGAGCACGCGTGCGAGCTGGCGGGGGTCGAGCGTGCAGCCCGGGCGGACATACAGCTGCGCAGCACGATTCGACGCGGTCACGAGCACGCCCTCCACCCCGGCGTAGCAGCGGCCCAGCGAGGCGACCTCGCGCACATGGGTCTGGCCGTGGTCGGAGAGCACGACGAGCGCGTAGCGGTCGAGCAGCTCGTCGAATCCGCCTGCGGCGGCTGCGAGCGCGCCGACCGCGTCGTCGCAGCGTGCGAGCGCCTCGTAGGCCGCGTCCGGACCGTGCTCGTGCGAGGCGTAGTCGTAGTCGGACAGGTAGTAGACGAGGAAGTCGAACGCGTCGCGCGTGACGAGCCAGCGGCCGACGGCTGTCGCATACGCGTCGATCGACCCGGCGGCACGGTTGCGCCACGAGAGCGGTGCTCCCGTGCGCTCGGACTGGAAGAGGTTGTAGAAGAAGAAGCTGTCCGGCCCGAGCACGTCCCCGAGGAACGGCAGTGACGACCGGTGCGCGGTCCGGCCTCGGTAGGCGGTGAAGTTGACGGACGCCGTCCGCAGCCCGGCGTCGGAAAGGGCCTCGAACACCGTCACGGCCCGCTTGCCCAGATGCTGCACGTTCATGTTGACGAGCGTGTCCCGCAGCGTCTGCCCGATGCCGGCGGCGCGCACCGCCCCGAACGACGAGCCGTACTCGACCAGGCGCCGCTCGCCGCGGTGATACCAGACGAGGTGAGGGATCTCGTGCACGTCGCCGTGGGCGCCGGTCGCGATCGACGACAGGCAGACGGGAGTCAGCGACGGGAACACCGAGGTCGCCCGGCGGTAGTTGCCGTGCTCGACGAGCCGCGCGAGCACCGGCAGCTTGCCCGCCTCGACGGCGTCCTCCAGCATCGTGGGCGTCAGCCCGTCGATGACGACGAGGATGACGGGCTTCGAGTGCGGCACCGTCACTTCGCGAGCGAGCGAAGCCCCGCGTACTTCTGCGGGGCGCTGCGCGCCCTTCGCACGGCCAGCGCGGGCAGCACGACCGCCTCGACGTAGCCGACGACCGGGATCAGGGCGAGGGCGGCGACGACGACCGCGGCACCGGTGAGGAGGAACGCCGTGCCTCCGACCGTGGCTCCGCGCCGGGCCGCCCCGCGCACGATCAGGGCAGCAGAGACGGCGCCGACGACTGCTCCGGCGACGCCTCCGCCCGCGCCGCTCCAGCCGTTGACGAGCACCCCGGCGGCGACGCCCACGGCGAGCGCACCGGCAAGCGAGGCCGCAAGCCCGAATCGCAACCCGCCGAGCAGGCCCGCGCAGAGGATGCCCGCGCCCAGCCCGAAGCCGAGCGTGATGCCGATCTCGTACCAGTCGCCCATCACGGGGATTGTACGGGCGGCCCGTGCGCCTGCTGCAGCCGGGCGACCACGTCGAGGCGGAACGCCGCCGCCTGCAGGCCGTCGACGACGCGGTGGTCGAACGTGACAGAGACGTTCCCGATCTCCCGCACGACGATCTCGCCGTCGCGCACGACGGGTCGTGGGGCGACGCGCGAGTGTGCCGGCACGGGCCGCTGCTCGCGAGCCTCGCCACCTCGCCGTCGATCTCGTCGACGGTCAGCGAGTCGCAGGAGCGCACGACGGGGACGACGATCCCAGCCTCCATGCGCAGGGCGACACCGAGGTCGTAGCGCTCGAGGTAGACGATCTCGTCGGCCTCGACGAGCGGCGCCCCGCGCACGACGGTCTCACCCTCGGCGGCGAGCCACTGCGACACCTCTCCCTCCACGAGACCTTCGCCGAGGTCCGGCAACTCGAGCTCGTGGGCCCATGCCGGGAGCCTACGACGCCGCAAGCCCCGGCGGGGCGTCAGACGAGCACGGTGAGCACGTCCCGCTCCGACTCGAGCACGGCCAGCTCGACGTCGCCGAGATCCTCTCCGTCGACCTGCAGCGGCAGCGGCCGGTCGCAGCGGATGACGAGGTGGTCGAGGTCGTGGCCGAGGAGAGCGTCCCTCGCTCCGAGCCGGCCGCGCGCGGCCTGGACGACGAGACGTGGCACGGCGCGGGCGCGGACGTTCTTCGGGGCGACGACGTCGAGCCCACCCTCGAAGGTGGCGTCGGGCGCGAAGCGAAGGCCGAGGGAGCCTGCGTAGGTGTAGGGCGAGCAGTTCGCGACGAACACGAAGGCGGCTCGGCCGAGGCCCTCGACCTCGAGCGCCGGGCCGAAGCGAAAGCGATGGTCGGCGAGCATGCGAGCGGCGGCCCACCCGAACGCGATGTCGCCGGGCCGCTTGCCGTCCCGGCGACGGCCGCGCGCATCGACGCGTCGGACGAGCTCCGCGTCGAAGCCGATGCCGGCGTTGAAGCCGAAGCGGCGGCCGTTGACACGCCCGAGCGAGATGCGTCGCGACCGTCCGAGCGCGATGCGCTCGGCAGCGCGGACCGCGTCCCGCGGAAGCCCGAGTGCGCGCGGTAGCACGTTCGTGCCGCCGCCGGGGACGAAGCCGACAGGCACGTCGAGCTCGAGGCCGTTGAGCACCTCGTTGTAGGTGCCGTCGCCGGAGAAGACGTAGATCGCCTCGACGCGGCGGGCCCATTCGCGTGCAAGCTCCGTCGCGTGACCCCGGTGGAGTGTGAGCACGGTCTCGATATCGGGCGGCAGGGCTCGCTCGACGGCCTCGAGCCGGGCCTCGGAGACGCCGCTCGCGAGCGGATTGACGATGAGCACGCGCATGCGCAGAGCATCTTCGTGCATCGGGGCCGCCGTGCGTCTGCCGCGACCGGCAGGGTAGGGTGGCGGAGATGGCCGTCGAGATCTTCCACTGCCCCGTCTGAGCGGGCTACGACCTCGAAGCCGCGCGTGTCGCGGCCGAGCTCAGAGCCGACCGGGGCATCGAGGCGGCCGTGCAGGCGGGTGCGGAGGCCCAGTTCGACGTGGTCGCCGACGGGGAGACCGTGTTCTCCAAGCAGCGGATCGGCCGGTTTCCGGAGCCGGGTGAGATCGCAGCCTTGCTTCAGACGGTGGGGTGAGGCGGCCGCAGGGGCGGCCGCCTCGATGCGGAGCTCGATGCGGCACGGGCCTGCCGGGGCCGCCGTGCTCACGCAGGGTCAGCGTGAGAGCGGTCACGACGAGCGCGAGGCCACCGACGATCGCAACGCCGAGCACGATCCTGCCCCAGTCGTAGTCCGAAGGGGATGCCACGGTCGGCACGACGGTCGGCACGACGATCTCCCCGTCCGGCGTGTACAGCCCGAAGTCCCGCTCTTCCTGCCAGTACCCGGACTGGTCCGCAACCGTGACCGCTCCGGTGCCGAGAGGCCCGGCCTCGTCGTTCGGATGCACGGGCTGGGCGACCACGACGGCGTCGGCGCCGAGCCCGCCTGCCCTGTGTCATCGGGGCGCAGTGCGGCGAGCACACTGATCTTCGGAGGAGCTAGCGGAGCAGGAAGCCGTCGCCGAGCGGGTCGTCGCGATCGACCGTGAACGTGGCGGAGCCGGTCCTGTAGGCGCTGCCCTCCACCTCGGTGATCACGGCGGGGAGCCCCGACACCTCCGCCTCGCCGACGACGCGCCCGCGGAACTCGGAGCCGACGACGGACAGGTGGCGGAGGACGGCGCCGCGCGGCAGCCGCCGGGCCGCGTCGAGGAGCGCCAGCCGGGCCGACGTACCCGAGCCACACGGGGAGCGGTCGACCTCTCCGTCTGCGAACACGGTCACGTTCCTCTGGGTCAGCAGCGCGTCGCCCTCCTGCTGCTCCTCGTGCCAGAAGATGACGCCGTAGACGTCGCGAAGCTCGGGCTCGAGCGGGTGCACGATCTCGTGCTCCGCCTCGAGCGTGCGCTTGATCTCCCGGCCGAGCTCGATCAGCCGCGGTAGCTCTCGCGGCTCGACCCGCTCCGGGAGCGAGGCGTAGAACGC
Source organism: uncultured Gaiellaceae bacterium (assembly GCA_963787085.1). Classification (GTDB taxonomy): domain Bacteria; phylum Actinomycetota; class Thermoleophilia; order Gaiellales; family Gaiellaceae; genus Gaiella. Next base: position 89,376 of record CAWBBO010000011.1, on the reverse strand, counting down.
CCCGCCGAATGCGACGTCGACCGTGAGGTCTCCGACCGCAACGCCCGTGGCCCAGACGAACGACGGCACGTTGCGGAAGGTGACGGAGCGCACGCGGCCGTCGACGACGGTCGCGACCGTCTCGAGTCGTCCGGAAGGCACGTCGACAACGACCCGGTTCTCGCCTTCGCACCGCTCGACGACGCCCTCGTCCAGTGCCCATGTGACGAGGGCGATCGTCCCGTGACCGCAGGCGGTCGAGTAGCCGGCGTTGTGGAAGAAGACGACGCCGAGGTCGGCCCTGTCGTCGTTCGGAGGCACGACGTGACAGCCGTACATGTCGGCGTGGCCGCGTGGCTCGTTGACGAGCAGCCGCCGCACGTGATCGAGCCGCTCGAGCGCGTCGCGGCGCCGCTCGAGAATCGTCTCCCCCCGCAGGGGCTCGACGCCGCCGGTGACGATGCGGAACGGCTCCCCGGCCGTGTGGTAATCGGTCGTCCGGATCGGGGTCAAGCGACTCCGCTCTCAGGCGCCGGTGAACCTGGGAGGCCGCTTCTCCAAGAAAGCGCCGACTCCTTCGGCAAAGTCCGCCGTGACGGCGGCGGCCTGCTGCAGCTCTGCCTCCAGCGCGAGCTGAGCTTCCAGCGACGCTGTCTGCGCGTGCTGGAAGAGCTGTTTCGTCATTCCCACCGCGAGCGTGGGCAGCGCGGCCCAGGTTGCGGCCAGCTCCGCCACACGGGCGTCGAAGCCGTCGGCCGGGATCACCTCGGAGACGAGACCCCAGGCGAGTGCCTCCGCGGCGTCCAGGCGACGGTTCGAGCTCATCCACTCGAAGGCGCGCGCGAACCCGAGCAGGCGATGCAGGAACCACGTGCCGCCCGAGTCCGGCACGAGGCCGATGCCGATGAAGCCCGGGACGAACGTCGCCGCCGCCGATGCGACCCGGACGTCGCAGGCGCTCGCGAGCGACAGCCCCGCTCCGGCGACCGGGCCGTTGACGGCCGCGATCACCGGCTTCTCGAGCCCGCGAATGAGCCGGATGTTCGGGTGGTAGGTGTCCTCGAGCTCCTCGCGCAGCGACCGGTCGAGCGTCGAGAGCTCGCGCAGGTCCTGGCCGGCGCAGAACCCGCGTCCCGCGCCCGTGATCACGACCGCGCGCACGGCTGGGTCGCCGGCCTCCTCGAGCGCCGACCGCAGTGCGGCGTGCAGCGCTCGGTTGACCGCGTTGAAGACATCCGGCCGGTTGAGGGTGATCGTGAGGACGGCGCCGTCGCGGGCGGAGAGGACCTCGCTCATGGCGCGAGCCTAGCGCTGCGCACGGCCCGATGCGAACGGGTCGAGCACCCGGACGCCGTCGAGCTCGAGGTAGTCGATACCGTCAGCCGCATGCGCGCGGGCGAAGAGACCCGATGACCGCCCGGGCGTGGGTCGCGCTGTGGACCGTGTACATCCTATGGGGCTCCACCTATCTCGGAATCGAGCTCGCGGCCGAGTCGATCCCGCCGCTCTTCGCCGCGGGGCTTCGGTTCACGACCGTCGGGACCCTGCTGTGCGGCTGGCTGTTGATCCGTCACGGCGCGGCACCCTTCCACCTCGGCTGGGCGCGGGCCGGATCGGCCGTGCTCTGCGGGGTGCTGTTGATCGGCTCCAACTCCCTGCTCTTCGTCGCCGAGCGCAACGTCCCGATCGGGCTTGCGTCGCTGATCTTCGCCTCGGTACCCCTCTGGCTCGTCGTGCTCCGCTCGGCCGGGGGGGACCGGCCGCCACGCGCGTCGCTCGCGGGGACCGCCTTGGGCTTCCTCGGAGTGGCACTCCTCCTGCGGCCGGGAGGTGACGCATCGGCGACCGGTGTCCTGCTCGTCGTCGTCGCCGCGTTCTCGTGGGCGATCGGCACCTTCCTGTCGTCGCGGCTGCCGATGCCGGGCGACGCGATCACCACGTCGGGCATCCAGGGCCTCGCGGGCGGGCTGCTCCTACTCCCCATCGGCGCCGCACTTGCAGGCGACGAGTCGCTCGACCCGGCTGACTGGTCGACCCGCTCGCCGCTCGGACTGGCGTACCTGGTCGTGTTCGGCTCGATCTTCGGCTACACGGCATACGTCTGGCTGCTCGCGAACGTGCCGCTCGGCACGGTCGCGACCTACGCCTACGTGAACCCGCTCGTCGCGATCACGCTCGGCGTCCTCTTCCTGCACGAGGTCGTGACGTGGCAGATCGCGGCCGGGGCCGCCCTCATCCTGACGTGCGTCGCCGTCGTGATCCGGCGCGAGACACCCAGGCGCCCTGACGACGTCCTGCCGCCGATCGAGACGTGACGGCGGGGAAGAGGCTTCAGCCTCTCCTCGGGAGTCAACGCCGGGGAGCGGCCGAAGCCTCTCCCAGACAGATCTCGTCGGGCCGCACGGGCACCCGGTGCAACGGCTTCCCGGTCGCGTTGCGCATCGCCGCCACGACTGCCGCGGTCGAGACGACGGTCGGCGGCTCGCCGACGCCCTTGACGCCGTAGGGCGCATCCGGCTGCGGATCCTCGATCAGCACCGACTCGACCGGCGGCATGTCGAGCGCCGTCGGCAGGAGGTAGTCGGTAAAGCTTGCGTTGACGATCCGGCCGTCGCGCACCTGGATCTCCTCCATCAGCGCGAGCCCGATCCCCTGGGCGGTGCCACCCTCGATCTGGCCCGTGACGCCCTGCCGGCTCAGCGCCTTGCCCACGTCCTGGGCCGCGCCGATCCAGACGACGCGGGTCAGCCCGAGCTCGACGTCGGTCTCGACCACGACCCGCATCGCACAGGTGGCGAGCGCGACGTGGGCCCGCTCCCCGGTGACCTGGCCCGTCTCGGGGTCGAGCGGCCAGGTCCTCTCGTGTCGGTACACGCGCTCGACGTCGACCTCGTCCCCGCCCCGCGCCGCTCGCTCTTCGAGCGCGGCCCTGCACGCGTCGCGCACCGCACCGGCAGCCATCCACGTCATCCGGGAAGCCGACGTCGATCCCGCCGAGCCCACGGTCGCGGTCGTGAGCGGTGCCAGCGTCACATCGGTCGTCGCGAGCTCGGCCCGCGCGACCTGCAGGATCACGCCGCCGACGCCCTGCCCGACCTCCGCCGCGGCGCAGTGCACGACCGCGCTCCCGTCGGCGAAGAGCTGCACGCGCGCAGCGCAGTAGTCGTCGAAGCCCTCCGAGAAGCAGATGTTCTTGAAGCCGACGGCGAAGCCGATCCCGCGGCTGACACCGTCGCCGTGCGTCGTGTTCCCGGCGCCGCCGGGGAGCCGGATCGGGTCGCGGGGCAGCTGCTCGGGCTCCGGCACGGGGATCGCCGCGGCTGCGCGGATCACCTCGGCCACGGGCATCGAGCCGGCCATGACCTGCCCGGTCGGCAGCGTGTCGCCGGTCTCGATCGCGTTCAGCAGCCTCAGCTCGACCGGGTCGATCCCGAGCTCGTCCGCAAGGCGGTCCATCTGCGCCTCGGCGGCGAAGCAGGTCTGCACCGCGCCGAACCCGCGCATGGCGCCGCAGGGCGGATTGTTCGTGTAGACGACAGCGCCCTCGACGAGCGCGTTGTCCACCCGGTAGGGGCCGCAGGCGAACGAGACGGCGTTCGAGATCACCGCCGCGGAGCTGGACGCGTACGCGCCGCCGTCGAGCAGGATCTTCACGTGCACGCAGACGAGACGGCCGTCGCGCGTGGCCCGATGCTCGGCCCAGACCCGTGAGGGGTGCCGGTGGACGTGGCCCGTGAACGACTCCTCGCGGTTGTAGACCATCTTCACGGGCCTGTCCGCGTGCAGTGCCAGCAGGCCGGCGTGGATCTGCATCGAGAGGTCCTCGCGACCGCCGAAGGCTCCTCCGACGCCCGCGAGGTGGATCCGAACCTGCGTGGGCTCGAGGCCGAGGCAGGGAGCGACCTGGTCCCGGTCGACGTGTAGCCACTGCGTGGCGACGTGGATGTCGACGCCGCCCTCTCCGTCGGGGATCGCGATCCCCGACTCCGGCCCCAGGAAGGCCTGGTCCTGCGAGGCGGTCTCGTAGGTGCCGCTCACGGTCACGTCGCCCTCGACGTCGGGGTCACCGTGCCGGATCACCATGGAGCGCAGGACGTTCGGGCGCGGGTCGTCGCGGTAGCCGTGGCCCATCGTCGGCCGATCGGGGTGGAGCGGCTCCTGCTCCAGCGCCCGCTCCGGGTCGACGACCGGCTCGAGGGGCTCGTACTCCACCGCGATCGCCTCGGCCGCGCGCCGCGCCTGCTCGGGATGCTCGGCTGCGACGACCGCGACCGGCTCGCCGTAGTACCGGACGCGCTCGAAGGCGAGCACTGGCTGGTCCGGGAACTCGAGCCCGTAGGTCTTGCGGCCGGGAACGTCCTCGTGGGTGAGGACGGCGTGGACGCCGGGCATGGTGACCGCGCGTGAGATGTCGATCCCGAGGATGCGGGCGTGCGCGTGCGGGCTGCGGAGCGTGTGGCCCCACAGCATCCCGGCGGCGTTGAGGTCGCTCGCGTACGCGAACTCCCCGAGCACCTTCGGCGGGGCGTCTGGCCGGGCGGCGACCGTGGCGATCCCGACCTCGACCCGTGCCTCCGTCAGCGTCTGCACCTCGGTCACGGCTGCGCAGCCGCCTTCACCGCGTCGAAGATCTTCTGATAGCCCGTGCAGCGGCAGAGGTTGCCGGAGAGGGCCTCGCGGATCTCGTCCTCCGTGGGGCTCGGCACGCGCTCCAGCAGGTCGACCGTAGCCATGACGAGGCCCGGCGTGCAGAAGCCGCACTGCACCGCCCCCGCCTCGACGAACGCCTCCTGCACCCGGTGCAGCGCCCCGTCCTCCGAGGCGAGCCCTTCCACGGTAACCACGTCGTGGCCGTCGGCCTGCGCCGCGAGGACGAGGCACGAGCAGACGAGCGTGCCGTCGAGGAGCACCGAGCACGAGCCGCACTCTCCCTGCTCGCAGGCGTTCTTCGAGCCGGGGAGGCCAAGCTGCTCGCGCAGCGTGAAGAGCAGGCTCTCGCCGCCCCAGACGTCCGTCTCGCGGCGCTCGCCGTTGACGGTCAGCTCGATCTTCACGCGCGGCACCGCTCGAGCGCACGACGGGTGAGCACGCGGAGCGCATGGCGACGGTAGGCGGCGGTGCCGCGAACGTCGTCGATCGGGCTCGCGCTCCCGGCAACGAGGTCGGGGAAGCCCGCCGCATCTTCGAGCAGGGCCGTGACGAGCCGCACGGTCGGGGCCGCCGAGCCGAACGCTGCGCGCAGCTCGCCGCGGTCGCGGTCGACGTGCACGGCGAGAGAGCAGACGGCGATCACCATCGCGTTCCGCGGACCGACCTTCATGAACGTCTGCCCCGCCCCGCTCGGCTCCACGCGAACCGAGACGACGATCTCGTCGGGCTCGAGCGCGTTGCGCTTCACACCGACGATGAAGTCCTGCAGGGGGATGCGCCGCTCTCCCCGGACGCTGGCGACGTGCACCACGGCGTCCTCGACGAGCAGCGGCGGGAGCGCATCGCCGGCGGGCGAGGCGGTGCCCAGGTTGCCGCCGATCGTGCCGCGATTGCGGATCTGCGGCGAGCCGACCGTGCGCGACGCCTCCGCCAGGGCAGGGAGCTCCTCCGCGACGGCTCCCCGCATCGCGTCGGCGTAGGTTAGCCCCGCCCCGAGGACGAGCGTGCCGTTCTCGTGGGTGAAGCCGCGGAGCTCGGCCACCTCGTTGAGGTTGATCAGCGCGGGCGGGCGGGAGCGATCGAAGTTGAGCTCGACGAGGACGTCGGTGCCGCCCTGCACGAAGCGTGCGTCTGGCTGCTCCGCCTTGAGGCGCAACGCCTCGTCGAGAGAGTGCGGGGTGTGGACGTCCATCAGCGTTCCTCGCGGACGAACGGTACTCCCAGCGCCCCGGGTGCGCCCAGCCTGCGCTTCGCGATCCCCGAGGAGACGATCACGAGCACGACGACTGTCATGAGGTACGGCAGCGCCTGGAAGAGCTCGGGCGCGATCGTGACGCCACGTGCCTGGAGGATGAAGGGCAGTGCCTGGAACGCCCCGAAGAAGTAGGCGCCGACGAGGCAGAGCTCCGGCCGCCAGAAGGCGAAGATGACGAGCGCGATCGCGATCCAGCCCGCGCCGCCCGTGAGACCGTCCACCCACGAGGGCGTCAGGGCGAGGCTGAAGCAGGCCCCACCGATCCCGGCGAGAGCACCGCCTGCGACGACGTGGGCGTAGCGGTACGCCGTGACGCTGATCCCGACCGCGTCCGCAGTCTGTGGCGACTCGCCGACCGCGCGCACGTTGAGGCCCGGCCGCGTGCGGGTCAGGTAGAGCGCCGTGAGCGCGACGAGCGCCCACGAGGCGTACACGAGCCACGTCTGCTCGAACAGGATCGGCCCCAGGACCGACAGGTCGCCGAGGCCGAAAGCGTCGACGGGCTCGAACTGGTGCTTCGCCGGCGCGTCGGCCAGTCCGAGGTCGTTGCCGAGGTACGACGAGAGGCCGGCCGCCCCGGCGAAGATCGTGAGCGAGAGGCCCGAGACGATCTGGTTCGCGCGCAGCGTGATCACGAGGAACGCGAAGAGCAGCGCCACGGCGGCACCGGCGAGCGCGGCGACGAGAATTGCGAGGAGGAGCACGACGCCGCCCCGGCCCCCGATCCGTTGCACGCCCCAGAACCCCATCACCGCGCCGACGAGCATCATCCCCTCGACGCCGAGGTTGAGGACGCCGGAGCGCTCCGCGAGGAGCTCGCCGAGCGCCGCGTAGAGGAGCGGCGTCCCGTAGGCGACTCCCGATGCGATCACGAGCACGAGGATCGAGTTGTTCACCGCGCCGCCTCCACCGCCGGGGCCACCCCCTCGCGACGGCGCCTCCCGATCCGGATCCGGTAGCGCACGAACAGCTCGCCACCGAGCGTCGTGAACAGGATCATCCCCTCCATCACGCCGACGAGGCCGGATGGGAAATCGGGGCCTTGCAGCGAGATCGCCTGCGTTGTGGAGGCCGCCGAGGAGGAAGGCCACGAGGACGACCGCGAACGGGTTGTACCGCGCGAGCGCCGCGACAACGATGCCCGTGTAGCCGTAGCCGTACGCGCGCAGGCCGTTCGGATCCGCGTCGAGCGTGTGCAGGAAGTCGCCGACCTGGCTCGCGCCGCCGAGGCCCGCGAGGCCGCCGGAGAGCCCCATCACGGCGAGGATCTTGCGCCTCGTCCGCATGCCGGAGTAGCGCGCGGCGCGGGGCGAGTCGCTCATCACCTGCACCTCGAAGCCGAACCGCGTGCGCGAGTAGAGCGCCCAGAGGCCGACGGCGGCGACGATGCCGACGAGGAACCCGAACGGGACGACGACGCTCGAGCCGATCGTCGGCCAGCTCGCCGCGTCCGACAGCTCCTTGCCGACGGGGAAGACGGCGGCGCTGGGCGACTCCGTGTCGCGCCAGTAGGAGGTGCTGTCGAAGATGAGGTACGTCAGGAAGAGGCCCGCGACGTAGTTCAGCATCAGCGAGGTGATGATCTCGTTGGTCGAGAGGTACGCCCGCAGGAAGCCCGGGATCAGCGCCCACCCGGCGCCGGCGGCGCTCCCCGCGGCCATCATCGCGGCGATCAGCACCGGCGCCGACTGTCCTGCGAGGAGGAGGCCTGCGGCGGACGCACCGATGGCACCGAAGTAGAGCTGGCCCTCGCCGCCGATGTTGAAGAGGTTCATCCGGAACGCCGCCGCGGCGCAGAGCCCGGTGAAGAGAAGTGGCGTCGCCCCGACGAGCGTCTGGGAGAGCGCGCCCTCGGCGGTGAACGCCGCCTCGAACAGATCCCGGTACGTGCTCAGCGGATCGTGCCCTGTGGCGAGCAGGACGAGCGCGATCAGCAGGAACGCGACTGCGAGCGAGCAGACGGGCACGGCGACGGAGAGCCACTTCGGCTGCTGGAGGCGACGCTCGATCCGCACGCTCACCGCTCACCGCCTCCCGCCATCATCAGGCCGATCTCCTCAACCACTGCGTGGGCGGCGTCGACCTCGCCCACGAGGCGCCCCTCGTACATCACGGCGATGCGGTCCGAGAGGGTCATCAGCTCGTCGAGGTCCTCCGAGATGAGCAGGATCGCGACGCCCGCCTCGGCGGCGTCTCGCAGGTGCGCGTGCACCGTCTCGATCGCGCCGACGTCGAGGCCCCGGGTCGGGGCGGCGATCACGAGCACGCGTGGGTGCCCGGAGAACTCGCGCGCGAGGACGACCTTCTGCAGGTTGCCGCCCGAGAGCTGCCGCGCCGAGGCCATGGGCCCGGGCGCTTTCACGTCGTAGCGGCGGATCAGCTCGACGGCCCAGTCGCGGATGTGGCGGAAGCGAAGGAACGGGCCGAGCGAGTTCTCGTCGTCCCGATACGACTTGAGCACGACGTTCGAGGAGATGCTGAGGCTCGGTGCGACACCGGTGTGCAGCCGGTCCTCCGGGACATGGGCGACCCCGGCCCGGATTGCGGCGCGCGGATCGCCTGTGTGAATCGCCTTGCCCTCGACGCTGATCGTCCCCGAGGTCACGGGGCGCAACCCCGTCAGCGCCTCGGCGAGCTCGCGCTGGCCGTTGCCGGCGACTCCCGCGATGCCCAGGATCTCGCCTGCGTGCACGCTCAGCGAGACGTCGTGGACGGCGTCCGAGCCGCGGTCGCCCGGCGCCGTGACGCCCTCGACCTCGAACAGGATCTCGCCGACCGGCCGTCGCTGCTCGCGCCGCCGGTAGGTGTTGAGCTCCCGTCCGACCATCAGTGCCGCGAGCGACTCGCGCGTCGAGGTTGCCGTGTCGACGGTCGCCACGGAGCGGCCGTCGCGAAGAACGGTGACGCGATCGGAGACGGCCATCACCTCGTGGAGCTTGTGGGAGATGAAGATGACGGTGCGCCCGTCGTCGGCCATCGCGCGCAGGGTCTGGAAGAGCGCTGTCGCCTCCTGCGGCGTCAGCACGGCCGTCGGCTCGTCGAGGATCAGGATGCGCGCCTCGCGGTAGAGCGCCTTCAGGATCTCGACCCGCTGCTGCTCGCCGACCGAGAGCTGCCAGATGCGGGCGCGGGGGTCGACCGCCATCCCGTATCGACCGCCCAGCTCGGCCACGCGCTCCTCGATCGCGCGCGGGTGCAGGCGGAAGGAGTGCCCGACGTCGCTCGTGTCGCCGAGCATCACGTTCTCCGCGACGGTGAACGGCTCCACGAGGCGGAAGTGCTGGTGCACCATGCCGATCCCGGCCTCGATCCCGTCGCGCGGGGTGTCGAACCCGACGGGGGTGCCGTGGACCTCGAGCTCGCCCTCATCGGCGCGATAGAGGCCCGTGAAGATGTTGGAGAGCGTGCTCTTGCCGGCACCGTTCTCGCCGAGCAGGGCGTGCACCTCGCCCTCGAGCGCCTCGAAGTCGACGCGGTCGTTCGCGACGACGCCGGGAAAGCGCTTCGTGATCCCACGGCAGGCGATCGCCGGGCGTGCCCGCCGGCCCGCGGGGGCGACCGTCTGCGACTGGGCCGTCGGCTCCATAGGAGGGGGTCGCGTGCCGGGGGAGCGGACGGGCCGCTCCCCCGGCAGGTAGCCCTTAGCTCTTCGGGACGCTTCCCTCGATGCCCTTGACGAGCCAGTTCATCGCGTAGAGGTCAGGCAGGACCTTCAACGTGACGCCTTTCGGCACCTTCAGCTTGCCGCTCTGGTCGTAGAGCGGGCCCGTGAACGGGTTGAACCTGCCCGACACGATCAGTGCCCTCTTGGCCGCGATCTTCGACTTCGTGGCCGACGTCACCTTCGGGCCGTACCTCGCGGTGTCCGTGAAGCCGTCCTTGATGCTGCCGTAGTAGAAGGCCGACTTCCAGGTCCCGTTCGTCGCTGCCTGCACGCGCTTCAGGTAGTAGGGGCCCCAGTCGTAGACGGCCGCCGTGAGCCACGACGTCGTCGCGTACTTCATCGCGTCGTTGTCGTAGCCGACCCACGGGATCCCCTTCGACTGCGCGTACTGGCCGGCGGCCGGGCTGTCGACGTTCTGGCCCAGCACGTCGGCGCCCCAGGAGCCGACGAGGCTCTCCGCAGCCTTCTTCTCCTTGGCGGGGTCGTACCACGAGTTCGTCCAGATCAGCTTCACCTTCGCGTTCGGGTTGACCGCCTGCGCTCCGAGCGCGAACGCGTTCGCGTGACGGATCACCTCGGGGATCGGGAACGGGACGACGTAGCCGATCTTGCCGTTCTTCGTCGCCGCGCCCGCAGCCATCCCGGAGAGATAGATCGAGTCCTCGCCGGCGCCGAAGTACTCGGCGAGGTTCTTGGACAGATCTGTCCCCGTTGCCTGCTCGAAGTACACGTTCGGGTACTTCGCCGCGAGCTTCTTGTCGAGCATCCCGAACGACGTTGCGAAGATGATCTTGTTGCCGTCTCGGACGAGGCTCGCGACGGTCTGCGCGAGCTTCGGGCCGGGCGGGATGTTCTCCTTGTAGGTCGTCTTCACCTTCGAGCCGAGCATCTTCTGGACGTACTTGCGGCCGTTGTCGTGGGCCGTCGTCCAGCCGCCGTCCGTCGTCGGGCCGACGTAGATCCAGGCGGCCTTGATCGGATCGGCGCTCGACTTGGCGGACGTCCCGCCTGCCAGCACGAGGGCCGTGACGGCGAGGGCGCCGAGCAGGGCCACCAGCGTGGCGCTCCGCCGGACGTTCTTCCTTGGTACTCGTGAGCGTGACACGTTTCTCCTTTCGCGCCGGGCTCCGCCGGCCCTTGACTCCTACGACCTCGCCTCCGTCGACAAGCCGAAACGTGGACGCACCATGCGCCCGCCCGGTGAGGCGACCATATCGCCCCCGAGGCAGACGGTCGAGCCTCGAAGGATCGTTCGCTCGATCCTCCCGCGCAGCGGCCGTCCCACGAACGGGCTGAGCCGGTGCAGCGAGAGCACCTCGATCGCCTCCGGCTCGGCCGCGACGGGACGCGACGCGAGATAGTCGCGCATCGACGTCCTCCCGGCGCTCACGGCCTCGGCCGCCAGCCTGGTCGTGAGCTCGGCGCTCTCGGCGTGCACCGCGACCGGCAGGCCGAGCCGCGCTGCCCGCGCCATGCCGGCGTGCAGCGTGTCGTCGTCCGCGGCGCGAAAGTCGTCAATGCCGGTCGGGCACATGAACGCCTTGAAGCCGACGACACCCCGGTCGGCGAGCTCGTCGAGGCGGTCGACCAGCACATCCCCTCCCACGCGCGGCCGCAGCTCTCGACGATCAGCATGGCACCAGCATTGCAGGCGGGCTGGCGTGCTGGGACAGGGGAATCCCTGATCGGCTTCGGGAATATCCCCGACGTCCCCCGACGCGGGACCTCGTAGCGTTTGCGCCAAGTCAACCGACCTGGAGGCGGGATGCTCAGAGATCGCCTCGGCCTGACCCGCGAGCAGGCCGATCCCGAGACGCTCGAACGAACCGTGGAGCACTTCCGGCAGGCGCGCGTGGCGCTGCCGACGTTCATGCAGCTGGCCCATCCGACGCTCGTCCCGGCGGCCGTGCGGGAGGCGCTACGTGGCGTCGGCCCGGATGACCCCGACCCCCTCAACCTCTTCCGCGTCCACTGGCACAACGGCGCCGACCGGACCTCGTTCGTCGACGTCCCCGAGCACCTCGTCCTGCCCCCGGAGCTGACCGGCGTCGAGGCGCGGATCGTCGTCGCACTCGGCAACCGGTTCCCCCTGATCGGCGCCCACAAGGTGCTCGCCGCGTACGGCTGCCTGGCGCCGCGCCTGATCACGGGCCGTTTCGACCCCGCTACCGACCGGGCCGTCTGGCCCTCCACCGGCAACTACTGCCGCGGCGGCGTCGCGATCTCCCGCCTGCTCGGCTGCCACGGCGTCGCCGTGCTCCCCGAGGGGATGAGCCGCGAGCGGTTCGCCTGGCTCGAGCAGTGGGTGGTCTCGCCCGACGACATCGTCCGGACGCCCGGCACCGAGAGCAACGTCAAGGAGATCTACGACCGCTGCCACGAGCTGGCCGAGGACCCGGACAACGTCATCCTCAACCAGTTCGCGGAGTTCGGGAACCACATCGCCCACTACCTCGCGACCGGCGCCGCGCTCGAGCGCGTGTTCGAGTCGCTGCGCGAGCGGGAGCCCGAGCTGCGGCTGCGCGCGTTCGTCTCGGCGACGGGCTCGGCCGGCACGATCGGCGCGGGCGACTACCTGAAGGAGCGCCTCGGCTCGCTGATCGTCGCGGTCGAGGCGGTCGAGTGCCCGACGATGCTGCGCAACGGCTTCGGCGAGCACAACATCCAGGGGATCGGGGACAAGCACATCCCGCTGATCCACAACGTCCTCAACACGGACGTCGCGCTCGCCGTCTCGGACCGCGCGACCGACCGGCTCGGCGTCCTCTTCTCGAGCGCCGTCGGCCGGGCGTACCTCGCCGACCGCTGCGGCGTCTCCGGGGACGTCCTCGCAGGCCTTCCCTCGCTCGGCCTCTCGAGCATCTGCAACGTCCTCGGTGCGATCAAGACGGCGAAGCACTACGGGATGGGGCCCGACGACGTGATCGTCACGGTCGCGACCGACGGCGACAGCATGTACGAGAGCGAGCGCGAGCTCGCGCTCGCGAGGTACTTCCCCCGCGGCTTCGACGAGGTGGCGGCCGGCGAGGTCTTCGGCGAGCACCTGCTCGGCGCCGCCACGGACGACCTGCTCGAGCTCACGAGCGTCGACCGCGAGCGGATCTTCAACCTCGGCTACTACACCTGGGTCGAGCAGCAGGGCATCTCGGTCGAGGACTTCGAGTCCCGCAGGATGCCCGCGTTCTGGGACGGCATCCACGAGCTCGTGCGCGACTGGGACGCGCTGATCGACGACTTCAACGCGCGCACGGGAGTGCTGGAGACGCTGTGACCGCGGCAGCGAGCAGGCTCGTCTGCGCCGGCTGCGGCGCCGAGCCCGACCCCGGCGACCCGTACCCGTTCCGCTGCCCGGCGCGCCCGCCCGGCGACGACGTCGACCACGTCCTGCGGCGGGAGCTCGATCCGTCGGCCGTCCGGTTCCCGTTCGAGCGACCAGGAGCCGAACCCGTTCGTCCGCTTCCGCGCCTTCCTGCGCGCCTACCACGTGGCCGTCGCAGGCGGGCTCTCCGACGAGGAGTTCTGCTCGATCGTCCGGCGGCTCGACGAGCGGGTCGCGAAGCTCGACGGGCACGGGTTCAGGGCGACGCCCTTCGCCCGCAGCCCGGAGCTGAGCGCCGAGCTCGGCTTCTCCGCCCGGGGAGGCGTCTGGGTCAAGGACGAGACGGGCAACGTCTCCGGCTCGCACAAGGCCCGCCACCTGTTCGGCGTCCTCCTCTATCTCGAGGTGGCGGAGCGGCTCGGCCTGGCCGACCCGGCTCATCGCCCCGACCTCGCGATCGCGAGCTGCGGCAACGCCGCGCTGGCAGCGGCCGTCGTCGCGGCGGCCGGCGAGCGCACGCTGCGCGTCTTCGTCCCGGCCGACGCCGAGCCGGCCGTCCTCGCGCGGCTCGAGGAGCTCGGCGCGCTCGTCACCGTCTGCCCCCGCGAGCCGGGCGAGGCCGGCGACCCGACGGTGCGGGCGCTGCTGCAGGCGATCGACGATGGCGCGCTTCCGTTCACCTGTCAGGGCAACCTGAACGGCCTCGCCGTCGAGGGCGGCGAGACGCTCGGCTACGAGATGGCCGCCGAGCTCGCAGGCACGCACCGACCTCGACCACCTCGTCGTGCAGGTCGGTGGCGGTGCGCTCGGCAGCGCCTGCGCCGAGGCACTGCGCGAATCGGCGGTGCTCGGTGCGATCCCGGCGCCGCCTTGCCTGCACACCGTGCAGACCGAGGGCGCGTGGCCGCTCCGGCGCGCCTTCGAGGCCGTCGCCTCGCGCTGCTCCACCCGCACTCCCACGGATATCCGCAGCGCGGTCTCCTACGCCGCGCACCACCGCTCGGAGTTCATGTGGCCGTGGGAGAGCGAGCCGCACAGTCTCGCGCACGGCATCCTCGACGACGAGACCTACGACTGGCTCGTGCTCGTCGAGGAGATGCTCGCCACCGACGGCGAGCCGCTCGTCGTCGACGAGGCGACGCTCGCCGAGGCGAACGCCCTCGCGCTCGAGGCGACGGGCGTGCCGGTCGACCCGACCGGCTCCGCCGGCCTCGCCGGCCTGCTCGCCCTGCGCGACTCCGGCCGCGTCGCCGACGACGAGCGCGTCGCCGTGCTGTTCACGGGAGTGATTCGACAACGACCAACGGAAGGGACGCGAGATGAGGAGCTTCCCCGGGCGCGACATCCTGTCGCTCAAGGACTTTGAGCGCGCCGAGTTCGAGCGTGTCTTCGAGGTCGCCGACGAGCTGGCGCCGATCGCACGCAAGCGCAAGAACGCCGACCTGCTCAGCGGCAAGACGCTGCTGACGGCCTTCTACCAGCCGAGCACGCGCACGCGCCTCGCGACCGAGGCCGCGATGCACCGCCTCGGCGGCCACGTGCTCGGCTTCTCCGACGCGAAGAAGACGCGCGCGGGCGACTTCTACCAGGAGTCGATCAAGGACACCGTCCACATGCTCGAGTACTACGGCGACGTCATCGCGATGCGCCACTTCCAGCAGGGCGCGCCCGCCGAGGCGGCCAGGTGGGCGTCCGTCCCGATCATCAACTGCGGCGACGGCTGGGGCGAGCACCCGACCCAGGTCCTGACCGACCTCTACACGACGCAGTGCGAGATGGGCTCGATCGACGGCCTCACCTTCCTGCTCGTCGGCGACATGCGGATGCGGACGATGCACTCGATCCTCTACGCGATGTCGCAGTTCGACGCGAAGGCGTACGTCGTCGGGCCGCCCGAGATGTCGCTGCTGCCCGAGTTCAAGGCGGAGCTCGACGAGCTGAACGTGCGGTACGAGGAGGCTCCCTCGGTCGACGACGTGATCCACGACTGCGACGTCATCTACATGGAGCCGGTCGTCCAGCCCGACTACACGAAGTCGCGCGACGAGCGCGGCGAGAGCGTCGGCATGACGCCCGAGGCCTACCGCGTCACCCGCGAGCTGCTGCGCGAGAGGGCGAAGCCCGGGTCGATCGTCCTCCACAGCCTGCCCCGCATGGACGAGCTGCCCGAGGACGTCGACGGCACGCGGCACGCCCGGTACTGGTCGGAGGCGTTCAACGGCGTCGTCATGCGGATGGCGCTCATCTCGCTCGTGCTCGGAGCGATGGAGTAGCGAAGGAGGCGAGGCCTGGAGTTCACGCTCAACGGGAAGCCGGTGTCGCGGAGCCGGGCGAGGGCACGAGCCTGCTCGAGCTGCTCCGCGACGACCTCGGTGTGCGGTCGGTCAAGGACGGCTGCGCGCCCGAGGGCTCCTGCGGTGCGTGCACGGTGCTGGTCGACGGACGCGCAGTCGTCTCCTGCGCGCAGAAGGCGAGCAGGTTCGAGGGCAAGCACGTCGTCACCCACGAGGGCCTCTCCGAGGAGGAGCGTCGGCGCTGGAGCGAGAGCTTCGTGGCCGCAGGGGCGTCGCAGTGCGGCTTCTGCTCGCCCGGCATCGTGATGAAGGCCGAGGCGCTGCTGCACAAGCATCCGGAGCCGACGCGGGACGAGATCGCGCACGCGCTGCTCGGCAACCTCTGCCGCTGCACCGGCTACGTGAAGGTGATCGACGCGATCGAGCTCGCCGCCGCCGCGCCTGCCGCGGCGAGCCGCTTCCCGAGCCCGACCGCAGCGGCCGCGTCGGCTCCCGCACCGCCCGCTACCAGGGCACGCGAGCTGGCGCTCGGCGACAAGCCGTTCGTCGGCGACATGATCGACCCGGGGATGCTCCACGGCGCGCTCCGCTTCTCGGACCACCCGCGGGCCCGGATCCTCCGGATCGACACCGCGCAGGCGCTCGCGCATCCCGGCGTCGTCGCAGTCGTCACGGCCGCGGACGTTCCCGGCGAGCGCGTGCAGGGCTCGATCACGCGCGACTGGCGCCAGCTCGTCGCCGAGGGCGAGACGACGGCGTACGTCGGCGACGTGCTCGCGGCCGTCGCCGCGGAGACCCGTCACGCCGCCCGTGCGGCGGCCGCGCTCGTCGAGGTCGAGTACGAGGTGCTCGACCCGGTCACGAGCCCGCTTCGCGGCGCTGGCCGACGGTGCGCCGGCACTCCACGAGGGCGGCAACGTGCTCTCGGTCTCGCGGGTCCAGCGCGGCGACGTGGACGCAGCGCTCGCGGGGGCGGCGCACGTCGTCACCGAGACGTTCCGGACCCAGTTCATCGAGCACGCCTTCCTCGAGCCCGAGTCCGCGCTCGCCGTGCCGGACGAGGACGGCCCGCTCGAGGTCTACTCGCAGGGCCAGGGCGTCTGGGACGACCGCCGCCAGATCGCCTCCTTCCTCGGGATCCCGGACGACCGCGTGCGCGTCACGCAGGTCCCGACCGGCGGCGCCTTCGGCGGCCAAGGAGGACCTCAACGTCCAGTGTCATGCGGCGCTGCTCGCGACCCGCACCGGCCGGCCGGTGCTGCTGACGCTGACCCGCCGGGAGAGCCTGCGCTTCCACTCCAAGCGCCACCCGATGTGGCTCGACTACACCGTCGGCTGCGACGAGGAGGGTCAGCTGCTCGCCGTCCGCGCCCGGATCGTCGGCGACACCGGTGCCTACGCGAGCGTCGGCGACAAGGTGCTCGAGCGCGCGGTCGGCCACGCCTGCGGCGCCTACGAGGTCCCGAACGTCGACGTCGAGGGGACAGCGGTCTATACCAACAACCCGCCGTGCGGCGCGATGCGCGGCTTCGGCGTCAACCAGTCCAACTTCGCGATCGAGGGCGTGCTCGACATGCTCGCCGAGCAGGTCGGGATCGACGGCTGGGAGATCCGCTGGCGCAACGCGCTCGAGGAGGGCGAGCGCTTCGGCACCGGCCAGAGGCTCGGGCCCGGGGTCGGCCTGAAGAAGACGCTGCTCGCCGTGAAGGACGCCTATCGCGACGCCCGCTTCGCCGGCATCGCGTGCGGCGTCAAGAACACCGGCATCGGCAACGGCATGACCGAGTACGGCCGTGCCGTGCTGCGGCTCGAGCCCGACGGCTCCGTCACGCTCTTCCACTCCTGGACGGAGATGGGCCAGGGCGTCCACACGATCCTGCAGCAGATCGCCTGCGAGGAGCTCGGCCTGGCGCCCGAGCGGGTGCGCGTCGCCGTCGACACCGAGCGTGACCTCGAGACCGGCCAGACGACCGCGTCCCGCTCGACCGTCCTCGGCGGCCGGGCCGTGATCGACGCCGCGCAGAAACTG
Organism: uncultured Gaiellaceae bacterium; assembly: GCA_963787085.1. GTDB lineage: Bacteria > Actinomycetota > Thermoleophilia > Gaiellales > Gaiellaceae > Gaiella. Next base: position 72,186 of record CAWBBO010000011.1, on the reverse strand, counting down.
AAGGCGGCGTGGGGGAGGCACGGGGAGAGGCTTCAGCCTCTCCCCCGGGTGACCTCGACGACGAGGCTCTCTGGACGCTCGCCGGCCAGGAGTTCCGCGGCGACTTCGTCGTCGACTGGACGACGAAGCTCGGGCCGGACGTCGCTGAGCCCGTCACGCACCTCGCCTACGCGTGGGCGACGCAGGTCGCGATCCTCGACGACGAGGGCCGCGTCGTGAAGGTCGTCGCCGCACACGACGTCGGCAGGGCGATCAACCCGATGCTCGTCGAGGGCCAGATCGAGGGCGCCGTGCACATGGGCCTCGGCCAGGCGCTGTCGGAGGAGTTCGTCGTCGAGGGCGGCGTCCCGGTCACGCGGACGCTGAAGTCGCTCCACATCATCCCGCCGACCGGGATGCCCGAGGTCGAGTGCATCCTCGTCGAGGAGCCGCAGCCCGAAGGGCCGTACGGCGCGAAGGGCGTCGGCGAGGCCGCGCTCGTGCCCGACCGCGGCAGCGGTCGCGGGCGCGCTCTACGCCTTCGACGGGATCCGCCGCACGCGGCTGCCGATGAAGGAGTCGCCCGCAGCGCTCGCAGCCGTGCCGCACCTCGTCCACCACGGCGGCGGAGGAGACCACGATGATCCTCGCCGGAGCGACCGTCGTCACCTCGCTCGACCCCGTGCGGGTCGTGACGGGTGACGTCCACGTCGTCGACGGGCGCATCGCCGACATCCGGCGGCGGCGCGCGGCGCGACTGCTCCGGCTGCCTCGTCGTCCCGGGAAACGTCTGTGCCCACACGCACCTCTACTCGGCGCTCGCGCGGGGGATGCCGTACGCGCTCGAGCCGCCCGCGAACTTCATCCAGATCCTGCAGCGGATCTGGTGGCGGCTCGACCGGGCGCTCGACGAGGACATCATCCGCGCCTCGGCGCTCGTCGGCGGCATGGAGGCGCTGCTCTCCGGCACGACGACGCTCGTCGACCACCACGCCTCGCCGAACGCGATCGACGGCTCGCTCGACGTCATCGAGGAGGCCCTCCGCAGCCTCGGTGTCCGCTCGGTGCTCTGCTACGAGACGTCCGATCGCGACGGCCCCGAGCGGGCGCTCGCGGGCGTCGTCGAGAACCGGCGGTTCCTCGACCGCGTGCGGCGAGAGCAGCTCCCGCTCGCCCGCGGGATGGTCGGCGCGCACGCGTCGTTCACGCTCTCCGACGAGACGCTCGCCGCCTGCTGTGAGGCCGCGGGCGTCCTCGGCGTCGGCCTGCACGTCCATGCCGCGGAGGACGCGGCCGACGAGCGCGATGCGGTCGCCCGCTGCGGTCACCGCGTCGCCGACCGGCTCCAGCGCGCCGGTGCGCTCGACGAGCGCACGCTGCTCGCGCACGGCGTCCACCTCGACGACGACGAGATCGGCCTCGTCCACGCCGCCGGAGCCTCCCTCGCCCACAACGCGCGCTCGAACATGAACAACTCGATCGGCCGGGCGCGGCTCGCCGCGCTGGGCGAGCGCGTCTCGCTCGGCACGGACGGCATCGGCTCCGACATGTTCGAGGAGTCGCGCGCCGCGTTCTTCCGGCTCCGCGAGGACGACGGCGGCGCCGGCGGCGACTGGCCGCTGCAGCGCCTCGCACAGGGCGCGCACCTTGCCGGCCGGGCCTTCGGCGAGCCACTGCTCGGGACCCTCGAGGAGGGCGCTCCCGCCGACCTCGTCGTCCTCGACTACGCCGCGCCGACCCCGGTCCACGACGGCAGCTTCGCCGGCCACTGGGTCTTCGGCCTCTCGTCGCGGAACGTCCGCGACGTGATGGTCGCGGGCGAATGGTTCGTCCTCGACCGGCGGCTCGCCCGGGCCGACCAGCGACAGCTCGCCGCGGAGGCCCTGCTCGAGGCGGAGCGGCTCTGGCGGCGGCTCAAGGAGATCCCGGCCCACACGTTCGAACCGAAGGGAGGCTGAGAGATGGCCGTCACGAGCGAAGGCCGTGTCGCGCTCTACCTGCAGGACAAGCACCCGATTCGCGACGGCATGCAGTACGTGCAGCTCGCCGAGGAGAACGGCTTCGAGGCCGTCTGGCAGGCCGAGAGCCGGCTCGTGCGCGAGGCGACCGTGCCGATGGCGGCGTTCGCGGCCGTCACCGAGCGGATCGCCGTCGGCTCCGGCGTCGTCAACAACTGGACGCGCAACGTCGGCCTCCTCGCGGCGACGTTCTCGACCCTCGACGACCTCGCCCCGGGCCGAGTCAAGCTCGGGATCGGCGCCTGGTGGGACCCGCTCGCCGCGAAGGTCGGCATCCACCGCCGCAAGAACCTGACCGCGATGCGCGAGACCGTCGAGGTCGTGCGGCGGCTGCTCGCGATGGAGCGCGTCACCTTCGACGGCGAGTTCGTGCACCTGGACGACATCGAGATCGACATCGTCCACGGCGACCGCTCGCCGAAGCACGTGCCGATCTACATCGGGGCGACCGCGATGAAGATGATGGAGCTCGCCGGCGAGATCGGCGACGGCGTCGTCCTCAACTACCTCGTCGGCCCCGGCTACAACCGGGAGGCGATGGAGCACCTCGCGATCGGTGCCGAGCGCGCCGGCCGCACGGTCGACGACGTCGACCGGCCGCAGCTCGTCGTCTGCTCGCTCGACGACGACCGCTCGCTCGCGCTCGACCGGGCGCGCGAGCTCGTGACCCAGTACCTCGGCCAGCAGCCGCACATCATGAAGGCGAGCGGCGTCGCGCCCGAGCTGCTCGAGGAGATCGGCTCGATCCTGACCTGGCCTGCGACGGCGGAGCAGATCGAGAAGGCGATGCACCTCGTCCCCGACGAGGTCGTCCAGCTGATCACCGCCTCGGGCACGGCCGACGAGTGCCGCGCCAAGGTGCGCGAGTACGTCGACCACGGCTGCACCTGCCCGGTGCTCTACCCGCTCGGGGACGACGTCCCCGCCATGATCGACGCCTTCGCAAACGGACAGTTCTGAAGGGACGATGAAATGGAGACCACGCTGATGGATCGCGCCACGGTCGAGAAGAGCCTCGTCGGCAAGGACTACATCGAGACGCTCGACTGGACGGTGGAGGAGCTCGAGGAGGTGCTCGCCGTCTCGCTGGAGCTGAAGGCAGAGCGCAAGGCAGGGAAGTCTCACCTGCTGCTCCCGCAGAAGACGCTGTACATGCTCTTCCTCGACAAGTCGACGCGCACCCGCAACGCGTTCGAGACGGGCATGACCCAGCTCGGCGGCCACGCGATCTTCCTCGACGCCGACAAGACCCAGGTCGCGCACGGCGAGAGCCCGAAGGACATGGGGATCATCCTCTCGCGCTACGGCGACGGGCTCGCGATCCGCCACGACCTCGCCCCGTACGAGGGCAGCGCCTGGATGCGCGAGATCGCGCAGTGGGCCGACATCCCGCTGATCAACCTCCAGTGCGACATCGACCACCCGACGCAGACGATCGCCGACCTGATGACGCTGCGCGAGCACCGCGGCGACGACCTGCGCGGGATGAAGGTCGCGATGACGTGGGCGTACGCGCCGTCGTACGCGCGCCCGCTCTCGGTGCCGCAGGGGATCGCGACGCTGCTGCCGCGGTTCGGGATGGACGTCGTGATCGCCCATCCGCCCGGGTTCGACCTGATGCCCGAGGTGATCGAGAAGGCGCAGGCGGCCGCCGCCGAGGCCGGCGCGACGATCACGCTCATGGACGACATGGACGAGGCCTTCCGCGGCGCCGACGTCGTCTACCCGAAGTCGTGGGGCAGGCTCGACGCGTTCAGCGACGAGTCCAAGGCGCTCGCCGAGTCCGGAGCGTTCGCCGACTGGATCTGCGACGCCCGCCGGATGTCGCTCGCAGCACCCGACGCGCTCTACATGCACTGCCTGCCGGCCGACCGCGGTCGCGAGGTCACGGACGAGGTCATCGACGGCCCGCAGTCGGTCGTCTTCGACGAGGCCGAGAACCGGATGCACACCGGCAAGGCGCTCATGGCCCTGACGATGGGCGGATTCGCATGAGCCGGAAGAGCGCCGTGGTGGCGATCGGCGGCAACTCGCTGATCAAGGACAAGCAGCACCAGTCGGTGCGCGACCAGTACATCGCGGCCGGCGAGACCTGCTGGCACGTCGCCTCGATGATCAAGGACGGCTGGGACGTGGCGATCGGCCACGGCAACGGGCCGCAGGTCGGCTTCATCCTGCGGCGCTCCGAGCTGGCCGCGCACGAGCTGCACGAGGTCCCGCTCGACGTCTGCGGCGCCGACAGCCAGGGCGCGATCGGCTACGCCCTCGCGCAGAACCTCGAGAACGACTTCCGCCGCCTGGAGATCGACCGCCACGCCGTGGCGGTCGTGACCCAGGTCGAGGTGGCGGCGGACGACCCGGCGTTCCAGAGCCCGTCGAAGCCGATCGGGTCGTTCATGGACGAGGCCGAGGCGATGCGGCGGCGGGACCAGGACGACTGGGCCGTGCACGAGGACGCGGGCAGGGGCTGGCGCAGGGTCGTCCCCTCCCCCGAGCCGATCCGCATCGTGGAGGTCGACGCCATCCGCTCCCTCATCGAGAACCGCTTCGTCGTGATCTCGGTCGGCGGCGGCGGCATTCCCGTCGTCGCCGACGAGAAGGGCGAGCTGACCGGCATCGCGGCCGTAATCGACAAGGACCACGCTTGCTCGCTGCTCGCGACGAACATCGGGGCGGAGCTGTTCCTCGTCACGACCGCGGTGGAGAAGGTCGCGCTGGACTTCGGGCAGCCCGCGCAACGGTGGATCGACCGGATGACGCTCGCCGAGGCGAAGGAATACCTGGCGGAGGGCACGCACTTTCTGCCGGGCAGCATGGCGCCCAAGATCGAGGCCGTGGTCGACTTCCTCGAGAGAGGGGGCGGCACCGCGATCGTCACCGACCCGGAGAACGTCGAGCGCGCGCTCGCCGGCGAGACCGGGACGCAGATCGTCCACGACTGATGCGTTAGGTTTCCTGCATGAGGGCGCTGGCCAGGCGACTCGCGGTCTCGCGGGGAGACGAGTTCGCGGACGTCGTCGTCCGCGGGGGACGGGTCTTCTGCGTCTTCACGCGCGAATGGCTGGACGCGGACGTCGCGATCGCCGACGGCGTCATCGCCGGGATCGGTCGGTACGACGGCAGAGAGGTGATCGACGCGAGCGGCCGCTTCGTCGTGCCGGGGTTCATCGACGCCCACATGCACCTCGAGTCCGCGAAGCTGCTCGTGGACGAGTTCGCGCGCCTCGTGCTGCCGCTGGGCACGACCGCGGTCGTCGCAGACCCGCACGAGATCGCCAACGTGCTGGGCTCCGACGGCGTCCACTGGCTGCTCGACGCCTCAGAGGGCATCCAGCTCGAGATCTACTTCATGGCGCCCTCGTGCGTGCCCGCGTCGCAGTTCGAGTCGCCACGGCGGGCGCTCAGCCCCGGCGACCTCGAGGCGCTGATGCGCCGCAACCGGGTGCTCGGGCTGGCGGAGATGATGAACTTCCCGGGCGTTGTCAGCGGGCTTCCCTCGGAGCTCGAGAAGCTGGAGCTCCAGGGAGCGCAGCACGTCGACGGCCACGCGCCCGGCCTGCTCGGGAAGGGCCTGCAGGCCTACGCCGCCTCGGGGATCCGCTCCGACCACGAGGCGCTCACGGCGGAGGAGGGCCGCGAGCGGCTCCGCGCCGGAATGTGGCTGCTGATCCGCGAGGCGTCGATGGCACGCAACTTGGAGGCGCTGCTCCCCCTCGTGCTCGAGTACGGCCCCAACCGGATCGCGTTCTGCACGGACGACCGCGACCCGGACGACATCGCCGACAACGGCCACATCAACGGGATGGTGCGCGAGGCGGTGGCCCACGGGGTCACGCCCGAGGACGCCCTGCTGCTGGCGTCGTTCCACCCGGCGCAGTGGCACGGCCTCGACCACCTCGGCGCGGTCGCGGCCGGCTACCAGGCCGACCTGCTCCTGCTGCCCGATCTCGTCGGCTTCATGCCCGACCTCGTGCTGAAGCGCGGCCGCCCGATCGTCGAGGTGCCGCCGGTGCCCGTGCCCGAGTGGGTGCGGCAGACGGTGCGGGTTCGCCCGGTTACCCCGTCCGACTTCGCGATTCCCTCGGACGGCTCCACCATCCGCGCGATAGGGCTGATCGAGGACCAGGTCGTGACCGAGTCCCTCGAGCGCGAGCCGGTGGTCGTGGACGGCCACGCGGTCGCCGACGCCGACGCCGGCCTCGCCAAGATCGCGGTCATCGAGCGCCACCTCGCTACGGGGAGGATCGGCCTCGGCTTCGTCGCCGGCTCAGGGCTCCGCAGCGGCGCACTCGCGTCCTCGGTCGCCCACGACGCCCACAACCTCGTCGTCGTCGGCATGACGGACGACGATATGGCGTTCTCGGTCCAGCACCTCGCCGACATCGGCGGCGGCATCGTCGCCGTCGAGGACGGACGCGTCGTTGCCGAGTGTCCCCTGCCCGTGGCAGGGCTCCTCTCGGATGCCCCTCTCGCCGAGGTGATCGCGCAGAGCAGCGCCACCAACGAGGCCGCCGGCGCGCTCGGCTGGTCGGGCGCGACGCCGTTCCTGACGCTCGCGTTCCTCGCACTCTCAGTGATCCCGTCGCTGAAGATCACCGACCGCGGCCTCGTCGACGTCGACCGCTTCGAGCTCGTTCCGCTCGAAGCGACGCCCTGACCGCCATCCTCCAGGCCCCTGACCGGAACCGGGCTCACCGTCCGGCGAGTCGCCGCAGAAAGCCGTCGAGGACGTCGAGCGCAACCGCGATGTCCTCCTCGCTCACGTCCTCCGCCGGGCTGTGGCTGACCCCGTCCGCGCAGCGGACGAAGAGCATGCAGGCGGGTACGATCGAGGCCATCACGGCGGCGTCGTGCCCGGCTCCGCTGACGAGCCGTCGGGCAGGCAGGCCGACGCCCTCGATCGCCGCGGCAAGCACGTCCGTGAGCTCCGGCGCGGTGGCTACCGCGCCGGTCTCCTCCAGTGTGTCCCAGTAAAGCTCCAGGCCACGCGCGGCCGAGATCTTCCGGGCCGCATGGCGGAGGGCGTCGATCGCAGACAGTCGCCGGCCGTCGTTCGCGTGGCGGACGTCGAGACTCAGCACCGCCTTCCCGGGGACGACGTTGGCAGCTCCGGGGGATGCGGCAAGCTCGCCGACGGTGGCGACGAGACCGTCCGAACCACGGGCGAGGCGTTCGACCTCGAGCACGAGCTCCGCGGCTCCGGCGAGCGCGTCGCGGCGAAGCTGCATCGGCACAGTGCCGGCGTGCCCTGCTTCCCCGGTGAGGGTCACGCGGGTGCGCGTCTGGCCGGCGATCGCCTCGACGACCGCGACCGGCAGCCCTTCGGACTCGAGCACCGGTCCCTGCTCCATGTGCACCTCGCAGTAGCCGATCAGGTCACGAGGATCCCGTGCGCAGCGCGAGATCCCGCCGGGATCGCCGCCTGCGGCCAGAACGGCGCCGGCCATCGTGATCCCGTCGTCGTCGACGAGGTTCAGGAACGCGGGATCGAAGTTGCCGGCAAACGCCCTGCTCCCGAGATAGGCGGCGCCGTAGCGGACCCCCTCCTCGTCGGCGAACCCGACGACCTCGAGCGCGAACGGCAAGCGCACACCGCCGGCAGCCAGCCGCTCCACGGCCGCGATGCCGCAGACGACCCCGAGGGCGCCGTCGAAGCGCCCGGCGTCGGGGACGGTGTCGAGATGCGACCCGATCACAAGTGCGGGAGCGCCGGACTCGGCCCCCTCGTACCGCCCCACGACGTTCCCGATCGGGTCGAGGTGGGTAGTCATCGAGGTGGCCTCCATCCATGCGGCCACGGCCTCGCCCGCCCGAAGGAGCGCAGGCGTCGCGAAGCGGCGCCTGAGCAGGCCGGAATCCTCGCTGATCGCACCGAGCGCATCGATCCGCCCGAGCACGCGCCCCGCCCCGATCGTCACACGCCCCGCCGCTCCTCTCGCACGACAGCCTGTCGCGCCATGCAAGCCGCAGCAGCCGCATCTGTCAACCACGCAGGACGGGGAGGGGTGTGCACCGATATCGTCCGCACGATGTCATCTCTCAACCGCCAGCTCGCTGTGGCCCGCGGCGACGCGCCCGCCTACCTCGTTGTCGCCGGTACCCGGGAAGGTCGCCCGTGACGCTGCCGGACGGCGCCAGGCTGTTCGCGAACGCCTGGGTCGTCACGATGGACGACCCCGGCACCGAGCACCGGTCCGGCTGGGTACATGTCGAGAACGGAGTCGTCGTCGCGACGGGCAGCGGCGCGGAGCCGTCGGTTGCGGAACGCGTCGATCTGCACGGCGCCGTTGTCACGCCCGGCCTCGTCAACACGCATCACCACCTGTACCAGACGCTGACCCGCGCGCGGGCGCAGCAAGCCGACCTGTTCACCTGGCTGCAGGAGCTCTATCCGGTGTGGTCAGGGATCGACGCCGAGGCGCAGTACGCGGCGGCGCGCACAGGGTTGGCCGAGCTCGCGCTCTCGGGCTGCACGACGGTGTTCGACCACCACTACGTGTTCCCGCGGGGGCGCGACGGGCTGATCGAAGCCGAGGTGCAGGCTGCCCGCGAGCTCGGGATACGCATCGTCGCTTCGCGCGGGTCGATGGACCTCGGCGCCTCCAACGGCGGACTGCCTCCCGACGAGCTCGTCGAGGACATCGATACCGTCCTCGCCGACACCGAGCGCCTCGCAGGCGCACTGCACGAGCACGGTGCAGGCGCCCACGTGAAGATCGCCGTCGCCCCGTGCTCACCGTTCTCCGTCACCGGCAGGCTGATGGAGGAGTCGGCTGCGCTTGCCCGGCGCCTCGGCCTGTCGCTGCACACCCATCTCGCCGAGACGCTCGAGGAGGAGGACTACTGCGTCGAGCTGTACGGCTGCCGCCCGGTCGAGTACCTCGAAGGGCTCGGATGGCTCGCCGACGATGTCTGGTGCGCCCACTGCGTTCATCTCTCCGACGCCGACATCGCGCAGTTCGCGAGCTCGGGGACCGGCGTTGCGCACTGCCCCACGTCGAACCTCCGGCTGGGCGCCGGTGTTGCGCCGGTGCGCGCGATGCTCGACGCCGGGGTGCGGGTCGGGCTCGGGGTCGACGGGTCGGCCTCGAACGAGCGCAGTGACCTCTTCTTCGAGGTGAAGCAGGCGCTCCTCGTCGCCCGCGGCCGCGGCCGGGGTACCGCGATGACCGCGCGGGACGCGATCCGTCTCGGCACGCGCGGTGGCGCGGCGGTGTTGCGCCGTGGCGACATCGGCTCGCTCGAGCCGGGCAAATGCGCGGACTTTGCCGTGTGGCGCACGGACGGGCTCGAGCTCGGGGGAGCTGACGACCTCGTGGCGGGGATTGTCTTCGCCGGCCCGCACCGGGTGAACCGGCTCGTCGTCGGTGGCGCTGACATCGTCCGGGAGGGGGCGCTCGTCAACGCCGACGAACGCGAGATCGCGCAGGCACATCGAGCCCAAGCACGAAGGTTCTCCGAGTGAGCGCGTCGCTCTCGACCCACGTGCTCGACACCGCCGCCGGCGCACCCGCAGCCGGGGTGCGGGTGGAGCTCCTGCGCGACGACGAGCCGGTGGCGTACGCCGAAACCGATGCGGACGGCCGCGCACGCCTGGCCGACGACCTTCCGCCGGCCACGTACCGTCTCGTCTTCCATCCGCCCTCGATGTTCTTCCGCCGGGTCGAGTTCGCAATCGTGCTCGCGGACGGCCACTATCACGTCCCACTTCTCGTCTCCCCCTTCTCGTGCGCGAGCTACCGAGGCAGCTGAGCCCCGACGAGCTCGCGGGTCTCTTCGAGGGGCGTACGCGCTTCACCGAGCTGCTGTCCGAGCTCGACGACCCGCTCGGGCGTGCGCTGGACGTGGCGGCGGCGCTCTCCCCTGCAGAGAAGCGCGCCGTGCTGGACGCCCATCCCGCCATCGGACAGCGGCAAGGGCTGTCGGCTCGGTCGGCTGCGGAGCAGGGGGCCGACGCCGATCCGGCGGTGCTCGAGGAGCTCGCGCTCCTGAACGCCGCGTACGAAAGCCGTCATGGCTTTCGCTTCGTCGTCTTCGTCGACCGCCGGCCGAAGGCGGAGATCCTCGACGTGCTCAAGGAGCGGATCGGCAACCCCACCGACGTCGAGCTGGAAACGGCGCTGGGCGAGCTCGTTGCGATCGCCGTCGACCGCTGGGGCCGGGCATGACCGTGGCCGGGACGTTCCTCGATCCGTACGTCACCGACTGGCTGAACCTGCTGTTCCGCTGGTTGCACGTGATCGCCGCGATGGCGTGGATCGGGGCCTCGTTCTACTTCGTCCTGCTCGACCAGTCGCTCGAGCCGCCGAAGAAGATCGACGACATCCGCGACGGTGTCGGCGGCGAGCTGTGGGAGGTGCACGGAGGCGGCTTCTACCACGTCAAGAAGTACAAGATCGCTCCGCCTGTGCTGCCCGAGCATCTCGCCTGGTTCAAGTGGGAGGCATACACGACCTGGCTCTCGGGCTTCGCCCTGATGGTCGTCCTCTACTACTTGAACGCGAGCGCGTACCTGATCGACCCGGAGGTCGCCGACCTCACCTCGTGGCAGGCGGTCGGCATCAGCATCTGCCTGCTCGTCGCCGGGTGGGTCGTGTACGACGTGCTCTGCAGAGGCCTCATCGGCCACGACGGCGTTCTGTGGCTCCTGATCGTCTCTCTCTCGGCGCTGGCGTCGTGGGGCTGCACGCAGCTCTTCCAGCCGCGCGCCGCGTTCCTCCAGGTCGGAGCGATGCTCGGCACGATCATGGCCGGCAATGTGTTCTTCAACATCATCCCGGCCCACCGGGAGCTGATCCGCGCCAAGCGTGACGGACGCGACCCGGATCCCACGCCCGGGATCGTGGCGAAGCAGCGATCGGTTCACAACAACTACCTCACGCTGCCGGTGCTGTTCACGATGATCGCGGGCCACTTCGCGTTCACGTACGGAGCCCGTCGCGCCTGGGTCGTCCTGCTCGTGATCACGCTCCTAGGGGCGTGGGCAAGGCTGTTTTACAACCTCCGCCATCAGGGCCGGACGATCTGGACGATCCCGGCGATCGGCGTCGCCGTCCTCGTCGTGCTCGGTGTCGTAATCCGCCCGCAGAGCGAGAAGAACGACCAGTCGGCCGCCGCGGTCACATTTGCACAGGTCGCCCCGGTGATCGAGCAGCGATGCGCCGCCTGTCATTCGGCGAGCCCCACCCAGCCGGGCTTCTCGAGCCCACCGGCAGGCGTGGTGCTCACCTCGCCGGCGCAGATCGCTGCGAGGGCCGCGGACATCGAGCGGGTAGTCGTATCGAGGGCAATGCCGCTCGGGAACGTCACGAACATGACCGATGAGGAGCGTGCGCTCGTGGTCGCCTGGGTCGACCAGGGCGCGTCGACGGAGAGGTAGGGTGCAGCGCGTGATCGAGATCACGGCAGGTACGTTCACCTTCGTCGCCCGGCTCGAGCAGCAGCTCGCGCCGCAGACGGTGGCCGCCTTCCGGCGCCTGCTGCCGCTCGAGTCGCGCATCATCCACGTCCGCTGGAGCGGTGAGGCAGGGTGGATTCCGTTCGGCGATCTCGACCTCGGGCTCGGCCCGGAGAACGCGACGTGCTATCCGAATCCGGGCGAGATCGTGCTCTACCCGGGTGGCGTCTCCGAGACGGAGATCCTGCTCGCGTACGGGTACGTCAACTTCGCGTCGAAGGCCGGGCAGCTGGCCGGAAACCATTTCGCCACGATCGTCGAGGGCAACGAGAACCTCTCCGCGCTTGGCCGCACCTTCCTCTGGGAAGGTGCGCAGGAGATCGTCTTCACGGAGCGCTGACAGCGACGGGTCGGCGTCGCGGTCACTCGACGAAGTCGATCGAGACGGGGTTCGGGAAGGCTCCCATGGCCTCGCCCCGACGAAGGAGTTCGGCCACAGCCGAGCGGCCCTCGTCGCCGTAGTCCTCGGTGAGGTCGTTCACGTACATCTCGATGAAACGGTCGGCGACAGCCTCGTCGATGCCGCGCCCGAATTGGAGCGCATACTCGAGCGCCTCGTCACGATGCTCGAGGCCGCAGCGGATCGCGTCTCCGAGCACGCCGGAGAGATCGTGCAGCCGTTCGATGTCCCGGCGTGCCACGTTGACGCCGAGGGGCAGCGGCAGGCCGGTCTCCAGCAGCCACCACTCGCCGAGGTCGAGCACCTTGTGGAGCCCGAGGTCGGAGAAGGTGAGCTGGCCCTCGTGGATGAGCAACCCATAGTCCGCCCGGCCGTACGCCACCTCGTCCGGGATCTGCTCGAACGGCAGCTCCCGGTAGGGGATGTCGCCGAGCACGAGCCGCAGCGTCAGGAACGCGGTCGTCATCGCTCCGGGCACGACGATCTCCTTGCCGCGCAGGTCGTCGATCGCGGCCGGCTGGCGCCCGACGACGATCGGCCCGTACCCGGTGCCGATGCTGGCGCCGTGAGGGAGCAGCGCGTAGTCCTCCTGCACGAACGGGTAGGCAGCGAGAGAGATCGCCGTCACCTCGAGCCGAGCGGCGCGAGCCCACTGGTTCAGGGTCTGGATGTCGGCGAGCACCTGCTCGAACACGAAGCCGCGCGTGTCGACGAGGTCCGTCGTGAGCGCCCAGTACATGAATGCGTCGTCAGGATCCGGGCTGTGTCCGACTCTGATCTTCAAGGCGCGGGGACGGTAGCAGGGCGCCCTCGGCCGGCGAGGCGAGAACCCCCGTCCGAGAGGGCGCCCGGGAAGCCTCTAGACTCGGCCGATGGCGCGAGTGAACCTGTCGGACGCGATCCAGGACTACCTCCGCGCGATCTTCAAGCTGTCCGGTGACGACGATGCGCGAGTGACGACCACCGCGCTCGCCCGCGAGATGGGCGTCTCGCCTGCGTCCGCGAGCGCGATGGTGAAGAAGCTCGCCGCCCTCGGTCTCGCGGTGCACGCCCCGTACCGTGGCGTCGTGCTGACCCCTGACGGCGAGCGCGTGGCGGTGGAGGTGACGCGGCACCATCGCCTGCTCGAGCTCTACCTTGCCCACACGCTCGGGATCGCGGTCGCCGACGTGCATGCCGAGGCCGACCGGCTGGAGCACGTGCTCTCCGAGGAGCTCGAGGCGCGGATCGACGAGGCGCTCGGATTTCCGACCCACGACCCCCACGGCGACCCCATCCCCGACGCGAACCTGGAGTGGCCACGCTGATCCTTGCCCGCAAGCGGACTTCGCTCCGCGAAGTTCGGAAACCCGCTCGCGCGGGTTTCCGGCGCGCGAACACCCCTGAAGCCGGGAACCTACGGTTCCCCGCGACCCCTCCCTCCTGAGTCGGCAAGGCTTTCCGTAGGGGCGGGGCCATGCCTCGCCGTGTGCCGGCAACGCCGGCACACGTGTCAAGCGTGACGCCTCCGACGCGTCGCTGCGTGTGCCGGGCCGAAGGGGATAGTGCGACAAGCACAGACCCGGAGAGCCGCGTGCACGCAGCGGCGCGAGCGCCCGCGGAGCCGGGCTCTGCCCGGCGGGAGCGGGAGCGGTCGGTGGCGTCAGGTCAGCGGCCGAAGAACCAGCGTTCGAGGAGGGGAATCACTTCCTTGCGGGTGAAGGGCTTGACGTCGACCGAGCGCCCATCCTCCTCGAGCACGCGGACGTCGTCCTCGAGCGCGTCGTTGGCGTGCTCGAGCGCGTCGGACAGCTCGTAGCCCTCGAAGACGAGGTCCTCGGGACGGGGCTCGCCGGCGCCGGCGCGATGTTGCGGGTTGACGGCGCGGCAGACCGCCCAGGCGGCGCCGGGGCGCCGCTCGATCCAGAAGACGATCCGCTCCTCCTGGCCGGCGTCGTCGACGCCGACGAGCTCGCGCTCGGCAACGCGTCCCGACTCCGGCCTCCGTTTCATACCCGTGAGGATACAATCGTCGCGATGGCTCTAAAGGACATGTTCTCGTTTCTCTTCCAGCGCTCGTCGCAGGAGGAGCGCGTGGCGCAGTACGTGATCCGCGAGCACGATCGCGGACGGCCGCTGCACGAGATCCTCGAGGACAAGTACGTCGTCAACCGGCTGCAGTCGCCGACGCAACGCGCCCGCCTGCTCGACCGGCCGGAGATCGTGCACGCGGTCGGCGGGGACATGGTCGAGGCGGCGAAGGCGTCGCTCGGCTGACGAAGAGCCCGGCCGATCGTCGCTAGACTAGGCCGTCCCCGCGCCCGTAGCTCAGGGGATAGAGCGCTGCCCTGCGGAGGCAGAGGTCGCAAGTTCGAATCTTGCCGGGCGCATGTCGGCACGCACCAAGGAGGAGGCCCGTGGGAAACCCCGGGTCCCCGCGTCAAGCTCAGGTGAGAGAGGGCTGCCCTACCGAGGCGGAGCTCGCGTGGCGCACCGGGCGGCTCTCGAGGCGCAGGTGCGCGTCCTCGGGCACCTCGCGACGGACGTAGGCGAGGGCGAGGACTCCGTCGCCGTCTGCGACCGCGCTCGTGACGCGGCCGACGTCGCGGTCGTCGAGCGTGAGGGCCGCGTCGGCGGCGGGAAGCTCGGCGCCGTCGATCACGAGCACGCGCAGCCCCCGGTTCGGGTGGCCCCGGTAGTGAAGGCGCGCGACGGGCTCCTGCCCGGGGTAGCAGCCCTTCGTGAAGCTGATCGCGCGTTCCTCGAGCCCGGCCTCTGCCGGAAGCACGCGGTCGTCGAGCTCGCGGCCCCAGCGCGGCGAGGCCGCCCGGATGCGGAGCCGCTCGAGGTCGTCGTCGTCGATCGGCGCCGCCTCTTCCGGCTCGGCGTCGATGAGCTCGTACGCGGCCACGCCGTAGTCGGCGTTCGGGACGGCGCCGTCAGGTGGCTCGCCGCCGAGCACGAGCGTCGAGCGGTGCTGCTCGGGCTCGATCGCGCAGCGCGCGGCGAAGCGAAAGCGTGAGAGCTCGGCTGCGAGGCGCTCGCCCAGCTCCGGCTCGGTCAGGAGGAGAAAGTCGTCCGGGCCTCGGCGCAGCACCGTCAGCGGTGCGATCACACGCGCCTTCGCCGTCAGGAGCAGCGCCGCGCACGACTCGCCGGGCGCGAGCGCCTCGACGTCGTTCGAGACCATCCGCTGCAGGTAGTCCGCAGCGTCGGCGCCTACGACGGCGACGAACGCACGCGGCCGGCGGGTCGCCCGTAGCGTTGTCGCGGTCACGCTGTCTAGTGTAGGGACGATGTTCCGGAGCAGAGCGGAGAAGAAGGTGATGGAGGCGGGGTACGACCCCGCGCGGCTGCCGCCGGGCCAGTACCTGACGGAGAAGTGGCCCGTGCTCCACGCCGGGTCGGTGGCGACGTATGCCGCCGATCTCGCAGGCTGGGACTTCCGCGTGCGGGGCGAGGTCGAGTCGCCCGTGACGCTGGGCTGGGCGCAGCTGAGCGAGCTGCCCACGGTCGAGGTGACGCAGGACATCCACTGCGTCACCCGCTGGAGCCGCTTCGACACGACGTTCACCGGGGTCCCGTGGTCTGCGCTCCGCGACCTGTGCGGGCCGAGGCCCGCCGGCCGGTATGCGGTCGCCCACGCCGAGGCCGGTTTCACCACCAACGTGCCCGTCGACTTCCTGGAGCGCGAGGGTGCGATGCTCGCGACCCATGCAGACGGAGAGCCGCTGACGCCCGAGCACGGCTGGCCGCTGCGCCTCGTCGTCCCCGGCAAGTACTTCTGGAAGAGCGCCAAGTGGCTGCGCGGGATCGAGTTGCTCGACCATGACCAGCCGGGATTCTGGGAGCGCTACGGCTACCACAACGAGGCCGACCCGTTCCTCGAGCAGCGGTACGGCTTCTAGCCGCGCAGGCGAAATCACCCTAACGAGGGACGGAGCGTGGACGTGAGACGCCGATGATGGTGTCATCCCACCCTCCCCCTAGTGTCATCCCCCCGAAAGCGGCCCTCCCCCAAGGGCCGCTTTCTCTTTGTCGTCTACGAGCCGCGCGCGTGGCTCTCGACGACCGACTCTCTCCGAGAACGACGAGGGCCGGCTAGCTGCCGGCCCTCGTACGGTCTCGAGATTCGCGTCGGCGAATCTCCTACATCATGCCGCCCATGCCGCCCATGTCGGGCATGCCGCCGCCGCCGCCCGAGGACTTCTCGGGAGCGTCCACGACGATCGCCTCGGTGGTGAGGATGTTCTTGGCGATCGACGCGGCGTTCTGCAGCGCCGAGCGGGTGACCATGGTCGGGTCGATGATGCCCGACTTGACCATGTCCTCGATCTCGCCCGTGTCGACGTTCAGGCCCTGGCCCTTCTTGGCCGTGCGCACCTGGTTGACGACGACCGAGCCCTCGAGGCCCGCGTTGTAGGCGAGTTGCCGGAGGGGCTCCTCGAGCGAGCGCAGGATGATCTGGGCGCCCGTCTTCTCGTCGCCCTCGAGTACCTCGAAGCCCTTCTTGACCGCGTCCGCAGCGTTCAGCAGCGCGACGCCGCCGCCCGGCACGATGCCCTCCTCGAGGGCCGCGCGGGTGGCCTGCAGCGCGTCCTCGACGCGATGCTTCTTCTCCTTCATCTCCGTCTCGGTGGCTGCGCCGACCTTGACCACGGCCACGCCGCCGGCGAGCTTCGCCAGCCGCTCCTGCAGCTTCTCGCGGTCGAAGTCGGAGTCGGTGCTCTCGATCTCGCCCTTGAGCTGCTTGATGCGGGCCTTGATCGCGTCGCCGTCGCCGGCACCGTCGATGATCGTGGTCGAGTCCTTGTCCACCACGACCTTGCGGGCGTGCCCGAGCTGCGAGAGCTTGGTGTTCTCGAGCTTGAGCCCGAGCTCCTCGGTGATCACCTCGCCGCCGGTGAGGACGGCGATGTCCTCCAGCATGCGCTTGCGGCGGTCGCCGAAGCCCGGTGCCTTGACCGCGACGGCGGTGAAGACGCCGCGGAGCTTGTTGACGACGATCGTCGCGAGCGCCTCACCCTCGAGGTCCTCCGCGACGATGACGAGCGGCTTGCCGGCCTGGATGACCTGCTCGAGCACCGGCAGCAGATCCTTGACCGCACCGATCTTCTGGTTCGCGATCAGGATGTACGGGTCGTCGAGCACGGCCTCCATGCGATCGGCGTCCGTGATCATGTACGGCGACAGGTAGCCCTTGTCGAACTGCATGCCCTCCGTGAACTCGAGGTCGAGGCCGAACGTCTGGCCCTCCTCGACGTTCACGACGCCGTCCTTGCCGACCTTCTCGATCGCGTCGGCGATGACGTCGCCGATCTCGCGCTCGCGCGACGAGATGGTGGCGACACGGGCGATGTCCTCCTTGCCCGCGACCTCGACCGACTGCTTCTTCAGATCCTCGACGATCGCCTCGACGGCCTTCTCGACGCCCCGCTTGAGGCCCATCGGGTTGGCGCCGGCGGCGACGTTCTTGAGACCCTCGCGGACGATCGCCTGGGCGAGCACCGTCGCAGTCGTCGTGCCGTCGCCGGCGACGTCGTTGGTCGCGGTGGCGACCTCGCGGACGAGCTGTGCGCCCTGGTTCTCGAACGGGTCCTCGACGTCGATCTCACGGGCGATCGTGACGCCGTCGTTCGTGATCGTCGGCGCGCCGAACTTCTTGTCCAGCACGACGTAGCGGCCCTTCGGGCCGAGCGTCACCTTGACGGCATCGGCGAGGATGTTGACGCCGCGCTCGAGCGCGCGACGGGCATCCTCGTTGAACTTGAGCTCTTTGTGAGCCATTGGTTTCCTCTTTCTCCTAGCGTTCTCTCTACGAGGGCGAGGCATGGCCTCGCCCCTACGGGTCAGGGCAGAACGGACTCTCGCCCTACACGGCGGCGCGGTCGCCGACGACCTTCGCCAGGACGTCGGACTCGCGCAGGATCAGCACTTCGTCGACACCGATCTTGATCTCGGTGCCGCCGTACTTGGAGAAGATGACCTCGTCACCCTCCTCGACGTCCATCTTGACGTACTCCCCGTCCTCGTCGCGCGGGCCGGGACCGACCGCGAGGACCTTGCCGCGCTGCGGCTTCTCCTTCGCGGTGTCGGGCAGCACGATGCCGCTCACGGTCGTCTCTTCCTCTTCGAGGACCTCGACGATGAGGCGGTCACCAAGGGGCTGCAGGTTCATGCGTGTGCCTCCCTGTTGAGCGTAGTGGTTGTTCTGGGGGACTCTGGCACTCATCGACAGAGAGTGCCAACGCGACTCTAGCACAGTGCCGGGGCCGTGCACCACCATGATCTGAGCGTAGACGACTTAGATCGTGAGGGCACCTGCCCGCCGGGGTCACGCCGGTCCCCGCGCACCGTCTGGAGCGCCGGGCGGCGACCCTCTATAGTGGTCGCGCGGTGCCGACCTACGCGCTCAACTTCTACTCCTCGATCGTCGCCGACCAGCTGCGCACGGGCCGCAAGACCGCGACGATCCGGCTCGGCGACAAGTCGCCGAAGTACCGCAAGGGCATGATCGTGACGGTGCTCGTCGGCACACGCTACGGGCAGCGCGAGAAGATCTTCGACGCGGTGATCGACAAGGTCGAGGTGAAGCGGCTCGGCGATCTCTCGCCACGGGAGATCGAGCACGACAACCCCGAGATCCGTCGTGCCGACGAGCTCGCCCACTGGCTCGGCCAGCTCTACAACCGCGACGTCACCGAGGACGACACCGTGACGCTGATCCGCTTCTCCCAGATCATCGGCAGCATGTTCTAGGGGTGGGGGAACCCATGGTGGTTCCCAGACTCGTCCACTACCGGCCGGGCTTGCGGATCGCGCTGCCGAAGAGCTCCGGCGGACGGATCCCGGCGCCGCACTCCTCGCACTCGACCTGGAACGCCGAGGCGAAGCGGGCGTCGCAGGCGGGGCAGCGGCGGCGCAGCGCGGCGCCGCACAACGGGCAGTCGGCCGGCACCTCCCGCTCCGACTCCTCGAAGTACCGCTGCGTGTGGCCGCACCCCGCGCAGAGCGCGACCCAGTGGCCGAGCGTGTTGCGGCGCTCCTCCTGGATCCAGTTCCGCCTCGGGCGTGCCACGAGGCCACTGTAGCCCGCCCCGGTCGGGCTCCTCCCGCCGTCGCGGGGCCATGTCGGGTGCGCGCGGTACAGTGAGGCACGTCCACCGCCTCCAAGGGGAGCTCATGGCTGTAAGGGAAGCGGAGCCCGTCGGCTCGCTCCAGGAAGTCCACGACGCAGGACTCGACCGTGAGGACCTGCTCGGCATCTACCGCAACCTGCTGCTCACCCGGGGGATCGAGGAGCGCGGGCACATCCTCTACAAGCAGGGCAAGATTCCCGGCTCCTTCTACACCGGCCGCGGCAACGAGGCGGCGGCCGTCGGCGTCGCCACCGCGATGGGCCCCGACGACGTCGGCTGCCCGCTGCAGCGCGACATGGGCGTGCACGTCACGCACGGCGTCGAGCCCTGGCGTATCTTCGCCCAGTACATGGGCAGGGCGGACGGGCCGACGCGCGGGCGCGACGGCAACGTCCACATCGGCGACGCCAACCTCGGCCTGCACGCGATGGTCAGCCACCTCCCTGCCATGCTGCCCGTCGCCGTCGGCATGGGTCTCGCGTTTCGCATCCGGGAGGAGAACCGCGTCGCGATCGCCTGGTGCGGCGAAGGCGCCGCGAACCGCGGCGACGCCCACGAGGGCATGAACTTCGCCGGCGTGCGCCGCCTGCCCGTCGTGTTCGTGATCGACAACAACCAGTGGGCGTACTCGACGCCGCAGCACCTCGAGTACGCCGTCGAGCACCTCGCAGACCGCGCTCACGGCTACGGCTTCGACGGCGTCGTCGTGGACGGCACGGACGTGCTGGCGGTGTACCGCGAGGCGAAGCGGGCGATCCAGAAGGCGCGCGAGGGCGGCGGCCCGACCCTGATCGAGTCGCTCACGCTCCGCATGGAGGGCCATGCCGTGCACGACGACGCCTTCTACGTTCCCCGCGAGATGTTCGAGGAGTGGGAGCGCCGCGACCCGCTCGAGCGCTACCGCAACTGGCTGCGGGACAACGCCTCACTCACGGACGAGGAGGAGGGCGAGATCAGCGCCGGCGTCAAGCGGCACCTGAACGAGGCGCTCGAGCGCGCCGAGGCCTCGCCGCTGCCCGATGCCTCCACCCTGCTCCAGGGCGTCTTCGCCGAGCCCGAAGAGCTCGAAACCCCTCACCACAAGTAATGTCGCAGAAGACGTACCTGCAGGCGATCAGCGACGGGCTCCGGCAGGAGATGCACCACGACCAGCGTGTCTTCGTGCTGGGCGAGGACGTCGGCGTCTACGGCGGCGCCTTCAAGGTGACCCAGGGCTTCCAGGAGGAGTTCGGGCCCTGGCGGGTGATCGACATGCCGCTCTCCGAGACGGCGATCGTGGCCGGTGCCACCGGTGCCGCGCTGATGGGCCTGCGGCCGGTCGCCGAGATGCAGTTCGCCGACTTCGTCTCGTGCGCCTGGGACCATCTCGTCACCGTGGCCGCGAAGCAGCACTACCGCGCCGGCACGCCGATCCCGATCGTGCTGCGACTCCCGTCGGGCGGCGGCTTCTCCGGCGGCCCCTTCCACTCCCAGAACCCGGAGAGCTCCTTCGCCCACATCCCCGGCCTGAAGATCGTCTGCCCCTCCACTCCCGAGGACGCGAAGGGCCTGCTCGCGAGCGCGATCGCCGACCCGAATCCCGTTCTCTACTTCGAGCACAAGCACCTGTACCGCCGCCTCAAGGGCGAGGTGCCCGACGAGCGCTACACGGTCCCCTTCGGCGCAGCGCGCACGCACCGGGCGGGCGAGGACATCAGCGTGGTGACGTGGGGCGCGATGGTGCACACCGCCGCCGAGGCGGCCGAGCAGCTGGAAGCGGAGGATGTCTCCGTCGAGGTGCTCGACCTGCGCACCCTGATCCCGTGGGACCGCGCCGCCGTGCTCGAGAGCGTCCGCCGCACGTCGAAGGTGCTCGTGCTGCACGAGGACACGCGCACCGGCGGCTTCGGCGCCGAGATCGCGGCCACGATCGCCGAGGAGGCGTTCGAGCATCTCGACGCGCCGGTGAAGCGGATCGCCGCGCCCGACTCGCCGGTGCCCTTCTCGCCGCCGCTCGAGAAGGCGTTCATTCCCCAGGTCGACGACGTCGCCGCCGGGCTCCGAGAGCTCGCGGCGTACTGAAGGGCGAGGCACGCCGCGCCCCTACACGAGGAGACGACAGTGGCTACAGGAACCAGGATCGACGTCGTGATGCCTCAGATGGGCGTGTCGGTGTCGGAGGGGACGATCACGAAATGGCTGAAGCAGCCCGGTGAGGCCGTCGGGCAGGACGAGCCGTTGCTCGAGATCTCGACCGACAAGGTCGACACCGAGGTGCCGAGCCCCGGCGAGGGCGTCGTCGCAGAGATCCTCGTCGGCGAGGGCGAGACGGTCGAAGTCGGCACGCTGCTCGCCGTGATCGCGCCGGCCGGCTCGGCCGTCGAGCCGGCGAGCAGCCCTGACGAGCCCGTCGCAGAGCCCGCCCCGCTGCCCGAGCAGCCGGTGGCCGCCCCCGCTCGGCCTCAGCCGGCGCCGCAGGCGCCGGACTCGGGTGGCAACGGGCGCACGTTCGTCTCCCCGGTGGTGGCGCGGATCGCGGCCGAGCACGGCGTCGACCCGGGCGCCGTCGCAGGCACAGGCACAGGGGGACGCGTGACGAAGAAGGACATCCTCGCCCACATCGAGTCCGGGGCCGCAGCTGTGCCTGCTCCGGCTCCGCCAGTCGCACCTGCCGCTCCCGCAGCTCCCGCCCCGGCCGCTGCAGCGCCTGCGCCGCCGGCCGCGCCGCCGCCGGGCGTGGCGCCGCCGGTCCCCGCAGCGCCGGCTCCGGCCCCGGCACCCGCCGGCGCGCCGGCCGCGCCGCCGCTACTCCTGGGCGAGGTCGAGGAGGCGATGACGGCCATGCGCCGCGGCGTGATGGAGCACATGCGCCGCTCGCTCGACACCTCCGCGCACGTGACGAGCGCGATCGAGGTCGACATGTCCAGGGTCGTGGCCGCACGGGCTGCGCTGAAGCAGGAGTACGAGTCCGCCTACGGCGTCAACCCGACCTACCTCGCCTTCGTCGCCAAGGCGACGGTCGAGACGCTGCGCGACTACCCGTGGATCAACGCCGAGATCCGGGGCGAGCAGATCGTGACACGGCCGTGGGTCAACCTCGGCATCGCCGTCGCACTGGAGGACGGCAAGGGGCTGATCGTGCCCGTCGTGAAGAACGCCCAGGACATGAACCTGCTCGGGATCGCACGCTCGATCGCCGACCTCGCGCAACGGGCCCGCACGAAGAAGCTGCTGCCCGACGACGTGCAGGGCGGCACCTTCACGATCACCAACCCGGGCGGCTACGGCACCTTCCACGGCACGCCGATCATCAGCCAGCCGCAGGTCGGCATCCTCGGCACCTACGCGCTCGTGAAGCGGCCGTGGGTCGTGCAGGACGAGCTGGGGCAGGACGTGATCGCGATCCGGCCGATCATGAACATCACCCTCACCTACGACCACCGGCTCGTCGACGGCGCCTACAGCGGCGCCTTCCTGCGCGACCTGCGCGAGCGCCTCGAGTCGTGGGAGGAGACGGCCTGACGACCGGCGCCTACGCACTGGACGCCGGGCTCGTCCCCTACGGCGAGGCCCTCGAACTGCAGCGCTCGCTCGCGGCGGCGGTCTCGCAGCACGCGATCCCGCAGACGATCGTCCTCCTCGAGCATCCGCCCGTCGTGACGACGGGACGGCGCACCGAGGCCGAGAAGGAGCTCCACATCCCCGCCGGCTCCGAGGTCGAGCTCGTCGAGACGGACCGTGGCGGCAAGTCGACCTACCACGCGCCCGGGCAGCTCGTCTGCTACCCGATCCTCGACCTGACGCTGCACGGCAAGGACGTGAAGAAGTACGTGCGCGACCTGGAGCAGTCGATCGTCCAGACGCTGGCAGCGTTTGGACTGGAAGGCACGACCATCGAAGGGCTGACCGGCGTCTGGATGCCGCCGGCCGGGCCCCGCGGGCCGCGCAAGATCGCGTCGATCGGGGTGCGCGTCTCGCGCTGGGTGACGACGCACGGCTACGCGCTCAACGTCGACCTCGACCCTGCCCCGTTCACGCAGTGGATCACCGCCTGCGGGCTGGAGGACGCCGAGTTCACGACCATGGCCGACGAGCTCGGCCGCTCCGTCACGGTCGACGAGGTCAAGCCGGCCGCCCTCGCGGCGCTCGCCGACGTGTTCGCACTGGAGCTCGATCCGCTCCCTGCGGACGGCGGCGCCGGCCTGTGGTCGCAGCCGGTGCACGAGAAGCTCGGCCTTCGCTGAGCAGCCGCCCACCGAGGGCGAGGCATGGCCTCGCCCCTACAATGCGGGCGTGGAGACATCACTGCCCGTCGCAGACCGGCCGCGCCGCCCGGAGTGGATGAAGGTGCGGGCGCCGAGCGCGGACGGCCGCTACTTCGACGTGCGGAAGCTGATCCACGGCGCCGGGCTGAACACCGTGTGCGAGGAGGCACGCTGCCCCAACATCGGCGAGTGCTGGGGCAAGGGCACCGCCACCTTCCAGATCCTGGGCGACACGTGCACCCGCGCCTGCCGCTACTGCTACGTCAACTCCGGACGGCCGGAGCAGGCGCCGGACCCGCTGGAGCCGCTCAAGCTCGCGCAGGCGGCGGCACAGATGGGGCTGCGGCACGTCGTCGTCACCTCCGTCGACCGCGACGACCTACGAGACAAGGGAGCCGGCCACTTCGCCGCCACGATCAGGGCGCTCAGGGCGAAGCTGCCGGACTGCTCGATCGAGGTGTTGACGCCCGACTTCCTCGACGTCGAGGAGGCTGCCCTCGCGACCGTGCTCGCAGCCCGGCCGGAGGTCTTCAACCACAACATCGAGACCGTGCGCCGGCTGCACCGCCACATGCGCGGCGCCCGCGCCTCCTACGACGGCGCCCTCCACCTGCTGCGGCGCGCGAAAGAGGTGGCCGACTACCCGGTGCTGACGAAGTCCGGCCTGATCGTCGGGCTCGGCGAGACGAACGACGAGGTCGTCGAGACCATGCGCGACCTGCGCGCCAACGGCGTCGACGTCGTCACCATCGGCCAGTACCTGCAGCCCTCCGGCAAGCACGCCACGATCGACCGGTGGGTGCATCCCGACGAGTTCCGCTGGCTGCGCGAGCAGGGCGAGGCGCTCGGCTTCGGGTCGGTCTTCGCCGGCCCGCTCGTTCGCTCGAGCTACCGCGCCGACGAGCAGAAGCACGCCGCCGACACCGGCCGCGGCGCAGTCGCGTACTAGCCGTGCGGCTTCGCCATCGCGCGATAGTCGAGGGCGTCGTCGAGCGTGCTGTCCGCGACGCCCGCCTCGCGGGCGACCTCCCGCAGGGAGCGGCCGCTCGCCGCTGCCGCCTTCACGATCTCCGCCGCCTTGTCGTAGCCGATGAAGGGGTTGAGGGCGGTCGCGGCGGAAAGCGTCAGCTCGGCATAGCTCTCGCACTGCTCCCGGTTCGCCTCGATCCCGTCCACGCACTTCGCTGCCAGGAGCCGTGACGCGCTCGCGAGCAGCGCGATCGACTGCAGCAGGTTCCGTGCCATCAGCGGGATATAGACGTTCAGCTCGAAGTGCCCGTTCATGCCGCCGATCGTGATCGCGGTGTCGTTGCCGATCACCTGCGCCGCCACCTGGGTGACGACCTCGGGGATGACCGGATTGACCTTGCCGGGCATGATCGACGAGCCCTTCTGCAGCTCGGGCAGGAGGATCTCCCCCAGCCCGGCGCGCGGGCCAGACCCGAGGAAGCGGAGGTCGTTCGCGATCTTCGTGAGGGAGACGGCGACCACCTTGAGGGCGCCGGAGGCCTCGACGAGGCCGTCGCGGGCTGCCTGCGCCTCGAAGTGGTCGACGGGCGCGGAGACGGAGAGTCCGGTCTCGCGCGAGAGGTACTCGCGTGCCCGGGCGGCGAACTCGGGGTGCGTGTTCAGCCCCGTGCCGGTGGCGGTGCCGCCGAGCGGGATCTGGCCGAGCCGCGGCTGCGCGTCCTCGACGCGGGCGATCCCCTGCCGCACCTGCGCGGCGTAGCCCGCGAACTCCTGGCCGAGCGTGACGGGCACGGCGTCCATCCAGTGGGTGCGGCCGGACTTGACCACGTCGTCGAACTCGAATGCCTTGCGCTCCAGGGAGGCAGCCAGGCGCTCGAGCGCGGGGAGCAGATCGTGGGCGAGGTCACCGAGCGCTGCGAGGTGCACCGCCGACGGGAACACGTCGTTCGACGACTGCCCCATGTTGACGTGGTCGTTCGCGTGCACGTCGTCGCCGGCGAGGCTCGCGATCACCTCGTTGGCGTTCATGTTCGAGCTCGTGCCGGAGCCGGTCTGGAAGACGTCGATCGGGAACTGGTCGTCGAACTCGCCCGCCCCGACACGGTCGCCGGCCGCGGCGATGCGCGCCGCCATCTCCGGGTCGAGCAGGCCCAGGTCGGCGTTCGCACGCGCGGAGGCCGCCTTGATGCGACCGAGCCAGTGCGCCACCGAGGCCGGGATCGGCTCCCCGCTGACCGGGAAGTTCCCGATCGCCTTCTCGGTCTCCCCGCCCCACAGTGTCTTCTCCGTGCCCATCGTCTCCACTCTCCTCACTCGTGTCCGGCAGTTGCGGTTTCGAGCAGCTCGTCCCAGCTGCAGAGCTTGACGCGCGGGCGGGCGGCCGCTTCGCCGCGGGACCGCTCGGCCGCGTCGATCGCCTCCCACCCGGGGTAGTCGACGACCGTGACGCCCCGCTGTGCGAGCACGTCGGCCACGTCTCGCAGGTCGTCGTGGGCGAGCTTGCCCGCGGCGGCGTCGGCGAGCAGCAGCTCGACCGTCTCGGTGGCGTCCTTCTTGTTCGTGCCGATGACGCCGCTCGGGCCTCGCTTGATCCAGCCCGCGCAGTAGACGCCCGGCACGCGCTCGCCGGCAGTGTCGAGCGTGCGGCCGTCGTCGTTCGGGATCACGCCCCGCCTCTCGTCGAACGGCACGTCGGGGATCCCCACACCGAGGTAGCCGACGCTGCGCAGCACGATCCTGCACGGGATCGTCTCGCGCTCGTCGGTCGGCACGGCACGGACTCGGCCGTCGGCGTCCGCCTCGAGCCGGTTGCGCACGATCTCCACCGCTTCGACCTTCCCGTCGCCGAGGATCGCCACCGGCGAGCACAGGAACCGCAGGTGCACTGCCTTCGGCTTGCCCGACGGCCGGGCCTCGGCGACCTCCCGCAGCACGGCGAGATTGCGCTGGGCCATGGCGTCCTCGGCGAGCGCAGCCTCGCTCGCCGCGTCGAGCCAGAGGTCGGCCGCCTCCACGACGAGGTCGGCGCCCGCGAGCTCGGTCAGCTCGACGAGCTCGGGATTCGTGAACGCCGCCTGCACCGGCCCGCGGCGACCGAGCACGAGGATCTCGCGGATGCCCGACCCGAGGATCGCGTCGATCGCAGCGTCCGTCGTGTCGGTGGGGCCGATCTCCTCGGCCGTGAGAGCCAGCATCCTCGCCACGTCGACGGCGACGTTGCCGTTGCCGACCACGACCGCCCGCTCCCCCGAGAGGTCGAACGACAGGTCCTGGAAGTCGGGGTGGCCGTTGTACCAGGCGACGAAGGCGGTCGCCGGCCAGGACCCCGGCAGGTCCTCTCCGGGGATGCCCATGCGCCGGTCGGTCTGGGCACCGAACGCGTAGACGACCCCGTCGTAGAGGTTCACCAGCTCCTCGTGCGAGACGTCGCGCCCGACGTCGACGTTCCCGAAGAAGCGGAAGCCCGGCCTGGCGGCGATCTTCTCGAAGGCGCGCGAGACGGACTTGATCTTGGGATGGTCGGGCGCGACGCCGAGGCGAACGAGCCCCCACGGCGTCGGCAGCCGCTCGAACAGGTCGACCTCCACCCGGGGGTCGTCGCTCGCGAGCAACGCGCCGGCGGCGTAGAAGCCGGCAGGCCCCGAGCCGACGACAGCCACGCGCAAATGCTGCTCACCCATGGAGAAGATCCTAGATCGCTTCAGTCGACGAGCTTGCGGGTCATGGCGAAGATCGCGATCCGCCACACGATCAGGGCGAACGCGACGAGCGCGAAGACGTGCCACGCGTCGGCCCAGCCCTCGAACCCGAAGACGGCGTCACGGACGAGCTCGACGCAGTGGTACAGCGGGTTGAGCTGGGCGAGCGTCTGCACCCATTCGGGCAGTCCCGTCAGCGGGAAGAACGTCCCGGCGACGAGGAACAGGGGCGTCAGCACGGCGCTGATGACGTAGTTGAAGTTCTCGATCGACGACGCGAACCCGGCGATCATGATCCCGAACCCGGCCCAGCCGCACCCGGCCACGAAGCCGATCAGGGGCACGGTGAGCATTCCCCACGACGGGTCGAGCCCGAACGCGATCGCGACGAGCATGGGCACGCAGCCGTAGACGCCGGCGCGCACGGCGACCCAGAGCGCCTCGGCCGTGACGAGCTCCTCGGTGTCCACCGGAGCGGCGAGGATCGCGTCGTAGGTGCGCTGGAAGCGGTACTTGATGAACGTGCCGAACATGGCCGGAAACGCGCTCGAGAACAGCACCGCGGTCGCGACCGTGCCGGTGCCGACGAACTCCACGTACGAGTACCCGGCCACGGTCGAGACGAGGGAGCCGAACCCGAACCCGAACGCGAGCAGGTAGATGGTCGGCTCCACCGTGGAGGAGAAGGTGGCCGAGCGCCAGTACGACGAGTAGTTGACGAGCTCGCGCACGAGCACGCCCGTGAGGGCGGAGCGCTCGAGCCGGCCCGGCCGCTGCTCGCTGTCGACCGCGGGGGCGCTCATTCGGCCTCCTCGCCGGTGAGAAGCACGAAGACGTCCTCGAGGTTCGTGGGGCGGGCGACGCCCTCCGGCGACCAGCCGTTCGCCCGCTCGACGCCGAGGACGGTCACGCTCGTGCCGGTGCGGCGCGTGCGCAAGCCGGCCGCCCGGGCCGCGAGCCTCCACGCCGGCGAACGTCGACGGCGGCCCGAAGACCTCGACCGCCTGCTGTCCCGCATGCTCGCGCACGAGCTCCGCAGGCGGCCCGGCGGCGACGGCGCTGCCCTTCGCCATGATCATGACGGTGTCCGACAGGCGTTCCGCCTCCTCGATGTAGTGCGTCGACATCAGGATCGTGGTGCCGTCCGCACGCAGGCCGTCGATGAGCGCCCACAGCTCCTGCCGCACCTGGGGGTCGAGGCCGACGGTGGGCTCGTCGAGCAGCACGAGCCGGGGGCGATGGATGAGCGCCCGCGCGATCAGCAAGCGCCGCCGCATCCCGCCCGAGAGCTTGTCGACGCGCGTCCCGGCGCGATCGGTGAGATTGGCGATCGCGAGCGCACGGCCGATCGCCGCTTTGCGCTCGGCGTGGTGGACGCGGTACAGGTGCGAGAAGACGAGGAGGTTCTGCTCCACCGTCAGGGTGACGTCGAGGTTGTCGAGCTGCGGGACGACGCCGCATTGCGCGCGCGCCGCCTTCGACTCGCCCGGCAGGCGGAAGCCGAGGACGGAGAGCTCGCCGGCGTCGGCGATCGCCTGCGCCGTCAGCAGCCTCATCGTGGTCGACTTCCCCGCCCCGTTCGGGCCGAGCAGGCCGAGGCACGTCCCCTCGGGCACGTCGAGATCGAGCCCGTCCACCGCCGTGATCGCGCCGTAGCGCTTGACGACGCCGCGGAGCCGGATCGCGAGCGAGGAGCCGGTTGCGGTCATGGCTCGGATCCTATGCGGGTGGTCTCGACGCTCGGAACGCCGAGGCATGCCTCGCCCCGACGGAGGTGTCAGCGCGTCAGTGCGAGCAGCCGGAGCCGCAGCCGCCGGCCTGGTGCGCGTCGGGCGCGTCCGCGCCCTCCTCGACCTGGAACGAGTGGCCGCAGCCGCACGAGGAGGCCGCGTTCGGGTTCTCGATCTTGAACCCGGACTCCTGCAGGCCGTTGAGGAAGTCGATCGTGGCACCCTTGAGATAGGGCACGCTGAAGGGGTCGACGACGACGCGAACGCCCTCGAGCTCGAGCTCGTGGTCGCCTTCCGCAGGGGCGGTGTCGAAGCCGAGCCCGTACTGGAAGCCCGAGCAGCCGCCGCCCTGGATCGCGACACGGAGCACCATCTCGCCGGCCTCCGGATCCTCCGCCATCAACTCCTTGACCTTCACTGCGGCGCCGGGCGTGAGCGTGAGCAGAGTGTCGGTTGGACGCTCGGTGATCTCCATGGGCAGATCGTAGCCGAACCGCTCGCCGCCACGGCGTCCCCCTTCAGAGTGCCGCCAGGCAGGGCAGCCCAGTGGGCCGCGACGGAGCTGCCCGGCGGCGGCCGAAGCTCGTTCGACACGAAGCTTGTAACACCCGTTTGTCCCTGATGATGCGGGATCTGCCTCTATCTCGTGCGGCAGTGGTACAGGTGGTAGGTTTGGCGCAGCGCTCCCCGGAGCGAAAAGGACTCGCATGCTCTCGGACTGGCTCCCGTTTCTGATCTATGCCGTCTTCGCGGCGGTCATCCCCGCCACGATGGTGGCCTTCACGTTCGTCTTCGCGCAGCGCCCCACCTCCCGGACGAAGCAGCGGCTGATCCCGTTCGAGTCCGGCGTCTCGCAGGGCGCGCCGTCGCAGGAGCGCCGCTTCACCGTCAGCTTCTACCTGACCGCGATGCTCTTCATCCTCTTCGACATCGAGATCGTGTTTCTCTACCCGCTCGCGATCCAGCTCGACGCGCTCGGGTGGTTCGGCCTCGTCGAGTTCCTCGTCTTCATCGCGATCCTCTTCGTCGCGTACGTCTACATCTGGCGCAAGGGAGCGCTGGAATGGCACTGACGCGCAAGCTGCCGCTGCTGAGCGACCGCCCCCTGGCACGGGCCGGCCTCAGCTCCGAGCGCGTGCTGATGCCGAACAAGGGCCCGGGCGTGTTCGAGGAGGAGATCGAGAACCTCGAGGACGCGCTCGGGATCACGACGATCGAGAAGGCCGTCGCCTGGGCGCAGAAGAGCTCGATGTGGCCCGACACGTTCGGGCTCGCCTGCTGTGCGATCGAGATGATGTCGATCGTCTCCTCGCGCCACGACATCGCCCGCTTCGGCATGGAGCGCTTCAGCTCGTCGCCGCGCCAGGCCGACCTCCTGATCGTCTCCGGCCGCGTCACGCACAAGATGGCGCCGCCGCTGCGCCAGGTCTACGACCAGATGCTGGAGCCGAAATGGGTGATCGCCATGGGCGCCTGCGCCAGCTCGGGCGGGATGTTCAACAACTACACCGTGCTGCAGGGCGTCGACAAGGTCGTCCCGGTCGACATGCACGTGCCCGGCTGCCCGCCGCGGCCGGAGGCGCTGATGGACGGCATCCTGCGCCTGCACGAGAAGATCATGGCCGGCATCCCTCCCGCCTACCAGATCCGGGGCGTCGCACAGTGACGTTCGGCACGGGAGTGCCCGCCTGATGGCCTACGAAGGTGTTCCCGGTCTCGTCGAGACGGTGGAGGCACACGGCGAGACCACGCTCGTCGTCGATGCCGCACGCATCGTCGAGGCGTGCACCCGCCTGCGCGACGAGGAGGGCTTCACCTTCCTCTCCGACCTGTCGCCGGCCGACTACCTCGGCTGGGGCGCCCGCGGCGTGGCCGGCTACCTGGGAACGCGCGACGGCCGCGACCTGCACGCTCCCGGCTCGCAGGGGCTCGCACGCGTGCCCGACGCGAAGCCGAAGCGGTTCGCCGTCAGCTATCACCTGCTGCGCATGGGCGACGAGCCGGCGCGCCTGCGCGTCAAGGCGTGGCTCGACGACGGCGAGGAGATCGACTCTGTCGTCGCCGTCTGGCCCACGGCGGACTGGTTCGAGCGCGAAGCCTGGGACATGTTCGGCATCGTGTTCCGCGGTCACCCGAACCTGCGCCGGATCCTGATGGACGACGACTGGGACGGGCACCCGCTGCGCAAGGACTACCCGATCGGCGGCGAGCCCGTCCGGTTCTCGGGGGAGGAGTAGACGTGTCGGCGCTCGAGCGAAAGGCGAAGATCTACGAAGGCTCGCGCATCCCGCGGCCGATCCCGACCGTGCTGCAGGTCGACCCCGCCCAGCATGACCTCGACGACATCCTCACGGTCAACTTCGGGCCGAACCATCCGTCCACCCACGGCGTCCTCCGTCTCGTCGTCGATCTCGACGGCGAGCACATCGCCGGGCTGTCGGCCGTCGTCGGCTATCTGCACACGGGCTTCGAGAAGACGATGGAGCAGAAGACGTGGTGGAAGTGCGTCACCTACCCCGAGCGCATCGACTACGTCGCCTACCAGTACAACGAGCTCGTCTTCGTGCTCGCCGTCGAGCAGCTGCTCGCCCTCGACGTGCCGCGCAAGGCCACGTGGATGCGCATGTGCATGGGGGAGCTGAACAGGATCCACTCCCACCTCATCTGGCTCGGCACCTCGGCCCTCGAGCTGGGCGCGATCTCCATGTTCTGGTACGCGTTCCGCGAGCGCGACCTCATCGTCGACCTCTCCGAGATGGTCGGCGGCACGCGGATGCACACGCGGTACTTCCAGATCGGCGGCCTGGCCGACGACATCCCGCGCGGCTTCTACGACGAGGCGCGCGCGTTCTGCAAGCAGATGGTCAAGGGGATCGACGGGTACGAGGCCATCCTCGACAACAACGAGATCTGGCAGAAGCGCACGAAGGGGATCGGCCTCCTCTCGGCGGACGACGCGATCGCGCTCGGCCAGTCGGGGCCCGTGCTGCGCGCCTCCGGGGTCGACTGGGACCTGCGCAAGAACATGCCGTACCTCGCCTACGACGAGGTCGACTTCGACGTCCCCGTCTACCCGCACGGTGACGTGTACGACCGCTACAAGGTGCACATGGACGAGATGCGCCAGTCGGTGCGCATCATCGCCCAGTGCGTCGACCGGCTCGAGGAGATGGAGGGCGAGCCCTGGATCGCCGACGACCGCAAGGTGGTGCTGCCGCCCCGGCACGAGCTCCACACCTCGATGGAGTCGCTCATCCACCACTTCAAGATCGTCACCGAGGGCTTCCCGGTGCCGGAGGGCGAGGTCTACACGGTCGTGGAGTCGCCGCGCGGCGAGATGGGCTGCTACGTCGTCTCCGACGGAGGCCCGAAGCCGTGGCGCGTGAAATTCCGTGCGCCGAGCTTCGTCGCTCTCGAGGCGACCGCCACGTGCATGACGGGAGCGGCGATCGCCGACATGATCGCGATCGTGGGCTCGCTCGACGGTGTCATGGGCGAGGTGGACCGGTGAGCACCCTGTACGACGAGATCCAGGAGCTCCGCGCGCTGTACCCCGAAGAGCGCTCGGCCGTGATGCCGGCGCTGCAGCTCGCCCAGGAGCGCCACGGCGGCTGGCTGCCCGAGTCGGCGTTCCGCGAGGTCGCCGACGCGCTCGACGTGACGCCCGCCTACTGCCTCTCGATCGCGTCGTTCTACGACATGTTTCGCCTGGCGCCCGTCGGCGAGACCGTGATCGAGGTGTGCACCAACATCTCGTGCGCCCTGAACGGTGCGCAGCAGGTGGTCGAGGCGTTCGAGTCGGAGCTCGGGCTGCGGGCCGGGGAAACGAGCGAGACGTACACGCTGCGCACCGTGGAGTGCCTCGGCGGCTGCGGCTGGGCCACGATCGTGGCCGTGAACAACCGGCACCGTCTGCGCGTCGGCGTCGGCGACGTCCCCGCCATCGTCGCCGAGCTCGAGGGCCGCGAGCTGCCCCCGCCCGGGGACGAGACGGAAGAGGCAGGAGCCGATGACGCCGACGCCTGAGATCGTCTTCGCCGGCACCGAGGGCGGCGCCCTCACCGAGCTCGCCGACTACGAGCGGGTCGGCGGCTTCTCCGCGCTCGCCAAGGCCCGCACCATGACGCCTGACGAGGTGATCGAGGAGCTGAACGCGTCGAACCTGCGCGGTCGCGGCGGCGCCTTCTTCCCGACGGGGCGCAAATGGAGCTTCGTGCCCAAGCCGGACACGCTGGCGCGGCCCCACTACCTCGTCGTCAACGCGGACGAGTCCGAGCCGGGCACGTTCAAGGACCGCGAGATCATGCTGCGCGTCCCGTTCCGCTTCTTCGAAGGCTGCCTCATCGCCGCGCACGCGATCGAGTCGAAGCACGTCTTCGTCTACATCCGCGGCGAGTACGAGCGGGAGTTCGAGGTGCTCGTCCGCGCGCTCGGCCAGATGAAGGCGCGCGGCCTCCTCGGCGACGTCACCGTCGTCCTCCACCGCGGCGCCGGCGCCTACATCTGCGGCGAGGAGACCGCCCTGCTCGAGTCGCTCGAGGGAAAGCGCGGCCAGCCGCGCACCAAGCCTCCGTTTCCCGCCATCGCCGGCCTCTACGCCTCGCCGACCGCCGTCAACAACGTCGAGTCGATCACGACCGCCACCTCGGTGCTGGAGCTCGGCGGCGCCGAGTACGCAAAGCTCGGCGTCGAGAGCTCGACCGGCACCCGCGTCTTCTCGCTCTCCGGCAACGTCGTCAACGGCGGCAACTACGAGCTACCGCACGGCTTCCCGCTGCAGGACCTGATCTACGACGTGGGCGGCGGCATCGCGAACGGGCGCACGCTGAAGGCCGTCATCCCCGGCGGCTCGTCCACCCCCATCCTCACGGCCGAGGAGGCCGGGCGGGTCACGCTCGACTTCGACTCGCTCGTCGGCGCCGGCACGGCCATCGGCTCGGCCGCCGTGATCGCGATCGACGACCGTTGCTGCATGGTGCAGCTCGCGGTCCGGGTCTCGCAGTTCTACGAGCACGAGTCGTGCGGCAAGTGCACGCCCTGCCGTGTCGGCACCCGCTGGCTCTCGAGCATCCTCCAGAAGATCGAGGACGGCCGCGGCGCACAGGCGGACATGGATCTGCTGCTGTCGGTGGCCGAGCGCATCAACGGCAAGTGCCTGTGCCCGCTCGGCGACTCCGACGCCATCGCCGTCGCGAGCTACGTCGACAAGTTCCGGGACGAGTTCCAGGCGCACATCGACCAGGGCGGCTGCCCCTTTCACGGCGACTCCTCCCTCGACCAGGTGCTCGCACCCGTCGCAATGCACGCGCACGGCCATGAGGACGCGGCGGGCAACACGGGGGCGAGGCACGCCTCGCCCCTACAGGGGTAACGACATGACCGAGCTCGTAACCGTCACGATCGACGACCGTGAGGTCTCTGTGCCGAAGGGCACGGGCCTCGTCGAGACGGCCGCGGCAGCGGGGATCGAGATCCCGGTGTTCTGCTACGAGCCCCGGCTCGGGCCGCCCGTCGGTGCCTGCCGGATGTGCCTGGTGGAGATCGAGGGGCTGCCGAAGCTGCAGGCCGGCTGCACGCTGAGCGCCCAGGACGGGATGGTCGTGCGCACCGCAGCCTCCTCGCAGAAGGCGGCCGAAGGGCAGAACGCGACGCTCGAGTTCATCCTCGTCAACCACCCGCTCGACTGCCCCGTCTGCGACAAGGGGGGCGAGTGCCCGTTGCAGGACCTGACGTTCCGGTACGGCCCCGGCAACACCCGCATGAGCTTCTCGAAGCTCACGCTCGAGAAGCCGATTCCCGTCTCTCCCCTGATCGCACTCGACCGCGAGCGCTGCATCCTCTGCTACCGCTGCACGCGGTTCTCGTCGGACGTGGCGGAGGACGAGCAGCTGATCGCGAGGAACCGCGGCGCGCACACCGAGATCGCCACGTTCGGGGACGATCCCTACCGCGCGCCCTTCTCCGGCAACGTGATCGAGCTGTGCCCGGTCGGCGCCCTCACCTCGACCCAGTACCGCTTCGAGGCGCGACCGTGGGAGATCCAGAACGTTCCGACTGTCTGCGGCCTCTGCCCCGTCGGCTGCAACGTCAGCGTGACGACGCGCGAGGGCAAGGTGAAGCGGGTGCTGAGCCGGAATCATCCGGAGGTCGACGGCGGCTGGATCTGCGACAAGGGCCGGTTCAGCTACCCGTACCTGGAAGCCCCCGACCGGATCACCGGCCCGCTCGCGCGCGGCCCGCTCGGTCTCGAGCCGCTCTCGTGGGACGACGCACTCGACCGGGCCGAGGGGCTCCTCCGCGGCGCGCGGGGGCGGATCGTGACGGCGCTCTCCGGCTCGGAGACGCTCGAGCAGGCCTACGGCCTCGCCAAGCTCCTGCGGAGCGGGCTCGACGCGCACTCCGCCGTGTTGCCCGAGTCCACCTCGTCGGCGCTCGACGCCTTCCGGCTGCCGCTCTCGGCGATCGCCGCAGCGCAGATCGTCGTCGTCGTCGGAGACGACGCCGTCGCCGACCGGGCGCCGGTCGTCGACCTCTGGTTGAAGGCCGCGGCCCGCAACGGCTGCGAGGTCGTGCACTACGGGCCGGCCGGCTCCGTGCCGACTGCACCGGGCGGCGCGGCAGCCGCCCTGCGGGCGCTCACCGAGCCGGGGCACGACCTGGGTCAGCGGCTCCGCAGTGCGGAGCGGGCGATTCTCGTCTGGTCGGGCCCGGGCGGCGGCGGGGGTGCCCGTCTCGCCGAGGCGGCGCACGCCCTCGGGTTCTCGGACAAGCCGGGCTGCGGCGCCTTTCACCTGCCCGCCACGGCGAACGGAGGCGGAGTGGCGCTCGCGTGGGCGGCGGCGAGCGACGAGGACGAGACGAGCCCGGAGCCGATCGGCCTGCTCATCGTCTTCGGCGTCGAGGCCGCCGCGGACGCAGGCGTGCGCGCTCTGGCCGAGACGGCCGAGCACGTGATCGCGGTGACGATGTTCCACGGCGTCGCCGTCGGCTGGGCCGACCTCGTGCTGCCGTCCACGAGCCCGCTCGAGCGCGACGGCACCCTGATCAACCTCGAGGGCCGCCTCCAGCGCCAGCGCCGCACCGTCACCCCTCCCGTGCCCGACGAGCTCGCGTGGATCGCGAAGCTCGCCGAGCGGTTCGAGGTGACCCTCTCGCCGCACACCACCGTCGTCTTCGACGAGCTCTCCACGAGGGCGCTCGGCAACGTCGCCGGCGACGAGATCGGCGTCACGGCAGACCTGCCGCAGCGGGCGCCGTACGAGGCGCCTGCGCCCGCCGTCGAGCCGAGGGCGAGTGGGCAGGCCGGGCCGGCCGGCCACTTCGGCGGCGAGCTGCGCCTGCTGCGCTACCGGCCGCTGTTCTCCGGGCCCCAGGTCGAGCGCGTGCACGAGCTGCAGTTCCAGCGGCCCGGCGCCGAGGTCGAGCTCTCGGCCGCGGACGCCGCCAGGCGCGGCATCGAGAGCGGGGACACCGTCGCCGTCCGCTCCAACGGCACCTCCGTGGAGCTGCGCGCCCGTGTCAACCGCAGGCTCGTCGCCGGCGTGGCGCGGATCGCCGACGAGCACGCTGCCGACCTGCACAAGAGCGTCGAGGTCGTGAGGAGCCCGGCATGAGGAGCCTGCGGTGAGCCTGTGGCTGGCAGCGGGCGCGAACGGCGAGCCCTGGTGGATCGCGCTGATCAAGGCGGCCATCGTGATCAACCTCGTCCTCGTCACGTTCGCCTACCTCACCCTCGCCGAGCGGAAGATCATGGGTCGCATGCAGCTCCGCTACGGCCCGAACAGGGCGGGCCCGTACGGCCTGCTGCAGCCGATCGCGGACCTGGTCAAGCTGATCCGCAAGGAGAGCTTCTTCCCGGCCGCCGCGATCGACGTCCTCTACATCTTCTCGCCCTTCCTGGCGACGTTCACGGCGCTCACCACGTTCTCCGTCATCCCCTGGGGGCCCGGCTGGGAGATCGCCGGCTACCAGGTGAACGGGTACGTCGCCGACCTGCCGATCGCGTTGCTCCTGATCTTCGCGATCGGCTCGCTCGGGATCTACGGGTTCATCGTGGGCGGCTGGGCTTCCGACTCGAAGTTCGCCCTGCTCGGGTCGATGCGCACCTGCGCCCAGCTCGTCTCGTACGAGGTGGCTCTCGCCCTGAGCGTGCTCGGGGTCGTCCTGATGGCGAAGTCGCTGTCGCTCGTCGACATCGTGCAGGCGCAGGCGAACGACACCTGGTACGTGCTGCCGCAGTTCGTCGGCTTCGTCATCTTCCTGCTCGCCGGCACGGCCGAGACGGCGCGCGCGCCCTTCGACCTGCCCGAGGCCGAGCAGGAGCTCGTGGCCGGCTACCACACCGAGTACGGGGGCATGCGCTTCGGGCTCTACTCGATGTCCGAGTACATCAACCTGATCACGCTCTCAGCGCTGTGCGTGACGCTCTTCCTCGGCGGCTGGCACGGGCCGTGGCTGCCGGGGCCGCTCTGGTTCCTGCTCAAGCTCTTCCTGCTGCTCTTCCTCTTCATCTGGGTGCGCACGACGCTGCCGCGACTCCGCTACGACCAGCTGATGCGGTTCGGCTGGAAGGTGCTGCTGCCCGTCGCGACGCTCAACGCGGTTATCACGGCGATCCTGGTGGTAGCACTGTGAGCCCGCAGCCGTTCGGCACCCTGAAGGGGTTCGGGGTCACCTTCCGGCAGATCTTCCGGAAGCCGATCACGCAGCAGTACCCCGAGTTCAAACGGGCGGTGTACCCGCGCTTCCGGGGCCGGCACATGCTCAACCGCCACGAGAACGGCCTCGAGAAGTGCGTCGGCTGCTCCCTCTGCGCCGCCGCCTGCCCGTCCGACTGCATCCGGGTCGTCGCGGCCGAGAACACACCCGACCACCGCGTCTCGGCCGGCGAGCGCTACGCGCGGATCTACGAGATCAACATGAGCCGCTGCATCTTCTGCGGGTACTGCGAGCTCGCGTGCCCGTTCGACGCGATCACGCTCGGCAACCAGTTCGAGATCTCCGAGTACTCCCGCGACGACCTCATCTACACGAAGGACATGCTGCTGACCGAGCCGATCAAGCGCGTGCCCGTGCAGGATCCCGACCTCTTCGACACGCCGATCCCGGCCTACAAGTCATCGTCGTGAAACGACGATGACTAGCCACCGCGCCCGTCAAGGGCATGACTCCGGAGTCTCCTCCATGACGCTCCGGTCCTCCACTAGTGCTTCTCAGCCCGAAGGGGTGAGAAGCACTGGGTAGCTTCCTCGTCTGGGTGATCTGGATCCTCGCCGCGCTCGCCTGCCTCGGCACCGGGCTCGCCGTCGTCAGCTTCTCGAACCCCTTCTACTCGGCGCTCGCGCTGATCGGGAACCTCGCCTCGCTGGCGGTGCTGTACCTGCTCGCGGCGGCGGAGTTCGTCGCGGCGGCGCAGATCCTCGTCTACGCCGGTGCCGTCATGGTCATGTTCCTGTTCGTGATCGCCTACCTCGGCGGGCGGGCCGACACGCCCTGGGCCGGTGGGCCCGGCTGGCTGCAGCTCGGCGCGCTCGTCGCCGGCGCAGCGCTGCTCGTCGAGGTGCTCGTGGCCCTGCTGCTGAAGGCGGGCGGCAGGCTCTCCGACGAGGCGGAGGTCTCCGGGTCGTTCGGCAGCCCCGCCGAGATCGGCAGGCTCTTCCTCACCGACCACCTGCTCGCCTTCGAGATCACGTCGATCGTGCTGCTCGTCGCCGCCGTCGGCGGCGTCGTGCTCGGCACCAGGGCGAGCGCGGAGGACGACCCGTCGTGATGGGCCCCGGCGTCCCCTGGTACCTCGCCGTCAGCGGCGCCCTCTTCGCGATCGGCGCCACGGGCGTGTTGCTGCGGCGCAGCCCGCTGATCGTGCTGCTCTCGCTCGAGATCATGCTCAACTCCGGCAACCTCGCGCTCGTCAGCTTCTCGCGCCTGTTCGGCACCGTCGACGGGCAGGTCTTCGCGATCGCCGTGATGGCCGTCGCCGCGGCCGAGGTGTGCGTGGGGCTCGGCCTCATCGTCGCCATGGCCCGGCGCAACCTTCCGCTGGACGTCGACCTCCTGCGGGAGCTCTCCGGATGATGGTGGCAGGCGCCTGGCTCTGCCTGCTCGCGCCCCTCGCGGGAGCACTCGCGATCACCCTTGCCGGCACGCGGATCAGCCGGCGCGCCGCCGGCTGGACGTCGACGCTGTCGGTGTTCGTCGGCTTCGCCGGGGCGCTCGCCTCCTTCTTCGCCACGGCAGCCAGGGACGCGTCCGACCGGGAGGAGCTGTCGACGGCGTGGACGTGGCTCGCGGCTGGCGACTTCCGTGTCGGGCTGCAGATCCTCGTCGATCCGCTGGCTCTGACGATGATGCTGATCGTCACCGGCGTCGGCGGGCTGATCGTCTGGTACTCGATGGGCTACATGGCGGGCGAGGACGAGGAGCGCCGCTACTTCGCCTACATGGCCCTGTTCGTCTTCTCCATGCTGACGCTCGTGCAGGGCGGCAACCTGCTGCTGCTGCTCGTCGGCTGGGGCCTCGTCGGCCTCGCCTCCTACCTCCTGATCGGCTTCTACCACGATCGCCCCGAGGCGGTGGCCGCCGCCAAGAAGGCGTTTCTGATGAACGCCATCGGCGACGCGGCGATGGCGCTCGGCTTCTTCCTGCTGATCGCAAAGACCGGCTCGCTCGACTTCGGCACCGTCTTCGACGCGGCCGCAGGCGGCGAGCTCTCGTCGAGCACCGCCAATCTCGTCGCGCTCGGGCTGCTCGGCGGCGCCGTCGCCAAGTCGGCGCAGCTGCCGCTGCACACGTGGCTCCCCGACGCGATGGAGGGGCCGACGCCGGTCTCGGCTCTCATCCACGCGGCCACGATGGTGACCGCCGGCGTGTACCTGATCGTGCGTGCCCACCCGCTCTTCGAGGCGGCGCCGGACGTGCAGCATCTGGCGGCGATCCTCGGCGCCGTGACGCTGCTCGTCGCAGGGGTGATCGCGCTGGTCCAGCACGACATCAAGCGCGTGATCGCGTACTCGACGATGTCGCAGATCGGCTACATGTTCCTCGGGGCAGGCGTCGGCGCGTACTCCGCGGCGATGTTCCACCTGATCACGCATGCGTTCTTCAAGGCGCTGCTCTTCCTCGCCGCCGGCGTCGTCATCCACCATCTCGCGGGCGAGCAGGACGTACGGCAGATGGGCGGCCTGCGGCGCTTCCT
The DNA here is from genome assembly GCA_963787085.1 of uncultured Gaiellaceae bacterium. Lineage (GTDB taxonomy): Bacteria > Actinomycetota > Thermoleophilia > Gaiellales > Gaiellaceae > Gaiella. The sequence goes on along the minus strand of CAWBBO010000011.1, from coordinate 32,378 downwards.
GCCCCGCACGAATGCCGTTTTCCTGGTCGGGTCGCTCGCGCTCGCCGGCATCGTGCCCCTGTCCGGGTTCTGGTCGAAGGACGCGATCATCGCGTCGGCCCTCGCCGACGGCGGCGTGCTCGGTTGGACGCTCTTCGTGGCGGCGCTCGCCGGCGCGCTCCTCACCGGTCTCTACGCGTTCCGGCTCTACTTCCTCGTCTTCCACGGCGAGCCGTCCCGGTTGGTGCTCGAGCACGCCGGCGGTCACGGTCGCCACGCCGACGGCGCCGAGAACGCCCCCGCTCACGAGGAGCACGCCTCGGCCGAGGGCCCGCGGTCGATGCTGATTCCCGTCGGCGTCCTCGCGGTGCTCGCCGCGGTCGGTGGCCTGATCAACATCCCGGGGCTGTGGCATCCGTTCTCGACCTGGATCGGGGAGGTGGCGGAGCCGCTCATCGAGCCGACGACCGGCCAGGACTACGTCGCCTCGGCGATCGCCGTCACGCTCGGGGCGATCGGCATCCTCGTCGCCCGGCGCGCCTTCGCGACCGGGCGGGAGCTCGTCCCGCACGCCCGCGTGCGTGATGTGCTCGAGCACAAGCTCTACTTCGACGAGCTCTACGACGCCGTCTTCTCGCGCCCCGGCCAGGCGCTCGCCGCCCGCCTCCGCGACGACGTCGAGACATCCGTGGTGGAGCGGTCGCTCGTCGAGGTCGGACGCGGGGCCCGCGAGGCTGCGGGCGAGGTCGCCCGCCTGCAGACCGGGCTGCTCCGCACCTATGCGCTCGCGATCGCCGGCAGCGTCGTCGTCTTCGTGATCGTCTTCCTGGCGGTTCGCTGATGCTGACGACGCTCCTGATCCTGCTTCCCCTCGTCGCCGCGCTCGTCGTCTGGTCGGCGCCGCTCCCGCGCGAGGCGACCGCCGTGCTGGCGGTGCTCGTCGCGCTCGCCGAGGTCGTCCTGTGGGTCGTCACGCTCGCCGGCTTCGACTTCGGCTCCGCTGCCCTGCAGGACTCCGCGCAACACGAGTGGTTCGGCGACCTCGGCGTCCAGTACCTCGTCGGCTTCTACGGCTTCTCGCTGTGGCTCGCCGGGCTCACGGTCGTCCTCGGTGCCGCCGCGATCGGCTACGGCGCCTGGGTGGGCCGGGAGCGCGCCCGCGCGTACTTCGGCCTGATGCTGTTCCTCGTCGGCGCCGTCGTGGGCGTGTTCGCCTCCCAGGACCTGCTGCTCTTCTACGTCTTCTTCGAGGCGATGCTGATCCCGATCTACGTGCTCATCGGCGTCTGGGGGGGACCGCAGCGCGTCAGTGCCACGGTCACGTTCGTCGTCTACACGATGGCCGGGTCGCTGCTGATGCTCGCCTCGATCGTCGCCTTCGGCCTCTCGCAGGGCACGTTCTCCCTGCTCGAGGCCGGCACGAGCGGCAACGACTGGGTGTTCCTCGGCTTCGTGGCGGCGTTCGCGGTGAAGGCGCCGCTGCTGCCGTTCCACGGCTGGCTGCGCGCCGCCTACACCGAGTCGCCGCCCGAGGTGGCCGCCCTGCTCTCGGGCGTCGTCTCCAAGGCGGCCGTGTTCGGGCTCGTGTGGATCGTGCTGCCGCATTTCCCGGGCCCCGTCGACGACTGGCGGCCGCTGCTCCTCGTGCTCGCCGCCGGCGGCCTCGTCTACGGGTCGCTGCTCGCGTTCCGCCAGCCGGACGTGCGCGGCGTCGTCGCCTACTCCTCGATGGGGCAGATGGGGCTGATCGTGCTCGGGATCTTCGCCGCCAACGATCTCGGCCTCGACGGCGCCGTGCTCCACTCCGTCAGTCACGGCCTCGTCTCCGCCGCGATGTTCCTGCTCGCCGGCATGCTGATCGAGCGCACCGGCACCGATCGCTTCGACCGGCTGGGCGGGCTCGCGAAGGGCCGCCCGGCGCTGGCGACGCTCGTGCTCACCGTCGGCATGTTCACCCTCGCCGTGCCGGGCTCGTCCAACTTCGCCGGGGAGTTCGCGATCCTCGCGGGGGTGTTCGAGCGCGGGTGGGGCTACGCCGCAGCCGGGGCGGTCGCGATCGTGCTGGCCGCCATGTACACCCTGCGGCTCGTCTCGGCGATCCTGCACCGGAGCCGCGGCGAGGCGGTGCGTGACGAGGCGCGCGACCTCGGCACGCCGGAGCTCGCGCTCGTCGTGCCGCTCGTGGCGCTGCTGCTGGCACTCTCCGTCTGGCCGGCGGCGATCAGCGACCGCTCGTTCCCCGCGACCGAGCCGGGCGCGACGATCTCGGAGGCGGCACCGTGATCACGGGCGCTTCGATCGTGACGCCGAAGGTCGACTGGCTCGCACTGTCGCCGGCGCTGGCGCTCCTGGCCGCGTCCGCGATCTGCCTGCTCGGCGCCGTGCTCGTGCCGTCGCTCGCGCGCCGGGCGTTCTCGGCAACCGTCGCCGGCGCGGGCTTCGTCACGGCGGGCGTCCTCGCCGCCGTCGTGTTCGACCGCTCACCCGAGCAGGCGCTGCTGCTCGCAGAGTCGATGACGCGAGATCGTCTCGCCGCGCTGGCGCAGGTGATCATCGCGGCCGCCGGCCTGCTCGCCGTGCTCGTCTCGTGGGGCGACCGCAGGCGCGACCACGTCGGCGAGTACTACGCGCTCGTCGCGGCGGCGGGCGGCGGCATGCTCTTCTTCGTCTCCGCCGAGAACCTGATGACCCTGTTCCTCGGGCTCGAGTGGTTCTCGATCGCGCTCTACATCCTCACCGCGCTCGACACCCACCGGAAGGCGTCGCTCGAGGCGGGGCTGAAGTACCTGATCGTCGGCAGCTTCGGCTCCGCCATCCTCCTCTTCGGCTCGGCGCTCACGTACGGCGCCACCGGGGAGCTGGGCTTCCACGCGATCCGCACGGCAACGGGAGCCGACGACCCGCTGTTCGTCGTCGGGCTCGCCCTGATCCTCGCCGGCCTGGCCTTCAAGGCGTCCGTCGCTCCCTTCCACATGTGGACGCCCGACGTCTACCAGGGCGCGCCGACGGCAGCGACCGCCTTCATGTCGGCGGCGACGAAGGCGGCCGCTCTCGTCGTGACCCTGCGCATCCTCGTGACCGCGTTTCCCGAGCAGGCCGAGATCTGGTCGATCGCGGTGGCTGTCCTCGCCGTCGCGTCGCTCGTGATCGGCAACCTGGCCGCGCTCGTGCAGAAGGACGTGAAGCGGCTGCTGGCCTACTCGTCCGTGTCCCAGGCCGGCTTCATGCTGATCGCGATCGCCGCCAACACCCCACTCGGCGGCCGCGCGCTGCTGTTCTACCTGATCCCGTACGGTGCCGCCTCGATCGGCGCGTTCGCCGTCGTCGCCGCCCGGGAGCGCGAGCTCGAGCGCCCGGTCACGCTGACGACGCTCGAGGGGTACGGCTGGGAGCGGCCGTTCCACGGCGTCGCCATGTGGGTGTTCATGCTCGGCTTCGCCGGCTTCCCGCTGACGGGCGGCATGATCGGCAAGTTCTACGTCTTCTCGGCCGCCTACGAGGCCGGCTGGTGGTGGCTCGTGGTGATCGGCGTCGTCGCCACCGCGGTCAGCATCTACTACTACCTCGCGGTGGTGCGCGCCATGTTCATGCGCCCCCTCTCCGCCCGAGCCGACCTCGCGGTGGCCGGCGGCTCACCCCCGGTGGACCCGGTGCTGACGGTGGCGATCGGCGCCGCCGTGGCTGTCACGATCGGCTCGTTCTTCCTCGTCGAGCCGCTCGTCGACCTCGCGAGGAACGCGGTCGCGTCCCTGCCGTTCTGACGGTGGCACCTCCCCGCGGCGTCCTCTTCGACCTCGACGACACGCTCGCAGACTCGTCCGCCGTCGAGCGGCGCATCTGGGACGACGTCGCCGCGCTGATCGCGCGGCGCTTCGAGGACCTCGACCGGGACGCGCTGCGCGAGCGCTACCTGGCCGCGCTGCACCGCTACTACCCGGCGCTCGCAGCCGGCGACATCGACATGCCCACCTTCAGGCGCATCCGCCTGGCCGACGCGCTCGAGCCCTGGGGGCCGCTGGAGGACGAGCTGCTCGAGGCCTACATCGCCGAGAAGGCACGCATCGCCGACGAGATGGTGCCCGCGGCCGGAGCGATCGAGACGGTGCGGACGCTCCGTGAACACGGCATCCGCGTCGGCGTGCTCACGAACGGCCCGTCCGCGTTCCAGCGCCGCAAGCTCGAGACGTCCGGCATCGGCGCCGCGGTGGACGCGGTCGCCGTCTCCGGCGAGCTCGGGGTGGCAAAGCCCGACGAGCGCGCCTTCGAGCTGGCGCTCGCCCTGCTCGGGACGGACGCGGGTGAGACGGCGATGGTCGGGGACTCACTGGAGAACGACGTGCTGGGAGGGATGCGCGCGGGCCTTGCCCCTGTCGTCTGGATGCCCGGAGCCCGCGACGGGACGGCACCGCACGGGGCGCTCACGGCGCACGCCCTGGCGGACGTTCCGGGCCTGCTCGGATTCTGACCCGGTCGTCTACCCTCTCTGCATGACGACGCGTCTGACCTGGCTCGGGCACGCCGCCTTTCGGCTCGACACGCCCGCCGGCAAGCGGATCTACGTCGACCCCTTCCTGGCAGGGAACCCGAGCTGCCCGGCCTCCGAGCTCGGGCCGGAGCAGGTGGACGCGATCCTCGTCACGCACGGCCACGGCGACCACGTCGGCGACGCGGTCCGCCTCGCGCAGGAGTTCGCCTGCCCGCTGATCGCACAGGTGGAGCTGCGCGGCTGGCTGGCCGCTCAGATGCACGTCGACGAGGACATGCAGGAGGCCTTGAACAAGGGCGGCTCGGTCTTCGTGGCTGGTGTCCGGGTGACGCTCACGCACGCCAACCACTCCTCGTCCGGGCCGGCAGGGGAGTACCTCGGGGAGTCGTGCGGGTTCGTGCTCGAGATCCCCGACGGCCCGACCGTCTACGTCGCGGGCGACACGAACGTCTTCGGCGACATGGCGCTGATCGGCCGCATCTATGCCCCCGACGTGGCGGTGCTCCCGGTCGGCGACCATTTCACGATGGGCCCGCGCGAGGCGGCGGTCGCGGCGGAGCTCGTCGGGGCGCGGCGCGTCGTCGCGAGCCACTACGGCACGTTCCCCCTGCTGACCGGCACGCCGGACGCGCTCCGCCCGCTGCTGCCGCCCGGGATCGAGCTGCTGGCGCCCGCGCCCGGGGAGACGATCGAGCTGTGACCGCCCGCGAGCGCTGGTTCGGAGCGACGGGGCGACGCGTGCCGGAGATCGCGCTCGAGGGCTCGTTGAACGTCGACGAGGCGATCGTGCTCGACGCGCCCCCCACCGACGCGACCGGGCTTCGCGAAGCGCACGCTCGCGGTGTCCCCGTCGTCGTCCGCGCCGCCGACGCAGCCCAGGTGCGAGCCGCGCTCGCACACCCCGAGGTGGCCTGCGTGCTCGTGCGCGACCCGTCCCTCCTCTTGCTCGACCTGGCCGAGCTCACCTATGGCTGACCCGCCCGTCGTCGCCACCTACTCGATCTGCGCCTGCGACCTCGAGGCCGGCCGGTGGGGCGTCGCGACGCAGTCGAAGTTCCTGGCGGTGGGCTCGGTCGTCCCGTGGGCGTCCCCACACGTCGGCGCGATCGCGACACAGTCGTACGCGAACCCGCGGTACGGCCCCGACGGGCTCGCGCTCCTCTCGCTCGGGTGCTGCCGCCGCCGAGGTCGTCGACCGGCTCACGGCGGCTGATCCCGACCGTGAGCAGCGCCAGCTCGGAGTCGTGGACGGCGCAGGGGCGGGCAGCGACGTTCACCGGCTCGGGCTGTCATGCGTGGGCCGGCGGCCGGACCGGCGCCGGGTACGCGGCGCAGGGGAACATCCTGGTCTCCGGGGCGACCGTCGACGCGCTCGCGGAGACGTTCGAGGCGACGGCCGGGCTGCCGCTCGCCGAGCGTCTGCTCGACTGCCTCGACGCGGCCGAGGCAGCGGGCGGCGACCGCCGGGGCCGGCAGTCGGCCGCGCTGCTCGTGGTCGAGCGCGACGGCGGCTATGCCGGCCTCTCCGACACGCTCGTCGACCTTCGCACCGACGACCACGCGGATCCGCTGGCGGAGCTGAGGCGCCTCTACCGGCTGCACGACGCGCTGTTCGGCGAGACGCCCCGCTCCGAGTGGGTCGTCGTCGACGCCGCGCTGCGCGCCGAGGTCGAGCAGCGCCTCGCCTTGCTCGGCCACCCGACGCTCGAGAGCTGGGCGGGCGTCGAGAACCTGGAGGAGCGCGTCGACGGCACGGATGCGATCGACCCCGTCGTGCTGGAGGCGCTCCGGGAGCGGACATGAGCGACCGCTTCCGGCGTCGTGCCGCTGGACGAGATCGACGGCTACGCAGAGGAAGGCCGGCCGCGCTGGCACATGATCCGCTCCGTGCTCGGCATCGAGTCGTTCGGGATCAACGCCTGGCGCGCCACCGACGGCGGGACAGCAGCTGATCGGCGAGCACGACGAGCTCGGCCAGGGCGCGGGCGGCCACGAGGAGCTGTACCTCGTCCTGACCGGCCGGGCGACGTTCACGCTCGACGGCGAGTCGTTCGCCGTGCCCGCCGGCACCGTCGTGTTCGTGCCGGAGCCGGCAGTTCGGCGGAGCGCGGTCGCGGAGGAGGCCGGCACGACCGTGCTCGTGGTGGGGGGCCGCCCGGGCGAGCCGTTCACGGTCTCGCCGTGGGAGCGGTCCGCCGAAGCGCTCCGCTTCTGGACGACCGGCGACTGGAGCAGCGCCATCGAGGTGCTCGCGGCGCAGCACGCCGAGGATCCGGCGAACGCGAACATCCTCTACAACCTCGCCTGCGCGGAGTGCCGGGACGGCCGGGCCGACGCCGCCCTGAGCCACCTCGAGGGCGCCGTCACGCTCGAGCCGCGCTTCGCCGACAGCGCCCAGGACGACCCGGACCTCGCCGCGGTCCGGGGTGACGCCCGCTTCCCGCCGCCCACGACCGCACGGTAGCGCTCCCGGCAGGCCGCGGCTCAGGCGTCGCCGGGCAGCCGCACTCCCGCCGCAAGCTCGCGGAACGCCGGCACCGGGTCGTGCTCGGGAGGGGCGACGAGCAGCACGGCACCGGGTTCCGGACCTGCGAGCGCGCCGACGAGCAGCTCGAGACCGACCGCGAGGGCGAACCCCTTGTGCGCCTGAGGGCCGCCGAAGGGGACGAGCTGATCGGGGTGCGCGCGACCCGTGAGCACGTCGCCGTGGGTCACCGCTCCCATCGAGACGTCGACGACGACCGGCTCACCCTCGCTCGACGGCACGGCGACGGCGAGCGGGTTCGTCCCCGTCAGCGGCGGCCCCCCGTCCGGGTGGGCGAGGCGCCGCGGCGAGGTCGCCGTCAGCACCGCCACGTACCCGGCCACGGCCAGGCGCCGCACCCAGTACCCGAGCACCCCGGTGGGAAAGCAGCGCTCGGCCACGACGAGGCGCGGCTCGGCGGGCTGCGTCGAGACGATCTCGTCGCAGACGGCCGCCAGCACCAGATAGCCGAGCGCCCCGGCGCCGTCCCACCGCTCCACGCCGCCGGCCGAGTCGCGCCGCGCCGGCCGTGCCGCCGGGTCGAGCTCCTGCGACTCGAGCCAGGGAATCCGTGCGTACCCGTGGGTGAGCTTGCCTCGCCGCTCGGCGTCGTCGAAGTGGTCGAAGAGCGTCTGGGCGTCGACCTCGCAGAATCCGAGCGACCGCAGACGGGCGAGAGCGTCGGCGGCGCTGGCGGGGATCTCACCCATCCGGGTGAGCCTATCCCTCACGTGCGCGCGATCCTCACGAAATGCTTACCAACCACGCAGACGACGCACACACGTGGCTCCGACGATGCACAGCGGAACACCGAATCCAGGGAGGCAACAAGCATGCGTAGATCCATCGTCATCGCCGTCGCCACGGCGGCCGCGCTCGCCACCACAGGGCTCGCGCTCGCCACACTGAACGCGTCGGGCGTGAGCGCCACGACGGCCACGTTCAGCGCCGCCAAGGAGCGCTCCGATACGCGCACCTGCACGGGAGACGGCGACACCTACGAGATCACGAACGGGCGCTACGTCGGCACGGTCGACTTCGCCGACCCGAACAGCGATCTCGACGGTCCCGTCAAGATTCAGGCACGCACCGTCGTCAACAAGACCGACGGCGTCGGCTATGTCGAAGGCTGGTTCCGCATCAAGGACGACGACCGTCGCGGCCACGGCAAGTTCGTGGGCACGCTCGACGGCAGCGGTAACGTGGACGGCTTCGTCCAGGGCCGTGTCAACCGGAAGTACGCGGTGCTGCTCGGCGGCATGAGCGCCAAGTTCAGCGCGGACGGCGGCTTCACCGAGGGCAAGATCGGCAACGGCACCACGTCGCTGCCGGCCGTGCTCGTCGGCCGCCCCTGCAAGGACTCGAAGCCCGCCGGCATCGCAGTGAAGCTGGTCGTGAAGGGCAAGGTCTCGAAGCTCGACGCCACGTCGATCGCGGTCGACCCGAGGGACGCGACGCCCGCGCAGAGCTGCGAGCTCAAGGCCGGTACGTCTCCCTCCACCGAGGGTGTGGCGGTCGGCTCGGAGGTCGAGATCGCCTGCGGCCTCGTCGACGGCAAGATGACCCTGCTGAAGCTGAAGAAGCACCGCTGAGCCACGGCTGCAGCGGTTCGTCGAGAGGGCGCCCGCGGGCGCCCTCTCGCGTTCCGCCTAGGCTCGCGACCTCGTAGGGGCCGGGCACGGCCCGGCCCCTACGAGAGCACGGTGAGCGGCTTGCGGATGGTGCCGCGCCGCAGGCCCTGGATCTGCTCGGCGACCGCCTCGATGGCGACGGTCGCCTCGGACGAGGGAGCCGCCTCGCGCACCGGCGTGCCGGCGTCGGCCGCCTCGCGCAGGACCGGGTCGAGCGGCACGCGACCGAGCAGCGGCACCCCGACCTCGTCGGCGAGCCGCTGCCCGCCGCCCGAGCCGAACAGCTCCTGGCCCGTGCCCACGAGATACGACATGTTCTCGATCACGCCGATGATCTGCATGCCGACCTTGTCGGCCATGCCGGCGGCGCGCACCGCAACCTGCTGGGCCGCCGGCTGGGGGGTCGTCACGATCACGACCTCGGCGCGCGGGAGCAGCTGACCGAGCGAGATGGCGACGTCGCCGGTGCCCGGAGGCATGTCCACGAGAAGCGTGTCCAGGTCGCCCCAGTGCACGTCGGAGAGGAACTGCTCCAGCGCGCGGTGCAGCATCGGCCCGCGCCACATCACGGGGCTGTTGTCGTCGAGGAAGAACCCGATCGACATCAGCTTCAGCGGCCCGCGCACCGGCGGCACGATCATCGTGTCGACGACGACGGGTCGCTGGTGCACGCCGAGCATGTGCGGGATCGAGTGGCCGTAGACGTCGGCGTCGAGCACGCCCACCTTCTCGCCGCGCGCCGCGAGCGCCGCGGCCAGGTTGGCCGTCAGGGTCGACTTGCCGACGCCGCCCTTGCCGGAGGCGATCGCGACGACGCGGGTACCAGGCGCGAGCGAGATCGACTTCTCCGGCCGGCCGCCCCGCAGCCGGGACGACAGCGCCGCCTTCTCCTCGGGGCTCATCACGTCGAAGCGGAGGGAGACGGTCGTCACGCCCTCGACGGCGCCGACGAAGCGCTGCACCTGATCCTCGAACGAGGAGCGCAGCGGACAGCCCGCGACGGTGAGGGCGATCTCGACCTCGACGTGGCCGCCGTCTCCGACCGTCACCTCGCGCACCATCTGGAGCTCCGTGACGGGGCGATGCAACTCCGGGTCGATCACCGATTCGAGCGCCTTCAGCACCGCATCTCGGTCGGGAGGCATGCCAGCGAGCGTACCACCGCCTCCGTAGTTGTCCGTGCAAGCGACGACTCGTTCCCGTAGCTCGAATGGAGTGGTTTGCCCCGATGCCGCCTGGCGCGAGCGCGCGGATACTGCCCGAAGTTCCCCTGCTCCGAGTGCGGGCAGGGAAGTCAACCGGGAGGTAGGAGCAATGATTAGTCGCAGGAGTCTCGAGATCGGCGGCGTGATCGCCGGTGTCCTCATGATCGCGATCGGCATCGGCGCGCTCGCCATGAGCATCAATGCGCGCAGCACCGTGAGCGACGAGATCACGCGGGAGAAGATCGTCGGCTCTGGCGACATGAACCCGACGGACATCGAAGCGGCGATGAAGGAGGCCGGGCTCGAAGGCGTGCCGGTTCCGTCGTGCGACGTGGCCGAGCAGGAGATCAAGACCGGTGACGATGCCCGTTGCTTCGCGCAGTACATGCGCATCCACGCGCTCGAGTCGTCGGACGGGCTGACCTACTCGCAGATGGGACGCTTCCTGGCTGCGGACGATCCGGAGAATGCGGCCGGCACGGACGACAGTGAGGCGGCCCTGAAGGACGCCGACGGCAACCCGGTGGCGAACGCAGCCCGCAACACGTGGGTCACCGAGACCGCGCTGTCGACGGCTCTGAACGTCTCGTACATGGCCTCGCAGATCGCGTTGTTCGGGCTGGTGGTCGGGATCGCTCTCCTCTTGAGCGGCATCGGCTTCATCATCCTCGCCCTCGTCGTCCTCGGGAAGCACGACAGACCCGCGGCGCCCAAGGCGGCCTGACACGCGCGGGACCGCGGGCCTGCAACAGGAAGGCTGGCGCAGGCCCGCACCCCGTGCTCGGCAGTGGAGGCACTGAGGGCGGGGCAGGTTCCGACCGATGCTCCGACCTCCCGGAGCACGAAGGGGCGGCGCAAGCCGCCCCTTCACTCTCGTCGGAGCGCGTCCGCCAGCCGGGTGCAGAGCGCCGGCGTGCGAGCGGCGACGATGCGCGAACGGCCTTCGAGGTCGAGGGGCGCCGCTGCCAGGGGCGGATCCTCGAACAGCTCCACCGCGTAGCCGCGCTCGCGCACGAGCAGCTGTGCGGCGGCGATGTCGATCGAGCGGGCGGCCTTCAGCGAGCAAACGGCGTCGACGCGACCCGCCGCCAGATGGCAGAGCGAGAGGGCGAGCGACCCCATCACCCGCAGGCGCTCTGCGACACCCTCCATCGCGGGAGCATGCCCGGCGACGAACGCCGTCGTCGTGCCTTCGAGAGAGAGGATCTCGATCAGGTCCTTCGGTGCCGGGCCCTCGAGCGGACGGTCGTTCAGGCGGGCGCCCCTGCCGCGCTCCGCCACCCATTCCTCGCGGGCACCGAAGTCGTAGACGTAGCCGAAGACGACGTCGCCCAGCGCCGGCCCGTCGGCGACGGCGAGCGAGAGGGAGAAGAACGGGATGCCGCGCTTGGCGTTGACCGAGCCGTCGATCGGGTCGACGACGACACGGGTGGGCCCGCCCGACCCGAACACGCGCTCGCCGAGCTCCTCCGAGACCAGCGTGAAGTCTCCTCGTAGCGCTTCCAGCCGCGCCACCACGGCTTCCTCGGCGGCGGCGTCGATCGCGGTCGTGTCGTCGCCGCCCACCCCGGCGCGCAGGACCGGCTCTCGCTCGAGGCGGGTGGGAAGCTCGGCGAGGACGACCTCGATGTCGGCCACGCACTGCCGGCAGAGGTTGAGCCAGTCGCTCACACCGGGTGGAACAGCAGGCCGGAGGTGAGCTTGGGGAAGAAGTACGTCGTCTTCTGCGGCATCACCTCGCCGCGCCGTGCGCGCTCGAACACGTCTTCGATACGCGTGGGGCGCAGCAGGAACGCCCCGTCGAACTCGCCCGCCTCGACGCGGGCGACGGCCTCGGCGCCGTCTGCCGTGTAGCCGATCTCCTCGTGACCGACGAGGCGCTCGACGAGCTCGACGTCCAGCTCGCCCGGCGCTCCGTCGAGGAGGTACGCCTTCCCGGCCGCGTAGGCGACCGCGTGCGCCCGGTCGTACGCGCAGGCGGCGAGCGCCGCGGACGCGTCCGCGACTGGCATCCCCGCACCGCCCGGCACGATGTCGGCATGGCCGCTGAAGAGCCGGTGCGTGGGGAAGATCTCGAGGCCCGGGTCGGCGGTGGAGACGAGCACCACCATCATGCGCGCGCTCTCCGGCGTCCCCCGCTCGGCCGCGTAGGCGAGCGCCGTCTCGTACCGGTGGTGGCCGTCGGCGATCAGCAGCTGCCTGTCCGCGAACGCCTCGGCGAGGCCGTCGCCGGGCAGCCGCCACAGGCTCGTCCCCTCGGCAGCGAGGTCGGGATCGCGGGCGGGCGCCGTTGCCGGAGGCTCGCCGTCGTAGAGGAGGAAGATCGGCTCGAGCTGCGCCTGCGCAGCCCGGAGCAGGCGCAGGCGGCTCTCCTTCGGGCCTGCGTGGGTGCGCTCGTGCGGCAGCACGACCCGTGCCTCGTACGGCTCCACCCGCAGCGAGGCGACGATGCCTTCGCGCCGGCGCCCGACGCCGTCGGGGCCGACGTAGTCCTGCGCGACGACCCAGGCGGCCGGCTCGTCGTCCTGCACGAGGACTCCCTCGTCGAGCCAGGCGCGGAAGAGCCGCCCGGCTTCCTCCTCGGACTCGTTGAGCGTGAGGTGCACGACGTTGTGCGGATCGCGGGCGCGATAGGCGTCGCGCTGCTCGGGCGTCAGCACGTCGTACGGTGGGGCGGTGAGCTCGGGAGCAGGGTGCGCGTACCGGATCGCGCGGAACGGGGCGACGTCGGCCATCGCCGCGAGCCTACCTGGCACCCGGCCCCTAGACTCCCGGTCGTGACGACGATCGCCGAGCTCGCGGAGGACCGCACCGTGGAGGGGGTGTTCGCGGTCGGCCGCAAGGAGCGCCGACGGACGCGTGGCGGCTCGCCCTACCTCGCGCTCGAGCTCGTCGACCCGAGCGGGCGCATCGAGGCGCGGGTGTGGGACGACGTGGAGCTGCTCGACCGGCGCTTCGAGGCCGGCGACGCCGTGCGCGTGCTCGGCCGGGTCGAGCGCTTCGGCGGGCGCCTGCAGGTGCAGGTGCGGGCGCTCGAGGCGGCGCCGGAGAGCGACCCGGCCGCGTTCGCCCCGGCCATGCGCCGCGACGCAGACGAGCTCGACGGCTTCCTCGAGTTCCTGGCGGGGGAGATCGGCCACCCCGGCCTCGCCGGCGCTCGTCGCGGGTCTGCTCGGCGATCGCCGGCTGCGGGATGCCCTGCGGTCGCTGCCGGCTGCGGGCGCAGACGGTCATCACGGATATGCGGGCGGCCTGCTCGAGCATACGGTGGGGGTGGCGACCCTGTGCCGGGAGACGGCGCAGCTGCACCCACGGCTCCGCGCCGACCTCCTCGTCGCGGCGGCGCTCCTGCACGACATGGGTCGCACGGTCGAGCTGGAGCGCGGCCCGACCTTCCGGCAGACGGAGGAAGGGCGCCTGCTCGGCCATGTCCATCTGGGCCTGCGACTGATCGAGGAGCACGCGACCGGGCTCGATCCGTCCGCCCGCGCGGAGTTGCTGCACGCGGTCGGCTGCCACCACGACCGCAATGCCGCTCGCACGGCGGAGGCGGCGGTGCTGTACCACGCGAACCAGCTGGACGCCCAGGCAGCCACGCGGCCCGTCGGCGACGACTGAACCATCATGAGCGCGGTCGTCCTCGCACTCTGCGCGGCTGCGCTGTGGGGTACGGGCGACTTCCTCGGCGGCCTCGCCTCCCGCCGGCTGGCCGTCCTCGCGGTGCTGTTCTGGTCGCAGCTGCTGGGTCTGCTCGGTCTCGTCGTGTGGGTGCTGGCGAGCGGCGCGGGGCGGCCGGGGGCGACGCACGCGCTCCTCGCCTCCGGCGCGGGCATCGCGGGCGTCGTCGGGCTCGGCTGCCTCTACCGGGGGATGGCGATCGGGGCGATGGGGATCGTGGCGCCGATCTCGGCCACGTCTCCCGTCGTGCCGTTGCTCGTCGACGTGGCACGCGGCCGCTCGCCGCAGCCGGTGCAGTGGCTCGGGATCCTGGTCGCGCTCGTGGGCGTGATGCTCGTCTCGCGCGAGCCGGGCGGGAGAGGCGGCGGGGCCGCCGCGGGCGTGGGGCTGGCGTTGGCAGCGGCGCTCGGCTTCGGCCTCTTTCTCGTCGGCCTCGGCGAGGCGGCGCAGGAGGGGGCCGAGGGCGCGGCTGCGGCCGCGCGCCTGGGGTCGGTCGCCGCGGTCACGACGGCGCTCGCCGCCACCCGCACGCGCCCTCGGGTCGGCGCGGCTGCGGTGCCGCTCGTGGCGGCGATCGGCCGTGTTCGACACCGGGGCGAACGCCCTGATCGCGATCGCCTCGACGAGAGGGGCGATCGGCATCGTCTCGGTGCTGAGCTCGCTCTATCCGGTGACGACGATCCTGCTCGCCCGCGGGCTGCTCCACGAGCGGCTCGGCCCCTCGCGCACCGCGGGAGGGCTGATCGCCCTCGCCGGTGCGGCGTTGATCGCGGCCGGCTGACCGCAGCCGGGCAGGACGCGGGCAGAGGCCTCTAGACGTTGAACCGGATGTTGAGGACGTCGCCGTCCTGCACCACGTACGTCTTCCCTTCGAGCCGCTCCACCCCGCGCTTGCGCGCCTCGGCGTGGGAGCCGGCGTCGAGCAGGTCGTCCCAGCGGATCACCTCGCAGCGGATGAACCCGCGTGCGATGTCGGAGTGGATCGTGGCGGCGGCCTCGAGCGCCGTCTGGCCGTCTCGCAGGGTCCAGGCGCGCGTCTCCTTGTCGCCGGCGGTGAAGAACGTGATGAGGCCGAGGGCGTCCTTGAGTCGCCTGACCACCTCGTCGAGCGCCGAGGGGCCGTCGCGGAACGCCGCCGCCTCCTCGTCGGAGAGCTCGGCCAGCTCGGCCTCGAGCTTGCAGTCGATGCCGCCGGGGCCGTTCTCGATCGCGAGCAGCGGCTTCGTCGTCAGCGGGTCGAGCTCGGGCGGCAGCTCGTGGTGCAGCTCCGCCAGCGTCTTGCCGCTCTCGAGGTGGGCGAGCACGACCGCGAGCGCCTCCGCCTCCTTGCGCACGGCCGGGTCGCCGGACTTGGCCTGCTTCTCGACGCGCTCGAGGCGGCGTGCGACGTGGTCCGTGTCGGCGACGAGCAGCTCGAGCTCGAGCGTCTCGAGGTCGCCGGCGGGGTCGCAGCCCTCCGAGAAGCCGTCGGTGACGGCGAGCAGGGCGTCCACCTGGCGCAGGCCGCCGAGCAGCGCCGGGCCGGTGCCCGGGACGTCCTGCACGCGGATCGCCGCCGGCGTGACCTTGCGTGCGCCGACGAGCGCGGCGAGCCGGTCGAGCCTGTCGTCTGCGATCGTCGCCATGCCCACGTTCGACTTGTCGGTCACGGACGCGTACGCGGTGATCTCGGCGCCCGCCTTGGTGAGCGCGTTGAAGAGCGTGGTCTTCCCCGCGTTGGGGAGCCCGACGATGCCGACCTCGAGTGCCATCGGCGTCGAAGGGTAGCCGCGGCGGAGCTCGGGGCTCCCTCGTATCCCTTCCCTGCTCGCCCTCCGGAGCGCTCCTCTGACCCCTCCGAGCGTCCTTTGTGGTGATTCACCACAAAGCCCCGCCAGCGTGACGCTCCTGACGCCTCCGACGCGAGCGGCCCCGAAGGCCGGCTCCGCCGGCCGAGAGGGGCCGCGATCGGTGGCGTCAGAGGCCGAAGCCGACGCGGGCGTCGCGTGCGAACCGTTTGACGTAGACGACGCGGGTGAGGACGACGGCGATGCGCCCGTCGTCGGTGTCGAGCTGGTGGGTGCCCTGGGCGCCGGAGGCGAGGGCGTGCTCGAGTGCGTCGGCGCTCGAGGGCGACACGTTGGCCGCGAGGATGGGTCCTCCGGCGAACGCGATCTCGACGCGGACGGATTCGTCGTCAGTCAACGGATACCACCTCTGTGAGGACGCCGTGGACGGCGTCGGGATGGACGAAGGCGACCTGGAGGCCGAAGAGGCCGGCGCGGGGCTCGTGGTCGATGAGCTCGGCTCCGGCCTGGGCGAGCTCGGCGAGCGCGACTGCGACGTCGTCGACCTCGTAGGCGACGTGGTGCATGCCGGGGCCGCGCTTGGCGAGGAAGCGGCCGACCGGGGTGTCTGCGGACGTGGGGGCGAGCAGCTCGATGCGGCTCGTGCCGACGAGCACGGCGGCGGCTTCGACGCCCTGGTCGGCGAACGGTGGCCCGGTGCTCGAGCGTGGCGGCGAAGAGCTGCACGTAGCTTGCGATCGCCTGGTCGAGGTCGGGCACGGCGACGCCGAGGTGGTGGATGCCGGCGGCGTGCACGGGACGGATGCTACTGCCCGTCGGCATGGCGTCGCGGCTCGAGGATGCCGTCGACGAGCCCGTACGCGACCGCTTCGGCGGGTGTCATGAAGCGATCGCGGTCGATGTCCTCCATCGCGGTGTCGACTCGCGAAGGGCGAGGAGAGGGAGTCAGCGGCGCTCGGCGGTGAGGCCGATCGCGCGCACGGTGCCGACCGTCTCGGCGGACCGGGACTCCTGGGCCACGTTCGCCATCATCACGAGGAACTCGTCGCGGTCGAGGGTCTCCTTCTCGAGCAACGCCTCGGCGAGGCGGTCGAGCGTGGCGCGGTGCTTCTGCAGCAGGCGGATCGCCTCGTCGTAGGCGTGGTCGGTGAGGCGGGCCTGCTCGCTGTCGCGCAGCCTCTTCGTCTCCTCGGAGAGGGCGTAGTTGTCGGCGCGCATGGTGCGGGACGGCGCCACGTCGGACATGCCGTACTCGAACACCATCGAGCGTGCGATCTGGGTCACCTTCTCGAGGTCGCTGGCGGCGCCGTTCGTGACGCGCCCGAACACGATCTCCTCGGCGGCGCGGCCGCCGAGCGCCACCTTCATCACGTCGAGCAGCTCTTCCTTGGTGTGGAGATACCGATCCTCGACGGGCAGGTAGTAGGCGAGCCCGAGCGCGTCGCCGCGACCGACGATCGTCACCTTCTGCACCGGCATCACGTCGCCCATCAGGTGGGCGAGCAGGGAGTGGCCGCCCTCGTGGTAGGCGAGGATCCGCTTCTCCTTCTCGGAGACGATGCGACGGCGCTGCAGCCCCGTCAGGATGCGCTCCATCGCCCCTTCGAAGTCGGCCTGCCGGATGTACTGCTGATCCCTGCGGGCGGCGAAGATGGCGGCCTCGTTCGCGATGTTGGCCAGGTCGGCTCCGGTCAGTCCCGCCGTCCGCCGGGCGAGCTGGCCGAGGTCGACGTCGGCGCCGAGCGGCTTGGAGCGGGTGTGCACCCGCAGGATCTCCTCGCGGCCGGAGAGGTCGGGTGGCGACACGTGGATCTGACGGTCGAAGCGGCCGGGGCGCAGGAGCGCCGGATCGAGGTCCTGCAGCCGGTTGGACGCTCCCATCACGACGACCTCGTCGCGGGCGCTGAAGCCGTCGAGCTCGACGAGCAGCTGGTTCAGCGTCTGGTCGTGCTCGCGGTTGAAGGCGCCGCCCGCCCGGGCGGTGCCGACGGCGTCGAGCTCGTCGATGAACACGATCGAGGGAGCGTTCCGCCGCGCCTCTTCGAACAGCTTGCGGATGCGTGCGGCGCCGAGCCCGGCGAACATCTCGACGAAGGCCGAGGCGCTGGAGGAGTAGAAGTTCGCGCCGGACTCGTTCGCCGCCGCCTTGGCGAGGAGAGTCTTCCCGGTACCAGGTGGGCCGTAGAGAAGGATGCCCTTGGGCACGCGCGCGCCGAGCCGTTCGAATCGCTTGCGGTCACGCAGGAACTCGACCACCTCCTCGAGCTCCTCCTTGGCCTCGTCGACTCCCGCGACGTCCGCCCAGGAGACGGCCTCGGTGGTGTCGCGCTCGACCTGTGCCGGCCGGACGCGCGGCATGTACTGCATCGTGCGGAGCAGCAGCCAGATGATGACGCCGAAGAAGACGATCGGCAGCCACGTGATCAGGAAGGCCCCGATGTCGTCCACGGAATGGGGCCAGGTGACCACCTTCTCAGTATCGGTAGGAAGGGCGGCCCGTCAACCCGGCGCCGTCGAGGCTCAGGCGCGGACGGCGAGGATCGCGCGGCGTGAGGGCGTGACCCAGAGCTCGACGGCGACGAGCGCGGGGTGGCCGAGCCATGCGTCCCGCCGCGGGTCGGCCGCACCCGCGTCATGCCGGAAGTCATCGAGGACGGCTGTGCCGCCGGGGGCGAGCAGCCCGACGACGGCGTCGGGATCGTCCTTGGCATCGTGGGCGTCGACGAAGAGCAGGTCGAACGGCGCCTCCGGCGGCAGCGCCTCGCGCCAGTCGCCGGGAAGAATGCGCACGTCAGGGTCGTGGCGGAACAGCTCGGCCGCCGCGGCGGCGTGGGTCGCGTCGAGCTCGACGGACACGAACGGGGTGCCGGGAGGCAGCGCCGAGACGATCCAGGCGGCGCCGACCCCGACGCCGGTCCCGATCTCACCCGCCCGTAGCACTCCTCGGCGGGCGGCCAGCGCGTGAAGCAAGGCGCCGTCCTCGGGCGCGCACGATCGCCTGAAGCCGGTCTCGACGGCGTGCGCGAGCGCCCGCTGGACGAGTGGGGGGACCCTCACGCGTACCCGGCGACGACCTCTGCGGCGGTCGTGAACGCGACGCCCGCGTCGCGCCACTGGGCGAGGCACGCGGCCGTTCGCTCCTCGGAGAGGCCGCGTGCGGCGTCCTCGACGAACGTCACCCGGCGGCCGCGCCGCAGCATCCCGACCACGGCGGCGTGGTTGCAGACGTCCGTCGCGACGCCGAAGAGGATCACCTCGGAGGGATCGAGGATCGTGAGCAGGGCGTCCGTGTTCGGGTTCGTGAACACGTCGAAGCTCTTCTTCAGCAGGAGCAACTCCCGGCGGGCGGCGACCAGTGAGGCGAGCAGTCCCGGCGGATACGCGACGTGCGAGAGGGGGAGCGGGTCGGCCTGTGCGGTCTGGTCGACCTTCTGCGCGCCCGGCGTGCCGCGCAGGCAGTGCGGGGGATAGGTGCTCGTGAAATCGGGCGTGTCGGAGATCTCGGGGTCCGTGAGCTCGTGGTCGTCGGCCGACGCCACGTGGACGATGCCGGCCGCGTGTGCGAAGCGCACGAGGCGCGCCATCGCCGGCACGACCTCGTCGGCACCGGGGACGACGAGCTTCCCACCGGGGAGGATGAAGTCGGCCTGCGTGTCGACGTCCCAGAGGACCGGCCTACCGGACAAGCTGGAGCCTCTGGTTCGGCCGGAAGCGGCGCCCGACCTTGGCGGCCGGGCGTCCGTCGGCCATGACGATGTCGGCGGTGAAGTCGTTCTCGCCCCGGATCAGGGAGGAGCCGATGCCGTAGGCGTCGACCGGCACGCCGCGCTGTTCGAAGGCGCGGATCTTCTCGACCGAGAAGCCTCCCGAGACGACGATCTTGACGCGCTCGAAGCCGTCCGTGTCGAGAGCGTCGCGCACCTCCCGGACGAGGCGCTCGTTCACGCCCCGCGGGTCGTAGTCGCCCATCCTCTGCCAGAGCGACTGGTCGACGAGCTGGGAGGAGGTGTCGAGGCGGACGCCCCAGAGCCGCGGCCCGAGCGCGCGGGCGACCTCGAGCGCCGTGCGGACCGAGTCGTTCTCGAAGTCGACGAGCACGGTGATGTGGAAGTCCTCGGCCGCCCAGTCGGCGAACTTCGTCGCGGCGAGCACCGTGTTGCCGCCGTACGCGGCGATGAGGGCGTGCGGGACGGTACCGACACCTCGGCCACCCCACCATGAAGCCTGCGCGTCCGAGGTGACGCCGATCTCGGCGCCGAGCATGGCTCCCGCGACATAGGCGGCATAGCCGTCTCCCGTCTGCACCCGGTGGTGGTCGTGGCGTGCGGGCATGAAGATGATCGGCTTGCCCTGTGCGGCCTCGAGCACGCGGGCCGTGTTCGTGGAGATGAGCGTGCGGCGTGCGAGAACGCCGAGGTAGACGGTCTCGAGGTGGCCGAAGAGGGTGTAGTCGCCCTCGATCGTCATCACGGACTCCCACGGCTCGATGCGGTCGCCGTCGTGCAGCGCGTGAACGGTGAGGGAGTCCCAGTCGTGGGAGCAGAGCTTGAGGATGGCGATCGCCTCGTCCATGCCGCCGAGCATCGCCTGCCGCTTCTGGAACACCTGCATGACGACGCGCGGCCGGCGACCGTCGGCGAGGAGCGCGGCACGCGTGTGGTTGAAGTAGGCGTCGGTGTAGTAGCCCTCGCGCATCTTGTCGACGGGGAGGTCGAAGACGGAAGGGTCGAGACGCTCGCGCACGGCGCGCGCCGGGGCGCTCATCGGTGCTCTTCCTCTGCTGCGAGACAGGCAGCGAGAGCAGCCTCGGCCACCTCGAGCTGCGCCGGCGAAGGCTCCGCGGTGGAAACGCGGGCCTGGAGCTCGTGTCCGGGGCGCGCAAGGGCCCGCGCCAGCGGATTGCGCGGGTGACGGCCCATCCACGCAAAGATCTCGACCGCAGCGCCCATGGCGCCGACTGCACCAAGAGCGCGTGCCGTCGGACGGTATGCGACCGGCGCCCTGGCGGCGAGCGCGCCTGCGGCGGCGGAGGTGAAGAGCAGCGGGCCGACGAGGTGCCCCCCGCAGCGATCGTGCTCCTTCGTCGCAGGCTCACCCTGTTCGTAGGTGCCGATCGAGACGTGCTCGGCACCGTGGTAGGCGGCGAGGTCGCCGCCGCGCAACGCGATCGCAGCGGGGGCGAGTGAGGCCAGGGCTGCAAGCCCTTCGCGGGAGGCGGCGTTCAGCGTGGAGCGCCGGACGGCTCCCGCCGCCACCGAGCTGGCGACGACGGCGGCGGCGACCAGCGGGCGCTCGAATGCGAAGCGCGCCTGCGGAAGGCCGCGGCGGACGTCCGGCAGGAGCGCGAACGCCTCCGCGATGCGAAGTGGCCCGCGCACGAAGGGCGTGTGCACTCCGGGCGCAAGCCGGCGCTTGGGGCCGGAGGCGGAGCGGATCTCGCCGTCCGGCGTGCGCACGGCAGCACCCCAGGCCGTCGGGCCGTGCACGAGCACGCCGTTCGCCAGTGCCATGCCGCCGAGGCGCAGCTTCTCCATGGAAAGAGGGTAGCGTCCCACCGTGAGCCGGAAGCGCACGATCGAGCTGATCGAGACGGCCCGGGCCGGGCGATCCCTCGTCCTCGTCGGGATCGGCGGGCGCGGCGGGGCGGGGAAGACGACGCTGGCCCGTGCGATTCCCGGTGCCCAGGTGGTGCCGATGGACGCGTTCTGGAACGGCGAGGGATTCGACCTGGCGCGCCTGCGGCGGGAGGTGGTCGAGCCCGCTCGGTCGCGGCGAAGCGGCACGCTACGGCGCCTACGACTGGGCCTCCCGCACACAGGTTGGCGAGCGGACGGTGGAGCCGCACGGCGTCGTCGTGATCGAAGGCGTATGTGCGCTGCACCGCATGTTCAGGGACGCCTACGACGTGCGGATCTGGGTGGAGGCGCCGCGGGACGTGCGCCTCGCCCGGGGCATCGGCCGCGACGGGGAGGCCGCACGTACCGAATGGGTGGAGCGCTGGATGCCGTCGGAGGACCGCTACGTCGAGCGCGACGACCCGGTGCCGTCGGCTCACGTGGTGGTGGACGGCTCCGGCGACGACGACTCGTGAGCCGTCCCCGGTAGGGAAGGCCGTCAGCCCGCCGCGACGGCTCTCAGCGCACGCTGCAGCTCGTCCGCGGTGGGGCCACGCTGGAGCGGCAATCCGTCGAGCTCGACCACCGGCACGACCTCGCGCACCGACGACGACGTGAATGCCTCGTCGGCGCCCGCGAGGCGGGCTCGCGGGTACGCGCCCTCCTGCACGACCCAGCCGAGGTCGTGCGCGATCGAGAGCAGCGCCGCGCGCGTCTCGCCCGCGAGGATGCCGAGCTCGATCGACGGCGTCACGAGAGTGTCGCCCTCGCGCCACCAGATGTTCGTGACAGGCCCTTCGAGCACGATCCCGTCGGCGTCGACGAACACGGCGTCGTCGGCGCCCCGACGCTTCGCCTCCGCTTCGGCGGCCATGTTGACCGCATAGCTGACGGACTTCGTGCCCGGCAGCAGCCACGGTGAGGAAGGGCGCGGGAGCAGCAGCGAGACAAGGCGCTGCCCACGAGCGCGCACCTCCTCGATCCAGCCCGGGATCGGCGCGACCATGGCGATGCCGACGGGCTCGCCGCCGGGCGCACCGGGAGACCAGTAGAGACGGAGCGCCGCGTCGGGCACGGCGGCGTGCTCGAGCGCGAGAGCGGCGAGCTGCGCGAGGTGGGCGCCGTCCGGCAACGGGAGGCCGATGCTCGCAGCCGAGCGGCCGAGCCGGGCGATGTGCTCGGGCAGCCGAAACGGCTTGCCGCCGTAGACGCGCGTCGTCTCGAACGCCGCCCGGCCGCGGGTGAACCCCTCGTCGTCGGCGAGCAGCACCGGCTCGTCCGGGTCGACGATCCCCCGGCCGGAGACGGCGAGCGCCAGCAGGCGGGATCTGCTCAAGCCCGTTTCCTCACGGCCGCCTGCCACCTCCCTGTCGCCGGCTCTGTGCGCTCGCCCGTCTCATCGCACCACACCCTCCCATCGAACTCCGGTCTCGTCGCACACCGGCCTCATCCGATACCGGCAGCCGCACCCTCGACGAGCGGCGCCCCGACCGCCTGGAGGAGCGGCCGCGCCTTCGTCCACGACTCCTCGACCTCCTCGTCCGGGTCGGAGTCCCAGACGATGCCACCGCCGACCCACAGGTGGACACGCCCCTGGGCGATCGCGAACGTGCGGATCGTGAGCGCGAGATCGAGGTCGCCGTTTCCGTACACCGTCCCGAGCGCTCCCATCGACGCGCCGCGGCCGACCGGCTCGAGCGCCGCGATCAGGTCGACGGCGGCGATCTTGGGCGCACCCGTGATGGACCCTCCCGGGAACGTCGCTGCGAGCAGCGAGGCGAGCCCGACGCCCGGCCGCAGCGTGCCCTCGACGGTCGAGACCATGTGCTCGACGCCCGCGAGCCGCCGTGTCGACATCAACTCGGGCCAGCGCACCGTCCCCGCCTCGCACACGCGTGAGAGGTCGTTGCGCTCCAGATCGACGATCATCAGGTGCTCGGCCGCATCCTTGGGCGAGGCAGCGAGCTCGCCGGCCCCGCCGGCGGGTCGCGTTCCCTTGATCGGGCTCGTCCACACGCGGCGGCCGCGCCGCGCCAGGAAGAGCTCGGGGGATGCGGAGACGACCGCCCATCCGTTTCCGTGCAAGGGCGCGGGATGGAGCGGGCGCAGGGGTGCGAGCAGGGAGGCGAGCGCGGCCGGCGTGCCCGCAAACGGCGCGGAGAGATGCTGCACGAGATTGACCTGGTAGACGTCGCCACGCTCGATCGCGGTCTGGACGGCGACGACGGCCCCGGCATACTCGGTCGCAGCCCACGTTCGCGCCCAGTGCCCGATCGACACGTCCCTGTTGCCATGATGGTCAACATAGCGGTCGGGCCGGACGGAGCACGCTGCGAGCGGGAGCGGGCACGGCTCGGGCGGAGCGACCGTCGTGTCTCGCCGCAGCGACTGCGACAGGCCGTAACCGAGGTACAGGTCTGCGACGAGGTCCTCGCCGCCCGGGGCGAAGAACCCGCGCTCGCGCAGCCACCCCTCGATGCGCTCGAAGGCACCGAGCGGCTCGTGCACCTCGAGCGCGTCCCTCACCGGCCGTCGCCCCGGCGGCGCCGCGCCCGGTAGCGGCGGATCAGCGCGTTCGTCGACGAATCGTGGGAGAGCGGCGGCTCGGCGGACGCCGACAGTTCCGGGGCGATGCGCCGGGCGAGCTGCTTCCCGAGCTCGACGCCCCACTGGTCGAACGAGTTCACGTCCCAGACGACACCCTGGGTGAAGACGGCGTGCTCGTAGAGGCCGACGAGCGTCCCGAGCGCGAACGGAGTCAGCTCGTCCGCGAGGATCACGTTCGAGGCGTGGTTGCCCGCGAAGACGCGGTGCGGCACGAGGGCCTCGTCGATGCCTTCGGCGCGCGCCTCGCCGGCGGTCTTGCCGAACGCGAGCGCCTGCGCCTGGGCCAGCACGTTCGCGACGAGGAGATCCTGGTGCTGGCCGACGGGGTTGAGAGATCGTGCGAACGCGATCAGGTCGCACGGAACCGCCCGCGTGCCCTGGTGCAGAAGCTGATAGAAGCTGTGCTGCCCGTTCGTGCCCGGCTCGCCCCAGAGCACGGGCGCTGTCTCGTACGCGACCCGGCGTCCGGCCATGGTGACCGATTTTCCGTTGGACTCCATCGCCAGCTGCTGGAGGTAGGCGGGGAACCGCTCGAGATACTGGTCGTAGGGCAGCACGGCGACGCTGGCGGCCTCGAGGAAGGTCGTGTTCCAGACGGAGAGCATTCCGAGCAGCGCAGGCACGTTCGCGGCGACGGGCGTGGCGCGGAAGTGCTCGTCGATCGCGTGCAGGCCGTCGAGCAGCTCGCCGAAGCGGCCCGGCCCGATCGCCACCATGGTGGAGAGGCCGATCGCCGACGACATCGAGTAGCGGCCGCCGACCCAGTCCCAGAAGCCGAAGGCGTTGGCGGGGTCGATCCCGAACGCGGCCACCTCGTCGAGGTTGGTCGAGACGGCGACGAAGTGGCGGGCGACTGCGGCATCGTCTTCGCCGAGCCCGGCGAGGAGCCACTCGCGGGCGGTGCGCGCGTTCGTCATCGTCTCCTGTGTGGTGAAGGTCTTCGAGGCGACGACGAACAGCGTCTCGGCAGGGTCGAGGTCGCGCGTGGACTCCACGAAGTCGGTGCCGTCGACGTTCGACACGAACCGGAAGCAGAGGTCGCGGCGGCTGAAGGCCCGCAGGGCCCGGTGTGCCATGGCAGGGCCGAGATCGGAGCCGCCGATGCCGATGTTGACCACGTTCCGGATCGGCTTGCCCGTGTGTCCCTGCCAGGAGCCGTCGCGGACGCCGTCGGCGAACGCCGCCATCCGGTCGAGCACGTCGTGCACCTCGCGGACGACGTCGACACCGTTGACGACGAGCGACGCTTCACGGGGAAGGCGGAGCGCGACGTGGAGCGCCGGCCGATTCTCCGTGACGTTGATCCGCTCGCCCCGGAACATCGCCTCGGTGCGCGCGGCGAGGCCGACCTCGTCGGCGAGAGCAGAGAGGAGCCCGAGCGTCTCGTCCGTGACCCGCTGCTTCGAGTAGTCCAGGTACAGGCCCGCGCCCTCGGCGACGAGCCGCTCTCCCCTGGTCGGGTCGGCGGCGAAGAGATCGCGCAGGTGGACGTCCGCCATCGCGCCGGCGTGCGCGACGAGCGCCCGCCAGGCGGGCCCGTCGCTTCGCATCGTCACGGGCGTCGACATCGGCTCCTCTCGCCGCGGATTCGTGGCCTCACCGAGCGTATAGGCTCGACTCATGCAGCTGGGGATGGTCGGCCTGGGCCGTATGGGAGCGAACATCGTGCGTCGCCTGCACCGAGCCGGGCACGACTGCGTGGTCTACGACATCGACCCGGCCGCAGTCGAGGTGCTCGTCGCCGAAGGGGCAACCGGTGCGAGCTCGCTCGACGACCTCGTCGCGAAGCTCGCCGCTCCCCGCCACGTGTGGGTGATGCTGCCGGCGGGCGAGATCACCGAAGCGACGGTGGTGGAGCTGGGCCGGCGCCTTGCCGCCGGCGACACCGTGATCGACGGCGGCAACACGTACTACCGCGACGACATCCGCCGGGCTCGGGCACTCGGCGAGGCGGGGGTGCGCCACGTCGACGTGGGCACGAGCGGCGGCGTGTTCGGGCTCGAGCGGGGGTTCTGCCTCATGATCGGAGGCCCGGAGGACGCGTTTGCAGAGCTCGAGCCGGTCTTCGCCTCGCTCGCCCCGGGCGAGGAAGCTGCCGGGCGCACGCCGGGACGCACAGGTGCCTCTGCACCCGAGGAGCGCGGCTACCTCCACTGCGGTCCGGCAGGGGCCGGTCACTTCGTGAAGATGGTCCACAACGGCATCGAGTACGGGATCATGGGCGCGTTCGCCGAGGGCCTGAACATCCTGCACAACGCCGACGCCGGGCTGCGACCGCGCGCGAGGGATGCGGAGACCGCCCCGCTCGAGCACCCCGAGTTCTACTCGTACGAGCTCGACATCTCCGCCGTCGCCGAGCTCTGGCGCCGGGGCAGCGTGGTCGCCTCCTGGCTGCTCGACCTCACCGCCGCCGCCCTGCACGAGTCGCCGACGCTCGAGGGCTTCGCCGGGCGGGTTTCCGACTCGGGCGAGGGGCGCTGGACGGCGATCGCGGCGATCGAGGAAGGGGTACCCGCCGACGTCCTCACCGCGGCCGTGTACGCACGCTTCGCCTCGCAGGGCGAGGCCGACTTCGCCAATCGCACCCTCTCCGCCATGCGCAAGCAGTTCGGCGGCCACGCCGAGAAACGGGCGTAACGCTAGGCCGAAAACTCGCCGAGCTCGGCCGAGGCGAGCGTGTGACGGGCGGCCTCGAGCTGGGCCGGGTCGACCAGCACCTCGCGCGGGCCGCCGGTCGGGACGCCGTCCCAGGCGCCGGCCCCGACGTCGGTGATGCGGTGCCCGCAACGGATTCCCTGCTCGCGCAGGAAGGAGCAGAGGAGCTCGGCCTGCGGCTCGTTCTGCACGACGGTGAGGCGCGCCGGGGCGGGCATCACGTACCAAGGCCCGTGATCGCCGCTCGCAGCGCTTCGACTCCGAGCTCGAGGTCGTCGACGGCGATCCGCTCGTCGGCGGAGTGCACGAGGCGCGAGGCGAGCTCGCCGCTCATCGCCTTCATCGGGAAGAACCCGTAGGCGATCGTCCCGAACGCCTGACGCAGCCAGTGCGAGTCCGTGAAGCCCGCGCACGAGATGGGAGCGAGGCGCGCACCCGGCTCGATCTCCCCCACCCACCGCTCGAGCACGCTCCAGAGCGGTGTGTCCATGGGCGAGCGGGTGCCCCCGTCCCGCTCGTACCACTCGAGCTCGTAGTCGCCGTGTCCGAGGGCGGCGCGCACGAGCGGATCGGCATCCTCCGGCGTCATGCCGGGCAGGAGGCGGCAGTCGACGGTGACGACGCACTGCGCAGGGATCACGTTCCGTTGTCTCGACGCCTCGATCATCGTGGGTGAGAGCGTCAGCGAGAGCAACGGCTGCACGAGCTCTGCCGCCAGGGGGTGCAGCTCCCGGGCGCGGGTGAGGGCCTCCTCGAGCGGCGGCATCTCGCCGAGGACGACCTCGAGGAAGCGGCGCACCTCGGGGATGAGCTGCGTGGGAGGCTCGTAGCGCCCGAGCGCTTCGAGATAGGTGGCGGCTTTGACGAGAGCGTTGTCGGCGATCGCGGGCGTGGACGCATGCCCGCTGCGCCCCCGCACGTGCAGGCGAAAGGGCGCGCTCATCTTCTCCGCCACCGCACAGAGGTAGAAGACGCGCCCTCCGAAGACGCAGCGCTCGCCGCCGCCCTCGTTGAGCGAGTAGCCGGCGTGGACGAGCTCCGGGTGCTCGCGCACGAGCCAGGCGAGACCGTAGTCCTCGTTCACCTCCTCGTCCGCGGTCAGCGCAAGGACGACGTCGCCCGCGGGCAGGAAGCCTTCGCGGGCGAGCGAGGCGACCGCGACCGCGCTCGCCGCCGCCTGGCTCTTCATGTCGAGCGCGCCACGCCCCCAGATCTCCCCGTCGACGAGATCGCCCGACCACGGGTCGCGCGACCACTCCTCCGCGTCGGCACGCACCGTGTCCGTGTGGGAGATGAGAGCAAGGCTGGGGCCGTCGCCGCCCGGCAGGCGCGCCACGAGGTTGAGGCGCTCGGGCGAGCGGCCGACGAGCTCGCAGGAGACGCCGCTCCCGGCGAGATACCCGCGCAGGAGCTCTGCCGCCACCGTCTCGTTTCCCGGCGGGTTGACCGTGTTCGCGCGAATGAGGCTCTGCAGGAGACGTGTCGCCTCCTCGCGGAGGCTCACGTGGTGGCGGCCTTCGACAGTGCTGTCAGATCGTTGCGCACGTCCCACAGCTCCGGGTACTCGACCCGGTGGATGAGACGGCCGAGCACCTCGACCGGCGTGCCCTGGGTGCCGATCACACGCTCGCCGATGACGCGGGCAACGACGCGGTAATGGCGGATCCGCCAGGTCTGCAGCCACTCGTCCAGCTCGATCAGCGCCTCGGCCAGCTGGTACAGGTTCTCGTGCTCGCGCCCGTGGACGAAGACCTCGACGAGCGTCAGTCCCGCGCGCTCACGCGCCGCGTGGAACGCCTCTCCCAGGCGTGCCATCGCGGGGCGCAGCTCCTTCACGCCGGGGGAGTCGAAGCCGGACCCGTGGCCCAGCACCTTGCGGATCTCCTGGTACTCCCACGGCGACATCTGCTCGAGCATGTCGAGTTGAGCGGTGACATAGCGCAGGCACAGGCCTGCCCGGCGCAGCAACCGGAGTGCGCCCGGAACGTCCTCCCCTGCCACCAGGGCGGCCGCGGCCGCCGCGTCGTTCCAGGCCAGCTTCAGCCACAGCTCGGACGACTGGTGCACGACCTGGAACAGCAGCTCGTCACGATGCACCCACTCGTCGGGCCCCTTCTGCAGCGCGAGCAGCTCCTCGGTGTTGAGGTAGCGCTCGTAGTCGCTGCGGGCCTCGCCCGGCAGCACCGGCTGGCTGAGGGGTGGCTCCCACGTCTCTTCTGCGCCGCCCGGCATGCGGGAGAGCATACTCCGATGGATGTCCGATCTCTTCGCCGACGCCGCCGATGTCCGGCAGGACGAGACGGCGCCGCTCGCCCAACGCGTCCGGCCGCGGGCACTCGACGAGCTGGTGGGCCAGCAGCACGTCCTCGGCGCCGGCTCCGCGCTCCGCCTCGCGATCGAGAACGACCGGCCTCCGTCCATGATCCTGTTCGGCCCGCCCGGCGTCGGCAAGACGACGCTGGCCAGGATCGTCGCCGAGACGACCGGCGCGGCGTTCGAGGAGATGTCCGCCGTCTCCGCGCGCGTCGACGACGTCCGCGGCGTGCTGCAGCGCGCCCGTGACCGGCTCGGCGGCTCGGGGCAGCGCACGATCCTCTTCCTCGACGAGATCCACCGCTTCAACAAGGCACAACAGGACGCTCTTCTGCCCGCCGTCGAGAGCGGGCTCGTGACCCTGATCGGCGCGACGACCGAGAACCCGTATTTCGAGGTGAACTCGGCGCTGCTCTCGCGCTGCGCCGTCTACGAGCTCGAGTCGCTCTCGGACGAGGAGCTCGGCGCCGTCGTGGCACGCGGCGCCGCGGGTCTCGATGTCGACGTGACGGCCGACGTCGTCCAGGCGATCGTCCGCCGCGCCGGCGGGGACGCCCGCAGCGCCCTGGGGACGCTCGAGCTCGCCTGGGAGACAGCCCGCACGGAAGGTGTGCCGCTCGAGGAGCGCCACGTCCTCGACGCCGCACGCAAGCGGCCGCTCCGCTACGACCGTGCCTCCGACCAGCATTACGACTTCGCGTCGGCGTTGATCAAGTCGGTGCGCGGGGGAGACGTCGACGCAGCCGTCTACTATCTGGCGGCCATGCTCGAGGGCGGCGAGGACGCCCGCTTCATCGCACGTCGCCTCGTCATCCTCGCCTCCGAGGACATCGGCAACGCCGACCCGCAGGCCCTCGTGATCGCGGTGGCGGCCGCGAGCGCGGTCGAGCACGTCGGGCTCCCGGAGGCGCAGCTCAACCTCGCCCAGGCGACCGTCTATCTCGCTCGCGCCCCGAAGTCGAACGCGTCTGCGACGGCGATCTGGCAGGCGCGGGCGGACGTGCGGGAGCGTGGCAACCTGGCGCCGCCGGCGGCGCTGCGCGACACGCACTATCGCGGCGCGCGTGACCGCGGCCACGGCGAGGGGTACGTCTATCCACACGACGACCCGGCCGGGTTCGAGCTCGACCACCTTCCGGAGGAGCTGCGCGGCCGGACCTACTATCGTCCCTCGGGACACGGAGCGGAGGCGGTGGATGGCGATCGAGACAGGTGAGCAGGCGCCCGAGTTCGACCTGGAGGAAGCGTACGGTCGCCCGCGCATACGGCTGTCCGACTTCCGGGGCAAGCGGAACGTCCTCCTCGTCTTCCACCCGTTCGCGTTCACCCCGCTCTGCGGCGAGGAGGCCGCCGACCTGCAGGAGAACCTGCAGTCGTTCGACGACGCCGGCACCGACGTCGTGCTCGTCTCCTGCGACCCGTCGGCGTCCCGCCAGGCCTGGAAGGAGCAGCTTGGCGCGACCTACACGTTCGCCTCGGACTTCTGGCCGCACGGCGCCGCCGCGAAGGCGTACGGCGTCTTCGACGAGGAGACGGGCGCGCCGGTTCGCGGCACGTTCCTGATCGACAAGGACGGCATCGTCATCTGGTCGCTCGTGAAGCAGCCCGACACCCGGCGCACCGAGGTGGTGCCCGAGTCGCTGCACGCGCTCGACCGGCGGTGAGACAGCCGGTGGCCGCTCGGCTCGCCGCGGCGAATCGGCGGCCGGGGGCATGAGGACGCTGCACGTGGAGGCCTGGGGGGACGCCGAGGCCACCCGCGTCGTCTACCTCCACGGCGTCACCGGTCACGGTGGGCACGCGCGGAGGCTCGCCGAGGGATGGCTGGCCGACAACCACCACGTGCTCGCACCCGACCTGATCGGGCACGGCGCCTCGCCGTACGAGCCGCCCTGGAGCATCGAGGCGCAGCTCGACGCGGTGCTCGCGAGCGTCGGGCACGAGCCGGCCGCGTGGATCGGGCACTCGTACGGCGGGCGCCTCGCGTTCGAGCTCGCCGCCCGCAGGCCCGACCTCGTGGAGAGGCTCGTGCTCCTCGACCCGGCCATCTACCTCGACCCTACGATCGCGCTGCACGTCGCCGAGGGGAGCCGCCAGGACCGGTCGTACGCCTCGTTCGAGGAGGCGGTCGACCGGCGGTACGCAGAGAGCGCGCTGTCGTCGGCACCCCGCGAGCTCGTGGAGGAGGAGCTCCGCGAGCACCTCGTGCCCTCCGAGGACGGGCGCTGGCGCTACCGCTACTCACAGGCCTCCGTCATCGCCGCGTACGGCGAGATGGCGGGGGCGCCGCCGCCGTTCACACGCGTGACAGCCCCCACCCTGCTCGTGCTCGGCAGCAGCTCCTACCTCCCGTACGACCACCTCATCGACGCCCACCGCGCCGCTGCCGGCGATCTTCTCGAGGTCGTCGTCGTGGAGGGCGGGCACACGCTGCTGTGGGACGCGCTCGAGCAGACGGCCGAGATCGTGACGGCGTTCCTCGCCGGCGGCTGACCGGACGCGCCCCGCTCTGGGGACGGTCAGTCGAGGTAGTACTCGTCCGCGATCGCGAGCACGTCGTCGAGGATGCCGACGCCCTCCTCCGCCTCTGCGCGCGTGATCGTGAGCGGTGGGCACACCATGAGCACGTTCCAGTGCGTCATCAGGTAGAGCCCGCGCTCGAGCGCCGCCTTGGCGAGTCGCGCGACGGGCGCCGCGGCCTCGCCGCTGCCGTTGAAGGGGACGAGCGGCTCGCGCGTCGACCGGCTCTTCACGAGCTCGAGGCCGAAGAAGCAGCCGAGCCCGCGCACCTCTCCGACCGACGGATGCTTCTCGGCAAGCGCGTCGAGCGTGGGTGCGAACCAGTCGCCCATCGCGGCGGCGTTCTCGACCACGCCCTCGTCCTTGAAGATCTCGATCGATGCGAC
Organism: uncultured Gaiellaceae bacterium; assembly: GCA_963787085.1. Lineage (GTDB taxonomy): Bacteria > Actinomycetota > Thermoleophilia > Gaiellales > Gaiellaceae > Gaiella. The sequence goes on along the minus strand of CAWBBO010000011.1, from coordinate 992 downwards.
AGCCGATGCGCAGGCGAGCGGATGCCCGGAGTAGGTGAGCCCGCCGGCGAAGAACTTGTCCCGCACCCAGGCAGCGATCGGCTCGCGGATGATCATCGCCCCGAGCGGCACGTAGCCCGAGTTGATCCCCTTGGCCACGGTGAGGATGTCGGGCACGACGTCCCAGTTGTCGACGGCGAACCACTTGCCGGTGCGGCCGAAGCCGGCCATCACCTCGTCGCAGATCAGCACGATGCCGTGCCGGTCGCAGACCTCGCGGATCGACTGCAGGTAGCCGGGCGGGGGCGGCAGGATGCCGTTCGTCCCCGTCACCGTCTCGAGGATCACCGCAGCCACCGTGTGCGCGCCCTCGTACTGGAGGATCTCCTCGAGGTGAGGAGCGCCCGTGCAGACCGGGCACGGGTCCGGGTGCCCGGCCGAGCACCGGTACGGATACGGGTCGAACATGCGGACGACGCCCGGCATGGCCGGCTCGACCGGCCAGCGGCGCGGGTCGCCGGTGAGCGTGACGGCCGCGTTGGTGGCGCCGTGGTAGGAGCGGTAGCGGGCGACGATCTTGTGGCGTCCGGTGTACCAGCGCGCGAGCTTGACCGCGTTCTCGTTCGCCTCGGCGCCGCCGTTCGTGAAGAAGGACATCGAGAGGTCTCCGGGCGTCACCTCGGCCAGCAGCTCGCCGAGGCGCGACCGCGACTCGGTCGCCATCGGGGGCCCGATCGTGCAGAGCTTGTCCGCCTGCTCCTTGATCGCCTCGATCATCCTCGGATGCTGGTGCCCGAGCGAGAGGTTGACGAGCTGGGATGCGAAGTCGAGGTAGCGCTTGCCGTCGTAGTCCCAGAAGTAGCGTCCCTCGGCGCCGGCGACGGCGATCGGGTTGATCGCGTTCTGCACCGACCACGAGTAGAGAACATGCTGCTTCGCAGCGGCGCTGATCTTTGCGCCGAGCGCGGGGTCCGTCTCGACAGTCGCCATGCGTTCGCTCCTGGATTCGCGGG